>CALIUM010000001.1 GCA_938048735.1 uncultured archaeon
ATCCCTGACGATGAGGGTTGGAAGGGCCATAAGGACGGCCCTGAAGGAAGGAAAAAGCCCAGTGGATGCGATGCTCAAAGCCCTCGGGCCAATAGGCTTCAAGCTCTTCGAGGGGGAGATCTTCGACTACTGGCAGGAGGGGCGGTTCTCCTTCATCTGGGGTGTGGCAAAGATAAAGGGGACGGGGCCATATGCGGGCCACGACATGAAGATCTGGTACAAGAACGAGCACCACATCTCGTGGCTCGACGGCAAGCCATATGTCACAAGCCCGGATGGGATAAATGTCATCGACATCGAGACGGGCTGGGGCCTAGCAAACTTCTGGCCTGCTGAGTGGGAACCGGGAAGAAAGGTGGCGGTTGTGGGGGTGAAGGCAGAGGATAGATGGGAGACCCCTATGGGCCTAAAGCTATTCGGACCCTCCCACTTCCGCTTCGACATACCCCACATCCCGATAGACAAGATATACAAGCCGTTTGAATAGAGCTAACCTCATCTCTTTTTTCTTTCTCCATCATTCTTTTTTTCGTCTTTTTTACTCTCTTTATAAAGCCAGGAAAGAACTAGGAGGCTTCCAGAAGAGATAAGAAGTATAAGATCCTCTGTTGTCGGAGGCTTAAGAGTCCCATAGATCGCCGACACAAGAAGAAAGATTAAGAGAGCAATCAAAGCTGTTCTCACATCTACCCCCTAGTTTCAACAAAGGGCTTGCTTTTAAATTTTTATATACTAATTCGGCTTTTCGATCAAAATTTAAGCAAATTAAAAAATAGATCACATAAAATTTTTATAATAATCTCGGCATTGGGGTTTGATGCGGTGAGGTTAATGGGCAAAAGGGTTTTGAAGAAGGAGGAGGTATGGCAGTTAGTTTACGGGGCGGCGGCCCTCGCTACAGGTGGAGGGGGTGCCTGCCCCAGCTATGAGGAATTCAGTTCGGTAGCTGATCCCTTCTTCGAGGCTGGATACAAGCCAACTCTAATAGATCCAGTTGAGATAGCCGACGAGGAAGTGGTCTTCTGCAATGTTGGGTGTGGAGGGGGAATCGAGAGGGAGTTCGCAGAACTCTACAGCAGGAGATACTCCCCCTGGAAGAACTGGTTCAAACAGATTGACAGGATCTTCCCTCTCAACAGCTGGTCCCAGATTCCAGACGAGCCTAGAACGGAGGAGCACCTGAAGAAGCTCGCCGAGATCATCGGGAGGGAACCGGTGGCCTATGTCCCCTTTGAGGTGGGTCCCCTCGACGCAGGCCAGCTCTACGACGCGGCTAGGAGGGGAGTTCCCCTCGTTGATGCTGATCTGGCTGGGTATAGGGCGGTTCCCGAGTTATCTCTCACGAAGCTGAATGTGATCGATGCCCCGGTTGCACCCTATACCATTGGGACCTCTTGGGGGGATGTTATCGTTGGCTATAAGGTCCTAAGCCACCAGAGGTGGGAGGATATCTCGAGACATATAGCGGTCATATCAGGGGGCGGATGCTCCCCAGCCATCTCCATCTCAGGTGAAAATATAAAGAAGGGAACGGTCCATGGGACGATGAGCTACTCTATAAGGGTGGGTAAGGCCATTCTCGAAGCAAAGGAGAAAGGGGATGATCCAGTGGAGGCTTTGATAGATGTAACAAAAGGATACAAAATATTTGAGGGAAAAATAGCTTACTTCACAACGGAGCAAAAAACAGCTTTCATTTATGGACATGCATGGATAGAGGGTGTTGGAGAGTATTCAGGAAAAACATTTAAATTATACTACAAAAATGAGAACCAGATAAGTTGGATAGATGATAAACCATACATTACATGTCCAGATCCATTCACGGTGATAGACAAGAAGACAGGGCTTGGACTATCAAACTTCAGGCCTGAGTGGTGGACACCTGGGAGGGAGGTGGCCGTCTTCGCCATGAAGGCAGCAGAGCACTGGAGGACGGAGAAAGGCCTCAGGATATACAACCCCAAGAGATTCGGATTCGACATCGAGTACGTCCCGATTGAGAAGAAGCTGGGTTAAGATGCTCCTCCCCCATAGAGCCTCTTCAATATTTATTTATCGTAGATGTTCTTTGTATAAACTGTTTTACACTCTAATTCTGATCAATCTCTTTCCTCATAATTCTTTCTGGGGATTGCAGATCTTATTCTGGGAAGGATCATAATACCTAAGGATGTTCCCATGATGCTGAAGATTATTCCCTTAACTGCTGATATCGTATAAGTGGGGGAGAGGGCGATGAAGGTGTAGAGGCCTAAGATCCAGAGTTGGAACGCCAGATAGGGTGCTATGGCCAGGGCTCCGGAGATGGTTGAGGCTAAAAGGGTATACGTTTTCCTTCTATTCTCCCCTAGCTTCCTGGCAGATGGCGTGAAGAGGAGGATATCGAATGTGAGGCCTCCTAGGGCGTATCCCGCCCCGACGAGGAAGCCCTCTAATGGGGATATCCTTATCATCCTGGTTCCTATGGCTGCTATGAGGGAGATCATGGAGGCCCTCCCGAATCTGCCTGTGACCTCCGCTATGATCAGCATCGACATCCAGCCCACAACCCGGTTTATCACTCCGTGGAGGGTGAATGGCCCAACCCGGAGCCTCCCGATCCATGGGCCTAGGCTGACCTCTGCCGCGATCCAGAGGGAGGCGAGGAGGGTTATCAGGGCCACATCCCTGCTGTTCAATGGACTGCCCCCGAGCCTCGGGTTAGATCCTAGGATAGGATTCTCCTGAAGGCCTCTCCCAATCCGATCCTCTCGATGAGGTGGCCGAGTCTCTCCCCCCTCACCCCCTCCTCCTCGAAGAAGATCAAGCAGTTCTCTACAATCCTAAAGATCATCTCCTCTGTGGCGAAGTCTACTAGTTTATAGGCGAGGCGGGGGTGCCTGCCCACATTCCCTCCCACGAAGATGGTGTAGCCCACCCTCTCGGCTTGATCCGCGCCAACGGGGCATGCCCTGACGCATTCCCCGCAGTAGATGCATCTATTGTAATCGATCTGGGCGATGCCTCCAACCAGCTTGATGGCCCCCTCCTTGCATGTCTCCACGCACTTCCCACATCCGTCACATGCCTCAGGTATGATCCGGGGCTTCACCACCCCCATGATTCCTATGTCATTCACCTGGGGCTTTGCGCAGGAGTTGGGGCACCCGGTAATGGCTAATTTGAGCTTGGTGGGGAGATCCACGTCGAAGAAGCGTTCGTCGAGCTTCCTTGCGAGCCCCTGGGTATCGATGTTGGCGTGGGAGCAGACAGGTAGGCCGGGGCAGGCTGATATGTTCCTAACCCTCGGCCCACATGAGCCTGGAGGCGTCCCTATCTCCTCTAGGGTCCTCGTCACCTCTCCAAGGTCCTCGAATCTGACCCAGGGTATCTCAATCCCCTGCCTAGCTGTCAGGTGGAGCTCTCCTCTCCCATACCTCTCCGCCACCTCCCCAATGCTAGCCATCTGCCTGGAGGTGAGATGCCCCCCGGGAATTCTCAGCCTCACCGTGAAGTACTCGGCGTCCCTCTGGAGGATATACCCGCTCTTCTTCAGCTCCTCGACGCTAAATCTCAAGCCTGTTCATCCTCCCATGAGCTCAAAGGGTGGGAAGAGGATACCACCGAAGAAGAGGTAGGCGGAGGCTAGGGAGAGGGCCATGTCGGCGAGGGAGGCTGCTAGGAAGACGAGGAGGGGCCTCCCAGCCCCCACCCTCACCAGCTCCCCGAACCTCGTCTTAAGGCCTATGGATATAAAGGCCATCGTGAAGAGCCAGGCTCGAACCTCCTTAGTGAGGCTTAAGACGCCTTTAACCGGTGTATAGCCCACCGTGGGGACAAGGATGAGGGAGAAGATCAGCGAGGCCGCCATGAACCCCACGATGAACTTTGGGAATCTGAACCAGATCTCAATAGGCCTAGGCCTCTCCTCAGGCCTCCTCTCAACCCTGAGGGCCCAGTATAGGGCTAGCGCGAAGGCGACGAGGCCGATCATCATATTCTGAGACACCTTAACTATGGAGGCGACCTTCATCGCCACCTCTCCGTATATAGAGCCGGCGGCGACGACGGCGGGCGTTGTGTCTATGGTACCACCGATCCACGCCCCCACGACGGCCGGGGGTATCCCGAGGGCCTTACCAATGGATGGCATGATTATCGTCATGGGGATGGCGAAGAGCAGGACTAGGGAGATCGTGTAGCTTACCTCTTTGGGATCACCCTTAACGGCCCCCGCCGACGCTATCGCGGCGGAGACCCCGCAGATGGAGGTGGCGCTGGCGAGGATGCTCGCGAAGGACCTGCTTAGGCCAAGCCTAGTTGCTAGGTAGTAGCAGAGGTACCAGATGATGGAGAGGCCGACGGTGACCTCGAAGAGGCCTAGGGCGCCGGCCGCTAAGAGGTCGTTGAAAAGCACCTCCGCGCCTAGGAGGACGAGGCCTATCTTTATGAAAAGCTCCTCCCTAGCCGCCGTTCTCAGCCAGTCCGGGATCTTGAAGAGGTTGTTTAGAAGGAGGCCTACGATGAGGGCCCAAAAAGGGGATTCCAGGCCCCATGAGCGGATGCTCCTCTGGCCCGAGATGATCAAGACTAGTAGGGAGAGGGAGAAGAGGATGGGGAAGCCCATGGGGAATCGCCTACCATCCTCCCCCATCACGAAGACGGCTAGGCCTGTCAAGGTTAACAGCAGGAGGAAGAGGGGGATCATCGCAGAGGCCTCCGAAGGGCCCATGGCCTCTAGGGGATTAACTGTCCATCCCCTGAGTCGGGGGACCCAACCGATGAGGGGGGTGAGAGCGAGGCCCAAGATTATAAATCCGATCCAGACGGCCCACCAGTCCTCGCTTCTATAGAGCGGGGGCCAGATCCTATCTTCCTCATCCATCTCCTATCAAGCCAAGTCTTAACGTCGTTAATTTTTTTTTAACGGGGTTAACCATATATAAGCCTTTACCCCCATTCATGTAGGAGAAGGCTTGAAGCCCCCATGTTTAGTGACCGTTCAATACATCTTACCAGCCCTTAGGGTCGCCATATCTGAGGAGCTCATCAAGACCTATAAGATGAGGAGGGCGGAGGTGGCGGAGAAGATGGGCCTGACCCCTGCCGCCATAACCCAATACCTGAAGAGGGTTAGGGGGGGTGCCGCCTACGCAGCCATAGAACGCTCAAGCAGGGTTAAAGGGCTGATCTCCGATATCTCGAGAGAGATAGCCGAGGGGGTGAGCCCCCCAGATCTGATCCTCATGAAGCTCTGCCGCATCTGCCGAGTGGCGTGGGATGAGGGGTTGATCTGCGAGGCCCATATGGAGATGATGCCGAGCCTGAGAGGGATGGAGACATGCGCCTGTTCATGGGGGTCCATAAGGTAAAGGAGAAAACATCGAGCTTTATGATGATAATTGACCTTCTAGGATACAAGCTCATAGAGAAGAGGTTAGAATAAAGGGTAAGCCTCCAATTCGATTTTTTATTTGATAGGCATCTGGAAGTTTAAAAAGACCCCGTAAGTTTCTTTTAAAACAGATAATGATGTTAAAAAGAAGTCCTGATGATGTTCGAGGTAGCTATAAAGGAAAAGGAGTGAATCTTCCCTGTTCAGAGGCGGCTTCCGGCCCCTATTATTGGTTCCCGTCAGTTATAAGGGGTTTCTTATAGGTATGGGGTATGAGGCGCATGGCCGTGTCCTCTGTCAGGATCGATGCCCATGTGCATTTAGGCAGGAGGGAGGCCGAGGAGGGGGGGAGATATCCAATGATCTCTTCAGAGCACCTTATAACCTATATGGATAGGCTCGGGATAGATATGAGCCTGGCCACCTCCCTAGCCTCGGGCCTGAGGCATAACCAGTATGTCCAAGAGGCCGTCGTGAGGCATGGGGGGCGTATATTGGGGTTCTACTGGGTGAACCCCAGGTCAGCTCCAGGAATCGAGGACATGGTGAGGATTCTGACCCGAGGCGGGTTCAGGGGGGTGAAGCTCAGGCCTGAGAGTGAGGGGTTCAGGATAGACAACCTGAACCTCCTGGCCCCCATCTTCGAGGCTGTGGAGGGGCTTGGGGCGCCGGTCTACATCCACTCATCCTATGAGAGCCGCCTCTCAGCCCCTGAGGCGGTCGAGAGGGTTGCTGAGGCCTTCCCCGATGTCCCCATCCTCATAGGGCATATGGGGGGAGGCTCATGGAGCGCGGTAAGGGTTGCGGGGAGATGGGAGAACCTCTACCTGGAGACCTCTGGGGCCAAGAGCCCACGGGTGGTCCTCGAAGCGGTCAGGGCATTGGGGGCGGAGAGGGTGGTCTATGGCTCCGACTTCCCATACCTCAGGCCGGAGGCTGAGAGGGCTAAGATAGAATGCCTCAGGATCCCAGAGGAGGATAGGGAGCTCATCATGGGGAGAAACATGGCCAGAATATTGAGGATAGAAGCCCGCGGCAGGACCCAACCTCCACAGGTAAGCCGGGTTTTCACCCCCGCCCCCGACCCCTCCTCCTCAGGAGCCTGATGAGGCGGGAGAGGAGGATTGCTATGAAGCTGGGCTTCTCCTCCACCCTGTAGACCCTCTGCACCAGGGCGTCGGCGAGTTCCTCAGCCCTCTCATAATCCCTGCTGATGTAGAACTTGGAGTCCATGAGGGTGGCTATAACCCTCCCATCCTTCAAGAGCTCCAGGCCGTAGGAGGATGTGGAGTCTGGCTTGTAGTGGGGTATCCTGGGCGTATCCCGGATCCCATCAATCCCGAAGAGGGTGTAGGCCACCTCCTCAATCCTCGAGAAGGTTGATGAGTCGAATCTTATCCTGGGGAGGCCCGAGATGACGAAGTCGTCCTCGACCACATAGGCCCTGAGATAGGCCCCCCTGAAGAGCTTGGGCAGGTCCTGGAAACCCTCACCCGAGATGCTCAGGTAGACCGGCCTCCTCTCCAGCTCCGTCTCCACAACCGCCAATGGGACGCTCCTGTGCCTCTCCTCCAGCTCCCTCAGCCGACCCTTCAGCTCCCTGATAAGAACCGACAAGGCCTAGACCGAACCCTCAAATAAAAGGTATTAGAGCCATTTAGATTATAAACTTCCCTAAAACACACAACCTCATCCCAACTCAATTTATACCTTTAAATGAAGACCGCTTGAAGAAAAGGCTTGGACATAGCCATCTTCGGCATCATGAACCCCACGGCGAACTTTAAAACAGATCCTCTAAAGGCCTCAGATCCTCACTATAACTTCTCTCAATCCTAAGAGCCAATCACAGACTATTGCATATGCGACGATGCCGATGATGTTGCTCCTAGGACCTTTGACTATTGATGTAACCTTCATCGCCACTCGATGTGGATCGCTCTAACGGAATTGGGATGGCCTCTATGCTCCTTTTCTTACAAAAAATTTACTTTATTAATGCTTGATAAACCTTAAGACAGGGGATTCCAAAATTAACAGGAAAGACATGATAAATCGAGAAAAATATATGAGATTATCTTGGCAATTTCTTGAGGAGGCACGAAGACAACTCGACTTATATGTCGAGACCCAGGATGAATTAGCATTAAGGCAGGCGTGTGAGAAGGGTTGGGGGGCCGTCGCCCAAGCCCTTATGTCAGTCGCCGACAGGCCTGTTGCGAGCCATAGAGACTTTGGGATCATAGCCTCTGAACTCTTCAGAAAGACCGGGGAGAGGGCCATCCTAACCGGCGAGAGCGCGGGCGAGTATCTACACAGCGCTGGCTTCTACCATGGGCTACCGACGGCTGAACTTGTTTTGAACAGCCTAGAACTAATAGAAGAGTTTCTAAAGGCTTTAGAGAAGTTGCCATGAGGGCTTCAAAACCTTGTGATCAACCCATCAATTAAATATCTGGAAGTTGCAATTTTAATTAACAATTTTCTCGAAGAGAAAGGGCGTGGATGATGGAAATTTTTTGGATCTTTTGTTTATCGCGACCACATTCGAACCTGTGTTCAGATGAGACCCTTTAGCTTCTCTAGAAGTTTTTTGATATCTTTCACCGAGAGTTCAACCTCTCTGGGCGGCATCCAGTTCTCGTAGAAGTTCTGATGGAGGTTATTGGCCCTCCCCCACTGGTGCCTCAGCTCCATGTCCCCAAGCTCCTCTGCCAGGCCGTCAAAATACTCCCATAGGGCGGCCTGGCTTCTCAGCTCCTTACCCTCCTTTGCCGCTAAGGCCTTTACGATCTGTGATGTAGCGCCCCAGGCCTTCTCAGATGCTTGAACATAATCCCCTTCAGCTAGGAAGACCTCGGCCTCACCAATATACTTCTCGCAGAGCTTAAGGTGGAACTAGACCTTTAACTCTGGTTCTGATAGCTTAAAATACTATGATTGCCTCCAGCACAACCTCCTCCAACGATACATCCTTGTCTTAGAGATCTCTCGAAGCTCTGCTAGTAGCTTCTCAGGCAGCTCTAAAACCACGACAATTATCCCATGGATCAATCACTCGCTCTCCAAGTTTCGTCACATGATTTACAGACCTTGAAAGCAGATTAATTATTAAATAGATTCGATCATTCTTATTTTCTTCTCAAAATCTTCTAGGTTGTGGACTATATGTTCGCCTCTTAATTTATATTCTCGATCTAGGTGGTAAGCCCTAATCCCCACCATCCTCGGAACCTCATAGTCGAACTTGGGGTGGTCGCCTACATGGGCCATTTCCTCAGGTTCAACATCCAACTCCCTGCACACCCTTATATAGACCTCAGGGGACTTCTTAACCTCCCCGAAGTCTGAGGGGGCGGAGAAGACCCGTGTGAAAAGCGGCTTCAGGTCTAGAAGCTGAACCTCCAAGAACTCCCTGATCGTGTTCGAGGTGACTATAAGGGTGTATCTTTCCCTAAGCCTCTCCAACACCCCCCTCACCTCCGGATAGAGCCTACATGCATCCCTCCTGCTCTCCAGAAGATCCCTCCAGTCACCCCCAAGCTCCAGCCTCTTGAACCAATAACTAACATCATACCACTCGACCCTCTCCTCCCCGACCTCCCTATACTCTTTGAAGACCCGTTCCCTTGCCTCTTCCAAGCCGAGGCCCCTCTGCTCCGCGTACAGCCTGGGGATGTCGACCTCCCAGATGAGGCGGCTGAAGTATGGGTCCACTAGCGTCCCCTCCATGTCGAAGCTCAAGACCTTGATATGGCGCAACCCGATCTCCATCGATAAGACGCCCAAAAATTTAACGATCCCACATGTAAGAAAAAACCCCATTACATCCACAATCTTCATGGGGGAATATACTTATTTTTTCTCCTTCTTTAACTACTAGAATTGAGGGAAATTTGATGAAGAAGTTTCTTCTTCTCTTTCTTTGCTATTGTAAGAGAAATATCTATCATAGCAAAATCCCTAAAACCTAAACTCGTTGTTGATTAAGATTATAGGGGCTGGATATTAAACTTTTAATTTTTATTTTATAATAGACTTGCTTTGAACTTCTTGAATCTTTTGTTTAAGTCTAGTGCGAGTTGAACGTTTT
Source organism: uncultured archaeon (assembly GCA_938048735.1). Classification (GTDB taxonomy): domain Archaea; phylum Thermoproteota; class Bathyarchaeia; order TCS64; family TCS64; genus JAGTRB01. The sequence continues at coordinate 9,471 of CALIUM010000001.1, forward strand.
CCTCGAGTCCCCACTCTTTATGGTCGAAGTCGAATACTTCTTTCAGTATTTTGTGTGCTGCATCTGTTATTACTATGGTTCCATCGCTCTTTATCTCTTCTATTGCATCTCCCTTCCTCGCAGCCTCCTCATTTATCCTCATGGCTTCTGATAGGCTTATCTCCCTGGGGAGGGCCAGCTCCACCCTACGGCCCAGCCTGACCGGGTAGCCCCCTATCAACCCCTTAACCCCTGGTACGGTTCCTACGAACCTCTTCGTGTCGAATAGGACACCTATGAAGTTTGCTAGGAAGGCTGCAGCTGTCGCCTGCTGGGGCGGCGGACCCGGTAGGGTCTCCCTATCCCAATAGGGCCTCCCTAGACGCCTCCTCATACCCTCCACCCCTCCAAGCTCCTCGGTTACATCCTCGCCATTGACCTCCACCTTCACCCACCAGGGGAGAGGATCCTCCGGGGTCCCTATGCCCGCATGCTCCCCGACCTGCCAGACCTCTACGGCGGTGACGGGAACATTCAATTCCCTGCTCACGATCCTCTTTATCTGGGGGATCCTGAGCTGGGCGTTTCCACCCCCGCATGTGGGCTCCAAACCCACCTTGGCCAGGGCTGGGGCGACTATGTCTGGGAGGGTGGCTATCACCACAGGGATCCTCCCATAGTAGCCTGCAGCCTTCACAGCCTTCATCAGGCTGTAGGTTGTGGAGAGGTGCATCATCGCCCAGCCCCCTATGACGGACGGCATGAGCTTCAGGAACCAGTCCCTTGGGAGGGTGAACATCTCCCACCAGGACTGGACGCAGGCTGATTGGAAGATCGCCTCCGGGTCGACATCCTTTATCAGCTCTGTCGTCCCCTCAACATCGAATAGGTCGATCTCCCTGAACTCGATATCTGGATAGTAGCCCTGATGCATTGCGCCCGCCAACACCCGGTCCACGACGGCCGCCCTCGCAGGGTTCTTATCACATGCCACTATCCTGCCGACACCCGGAATCCTGGCGATGAAGTGAAGCCAGTGCTCGCCGATATCACCCAACCCAGTACACAAGATAGTTCTTGCTGTCATAACACTCAATCGAAGGATAGTTCCAAACCTTATAAAAACTTCTTCGAGATAGATCCAAGTCTTAATGGTGAGATGAATCGCAACTGGGCTTTACCATGCTTATATGTTCTACCTTTCGGTTGGCACCGTTAATGAGTACGATTGAGAGATTCTTGGTTTTTGGCATGAACGCTTATCATTCTGGGTTTCTGGGCAGTGTCTTCTAGATCGCTTGGGATCAAGCTATATCATTAATATTCCTGGTGACTCGATGAGCCTATGGGTATGCAGGTCTATGGCAAGGCCAAGCCTCTCAAGCGTGTGTACACCTATTACTATTTGATCATCAACCTCTTGCCTCCTTAAGAGTTCCCTCACTGGATTAGGTATCGAGCATATTGCAACCAGCTCAGAGGGCGCAGCCTTCCCCTCAAGGGTTATAGAGTTGAGCACCGCTTCATGACAGTCGATCCTATGACCAGAAAAGGAGGTTAAAACTATCTTTAGCCCAGTATATCTTACACCCACTTTCTCTGCCAACCCCCTATCTATAACCGTATACCAAGCACCGCTATCGGCCAGGGCGAGACCTCCAACGCTCTCCCTATCCCCAGTGAGCTTGAATTCAGCCTTAGCAAAGCCCATTAAACACAACCATCGCTAATCATAGATCCAGATGATATAAATATTCATTCTCCTGGGATATAAGTAGACTCTTATACGGAAATGAAACCAGATCCCTACGCAGAATATAGGTAGAGCCCTATGGTTTATAATTTGTAGAGTTCTTCTGTAAGTTACATCTCATATAAAATATAGCAAACTTGTACCTTAGTCAAAGATGAGGTGGCGTTTTTTGATTTGTTTAACAGCCTAAACCAGTCACCTAACTTAATTGTTTAATAATTTTTGAGTTTCTAACTCATTTAATAATTCTATTTTATTTAGGATTTTATCTATCGTTATTATCCGCGTTTTCCAGGCCATTTTAAACCCACCCCCTTCCCAAGTATATACTATTCACCCCGACCGTGAAGCCTCAGCCGAGGCTCCACCTTCCATGGGGCCTCCCAAGCACATGCCAGCACCCATCTCCACGCCTCATGCAGGGCACCGCACCCATGGATCAAAAAAGGTAGGGGGGTATCGTCTTTAAATTGAAAATCAGCGCCGAGATTTGCGAGGATGCTGGCACGCCAGCTCGGCAAGGTGGATGCTCTACGAACCATACTAGTCTCCGCAGACCCGAAGGAGTGAAGGCTGAAGGTCGGTGTGCCGGTTGTAACCCACCTTCTGTTTTAGGCGGCATTCGGCTGAGGGGGCTACCCGCGTCTCGGGAAGGCGCTCATCGACGCTATTTGCCCTTTCACCCTGCAGGGGCGGTCGTCTCAACCTATCCGCCCGCGCCCTCGACGCTTCAGGCGAGTCATCGCATGCGGGCGGAGGTCTCGTTTCTGTCCGTTGCCAGGGCTCTCGCCCTACGCCTCGCGGCGTCGCAGGCCTTCCTGGTGGGTGGAGTTTCCTCAAGCCCTTTTTGGGCTCGGAAGCCGCCCACCGGCTCACCGACCGATTAGATCTTGGGAATTCTTAAATAAATATTTTTATTTTTTAGTTTTTCTTTCTAGAAGTTCTATTATTCTATCCCACTCTTTTTGTCTAAGCTTTATATTTGTGGTTTGAATTTGTTTGAGAATTTCCATGTTTTTAAGAATTGGGTCTTCTATGCACTCCTTTCTTGTCAATGGGTTTTCGATAAATATCTTAGTGTGTTTAATCCAGACGCTCTTGTATTGTAGAAATCTCACTCTGTATGATTTTTCTTTAAAGTATTTTTCCTCTTCCTTGTTGAGAGGTTCATCCTTTGGATCGGTTATAACCTCACTAAGTGCATAGATGCCGGCGTCTCTTCCTGAGGCCCAGATGGCGACCTTGTCCCCCTTTCTGATATCCAACATGTGACGCGTCACTAACCACTGCTCAACCTCCTTGTTCTCCTTGATCCAATCAAACCATCTGAACTTATCTGGGTTGAATTGAAAGATCCAAAACCTCATCTCAAAGAAATAATGTTTATTAATTAAAAAGCGTATTGCGATGGTTAAAATCCATGGAGGAGGGCTGGAAACGCTAGTAGTTATAAGTTCATCCTTGGAGATCTGAGCGGTGATGATGTTGGAGAGACCTACTCTGGAGGATATATTCAGGGCTAGGAGGAGAATCCAGCCCTATATCGTGAGGACGCCGCTGCATCGTTACCCTCAACTCTCCAAGCTCCTTGGCTTCGAGGCCTATGTGAAGCATGAGAACTATCAGTACACTGGGGCCTTTAAGGTTAGGGGAGGGGTTAACCTCATCTCCCAACTAACCCCGGAGGAGAGGGAGAGGGGGGTCATAACAGCCTCTACTGGGAACCATGGTCAGTCGATAGCCTATGCATCCCGCCTATTCGGGGTTAAGGCGTACATATGCGTCCCTCAGAAAGCCAACCCCGATAAGGTTGAGGCCATAAGGAGCCTTGGAGCCACAATAATAGCGGGGGGGAGAGATTTCGAGGAGGCTAGGCTGAACGCCGAGAGGCTTGCTGAGGAGTGGGGATATAGATATATCCATAGTGGGAATGAGCCTCACCTCATAGCAGGAGTTGGAACCATAGGGCTCGAGATCATAGAAGACCTCCCAGATCTGGATGCCGTCATCATCCCTGTCGGAGGCGGCTCAGGGGCGGCGGGCGTGAGCACGGTTATTAAAGCATTCTGCCCAGAGGTGGAGGTAATAGCAGTCCAGGCCGAGAAGGCCCCAAGCGTCTATCTCAGCTGGAAGAATGGAAGGATAGTGGAGACCGACACAGCTGAGACCATGGCCGAAGGCCTCGCAACCAGAAGGGCCTTCGAACTCCCCCTAGAGATCATGAGGAAGCAGGTAGACGACTTCGTACTGGTCTCAGAGGAGGAGATCAGGAGCGCCATCAGATTATATGTCGAGAAGGCCCATACAATAGCTGAGGGGGCTGGAGCAGCCTCACTGGCCGCGGGCTACAAGCTCAGGGAACGGCTTAAGGGGGAAAAGGTTGTATTGATCCTAAGCGGCGGCAATATAACAGCGAAGACGCTCAGAGAAATCCTCTGTGAGGGTTAGAATTGCTGGTTGAAATTGTGAGGAGGGCGGTCGAGGAGCTCAGGGCTAAGGAGAGGGTGAGGGAGGAGATCATCGAGGGGGCCAGGAGGGCCAGGATCCTATCAAAACAGGCAATCCTCCTGCTCCACAGGGGAGACACGAGCGGAGCCAGTTCGAGGATCGATGAAGCCAGGGAACTCCTAGCTAGGGCAAAATCCCTGATGGAGGAGCATAATCTAAGATACATCGAAGAGATCCATGAGGCTGAGGAGGAGCACACAGAGGCCTCAGCCTTCTACGGTTTGAAGACCTCGGGGGTTCTACCCACCCCCGAGGATATAGGGGTATCCCTCGAGGCCTACATCCTGGGTATTGGGGATGTTGTGGGTGAGCTTCGCAGAGAGGCCCTTGAGGGGCTGAGGAGGGGGGAGGTGGAAAGGGCGGGGGAGGAGCTAGAGTTGATGGAGCGCATCTATCTCGAACTCCTCTCAATGGAGGAGGCCTCCCTTCTCCTCAAGGGGCTAAGGAGGAAGCTGGATGTGGCTAGAGGATTGATAGAGGAGACAAGGGGTGAGATAGCATCTGAGATAGCGAGACGCAGGCTGAGCGACTCCATAGAGAAGCTAATAGAGAGATTAAATAAACTGGAAAAAGGGTGAGGGGCTACCTCCCCAGCAACCCTGCCTCCAATAGGGCTTTCCGGATCTCCATCCTAGCTCTCTCATCGACTGGTACAAGGGGGCTCCTCGCTATTCCAGCAGGTCTCCCAAGCTGGGATAACGCCTCCTTCGCTCTAGCAGGCATATCACCCTTACCTACCGCCCTCCATACTGGAAGAAGCCTATGATGGATCTCAACCCCTGTCTTCACATCACCCCTTCTAGCTGCCTCCCATAGTTCAACACACAGCTGGGGAGCTATGGTACATATGGCGGCGATCGCACCCTTAGCCCCTATGAGGAATGAGGGGAACAGCATATCATCTATGGCCGTCATTACTGGAATCCTGTTCCCAACGGCCCTGATCATATCCGCCAGGCCGTGGATGTCCCCACCACTCTGTTTTATTCCCTGGATCTGCTTTATTCCAGTCAACTTGACAGCTAACTCGGCGGAGATGTTGGCCCATGGGATAACATTATATACGACTATTGGGAGCCCCAAGGCTTCCCCTATTCTCTTAAAATAATCTAATGTCCCTTCCTCTGTAGGCTGGAAGACATAGTGAACCGGCGTCACCATTAGAGCATCTGCTCCAGCCTCCTTCGCGGCCCTCCCATGCCTCAAAGCCACCCAAGCCGAATCGGCTATGATGCCTGTTATCACTGGAACTCTTCCCTTCACCTCTTCCTTTACTATTGCGGTTGTCAGGCCGATCTCCTCGGAGGTCATTCCATATCCCTCCCCAGTGCTGCCGCAGACAGTCAACCCATGGACCCCCGCATCCAATAGATGGCCAACCTCCCTTCTAAGAGCCTCCTCATCGAGCTCTTCCGATTCTTTGAAGGGTGTGACCATCGGAGGCATTATCCCCTCAAGTTTGAACAATCCCATACACCAATTAAAATTCTGAAAACTTATGGATAAGAGTTTATACTTGTTTCACTAATTGTGATGCCATATCACCTCGTCTAGAGTAATATGGTAGAGGGGCCCCCAGACTTGAGTTTGGGCTCCAGCGAGGCTGGTATCCGAGGGGGAAAACCTTAAATTTTCGGATTCCAACAGAACCTCGCTAGATCCATAAGGGCGATTGAGACTATTGTGTCTAAAGGGCGTGCCATAGATAACGGAAAGAGACGGGATCTAGCCTATTTTAGGATCTCTCTGGAGGTATCAAGGGTTGTCGAGTTCAGAGGTTACTGGCTTAAGGTTCTATGATACCTTGAGCAGGAGGAAGAAGCTATTCGAGCCTCTTGAGCCGGGGAAGGTGAGGATGTACCTATGTGGACCTACCGTTTACAGCGATCCTCATATCGGGAACTTTAGAAGCTTCCTAGTGGGGGATATAATAAGGAGATGGCTGGAGTATAGAGGTTACCAGGTTTTCTATGTGATGAATATCACTGACATAGACGACAAGACTATAAGGGACTCTGGAAAAGAAGGGATCTCATTAAAGGAGTTCACAGAGAGATATACCCGATCCTTCCTGAGGGGATTAGACATCCTCAATATAAGGAGGGCCACCGTGTATCCTAGGGCTACGGAGAACGTGCCGGAGATGATAGAGTTTATAGAGAAGCTCATCGAGAAAGGTTTAGCCTATGTAACGAGCGATGGAGTATACTATGATATCAGCAAGTTTCTAGGTTATGGGAAGCTCAGCGGCATAGACCTCTCAGCAGTAAAGACAACCGAACGAATGTTGAGGGATGAGTACGATAAGGAGAAGCCGAGTGACTTCGCCCTCTGGAAGAGGTCAACGGAAGAGGAGATTAACCGCGGCATCTACTTCGAATCGCCATGGGGAAGGGGTAGGCCTGGCTGGCATATCGAGTGCAGCGTGATGTCAAGAAAATACCTTGGAGACACGCTGGATATCCATGCTGGAGGGGAGGACCTCATATTTCCACACCACGAGAACGAGATAGCCCAATCAGAAGGCTTAACCGGAAAGGAGTTCGTACGGTACTGGATCCATATAGGATACTTAATGATTAAAGGAAGAAAGATGAGCAAGAGCCTAGGAAATTACATCTCTTTTGATGAAGTTATCTCAAAATATTCCCCCGACGCTTTAAGATATTTCTACATTTCAACACATTATAGAAAGCAAATAGATTACACAGAAGAGGCTATGATGAATGCTGAAAACGCTATAAAAAAGCTTAAAAACACCATTGAAATTGTTGAAGAAACATTACATTCAAGCTCTGAAAACCTTGATTACACAGAAAGAGAGGAGAAATTTCTTAAAGAAATAAATAAGCAGAAAAAATTTTTTGAGGAGAGTATGGATGATGACTTAGATACTCCAAAGGCATTAACGAACCTTCATTCTATCTCTAAAACCATAAATGAATATGTATCAACAAAACCCAATAAGGGAGTATTGTATAAAGGATACTCCATATATAGGAGCCTTTTAGATGTATTGGGGTTAATTGAGAAAAGGGAAACAAAAGTTGATATTTTAAATGATAATTTAATAGAATTAATAATTAACATAAGGGATATATTAAGGACTAAAAGATTGTATGATATATCAGATTATATAAGGGAGAAACTAAATGAAATAGGAATATCATTAATAGATAGGCCAGAAGGAACGGTATGGAAAATTAGGGAGAAATCATAATCATATAATTTATGTAGCGGGTTAAATTATGAATTTTGAAATCGATTTTTATAGTGAACTTCACCAGTTATTAACCCAAATACCTGAAGGCAAAGTCTCTATTATTGATGATGTCGCGAAAGCTTTAGGAGATATATCATCAAAACCTGCTATATTAGAAATACTAAATAGAAAAGAATTTTTAAATCTAAAAAATAAGATCGTCTATAATTCTAATTCAGAAAATGAATTATTTAGAAACTTTTCTTCATCAAGACCTCTAAGTTTTTTAAAAAGGTTACAAAAAAATTTAGCTAAAAAAATAATAGAAATGGACAAATTTGAAAGAATTGATCTTGTTGCTGGAGTTGATGTTTCATATAAAGATGATTTAGCTTATGCTGCATGTGTAGTATTAAACAATGATTTCAGAATAATTCATGTCTCATTTTCCATATATAAAACCAGATTCCCATATATCCCAGGATACCTTTCCTTTAGGGAGGGACCTCCAATAAAAGAGGTTGTAAGAAGGGCCCCTGATTTTGATATTTTAATGGTTAATGGCCATGGAATTGCACACCCCCGCTTCTTTGGACTAGCTTCCCATGTAGGACTAGATTTAAACAAACCCACTATAGGAGTAACAAAGAGGAGATTAGTTGGCAAGATGATCTCAAAGAAAGATTCTTATGATGTAATCGTATATAAGGGAAGAGTGGTAGGAGCAAAATTAACGATTCTTGGAAAAAGGAATCTCTATATATCTGTAGGGCATAAAATATCTTTGGATACAAGCATTGAAGTGGTTAAAAAATTTAGTATAGTTTATGACTTACCAGAACCCTTGAGAATAGCACATATTTTATCTAGAAATTTTGGAAAAAAAGAAATCAAAAATATATGAAAAAGATTTATCTCCACACTTTCATACCATTTTCTAAAAGATATTCAGCGGTTATTTCCGCTATGTCAGGAGTTCTATATGGAAGTCTCAACTCTTTTATGTGTATTAGGATTTCTTTATATGTTATTTCATTTTTTTGACGTTTATTCAGATATTCGTCTAAAATTGTTTGAGCAAGCTTTTCAGCTATCAAATATTTTGGATTCAATTTTTTCATATGTAATCTCACAGCATTTGCAATCTCCTCGTTTGAAGCACCGTGAATGGCCCAAACGATAGGTCTTGGACCACCTTTAGAATTCCTTATATTTGAGATCTTTAAAGCTGGATATATTAAACCCATGTTGTAAAGCCGCTTAAGAATTCTGTATGTCGTAGCTTCACTTAAATTATTTTCTAACTGAAGAATTAATCCTGTACTTGCTCCATGTAGACAGAAATAGAGGAAAACCTCAGCCATAGATTGAGAGGAAAATATTTTTTCAGTAAATGAAATTAACTCTTGGATGTTTTTCAATTTTATTCCCAAGTTGATATTCTCATTTAATAAAACTAACTTTCTAAAAAAATTTATAATCTCAACAAAATTTTTCTCACTATCTGAGAATATTTTAAACCCTTTAATTTTTCTACCTTCCTCAAACTTTAGCGGAACCTTTTCTTCCATGTCAAAAGCCACCGCTAAACATTTAAACCGTCCGATAAGCTTATAAGGTTACTTGTTAATTTGTTTACTTGTTAGCAAGTGATCTAATGGGCTCCGCAATCTATAAGAAGAGCGTCGCCATAAGGGGCTTGGACTTAGAGCTATATAAAGAGATCTTTACACTCGCTAAAAAGGAAGGAAAAAGAGTTTCAGATATTGTTAATGCTGCCCTTAAAGATTTTCTTTCCAACGATAAAACAGAAAATAATAGAATAAATAATGAGAGCACGTTCATTCTTAGAAATTTTGGCGAAATATCCCTATCAAAATTTGATATATTAAGTTTAAGAAAAGAAGTAGGACAATTTATTATAGAAAATAACGGAAGAATAATCTTCGAGAAAGATATTGATAGGGAGACGATAAATTACATTCAAAAAATTATAATAAATGAAGGTGTTGTTGAGGTTCCAAAAGAACACTATTATCAATTCTTAATAAAATCAGAAATAAAAGGGAAGTTAGAAAAATATTAATAATCAATAAACAGGGATTATAAATGCAAAATTTTATGAAAATAATCGGTGTAGATGATGGGAAATTTCATGCATTTACGAGAGAAAAAATTCAATATGCCTTTCTTTGCGCTGTAATAATGAAAGCTTACAAAATTTTAGATATAAAGTTAGCCAAAATAAAGGTTGATGGTTTTGATGCAACAGAAAAATTAATAAATATATTAAAGAACGTCTCAGCCGATGCAATTATTTTAAGTGGCATAACATTCGCTGGATTTAATATTGTTGATCCATTTATAGTTTTTAAGAAATTGAATTTTCCAATTATAATTATTTCTACGAAAAAGCCAAACAATATTTCAATGTTTTATGCCCTTAAAAAACACTTCTATGATTGGAAAAGAAGATGGGAAATAATTGAAAATCTAGGAAAGATCTATTCTACGATTACCAAACCTGGTGAGCCTAAAATTTATTTTGAAGTCATAGGCAATAATTCAGATTGGGCTGAAATGATTCTTAAATCATCTTCCATTCTCTCTAGAATTCCTGAACCTGTTAGAGTTGCTGGATTAATAGCTAAAGGAGTTAGTAATCTAAATTATTAAAGTCTATTGTCATTATTTTAGAGCTTTGTAAATCTAAAATCGGAACAATTCCAGGAGTTGGAATTAATCCCAATTTTTTCTGAAATATTGTTTGAGTTTGCCATGTTGAAGAAGATATAATAGAAACTCCCCTATATTTCTTATAACTATAGACATGTACATGTCCTAAATTCATTATATCTGGTATATTTGTTATTACCAATTTATCTTCATCCATGGGTGCTATTGGTGTTGATGCACCATAAATAGGGGCAAGGTGCCTACATTTTAATAATAATTCTGCTCCCCTTTCCGGAGTCCTGTAACTAAGACCAGGAGTTTTGGTTAAAATATCATCTAAAGATTTTCCATGATAAATTAAAATATCTAATTCATGAATCTTTATTGACAAAGGATTTCCATAAATATGAACTCTATCATCATTATATAAAGATTCGGCATAATTTCTCATTATTGGAGGTTGAGGCAAACTTTTTCTTGTAGCATCATGATTTCCTGGTGTTACAATAATATCAATATAATCAGGAAATTTAGACAATAATCTATAAGCTTCTGCATATTGTTCACTTATATCAGTAATTTGAAGTTCATTTATTTGATCGGGGTAAATTCCAATTCCATCAACTAAATCACCATTAATTATAACATACTTTACTTTTGAAGCTAGATTCTTAAGTTCAGGAGGACCAATTTTTAAATTAATCCATTGAATAAATCTCTCGAAAAGAGTTTTATTAAATAACTTACTGCCAACATGTAGATCGGAAATAAAAGCCACACATAAAGGTGTTTCAGATTTTTTCAAAGATTTACTTGGAATATCAGGCCAGATGATATCCTTGATTACAAATAATTTATCTGTATATTTTACAACATCAACACAGATAACTTGATCTTCAAAAACAAATTTGCCTTTTTCAATAACATCTCTATCTAAGCCAACTAACTCAATAAATGAATCTTCGTCTTCTAATTCGATTACTAACTGAGAACTCTTCATAACTTTTCTATTTACTAGCCCAATCACTTTAAACTTTGTTTTTCCAGGCACCTTTAAAGCTTGACTTATTTTTATAGAATCTTTAACATCAATTCTTTCATGAAATATTTTTACTAATTTTTCATACCTATTTTTAAAATAATCTACAAATCCTTTAACATTACAAGATGGCTTGCCGTTGAAATCTTCTATAACCTTTATATCTGATACAAACTCCTTTGCCAATATTTCTATAGAAGCCTTTCCACTCAAAATCCGGTTTTTATCTGATTTTTCACACAACTCCTTATAAGATGTTTTAATTGTCTCAAGATCAATAATTAAATTGTTTTTTTCATTAGAACTCAAAATTTCTATAGATTTCAATATTATTTTTTCAATATTTACTTCATCTATACCTTTTAGGAATTCCCAACAATCTGCACTAATTTGAAAACCTTTATTAATTGCTAATTTAATGGCTTTTAAAATTTTACTTTCCAAATTAAACACTCCAATTATAAAGAATATTATTTAGCCATTGAGACATAATCCTCTCTCGGGGGGCTCCACCCCTCAATTATAATAGTTGTCCTTTCTCCATTTATAAAACTATGAGTTTCGTTTCCAGGTATACACCAGGACACACCCGGTTCCACTTTTAACCTATTTCCATTACAAATGAGTACTCCATAACCTTCTAAGCATACTCCGATTTGTTCATTTATATGTTTATGCTCTGGAAAAATTGCTTTCGGCTTTATCACCATCCTTATCAGAGTCATCTTCTCTCCAGAACCGAGAATGGTCATTTCAACCCCTTCAACCGGCTCTACTCGAGGCGCGGAGGCTAAGTTATACGACCTCATGAAGGATCAAGTTAATTTATCCTGAAAGCTTATAAAATTTTTCCTCATTTATATAGATGCTTTAACATTCTGTTTACGTTTAATCTTATCTTTTAACTCCTTTCTAACATAATATCGATAAGGCATCCTACTTGAATTTCTATCAATATATCCCTTATCATAAAGTTTTTTAAGTAATCTCGCGGTATGTTCTCTTGTTTTATTAATTTGTTTTCTTATTTCAGATACTGAAGCCTCTCCATTTTCGCAAATAATAGTAAGAACCTCAATTTCTGTATCAGTTAAATTTTTTAATGCATCATCTACTTCTAAAGAATCCAAATTAACATTATCCGACAATTGTAAATCACTCTTTTTAATACTATCAAAATTAATTTTTAATTTACTTATTTCCTTCTCTAATTCCTTTACTTTATTTGAAAGACCCTCAATTTTTGGTGTTATATCAATTATAATTTTCTTATTTTCTTCATTCATTAAACTTGAAGAGTAACTTATTTTCTTTATATCTTCGAAGTCCATTAATAATCCTGAGATATCCTTAGACATTTTTTGCAACCTTAGAGAAAAATCAAGGGTTATGTTTTTCAATATTTCCTTTGAAGATTCATACTCAAACTGAGCTTTCTTTATTGTTTTGTAATATATTACACAAGCTATTATTGTAACCATAAGAAACGAGATGTATATGATCAGCAGCTCCAAGTCCGGTCAATAAGTTAATTGGACAATCGCATATTTTACGCTTTCCCCAAACCCGGGTTAAGCGGTCTCGGAAAGGGGGAATATCACGTGTAACTTTATGTGATTATATGTGACCAAAACTCGTCTATTTCAAATCACGTTAAGTCCAAAATCACAAAGAAAGACGTAATCAACCCTTTAATTAAGTAGCTTCTCTTTATTTCATTATAAGCTATAAAAATTCAATAAGTCCCTAAAAAGGTTATAATTTCTTATTTTATTCAAAATCGGTTGATTTTTAAAGTTAAAAACTTATAAAAAGACTTATTTTTGTTTATTCTCTTTTAAATTTATATATTTAACCCTGATGATACAAAAACGTGATATCACAAAATCACAGTCGAAAGCTTAAAAGGCTACCTCTATTTTAACAATTTAAAAAATTAAATTAAAGCTCAGGTTAAATTAAAAAGAGTTTTATTTTAAATTTTTTATTAAAAGGGCCTTTCTTTTAAACTCTATTATTATAAAATTTTTTGGGAGCTTTCAGCCTAAAGCCGAAGTGCTGGACGATTTTGAAGGGCATATTGAGAAGGGTGTTTTCAAATTCTTAGCATCCTTCAACGTGATAAAACGTGATATCACATTAAACTCGTGTCTTCACTTCTAAAAATCTTTTAAACCCACTCAACAATTCCTCCTCTAAATCCTTAAATGCTTTCTTGGAAATCCGTGAGTTCATAGTTTTAGGTAAAGATAAATACTCTTTAAGCCTCTCCGCGAGCAATTTGAAATCATTTAAGAAGCTTTCATCTAGGCTTCCAAGGTAAAAAAGTAAAAGAATTGTGAATAGGGCTGAGATGATGTTCTTTTTTGCCTGTTGAAGTGTTCTATGGAAAGAGCCTCTTGTGACTTTTTTAGGTCTGATAAGACCCTTTAAAGTATAATTAATCTTTTCTGATTGAGAAATTTCTAAAAGGAATTCGATTATAAGCGTTTCTAACTGGATCTCCGTTAAATTGCTGTTTTTTAGCAAAATATTAAGGATTGGGTCCTTGAATAGTCTTTCAAGATTGGATCTTATCTCCTCCAGAGAGTTCATCTCACTCATCATGCGTATACATAATTGTATACAAATGGTAATAGCTTTATACCTCTTTAAGTCACCTATAAACTTAATAAAACATTACAATTTAAATTTAATCTTAATTCAAAATTTTAACATTTTTGTTAAAAAACGGTTTTATTTGAGGTGGGAGTCCCCTTATGTATGCTTACAAAAGACGCTTTGGCGATAAATGCTTTAGGATTTATTGAGAGAGCCACAAGTTTTATTAAAGCTCAGTTGAAGGCCTCTAACCTTAAGGGGGTAATTGTTTGCCTCAGTGGTGGATTAGATTCTTCAGTTACTCTTGTTTTGTGTGTGAAGGCCTTAGGAGGAGAGAACGTCATAGCTCTAAACATGCCTGAGATGGGTGTGACGCCAGAAGAAGATGTACGTGATGCGGTTAGCTTGGCTGAGGAGTTAAATGTGAGGTGTGATATCATAGAGATTACGCCAGTCATGAATGTAATGAGGTCTATTCTCCCTCTTTATGATCCTGAGAATCTCATTGCGATGGGTAATTTGAAACCAAGGATCAGGATGACTCTAGCTTACCACTATGCTAATTCACTTGGATTTCTTGTTGTAGGTAGTTCTAATAAAACCGAGCTGCTTTTGGGATACTTCACAAAGTATGGGGATGGGGCTTGTGACATCATGCCGATTGGGGATCTTTACAAAACTCAGGTGAGGCAGATAGCAGGTTACCTTGGCATTCCCTCAAAGATAATTGATAAGGCTCCTTCAGCGCGCCTCTGGCCTGGTCAGCTCAGTGAGATGGAACTGGGGATGAGGTTTGAGCAGCTCGATTTGATCCTTTACGGCTGGGAGTTGGGCCTCCGCCCCAGTGAGATAGCGAGCGAGCTAAATATAGAGTTAGAGAGGGTTGAAGGGGTTCTCGAGAGGGTTAGGTTAAATGAGCATAAAAGACGCCTTCCATTAATCTTAAAACTTAGTTAGCTAGATTTTCAATTAGTTATCTGAGGTGGATGTGTTTGGGGAGGAGAAGGAGAAAAGAGGTAAAGATACCGCGTAAGACCCTTCCAGAGTTCTATCCATGCCCTAGATGTGGCAAAAACACTGTTTTAGTGAGATTGGTCAGAAAATCTGGGGTGGCATGGATCAGTTGTGGAAGTTGCGGCCTTAAAATATCAGTTCAAATCAGTGATAACATTCATGAAGTTGATGCATACAACAGTTTTGTAGATAAATATTATGAGATAGGAGGGGAGATTATATTAAATGAATAATAAAGTTGAAAAATATATTATGAAGAAAATAGAGGAAGAAGGCTCAATACATATGACTCTTATAGATCCGGAGAAAACAGATATCAAAAGTTGTGCGGAAATAGCCTACTCAGCTGAGGTCGCCGGATCCTCAGCTATAATGGTCGGAGGTTCCACCCTAGCATCACAGAATCTTTTGGATGAAGTCATAAACTCAATAAAATCAAAGGTAAGCATACCCGTGATTCTCTTCCCAAACAATCTTTCAGGCGTAAGTAGATATGCCGATGCCATTTGGTTCATGTCCCTTCTCAACTCATCAAATACTTATTACATAATAGATGCTCAGGCCCTTGCGGCCCCCCTCATAAAACAGTACAAGATAGAGGCTATGCCAATGGGGTATATAATCGTTGGTGATGGCGGGGCTGCGGGTTATATAGGACACGCCCGGCCCATTCCCTATAATCATCCTGAGATCGCCCTCTGCTACGCCCTCGCTGCGGAGACCCTTGGGATGAGGTTTGTATATCTGGAGGGCGGGTCGGGAGCAATTAAACCAATACCTCCTGAGATGATAAGGGTTGTGAAGAGCCATCTTAACATTCCTCTAATCGTTGGAGGAGGAATAAAGGATGGGATCGCCGCGGGAAGGGCTGCTGAGGCTGGGGCAGATATCATCGTCACAGGGACGATGATAGAGATGGAAAGGGATGAAGTGGTTGGAAAAATAAGGGAAATTATTAAGAATATAAAAAGAAAAGATAAAAGTAAGGGGTAAATTGTAAGGATATGATTAAATTGTTTAAAATTTCAAATGAATATAAGGAATATTTTTCGATGATGGTTAGGGAGCTAGATAGGTTATATTCTATCGCTGAGAAAGCTAGGAGGAAGGGATTAGACCCAACGCTTCACGTTGAGCCTCAGATAGTTGGAGACATAGCTGAGAGAGTAGAAAAAATGATTGGCCCTCCAGGTGTAGGAAAAAGAATAAGAGAATTAGAAAAAATGGATAGAGATGAGATGGCTTTCAAAATAGCTGAAGAGATAGTTTATGGAAAATTTGGAAATTTTGAAAATCCAGCTGAAAAGGCTATAAGAACTGCTCTTGCAATTTTAACAGAAGGAGTAACCATAGCTCCAATTGAAGGAATACAGGATGTAAGAATTAAGCAAAACCAAGATGGTAGCAAGTATCTTTCATTATATTTTGCAGGACCAATAAGACCGGCTGGCGGAACCGCTCAAGCCCTCACCTTAGTAGTCGCTGACTTCGTAAGGAGATATCTCGGACTTGACAGATATAAGCCGAGGGAGGAGGCCATTAAAAGGTTTGTCGAGGAAGTTAGATTATATGAGCGTCAAGTCAGAAGATTTCAATATCATGTTTCCGACGAGGATCTCGAATATGCGATCAGAAATATCCCAGTGGAAGCAACAGGCGTAGGAACTGATCCTTATGAGGTTTCTAGCTTCAGGGACGTCCCCGGTATTGAGACTAACAGGGTCAGGGGGGGAGCTCTAATAGTTGTTGTTGATGGGGTGATCGGAAGAGCGAGAAAGCTCATGGGGATATGTGAGAGATGTCACATCGAGGGATGGGAATGGCTATCAAAATTATGCAAGCTTGACGCGGCTGGTGAATCATCCTCAAGCTTCATGGAGGAGATAGTGGTAGGAAGACCCGTATTCTCATTCCATAATAGGAGCGGAGGATTTAGGCTCAGGTACGGGAGGGCTAGAAATACGGGTCTCTCAGCTGTAGGGATCCACCCCTCAACCATGATAATATTAGACAAGTTCTTAGCCACAGGGGTTCAGTTAAGGATAGAACTCCCTGGAAAATCGGCGGCCGTAGCACCGGTCGACTCGATCGAACCCCCTATCGTGAAGTTAAACGACGGCTCGGTGGTAAGGGTTGAAGACCCAGAGGAGACGAAGAAGATCCTCCCATATGTCATTGAAATACTCTCCTTGGGGGATATACTCATCAACGCCGGAGACTTCCTTCAGAATAACAAGAGCCTCCTCCCCGCAGGATTTGACGAGAACCAGTGGAGAATTGAATTCCTCCAGGCCTTAGAAAAGGTAGGCATCTCTGCCTTCGCAGAGAAGAGCTCCATACCGATTGAGGGGCTAAAGGAGCTGGCGATAAATCCGATGTCAAATCCCACACCAGAAGAGGCCCTGAAGATAGCTGAGATGGGTGTTCCACTACACCCGAAGTATACCTATCTCTGGTCCTCCGTCTCAGTAGAACGGATACTCCGATTAAGGAATAACCTAGCATCCATAAGGCCAGATAAAGAGATCATAAAAGCTAGGGTCGATGACATTGATAAGAAGACTCTGGAAGATCTGCTCATACCTCATAAAGTCGTAAACGGTAAAATCATAATTGAAGAAGAGGCTCCAATAATCTATAGATGTTTGGCATTAGATAACTTAGAAATAGATGTAACAGAAGAAAATGGATTGGAGTTTGTTAGAAGGATTTCAGGACTAGATTTGAGAGATAAAAACTCTGTTTATATAGGTTCAAGGATGGGAAGACCGGAAAAGGCAAAAGAGAGGAGGCTCTCACCATATGTACATGGTTTGTTTCCAATTGAACTAGCTGGAGGTACGCAAAGAGATATATTAAAAATTGAGAAGAACAAAACAATAAGAGTTGAGATTGTAGATAGATTCTGTCCGAATTGTGGTGTTCGCACTTTTGGAGCGATCTGTCAAAAATGCGGCGTCGAGACTAAAACTCGAGGAAGGTGTCCTAGATGTGGAAGAAATCTTGAAGGAGAAATGTGCCCCTCATGTAAAGCTGAAGTAGTATACTATGACAAGATAAGTCTTGATATTCGTGGGATGCTGGAGAGTGCTTTGAATAGGGTTGGTCGGGGGCTGCCTGATAGGTTTAAAGGGGTCAAGTCCCTCATGAACAGGAAGAGGTGCCCAGAACCCCTTGAGAAAGGGCTCCTGAGGGCTCATTATGACCTATCGGTATTCAAGGATGGAACGATAAGATTCGACGCAACAAACCTCCCCCTCACACACTTTAAACCCTGTGAGGTCGGGGTAAACGTCTCGAAGCTGAGGGAGTTGGGCTACCAAACCGATATGTATGGAGAGCTTCTAACCTCCCCAGAACAGATGCTAGAGCTGAAAATCCAGGACATCATAATACCAGAAGAGTGCGGGGATTATCTTGTGAAGATCTCAAAATTCATAGACGATCTCCTAACCAATTTCTACGGGTTAGAACCCTTCTACAACATAACAGGAAAAGATGGTCTCATAGGGCACCTGGTTCTAGGCCTATCCCCCCATACCTCAGCTGCGGTTGTCGGCAGGATAATAGGTTACACGAAGAATAGGGTTTGTTATGCACACCCATTATGGCATGCGGCTAAGAGGAGGAACTGCGACGGTGATGAGGATGCCATTATGCTCGGTCTCGACCCACTCCTCAACTTCTCAAGGGAATTCCTCCCTGACCAAATAGGAGGGTTGATGGATGCCCCCTTATTCCTGATCCCCATAATAAATCCAAGCGAGGTGGATAAGGAGGCCCATAACTTCGATGTGATGGAGAGGTATCCACCCGAATTCTACAGGCTATCAAGGGAAAAAGCACCACCAAATATCTACAGGGGGCTGCTAGACACGATAGGTACTAGGCTAGGCCGTGAGGATCAGCTTCAGGGCTTCAAATACACTGAAATCTGCACAGACATAAACCTCGGCTCCCATGAAGGGGCCTATACCAGCCTCAGTAGCATGCTGGAGAAGCTGGAGAGGCAGCTTGACCTTTCAAAGAAACTGAAGGCCGTAGATGCTAAGGTCATAGCCATTGGGGTTCTCAACAGCCATCTCATGAAGGACATCGTTGGTAACCTAAACGCCTTCACAAGCCAAGCTTTCAGGTGTGTTAGATGCAACAGGAGGTATAGGAGGCCTCCTCTCAGGGGGGTTTGCATTCAGTGTGGTGGGGCTCTTGCGATGACGGTTCATAAGGGTGGGATAGAAAAATACATAGAGCCCGCGTTAAAACTCATTGAAAAATATGATCTAGGCTCATACTTCAACGACCGAATAAAACTCATCGAAGCTGAGATTTCAGCCCTATTTCCAAAAGAAGAATTAAAACAAAAGGTAAAAAGGCAAATAGAATTAATAGAATTTCTAAGGTAAAATAATAATGAAATCCAACCCTAATTACTGAAAATTTATAAAAATCACTCCATTTTATGGAACTTGCCATATTTCCTAATAAAAGTTTTCGAGGAAATCGGCCTCTCACCAAAAGCCTTATATCCTCCGCTCAACCCACCTTTAGCCAACCAGGCTAGAGAGTTAGGGAAATGGCTATACATGAAAGAGAAGAGTCCGAACTCGTCAAGATACGGGATCTAAACAAGTATTCTAGGAGGGTTAACACCACCGTAAAGGTGGTCTCGGTTACGGAGCCTCGAGAGGTCTCCTCGAGGATTGATCAGTCTTCGCATAGAGTGGCTGAAGCCCTTGTAGGGGATGAGACAGGCAGCATATATCTCACTCTATGGGATGATGCCATAGATGAGATAAAGGAAGATCAGACATTGAAAATAAAGAATGCCTATGTTAATCTATTCCGGGGTTCCATGCGGTTGAATCTCGGGCGTTTCGGAAGCTACGAGCAGGTCGAAAAGGCTCCATTCGAGAAGGTAAACTTAGATAACAACCTTTCAAGCAAGCTTTTCGAGGAAGGTTCCGGTCAAGGCGGGTTCGGAAGGGAAAGACGCTTCGGCGGCAGAAGCAGAAGGAGATATTAAGCCCTAAAGCTTCAAATCGAACCCCCACTATTTTTATATCGTTTCTCCGGGTAACTATCTAAGGTGCTGAGGCTTGAGCCGGAAGAAGAGGGAAAGCTCGACACCCATGCCCATGTCAAGCGCAGGGCTCATGAGGTTCTTCCAAGATGAAGTTAGGGGTGTCAGAATAAGGCCTGAATTTGTAGCTGCATGGGCGATCATACTAATAATAACAGTGATTTTGGCCCACGTCCTCTTCCCAATTTAAATATCTAATAAAAGAGAGTGATCCATTGAATTCAAATTATTTCAAGGAAAAGAAAACACCTTAATAGGAAGGTATATTTTCTTTGTCAAGAGATATTGACGCTTCAGATAAAATAATGAATTACAGCACATATTTATTCACATTTCCTTCAACAAAAACTATGGCATTTTTTATTATAATTATACCTTCATTTATCATTCCCCTTTGTTTTCTAGCCATCTTTGGGGTCGAGTGGATTCAAAAAGGCTTTATGTTATCACTTTTTGGGGTGATAATACCCACCTTAACAACCGACCTAATGCTATACCATTTCCATAAAGGGGGGCTCCTCCTAAATGTCAGGAAGAGAATTACTTTATCATTTATTAGCATCTTAATCTACTCTCTATCTATAATTATATTTACAATAATTTCTCTCTCCACTAGTAAGTCACTATTATATAAAGGGATAGCTTTAGCTGTTGCGGTAAGCTCTTCTATTAGATATCTAGCATTGTCTGTTCTGTCTAAATGGAGGAACATCGTAAATCTCTTCATCTCAATAACCCCCCCAACTTTTTATCTTTTAATAGGGAATTTAGTTATACCTTTTCACCAGCTCGATGTTTTATTGTCTGGATTGTTTGGAGCGGCAGTGATGGTCGGCGGAGTCCAACTCCTCCTCTGGATCATCGAGAGCTGGAAGGATGAGGATCATGAGTTTAAGCTTATTCCTCTGCTGAGAGCATTCATAGAGGCTTGGTCTGAAGGCTCAAGGAGTTCTTTAGAGGAATATCTTTACCATATAGGGAGCTCAAGAGAGCTCGCGGTAGACACCCTCTCCTTTCACTCACCAACAGATGAAAACCTGGCTGCGGTGGTTGTGCCATATATCCATCCGGGCCCATTCAGGAATGTTGGAAGCAGCGAGCTCCCCCATTTTATAATGGAGCACCTCGAGCTATCATTTAGATGCCCTGTGGTAGTGCCGCATGGAGTATCCACCCATGCTAAAGATCTAACGAGGAGCGAGGATATGAAGCTCATTTTGGATGCGTTAATCACCAATAGAGGGGGAGGGGCCTCGGCTCTATGTTCACCCATGTTTAGAGCTGAGAAGAGGATGGCAAAGGCCACATGCCAGATCTTCGGAGACACAGCCCTAGTAACGCTTACCCTATCCCCGAAAAGCTTTGATGACCTGCCGGAGGAGTTAGGGTGTAGGATCGCTGAGGCGTCAAGGAGATTAGGGATATCAACAATAATCATAGATGCCCATAACAGTATCCAAAAAGAATTTGGGTACGAGAACTCTGACATAGAGGATCTCTACACCGCCGCCATGGAGGCCATTCAAAGGGCGAGAGGGGAGCCCCAGAAGGAGTTTTCAGTCGGGATCTTCAGGGCGGCTCCGAGGGATTGGGGGCCGAGAGAGGGAATGGGGCCTGGTGGGATAGCCGTCCTGGCGATAAGGCTTGTGGATGGAAGGACCTATCTCTATGTGGTTTTAGATGGGAACAACATGGTTTCGGGCCTGAGGGAGAGGATGATGGAGGCCCTTATCCCTCTAGGGGTGCAGGAATTGGAGATCTTAACCACTGACACCCATGTGGTGAACGCGATCGGAGCTAGCGAGAAGGGCTATCACCCCATTGGTGAGATGATGGATAACGAGAGGCTGATCGGATATGTTGTAGAGGCAGCTAAAGCTTCGATGTCAAATGTTAGAAGAGGCTACGCATCTTACTATAGAACAAGGATACCGGGGCTGAGGGTTTTGGGGGAGGGAGGGTTGGAGCTGCTGAGCAGTATCTTAGACTCTGGGTTCAGCCTCTTTAAGAAGTGGTCCCTGATCCTTATCCCCTCCTCCCTCCTCCTGGCCTCTTTGATCATCCTCCTCTGACCTTCAAGAGTAAAGGTTTAGAGTCTGGAGAGGAGTTATCAGGGATGGGAGGTCTCTATGGAAGGATTGCGAACTGATAAAGAAGGAGATCTCGTGGTGGTTGGAGAGAAGCCGGTCAGAAATTATGTGGTCGCATGCATAACCCTCTTCAACGCTGGAACCAAAACAGTCCGCGTCAGGGCTAGGGGAAAGCACATCAGCAGAGCTGTTGACACCGTTGAGCTGTTAAGAAGGGTCTTCATAAAGGATCTGAATGTCAAGGAGATAAAGATAGGAACAGATGAGCTTGTGAACGAAGAGGGGAAGGATGTGGGTGTCTCCACAATAGAGATAACCTTAACCAAACCAGAAACATCTCAAACCGTTAACCGAACTTTAACCCATGCAGCGAGGCCTCCAGGCAGGAGAAGGTGGTGAACGGTGAGTTACCCAAACATAATAACTCCTCCTCTTGGGCCAAAGAGAGGTTATAGGAAGGGACAGCAGGCTACTGTCGCCCTCATTTTCTAGGGCATATCCCCTAGTCATCCTCCTCCGATAAAGGATGCATAATAACTGACGTGGACGGAAACCGTAGATCAATCTTACCCCAAGGCTTCGCCCGTCTAAAATGTAGGCCATAGGGTATCCAGGGGTCATCGAGGCCATAAAACTACAGAGGAAGTTCCTCCATTATTCATATATAGACTATTACTACGAGCCCATTGTGAGCTATCTGACAAACTGAGATAATCCTAGGAGGATTCGAGGAGGGGTTCTTCAAAGAAATAGCGGAGCTGAGACTGTTGAGGCGGCTATCAAGCTTGCGAGGTAGGCATCTCATAGATAGAGTTCTTGAGGTATAAGATGAGGCCTTTGGAGAGGTAGAGACAACCCTTTGTAAATAGCCTCTTCATTCCCCTCCCTTTTCGACCCTTATCTTGGTGAAGGGGCCTGAGGTTAAATCAACTAGGCCTTGGTAGGAGGCTCTCACATGGCAGTTCTCAATCCTAACCATATCTCCTGGTATCAGCTTCATGGCTTCCTCTGCTGGTCTCCTCCAAACGGAGACCCTTGCGACTCCCGTCTCATCCTCGAGCCTAAAGGATGTTAGTTTAACCGTCCCCCGCGAGGTCTCTACATCTCTGACTTGAGGGGCCTCTATGATCCTCCCCCTGATAGTTACATTCATCTGCCCCTCTCTCAAGTCGCGTATCCTAATGATTCTCTGAGCATCCAAGGGCTCTTCTGCAGCATCTTCTGAGAGGATTTTAAGCCTCCCCTTTCGGCCGAGCCTCAGGGATAGGCCCCTCTTTCCACCCGTGACCCTCCCCTCCTCCACGTAGACCTCATAGCCCAACTTCAACTTCTTCAGTATCTCCACCTCATCGTCCCAGAGATCTATGCATATAGAGCCCGTCTCATCCCTTAGAAGTATCGAGGCAACCTTCCCAGGGCTTCCGTCGTCTCTGAAGAACTCTATTACATCCCCTATCTGGGCGATCCTACCTGAGACATAAACCCCCTGCATGCCAGCCTTTAGATCCACGATGCTCGTTCTTGAGCTGAAGGGCTCTCTCGGCTCAGTTTGGGTTTCGAGAACCTCTAAGAAGGTTGACCTTGTGAGATGTACCTCGGGCCTTTCATCCTCCCTAAGCCTAACCACTCCGTTGATTATCCTTAATCTCATGCCCACCTCTAATCTCTCCAGCTCCTCCACCTTATCGTCCCAAAGGACCAGGTTTATCCTCCCTCCTCCCTCCTCTAATGTGAGGCGGGCAACCTTCCCGACGCTGCCATCGCCCTTGGTGAAGCTGGATGCCTGATGCTTCTCCACCACAACGCCTTCGAGGTTAACTGCCCCGGCACCCTTAACATCTCCAGGGGTGCAGAAGAAGCTCTCAAGGGGGGGAAATTCCTCGCTTGATTTATCCATGGGCTCTTGGTACACCTCTCCGCGCCTACCCAGATGGATCTCAACCCCTCCCCTCCCCTCCCTGATGTATCCATGGAGAACCTTGATCATCTTTCCAGGGTTCAGCCTCATAGCTAAAGCCTTATCCGCCACCTCGTCCCATAGGACTAGATTCGCCGTCCCTGTTCTATCTCCTATGAGGAGTCTGAGAACCTTCCCCTCCCTTCCATCCCTCCTCTTAAACCTCCTTTGGGGGAATACATAGATTATCCTGGCGGATATAGACACATCACCCAGCCCTGGTGTGAGGTCGCCTATCCTAAGCCTAGGCTCGATCCTCTTTTCAGCCCTTGAGATGCCCATCCTGGCAGCTAGGATCTGAGCGGCGGCATCATCGGTTAGGAGGCCAGATGCCCTAGCCTTCTCCTCCTCGATGAGCCTTATAATCTCCTCTCTAGTAAGGTGAGGATTACGCTCCATTATCCTCATTATTGCCTTCTCGTAATCAGACATCCAATCCTCCTCTTATATTGCCAAATCCCTGCCAACGACTCAAATCTCAGTCTCCCTTTCACTGACATAAAGGTGGAGGAGGATGGTTGCAAGGGTTATAACTGCCAGTATGATGGCGGCATCTCTTACCATGTCGAAAAGCCCTTCTAGGCTCATCGCTCAAGAAGCCTCATCATGGTTTATAAAAGTGGTGTGCTGCGGGACTAATAATCGAGCCTCGAGGAACAAGCCCCCTCTTGCCTATGGAATAGCTCACAAACGCTTCAATTACTAATTACTGCATCTATCTGGAGGCCTTTCTCTCAAGGGATTGCCTCCTCCATTCCGCCGTGAGGATGTCGAAGAACTCATCCCCCTCATTTATCTCCTCATAGGAGTTCAGGGATTCAGCCAGCCTCTGAGCGATGAGGTGGTAACACAGGCCTGTCTCTCCATCGACAACTCTATAATAAAAGTCACTGCAGCCGCAATATCCAGCCAGAGGTAGGATCTGGTATTCTCCATCCCTCCCCACCGCTACCCATGCAACTCTACCTGAGGGGTTGAAGATATATCTCTTAATCCTCCTCTCCTCCACAAGCCTCCAGGCCTTATCAAACCTCTCTCCGAAGAGGGATCTCAGTCTCTCCCAGTAAACTTTGGCTATCTCACCCTCTGATCGGATGATGTCGCATATATGTTCAAAAAGGATCCTCTCCTCAGAGATGGTCATCCAATTAGCTGATGCTTTATCGAAGCTCTTCAAGGTTTCTAAAAATCTATTAAAATCCTCTCATACTAGCTAATTGGAGATTGATCAGGCTTCTTACACCCTGGCCTGCGATGCTCCTAGAAAATGGTGAGAGAGTACTAGTCGCCTCTGACTTCCACTTGGGTTTAGAGTATGAGCTTGCCAAGATGGGGATCAGTATCCCATATCAGACTGATAGGATCCTTGGGGAGCTTCTCTCACTCATAAAGGAGCATAATCCAGAGAGGCTTCTGCTTATCGGCGATATAAAGCATGGGGTTCCGATCACCTCATTCCAGGAGAGTAGGGAGATCCACAGGTTCTTCTCCTCTCTACTGGATGAGGTCAAGGCCATCGATGTGATTCGGGGCAACCACGATGGAAACCTCCAAAAGCTGGTGCCGGAGGGGGTGATGATCCATTCTTCAAGGGGGCTTATCCTTGGGGATGACTATAGAGTGGCTGCGTTCCATGGGCATGCATGGCCATCCCCAAAGCTTATGGGGTCCGATCTAATGGTCTTGGGTCATAATCACCCAACAGTCCTATTAAGAACCCCTCTAGGCATCAGGGCCTCTCAACGCGTCTGGGTTAAGGGAGGATGCTCCGGGGGCTCCCTGGCAAGAGCCTTCCTCGAGCGGGCTGGATTATCCCCCGGGAATGATCCTATAAACACTTTCAGATCCCACTTCAAGGTTGATGTTAAGGATCCTGAGGTTATACTGATGCCAGCTTTCAACGATCTCTTGGGAGGCCTTCCGGTAAACTCGGAGCCCCCAGAAAACCTGCTGGGCCCATTACTTCGATCCGGGGCAATCAACATAGACGCCTTCGAGGTCTACCTACTAGACGGCACATATCTCGGAAGAGTGGGTTTTCTTAGAGGATTAGCCTAGTTTCGAGAGTTACATAGAAGACTATTTAACCCTCTTTCCCTAGAGCTTTTAAGATATCGTAGCATAAATGGCACTTGTTAACATAAGATAAAGCCCTATTCTCAAATATGACAGCCAAACCTAAGGGGCCTCTATCGCTTAAAAGTTTGAAGATTGGCCTCCTCCACGCCTCCTCCAAAATATCCTTAAGCCTCTTAACCCTTGCGTTTCCAATGGAGAGGTCTTCTATGGTTCCAGCGGCTGAGCAACATGGTAGAACCCTACCTCCTGGTGCCACGGCTATGTCTCTTAGAACCGCTTGGCAGCCTCCCTCTAAGGGGCCGCTTCCTTTCAGCCACTCCTCCTCGGGTATCTCAGCCCCTCTTCCAGCGGGTATGAATCCCATCTCCATCGCAATGACCTGAGGATACCCCCTTTCCTCCCCCCTTCCGATTATGTAGATATCCTCATCTCCCAGCATCCTCTTAACCTCTTCAATCCTAATCCTGCTTGACTTGGAGGTCGCACACATCAACACTATCTTGAGGCCTAAGCGTCTAGCAACTCTGTAGCTGTTAAGCACCCTCTCAAACGGTATTAGGCTCTGGTGGAAGTCGTCTACGCTCAGGTTTATAACCTCAAGGCCTGAGTCAACAAGCCTTTTCAGCATCTTCTCGGCTGCGCCCTCTGTGGAGGCCCAGAAGCTGTTGGTCACACATTCAGTATGAAGCCCGATATCCGAGGCGTATCGAACTAGCCTTAGAAGCATCTCCGGAAGGAGGAAGGGCTCACCGCCCGTGAAGCTGATATACCTGATCGAAGGTATCTCTCCTGCTTGGTCTATGTAAGCCTCAGCCTCTTTTAGGCTCATCTCCCGCCCCCTATCAGGCCCTGAGCTGAACCAGCAGTGGCGGCAGGCAGCGTTACAGCGCTCAGTTATTATCATGCCTAACCTGAAGGCGTCGATGACAGGCTCCATAGCTTTCAGCTTAGCCTCTAATCTATCAGGGAGGCGCTTTCCCTAATAAAGGGGCTAGGGGATAAGATCCTTGATCTTAGCCAGGGTCTCTTTTATGGCCTCATTGGCCAGGTAGAAGCCGTCCTCTACATAGTTCCTATCCCTCTGTAGCTTGGTTCTCAGAAGCTTGAACTCGTGCCCGTGGGGGAGGGGCATCTCTGCTAGCTTAAGGATGCCCTGGAGCCTCGGGAAGGGGGCCGCCCCGAAGGTCTCCATGGACATCTGCTCCGTCACCTCAGCGTTTGAGTGGGCTATTGGGTTTATGTACCTAGAGATCTTCATTAGACACCTGTTCAGCTCCTGATAAGCCTCTTTAGCTCCACTATCTAGAGCCCTCTTCACCGCCTCCTCTAGCCTACCTGATAACTCTCTAAACTCTTTGCACCGCTCGATCACAGGGTAGATATTGAAGTGGGATGCGATCTTCTCACTCTTACCCTGCAGCTCCTCGAGGATCCTCAGCATAGCCTCCGCGTAAGTGGTGAAGTTCAAAGGTAAGACGGGACAGTTGGTCATCTTGAATATAACGTTGAGGTTCACCTCAACATCTCTAGCCAAGATGTCCACATCACCTTTATCAAGGGTCTCATATGGGGTGTGCCACCACCATCCTCCCCCTGAGTAGTTGACGAAGGGATCGTAGAGTTCCTTTGGCCTTGCTGAGATTACGCTCGCGTGGGGGAGGCCCGTCCCCCAGAAGCTGTGATCCCCAGCCCTCGAGGGCCATCTAGTCCCCTCAACCTTTATGCCCGTCACCTCAGCTATGCTCTCCCTGCAAAGCTCCTCCATCTCCCCTATGCTCACCGCCCTGTACTGGGAGGCCCCGACTACCCCAGGGGAGTCTATATTTAGGAATCCTATGCATTTATACCTGAGCTCATGCCAGTAGGCGTCGTTGTACCATGTTGATCCAGCATATCTGCCTATCTCATGTCCAGTCCAGAAGGCGAAGCGAATGCTCCTCCTGAGCCCATCCCTATGCTTACTAAGGATCCTGGCCAGCTCCAGGAGGGCTACCACTCCGGATATGTTGTCGACGCTTCCAGGGGAGAAGGGTGGGGTGTCCACATGCCCGTTCACAAGAAGGAATTTATCCGGCTCCTCAAAGCCCTTAATCTCCGCGACGACCAGGGGCAATGTCTTCCAACCGGTCTCCACCACCGACGTAACCCTTACCCGCATGCCCCCCTCTTTCGCCATCGTCCTAAGCCTCTGCCCATCCCTGTTTGTGACGTGGACGATGGCTGGGATCGTCTGGATAAGGTGGAAGTTCTCGGGCGTGGGATTTCCCGAGACGGAGAAGTCCGCCCTCTGATGGACCACAGTGGGCATATAGGTGTCTTGCTCTATTACTATGAGTGCCTTCACACCCATCTCCTGCAGCTTCAACAGCCTCGGGCCCATAAGCCCCATCCACTCTCCTGGGGCCTCCTGCTCTGCTAGGACGACCTTATCGCGGCATTCAACCTCCCCGATCTTCTCAGGCTCGATGTAGATCACCTCCCCCTCGATCCCCTCAGGCCCGGTTGAACCCACCTGTCTATAGGGGGTGCACTGGATCTCGACCCTACTGGGAGAGAGGATCTCAAGCCTCGCCCACTTGGGTTCACTTACATAGGCATCATACCGCAGGATCACAGGCTCAAGGCCGTACTCCTTCAGCTTAGAAGCGATAAACTGGATGGCCCTCTCCTCTTGAACACTTCCCGAGGGGCAGGGGGTGAACTCCATAAGATGCCTCCAGTTTTCAAGCATCTCCACCTTGGAGATCTCTTCCCCCATCTCCTCTAGAAGCCTCTTATCCTCCTCAGAAAGCCTGATCATAAACCTCAAACAAAATAAGACCTAGACCATATAAATCTTGTAGACCTCCTAAGGAAAAAGTCTCGTTGCTCTCCTAAAATCTGGTTAAGCCCTCCAGAAGCCTTGTATCTTCCGCGCGGTGATTCCCTATCCCTCCCTTTATCAATCTTCCTGTTTTGCCGAGAGCCAGGTGGTTGCCAAGCCAGTATATGGAATATATTGATGTCTACGTAGCTTTTTGGCTCCACAATCCTCTCATAACCTCAAACAGGGACTCGTCCAGATCCTCCGGCCAATTTGATACGTTGAAAGTGAAGCACCTGTTGGCAATTGATTCGAGTTTCCCAATAATTATGGCCTTTCCTTAAGCCCTAACCCTGAGGCATCCCCCCTTTTCATCCCCACCCTTAAGAGCCCTTGGGATAACTCCTCCCTAGTCCATAAATACCATCTCACCCTTGAGGCATCTGTATTCGATATGGTCTACCTTCCAGAACTAGCCCCGAGTCTTGTTCTGTTCCACAGTTTACGAAATAAAGGGGCTAAACTCTGATGGCTTGGTACAATCGAAGCAGAGAAGCGAGATCCATTATTTTAGATTGGTGGGGCCGCCCGGATTCGAACCGGGGACCTCGCGGGCCCGAGCCGCGCATCTTAGACCAAACTGGACCACGGCCCCGCTTACCTTTCCCCTCTTAGGTTCGTTCGCCCTTCATGAGAAGAAACCTCTCCATCTTTAAAAACGATTCACCTCTGCCGAGACCTCTCTACATGTCTTAAAATAGAGGGCAAGGTATCTGCTATGAAGGTGAAGATATTAAGAATAAGAAAAGAATTTAAGAAGCTTTTATAATCGTAATAGATGGATGTTGGCTATGTATGATCTTGAGAGGATAAGAAGTTCCTCTGAACCAATTGGGGAGTATCTTCAAACTGTTTTAAAAGACCATCCCAACTTCGCGAGAAGATATGAGGAGTATCATCTAGATATGATGACCATAGATGAGATGAAGAGGTTTGCGGAAGATCACATAATAATAGTCTTTTCTGCGGAGTGGTGTAAGGACTGTGCTAAAAACGTGCCCGTTTTGGGCCTCATCTCCGAGAAAACGGGGATGGAGATAAGAGTGTATGGCCACCTCATGAGAGATCCTTTAAACCCCAATGAGAGGTGGAAGATTCCGCCATCTCCCCCCGAGGTCAGGGAATTCGAAGTGGTGAAGATCCCATTAATAATAGTTCTTAATAAGAAGGGAGATAGGGTTGGAGAGATTATCGAGAATCCTCCAGAGGGGCAGAGCCTTGAGGAGGCAATCCTGAGGATCCTGAAGAGATCTCAAGAATAGACGGAAACATGCTCACCCGACTCATTTTTACCCTTTTATTTTGATGAGAGGATTTCCAGCTTAAATACTTCTTGAGATGCTTGATCCTCCTTTAAATGCGAGTACTGTTCCCGGGCTGATAAGAGCATGGTTGCTATCTTGAAAAGCCGAAACTCTAGATGTCCACTCACTTTTGTTAGTGATAAAACTCCTTAATCCGCTCCTATCTAGGGTGGAGAAGGTGAATATCTTCGAACCCCTTTAGCGGTTGAATCCCCTATGAATGAGTTCATTGAGAATTTGATGGGGAAGTTTTGTCACTCCTCCTTTATCTCGTCGATTATGGTCATGTTTAGGACGGCCTCAGCTATGTCGCCTCCATACTCGGCTGTTCTGAGGATGCTCTCTATGATGAGCCTCAAGGATGGCACATCTTCAGGCGGGGCGTTCTTGATGATCTTCTGTACGGCCTTTGCCTCCAAACCCCTCGTCTCCACAACCCCCTCAAGTACAGAGTCCGCTGAGGTGTAACTCCACTCATAGAGGGAGGCCATAGCCCTCTCGAAGAGCTTAAGGGCCAATGAGCTCATGGAGCGGAGCTCATTGGCCACCTCCTCACTGAGGGCCGACAGGGTCAGCGTAAGGCTATTCTCAGCTATATCGGCGGCGTGGTCCGCCACCCTCTCGACAGACTTGGCGATCAACCTATAACCTAAGCACTCCTTTGGGGATTTGAGCCCTATCTCTTGGAGGATGCGCCTGTCAGAGGCCGCTTCCTTCAACAGCCTTACGATATATAGGTTGAACCTGTCGACCTCGTCATCCATGGCGACCACCTCCCGAGCCAGCTGGGGATTCCCGGAGGATAGGGCCTCTATGGCGTCACGGTGCATGGAGATGGTGATCATGCTCATCCTTCTGAGGGCATCATTAACCGAGAGTTCCGGGTAGCTCAGGAGGACCTGTAGGGTCAGCTCATTAGGGGTGTCGGAGAGGATCTCTGTTCCCACAAGCTTCCTCCTGACAAACTCCTTAACAGCATATCTCTGCTTAAGGTCTATCCTCTTCTCAGGGTTCTTCACCTGAATAATGTTATAACCAGTCAGATAGGAGGAGACGACTCTTCTAACAAGGCTTTCGGGTGTAACATCATCGGAGGTAGTTATCACTGCTTTTTTAGGCCTCTCCTCCAGCTTTACATCTCTGGGCTTGATTATGATCGAGTCATCCATCTCCTTGACGCTGACCAACCCCCCACGTTTTATTCCAAGGCGGTCCACCCACCTCTTTGGAATAGAGACTATATACGTAGACCCCCCGGTCAACTGAACCCTTCTGACCTCCTCCTCGAACATCTTCCTTTCTAAATAGATTTTGAAGTAAATATATAAATTTTTTCATTATTATATTTTAAATAAATTGTTGGGAAAAACTATATATAGCTCTTCGAAGCTTCTTACCGGAGCAATATGGGAAGAAGGATATTTCCACGACCAATAATAGCCCGAAGGCTGCTAAATCAAATCCATAAAACAGAAGATGTTCAAATCAAGAATTCAAACCATTTAAAAATTGAGGTGAAAATATGAAATATAAAATCGTGATACTACTTACTGTAACATTAATAACAGGGGTGTTTTTTACTTTTCAATACTTGAATCCGACATCAAGAACTCAAACAATAACATTAAATGGTGCTGGAGCAACCTTCCCCTTCCCATTAATAGACAAATGGATATCAGAATATCATAAAATAAAACCAGAGGTTCAATTAAATTATCAATCTATAGGAAGCGGTGGAGGAATAAAACAGCATATAGAAAAAACGGTTCAATTTGCGGCTAGCGATGCACCCTTGACTTCAGAACAATATCTTGTTGCTAACTCCCTGCATATACCCATAACAATAGGTGGGGTGGTTCCAATATATAACCTCCCAGGAAATCCAAAGGGAATTAAGTTTACCGGCGAAATCTTAGTAGACATATATCTCGGAAAAATAAGAAAGTGGAATGATCCTAGAATTTTAGAAATCAATCCAACGGTAAACCTTCCAGACAAAGATATTGTTGTGGTGCATAGGTCTGATGGAAGTGGAACGACTTTCATATGGACAAGCTATCTATCAGAGGTAAGCAAGGAGTGGAAGGAGACTGTGGGTAAGGGGACTTCTGTTAAATGGCCAACTGGAATTGGTGGAAAGGGAAATGAAGGTGTGGCAGGTCTAGTATCTCAAAACCCCTACTCTATAGGATATGTCGAGTTCATATACGCCAAAAAGAATAATATAACTTGGGGTCTGGTGAAGAATGCCGCTGGAGAATTTATAGAGCCTAGTCTGAAATCTTTTGCGGCGGCTGCTGCTCACGCCGCAGTATCACTACCGAAAGGCGACGCAGACTGGTCGAAGGTCTCAATCGTCGAGAACATAATCAATAACACACAAGCAACTGGAGCATATCCCATAACGAGTTTTTCGTACTTTATCATCCACAAAGAGCTTAACATCTTGCCAAACATGGATGAGGCGGCAGCCAGAGCCCTCGTGGAATTTTTATGGTGGACGTTACATGAAGGACAAAAATATTCTGCAGATTTAGATTATGTTCCATTACCTGAGAGCATCGTAAAACATAATGAAGAAACTATTAAAATGGTGACTTTTAATGGCAAAAAGCTGCTGGGATAAGAAAGGAAATTTTGGTTCAAATATTTTTATTAATAAATTAGATATTGTGACTATGAAGGATTTTAGAGAAAAACTTAGGGGAGACTACTTATTGTTGCTCCTTACCGGAGCCTCTGCCTCTTCAGTCTTCATAATTATCTGCTTAATCATCTATAAGTTGATCGAAGGGTCTTGGCTTTCAATTCAGAGATTTGGAATTGGATTTTTCATCGGCACTGAGTGGGATCCGGCCATCTCTCAAACCTTCGGCGCTCTGCCCCTCGTATTCGGCACCCTTGTAACATCAGGTATCGCACTCCTTATCGGCGTACCCATCTCCCTAGGTGTTGGTCTAGTTCTCTCTGAGTATATGCCTAGGCAACTCAGTTTTGCTACCTCCTTCGTAATCGAACTATTGGCTGCGATTCCGAGCGTCATATATGGGCTGTGGGGTATTTTCACCCTGGCTCCCTTTCTAAGAGATAATGTATATCCATATCTCCAAGCACTTCTTGGATTTACACCATTATTCTCAGGTCCAATCTATGGTGGTGGAGTTCTTACTGCAGGGATTATCCTAGCCATAATGATAGTTCCAACGATATCCTCGATTTCAAGGGATGTATTTTCGGCGGTTCCGAACTCCCTGAGGGAGGCGGTGATCTCCCTGGGAGCAACGAGATGGGAGGCCGTGAAGATAGTGATGAGCTATGCGAGGTCTGGGGTCATAGGCGCGGTCGTCTTAGGTTTAGGGCGCGCCGTGGGGGAGACGATGGCGGTAACAATGGTTATAGGCAACAGGTTTCAGGTCTTCCCTTCATCCCTCTTTGATGCGTGGTACACCTTAGCCGCCATCATCGCGAACGAGTTTACAGAGGCGACCTATGACCTATATCTCAGCGCTCTCATCGAGGTGGGTCTAGTTCTCTTCCTTTTCACCTTGATGATCAATATCCTAGCCAGAATTATAATCCTGAGGGCCCTTGGGCCCATGAGGGGGATTGCGAGGGAGTGAGATGTATCATTACAGGATGAGAAGATTAGTGGATGATTTGATGAGAGTCCTCGTTTGGCTAGCTTTGGTGGTGGCTTTAATCCCGCTATTCAGCATACTTGGAGAGGTCTTCTCGAAAGGCGTCCCCCACCTCAACGTGGATGTTTTGATTAGTCCTATGCCCACAGTTGGGGAGCAGGGTGGGGGGATCGGGAACGCGATACAGGGTACGCTGATCACGATATTTTTGGCCTCTATAATGGGGGTTCCCCTAGGAGTGTTATCCGGCATACTCCTTAGCGAATATGGTGAATTCAAACTATCCTCAGCTGTTAGGTTCTTCAACGATGTTTTAAGCGGATTTCCTTCAATAGTGATCGGGATTTTCAGCTACACCGTAATTGTTACATCCATCGGTTTTTCGGTGATGGCTGCGGCATTTGCCTTAGCCATCATAATGGTCCCCATCATCACAAGAACTACTGAGGAGGCCCTAAAAATAGTTCCACTAACAGTCAGGGAGGCGGCTCTGGCCCTGGGTATACCCAGATGGAAGACCTTAATCTATATAGTGATAAGGGGAGCGAAAAGGGGCATAGTCACAGGAATCCTTCTTGCCATCGCGAGGGTAGCGGGAGAATCAGCCCCGATTCTAATCACTATGGGGTATTGGAGGTGGTGGTTTTCGGGCCTCAACAAGCCAGTAGCAAACCTAGCCTTGAACATCTACCTCTTCGCGATATCACCCTTCGATAACTGGAGGAACCTTGCTTGGGTCTCAGCCCTTACTCTCACGGCCATGATCCTCATAATTAATGTTTTTTTGAGGATCTTTACAAAGGAGAAATATATATGATGGGCCATCCATATAAATTTGAAGTTGAAAAACTTGATGCATATTTTGGAGCAAGAAAGGTATTAAGTAATATAAATATGAAAATAAGGGATAAAGCGGTAACTGCAATTATAGGGCCTTCAGGATGTGGCAAAACTACACTTCTCAGATGTCTTAATAGGATGCATGAAATAATTCCTGGAGCTAGAGTTCATGGAAAAGTTTTATTTAATGGAGTAAATATATATGACGATGAAATAGATCCAGTTACTATAAGAAGGAAAATAGGAATGGTTTTCCAGAAGCCAAACCCCTTCCCAATGATGTCAATATATGACAATGTAGCTATAGGTTTGAAGTTAAATGGGGTAAGGGAAAGGAAGAAGCTTGACTCCGCGGTGGAGAGGGCATTAAAAATGGCCAATCTATGGGATGAGGTGAAAAACGACCTCCAGAGGTCTGGGGCAAGCCTCTCCGGCGGCCAGCAGCAGAGGCTATGCATAGCCCGAGCCTTGGCCGTTGAGCCGGAGGCGATATTGATGGATGAACCCTGCTCAGCACTTGACCCCATAGCAACCGAGAAGATAGAATCTCTTATCAGGAATCTTGCAGAGGAATACGCTGTGATTATCGTAACACACAACATGCAACAGGCAGCGAGGGTATCTGATTTCACAGCCTTCCTCTATTTAGGAGAACTCATTGAATATGGATCCACAAGGGAACTCTTTGAAAACCCCAAAAATCCTTTGACTGAGAAGTATATAACAGGGAGATTTGGGTGAAGGAGATGAGTAAACCTATAGATTTTGGATTGAGACAGATAAAGACCCTTCTGCAGAAGATGGGCGGATTAGCCATGGAATCCATAAAACTCTCTCTTGATGCCTTCAATAAACAGGAAGATGCTCATATCCAGATAGAAGCATGGTCTAACATGATATTAATCCTATCGGAGGAGGTGGAGGATAAGGCCACAGAGCTTATGGCTCTCCACCAGCCTATGGCGAAGGATCTCCGAACTTTGAAGGCCTACATCAAGATATCCTACGACATAGAAAGGTTTGGCAGATACGCCCTCGACATATCAGAGATCCAGCGCACCATAGGCAGGTGGGAGATCAGAGGGGAGGGGTTCTCCATCAATGAATTGGTGGATAAAGTGATGAGGATAGTCCCCCTAGCCCTTAGCCTTGTAGAGGAGGAGAATCAATCCATAATATGGGAGCTGGCAAGCGTAGAGAGCGAGATCGACTCGCTCCACCTCAGAAGCCTCAAGAACTTGATCGAGTTGAAAGACGCGGATCCAAAACAGCTCATCGCCTATGCCCTCACCATAAGATACCTAGAACGTATAGCGGATCATGCCTGCTACATCGCGGAGTCCATGACTTACGCCTATACAGGAAAGAGGATAACCCTACGCTAAAGCCTCAGAAATTTGGATGACAACCTCTTTAAAGTTAATATTATAACAGGGTTGATGGGAAACTTGCCGATATTTGAAATCTTGAAAGAATCGGGATGAGGGTAGAGGAGTTGAGAGAGGGGGCATTCATAAGGAGCTTCGTCGCTAGGGATGGGAGGCAAGTCAGGCTTAGGGCTCCTCGTTGGTCAGACCTAGATGATATGTTGGGGTTCATCAATTCCCTTGTCGAGGAGGGAGCCCAGATCACAGCTACGGAGAAGAAGACCAGGGATGAAGAGGTGGATTGGCTGGCCAAGCTCCTCTCAGATGTTGAGAAAGACAGGCGGATCGCCATCGCCGCGGAGGTGGATGGAAGATTCATAGGCCTCGTTGAGGTTACGCCTGAAAGGGGCTCCTCAGCCCACGTGGGGATATTAGGGATAGCCATCAAGGAAGGATACAGGGATGTGGGAATAGTAACCGAGATGATAAGGGAGGCTGAGACTCAGGCCAAGAGGCTGGGGATCGAGATAATAACCCTGGATGTGTTCGCTAGCAACCTCAGGGCTCGCCATCTATATGAGAAGCTTGGGTACAAAGCTGTGGGTTGCATACCCCGATTCTTCAAGAGGGATGGGGCCTACATCGATAGGATAATGATGGCAAAAACCCTAACCTGATCGATCGTAATGGGAAAAATCTCTCCAATCAATTCGCTTTCCAGCGGTTGTTAAAAGAGTGGTGAGTTTGACTACCAGTTCAGGTAAGGGAGCCATCGCAAGAATGGAGGCTAAGATTTTTAAACTCATCTTGTAATATCAATCCTCAAGGAGTTAAGGGGTGTGAGCGTGTATCATCCGGGCTGGAAAAAGGCCGAGTTTTAAGAGAGGATGAAGCGCTCGGAACCCCCATATATCGGCCCAGCCACATAGAGGTTCTAGAAACTTGCATCGAAGACAGCCTAATATGCCAACATTATCCAGAGCCTCTCCGTTATTCTTGGCTGGGAAATCTTTCGAATCCTGAGAGGTGGAGAGATGAATGGGTAAGGAGGAGATGGTAGTAACCCCCTGGAAGGTCTCCGGCGACGTCGACTATGATAAACTCATAGAGAGGTTCGGAACTAAACCGATAACCGGGGAACTCTTAGAGAGGATAGAGAGGCATGCCGGATACCTCCACGTACAGCTGAGGAGAGGGATATTCTTCTCCCATAGGGATATGGACTGGTGGCTGGACACCTATGAGGCCGGCCTACCGGTAGGGCTATACACGGGGAGGGGGCCCTCAGGCCCTGTCCACCTAGGGCATCTGCTCCCTTGGTTCTTCACGAAGTACCTACAGGACGCCTTCGACGCGGACCTATACTTCCAGATGACCGATGACGAGAAGTTCCTGATCCATCCCGAGCTGAGCCTAGAAGACACGGTGGGCTACACCTACGAGAACGCCCTGGACCTCATAGCCTGTGGCCTCACCCCGGGGAAGACCTTCATCATATCCGATGTGAACCAGATCGGCCATCTATACCGCCTCGCCCTCCAGGTAGCTAAGCATATTACCTTCTCCACGGCGAAGGCCATCTTCGGCTTCACCGAGAGCGACAACATAGGCATAATCTGGTTCCCCGCCGTCCAGGCAGCCCCATGCTTCATCCAGTCGGTCAGGGAGGGGAGGAATGTGGCGGTCCTGATCCCTGCGGCTATAGACCAAGACCCCTACTGGAGGATGACCAGGGACATAGCAGAGCACTTGGGGTTCTATAAGCCCGCCCAGATGCATGCAAAGTTCCTACCTGGGCTTGGGAGAGGGGGGAAGATGTCGGCCTCGATGCCGGAGACGGCCATCTTCACCATAGACCCACCTGAGAGGGCGGCCCAGAAGATCATGAACGCCTTTACGGGGGGCAAACCTACGGTGAGGGAACAGAGGATACTGGGAGGAGACCCCTCCATCTGCACGGTCTTCGCCTACTACTATTACCTCTTCGAGGAGGACGACGAGAGGCTGAAAGGGCTGGAGGAGGACTGCAGATCTGGGAGCATCATCTGCGGAGAGTGCAAGGAGCGGCTGGCAGAGAGGGTCAAGAGCTTTCTAAGGGAGTTTCAGGGGAGGAGGGAGAAGGCCAGAGAACTGCTTGACAAGTTCTTCCTAAAGTGAGCTAAAGGGTTTAAACCACCCTCCTTAGCACAGCCTCATTAAAACCTTAAAGCTAAAAACTCTGCCAGGAGGGGATGTAAAAACGAAGAACTTTTTATTGAGAGGATAACATTCCGTAATGAGTTTGGTCAAGGACATAAAGAGTATTGAGGTTGAGGTCGCTGGAGAGATCTGGGTCAACAGCGAGGCCTATAGAAACCTCCTAGTCCTATGCGACGATTTTGGGAGCAGATTCGCAGGGACCGAGGGGGAGAGACAGGCCGTCGACTATTTAGTAAAAAAGTTAAGGGATTACGGGCTTGAGAATGTGGCTGCGGATCCCTACACATACACGGGATGGAAGAGAGGATTAGCAAAACTGGAGCTGCTGGAGCCTATCAGGAGAGAACTGCCTGCCATATCCCTGCCACTAAGCCCCCCCGGAGAGGTTGAGGGAGAGATCATAGACCTGGGCAACGGTGACCCCTCGGAGTTCAAGAGGAGGGAGAAGGAGGTAGGAGGCAAGATAGTTCTCTGCACGAGTGCCCCCGGCCCCTCCGGGAGGGAGGTTCACAGGAGGACTAAGTATGGCTACGGGGTCTACATGGGGGCGAGGGGCTTCATCTTCGGGAATCACAACCCAGGCCAGCTCCCGGCCACGGGAAGCCTTAGACCTGCTTACAGGATGGCGGGGGAGATCCCGGCCGTAGGGGTCTCATGGGAGATGGTGAGCCTCATCACCAGGCAGATGGAGCGGGGCAGGGTGACTGCCAGGATAAGAACCGAGGACAGGGTAATGCCCAGATCCACCTCATGGAATGTTGTTGGGGAGATCCCCGGATCAACCCTAAGAGAAAGGTTCATAGTGGTGGGAGCCCACTTCGACGGTCATGACATAAGCCAGGGGGCCATGGACGACGCCTCAGGGGCATGCGTCGTGGCCGAGGCCGCTAGGGCATTAGCCAAGTTTAAAGGGGCCTTTAAGAGGAGCCTTAGATTCCTCCTCTTCTCCGCAGAGGAGCTCGGGGTCACGGGATCCACATGTTATGTGGCGAAGCACCTCGAGGAGATGAATAGGGTGGACCTGATGATAAACTGCGACGGTGCAGGGAGGGCTGCTAGGCATACCTTCAGGGTCTCAGGACCCCCAGAGCTCGTGGATACCCTCCAGACAATATCAAAGGAGATTGGATATCCCATGAAGGTTGAGACAACCCTATCCACAGCCTCAGACCACTGGCCCTTCTACATGCAATCCGTACCCACAGCCTCCCTATCCTCAGCCACCGAACCAGCAGCTCTAGCCCTTGGGAGGGGCTTCGGGCATACAAGCGCCGACACCGTCGACAAGGTAGACCATAGAGGCCTAAAGGAAGGAGCCCTAGTCTTGGCCCAGTTCTTAATAAGGTTGGCGGACATGGAGAAAATCTCCAGGAGGATGACATCTGAGGAGATATCAAACCATCTAGAGAGAACAGGAGTAGCTGAAGAGCTTCGTATCCAGAAATGCTGGTATCAACCCGGAGTCTCGCCCCTAGATCAATAATTTACTCGTAAACCTCCCTGCTTAACCTGAATCATCCATCCCCTTTCCCTTCTATATCGACTCAATTATTAGACAGAACAGCAGATCTTGAATAGACTGCATGAGCCGCATAGCCAAAGCCAGAAACTCATTTAAAGGGAATATCCCAGTCCTGACGGCCTCTGAGATGGTCTCCAACACGGGATGGAATATGCAGATGGTCATCTGGCAGCCATACCTTCTAAGCCTGGGAGCCAAGATACCGACACTCGGCCTTCTTCAGGGCTTCTCAACGCTTATGAGGGGAGGTCTCCTCCTAACCACTGGCAGAATCGCAGACTCCATGGGGAGAAAGAGGCTGATGATTCTCGCAAGCTCATTGACCATTGTTGGGATGCTGCTAGCTCTGGTTGCCAATCACTGGATTCTCGTGGTTCCAACGATCATCCTCTGGGCGGTCGGGGGCTCATTCTGGGAGCCAGCCTTCAGAGCTATGATCGCCGAGTCGGTAGAACCCGGAAACAGGGGAACCGCCTTTGGCCTCCTCGGGCTGACATGGTTCCTACCCGGCCTCTACGCCCCAGCCATAGCTGGATACATAGCAGGGATCCTCGGCCCAAGAGCGGTCATCACGATCATGGTATTAACAGAATCCATCTCATTATCCATCATCATCTTAGGAGTTAGAGAGACTCTAAAAGAGAAAATGAAATCGAACAGGAAGATGATGCCATCGATCAAAGATATCTTCAAACAGGTGAGAAACGAATCAAAATTTTACACAGCAGCGATCATTCACAGATTTCATGGCGCCATGGGAGAGGGGATATTCTTAGGTGTTCTGTTGACCACCTTCGGCCTAGACCTTCTTCAGCTAGGGCTTTTGGTAAACATCTACTCTGCAGTCACAGCGATTCTTCAAGTACCGATGGGCAGGCTAAGTGACAGGTATGGGAGAAAGAACCTCCTGATCCTATCTGGAATGGTTAAAATCATGGCCTTCATCGGTTATTTACTCTCAAAAAACTTTCCTTCTATACTCCTTTTCACTGCCATAAACGCCATTTCAGACTCGATCTACATACCCACCTTTAACGCATACCTGGCAGGGCTTGAGTCCTCAACGGGAATGGCCACAAGATATGGAAACCTCCAGGGCCTGATGGCGCTCATAACATTTCCCGCCCCGCTTCTCGGTAGCCAACTCTTCAATATATATGGTTTTCAAATATTCATCCTATCAACAGCCCTGCTTGCAGCTGGCTCCTTGGTCGCCTTCACCAGACTTAAGCCCATATGATCCTCTAAAGATGACCCGCCTCATACCCTAAATAAGCCATAGAGGGTAGAAGATACAATGAAACAGAAAAATTTAATGAAACAGAAAAATTTATTAATCTCTATACTATTCACAGAATGATGAATTATCTAAAACTTATTCTGTTAGTATTATTCTCTTTTATCATTATACCGATGCCTCCCGTACCTGCTGAGTTGCAGGGTATGTCCACTGGATCATGTATTAATTTAAGATCACCTTTTAATTATATATTTAAATGGTGAGATCTAATGGTATGTTCAGAGAGAAGAATGTTTTTTCTCATAGTTTTAGTAATCGTGAGTTGGGGGCTCACCGGATTTCTCATAATCAATTTAGATAAGTTCACTAAAAATCTTCACTTATATGAAGTTGAAATAGAGCGACTGCAAGGAATGATCTCAGGACTAAAGGGAAGAACGCTGGAAAATTTGACCATTAAGATCGGTGTAACTTCGGTAAATGATCGTGATTATGAAAGGACTAGAAGATTTTTTAAAGAAATAGTAGAAAAAGATGTGAATGAGTATTGTTCAAAGATTGGTTGTGGCGCTAAATTTGAGTTCATTATTAAGAATAATAATGGTACTGGAAGTCAAGCTCTAGAAAACCTTTATGAACTAAAGAAACTTGGAATCAATATAATTATAGGACATCCATGGTCGTCTCAATGTTACATGAGCATGTCTTACATAAATGAGAATAATATGCTTCTCTTCAGCTCATCAGCATCTTCTTATCAATTAGATTGATGACCTCAAGATCTTCAGCCCCCTACCAACGGTGAAGGAATCGCAGTTATACTCCATGCTAAATGAGAGATACTATACATTATTTGCAGAGCCTCTTGATCTTGATATGGCCTCGAGATATGACATCGCCTTTATAATCACCAGGGCAATCCTTGAGGCCAGGACCACCGATGTCGGAAAACTGCTTCGGGTTATCCCTGAGATAGCATCGAAGACCTTAGCCAGCGGCTGGTGTAAACTAGACGAGAATGGAGATAGAGAGGCATCTGATTATGAGATCTGGGGTTACGGATATATCGATGGAAGGGTGGATTATATCAAATACGGCCTATACGATGGGCTGAGAGGCAAGATCTTCTGGTATACAGATAACCCACCCTGTTTCACTTCACCAAACTAAATAAACTCACTAGGGAACGGCTTTACCAAACTTGATAACCCTGAAAGCGATGAAAAAGGCATAAGATACATGAAAAGGAGGAGTTACTTAGACATCATACTGAACTTGAATGACGAACTTGAGGACTTAACCTAGAAATTATCAGCAAGGTTTTAGAGGCCTATCCCGATTCAAACTCATTTCATAATTCTAATAAGCTCTGATGGGATTGATAGCCCCGTGAGAAGATTGAGGATCACGGATGTCAAGGTTTTGATGGTTGCCGTCCCCTTCCATGAACCTATAACCATGTGGTACGGGAAGCGCTCGGCCAGCATCCATCCAGTCACCCTCATAGAGACGGATGAGGGGATCACCGGGATCAACACCGAGGGGGATGAGCACACCATACTCAATATTTTAAGGCCTAAGCTGATTGGAAAAGACCCCTTCGACATCGAGAGGGTAGAGGCCGAGCTTGGAGGCCCTCTGAGGGGGAGGTGGGAGGTTCCTCCGAACACGATGGCCTCCATAGACGGAGCCCTCTGGGACATCATAGGAAAGAGCTGCGGAAAGCCGCTTTACAAGCTCTGGGGTGGAAGGGTTAACGAGAAGGTTTATGTCAGGTATTGGATGCCCTGCAAGGAGCCTGAGGCTCAGGCCGCCGAGGCCGTAAGGGCTGTGGAGAGGGGGTGGAGGGCCTTCAAGATAAAGCTCGGGACGGATCCCAAGACCGACCTTGAGAGGGTAAGGGCTATTAGGGATGCGGTGGGCGACGGGGTTCAGCTCTGCTTCGACATGAACGGGGCCTACCCCCCACCGGTGGCCATTAACTTCCTCAAAACGTATAGCGAGGTATGAGCCCGCCTATGTCGAGGAACCGGTTCCAAACCATTGGCCCTACGACTCAGGGAGTATAGAGGCCATGGCCGACATAAGAAGGATAACCGGTGTCCCGATAGAGGCCCACAGCCACGGCCCCAACTGCTTAGAGTATGTCAGGCTGCTTGTGGAGAAGAGGGCTGCAGACGCCATCCACCTCAACGTCTCCTTCACGGGAGGTGTATTGGAGGCCAAGAGGGTCTGCGCGGTGGCGGAGGCCGGAGGCCTGATAGCCACAGGCCAGAGCAGCGCGGCGGAGCTGGGGCCGAGGAATGCCCTATTATTGCACCTGATAACCTCGGAGAGGGCCTTCAAGGGGACCAACGACAGCTCCACCCACCACCTGACAGGAGACATAATCAAAGAGGAGTTCAAGACCGTGGATGGAACCCTGAAGGTCCCTGAGGGGCCAGGCCTTGGGGTGGAGATCGACGAGGAGAAGCTTAGGAAGTATCATGAGCTCTACAAGGCAGGCGTATACAGGCATGAGGCGGGGATTGGCAGAAAGGAGATGAACCTCTGGTATTAAGAACACCACTTCTTTAGAAATAAGTGGGCCAATTATAAAATATGGAAAATTTTAGGTTTATATGTTTCGATGGAAAAAAGATGAACCATCACTATATAATCCTTTATAAGGTCTTCATCTATAGGTTATTCTGATGGAGCGACCCTGCATATTCTGTAGGATAATTAGGGGGGATGCCCCCGCTCACAGGGTTTATGAGGATGAGAGGGTTCTGGCCTTATTGGACATCAACCCCTGCAGCCCGGGCCATACACTGATAATCCCCAAGGCCCATGTTGGGAGGCTTGAGAATCTCTCTGAGGATGATGCCATAGCCCTCTTCCTCGCCCTCCACAGATTGACTGGGAGCATCCAGAGAGCCGTCGAGGCTCCAGCAACAACCATAGGGATAAACAATGGCCCCGAGAGCGGGCAGGAGGTTCCCCACCTACATATCCACATCATCCCCAGGTTCAAGGGGGATAGGGGTGGCGTAGTCCAGAGCGTGGCCCGGGGCTATAGGCGACCTAGCGATGAGGAGATGTATAAGATAGCTGAAAGGATAAGAGAGGCGATCAAAGAGGCCTCCAAGAGGCGGGATTAGATCATGCGATAGGTTCAAGGGCCAGATATTTCTCCTTTAGATGGATCTGATATGTCAACTCTATTCGAGCCCTTCAGCATAGGGTCCATCAAGCTCAGGAACCGCTTCATAAGGTCGGCGACCACCACCTACTGGGCGGATGAGAAGGGGGCTCTCCGCCCTGAGGCGGTAGAGCTGTATAGAAGACTGGCAGAGGGGGAGGTAGGCCTGATCGTCAAGGGACATATGTATGTCTCAGACGGGGGGAAGGTCCACGATGGCATGGCAGGGATAAGTAGCGAGGCCCATATACCCATGCTGAGGAGGCTAACGGAGGCGGTTCACGGTGAAGGTGGACTTATAATCGCCCAGCTGAACCATGGGGGGATCCAGAGCATGGTTGACAGGGCAGGCCCATCCGAGTATGTTGGGGAAGGATGGAAAGCCCGAGCCCTCTCCCAAAAGGAGATATGGAGCATCATAGAAGCCTTCGGGGACGCCGCCGATAGGGCCATGGAGGCAGGGTTCGACGGGGTTCAGATCCATGGAGCCCATGGCTACCTCATCTCCCAGTTCCTATCCCGGCTGGTTAACAGGCGTGAGGATGAGTGGGGAGGGAGTCTAGAAAATAGGATGCGCCTCCTCATCGAGGTCTACAAAGAGATCAGGAATAGGGTGGGTGCAGCTCCTGTTCTCCTTAAGCTCAACTGCGACGACTTCTCACAGGAAGGCTTCACGGTCGAGGATAGCGCAAGGGTGGCCAGGGAGATTTGTGGTCGAGGCTTAGACGCCCTTGAGATAAGTGGAGGGGGTAT
This sequence comes from uncultured archaeon, assembly GCA_938048735.1. Lineage (GTDB taxonomy): Archaea > Thermoproteota > Bathyarchaeia > TCS64 > TCS64 > JAGTRB01. The sequence goes on from CALIUM010000001.1 coordinate 54,359, forward strand.
TGGGAGGATGGCAGAGCTTATGGCCAGAGCACGCTCCAACGATCCTGAACTCTCTGAGGCCTCCTTTGCAGGGCACGCCGCTAGGATAAGGAAGGCGACCCGCCCAACGCCCATGTCTCTTGTCAATGGGATCAGGAGCCTAAGCTGCATGGAGGCCATAATAAAGAAGGATGTAGCTGACCTCATATCCATGAGCAGGCCCTTCATCAGGGAGCCGGATCTTGTCAAGAGGCTGAGGGAGGGGAGGCAGGAGGCTGCTACATGTACCTCCTGCGACCTATGCAGGTCTAGGGAGATCTTCGGGAAGATGCTCCTCCGATGCCACCTCGACAATTGATTCGGAAAGAAAAAATTAATCCACAATCTAAAATATCAAGATAATCTAGTTAAGGACCCCTATCTTTTTTAGGACTTCTCTTAGTTCTTCTCTTTCATCCTCCTTCAAGGTTATTAGGGGCTTCCTTGGGGGCCATCCTGGAAGGCCTAGGATCCTCATGGCCTCCTTGATCAAGGTTACGTACATGCTCCCTCCATGCCTCTCGCTCATCCTCTCATTAAGCTCAAGGTATGGGAATATCCTCTTATGGAGCTCCATCATCCCGGTCCATTCCCTCCTCATGGCCAGCTCGTACATCTCCACGGCGATCCTGGGCGCGAAGTTTCCCAACCCCGTCACATGCCCCTTCGCCCCAGACATGTAGAAGTAGGGCGCAAGGATCTCCCCCGTCCCCATAGAGTAGGTCAGCATGCACCCAGTGCTGTCGAGGAGGCGGAGGGCCATGGCCATATCCCCCGTCGTCTCCTTCACCGCCACTATGTTAGGTATCTCTGCCAGCCTCTTCATCAACTCGGGCCCGATGGTGACCTTACTCGTCCAAGGGTTGTTGTAGACGACGATCCCTATCCTGATGGCCTCCGCCACGGCCTTATAGTGCTGGTATATCCCCTCCGGTGTCGGCTTCTCATAGTACGGAGGGACTATCATCACGCCGTCGGCCCCAGCCTCCTCAGCGTACCTGCTCAGCTCCACTGTCATCCTCGTTCCACTGTGGGAGGTTCCGGGCACCACTGGAACCCTGCCTCCGGCCTCCTCGATGACTATCTTGATCACCCTCTTATGCTCCTCCGGCGTGAGGGACCAGAACTCCCCCGTGCTCCCGCAGGGCTGGAGTACATGAACCCCATTCTCCAAGAGGAACCTGGTGTTCCTCCTCAACCCCTCCTCATCTATCGAGTAGTCCTCCTTGAAGGGGGTTACCATAACCACCTGAGCCCCAATATACCTCTCCCTGAGCTCCTCAGGACTCAAAACCATGAAACCACCTAAAATCTAAACAGGTGGATGTTAAAATACATTTTTGGAGGCCTAGAGGGGAATATGAAATATCGCTTCCACGGATCGTTTGATTTTAGGTGAGGAGTATGGGTGGTGAGGATGGTGATCTCAGATACTTTGGGGTGACCATCCCATTATACATCGAGGACTGTTATCTCAGGGAGTTCGACGCGAGGGTTTTGAGGGCGGGTCCTGGATATGTCATCCTAGACAGGTCGGCCTTCTACCCAGAGTCTGGGGGTCAGCCCTCGGACACCGGTATCCTACTCAGCGATCGACAAATCCTCAGGGTAAACAAGGTGGTGAGGAGAGGAGGCGAGGTATACCACTACGTGGATGGAAGCCTGCCCACCGGAGTTATGGTCCATGGCGTATTAGACTGGGATAGGCGGTATCTGAACATGAGGAGGCATAGCGGAGAGCACCTCCTCACCGGATTATTTGAGAGGTTTGGCTCAGGCCCCAAGGTGTACTCTGATATAACTAGATTAGAGTTCCAGCCCTCCCCCCTCAGCGTAGAAGCTCTCCACCATGTAGAGGAGGAGTTCAGGAGGATTGTTGAAGAGGATATACCGATCAGAATCTATTATGCCCACAGGAGCGAGATCGATGTCTGCGGGGATCCGAGGAAGATGGAATTTCTTGAGAAGATACCTAGAGGCATAAAGATGCTTAGGATGGTTGAGATCCCCGGTTACTCTCGCACCTTCTGCTTCGGAACCCATGTCAGGAGTACGGGGGAGATAGGTCACCTCTCAAAACTCGAGCTGGTTGTTGGGAAGAGGAATAGGAAGATCATACTGTTCGAACTTGAGACCCAAACCCACAAGACAGGATAATTATAATTGGATGGGCCGCCAGCCTCAACTTTCAGCCCCCAGCTCTTAACGGGCGAGTACATGGATGGGAACATCTTTTTCTAGTGGAAGGAGGCATCTACGGGGAGTGGTGGAGATTGGTTGAACGTTCAGCTCTTAGCGACATAATGTCCCTCTATGTACCATCCTTCTTCATCTTCCTCGGCATGTCCCTCGTCTCGCCAATCCTACCCATATACGCTAGGTCTTATGGCGTCTCCTATGCCCTTGCCTCCCTGGCCATCTCGATGTATGCCATAGGCCGCTTCATAGCCGACATTCCCACCGGCATAGCCGCTGACAGGTTCGGGAGGAAGCCCATCATGGTGCTGGGAACCATCCTTTTAACCGTCACCTCCTTTCTCAACGCATTGGCCTCCAGCTTCTGGGAGTTCCTTTCATACCGTCTCATCCAGGGGGTTGGGTCCTCTATGTGGATGACTGGGAGAACCGCCCTGCTTGCTGATATGCTTAAACCAGAGGAGCGGGGAAGGGTTATGGGGTACTTCCAAGCCTTCATGCTCATCGGCTCATCAGCTGGGCCGACCATAGGGGGGATAGTAGCCGCCATCTGGGATCTGAGAGCCCCCTTCTACTTCTACGCCTTGACTGGCTTAGTCAGCCTTGCGATAACCATCATCTGGATCAGGGAGACAGAGGGCCACAGCGATGGGTGGGGGAGGGGGCAATCCTTCTCGATGCAGGTCTTCTCGAGGCTGCTCTCCAATAGGAGCTACATGATGGCATGCCTCGCCACCTTCACTGTGTTCTTCATGAGGACTGGGATAAGGGGGACGATGATCCCCCTCTATGGAGACGGCGTTCTGGGCCTCGATACGGCATCCATAGGCACCGTGATAAGTTACGCCACCCTGACGAACCTGCTATTGACGATCCCCTTCGGCTACTCGACAGACTACTTCGGGAGGAAGCCCACCATACTCTTCAGCCTCATAGTCACAGCGGCATCCTCGCTAATATTCCCAATGACCTCAGACTACTTCCAGCTTTCACTAGCCGCGGTCCTCCTAGGTATTGGAACTACAGGGGCGGGTCAGGCCCCACTAGCCCTAGCGACGGACGCCTCCATAAATGAGCCGAAGGGCCTCTCGATGGGTCTCTATAGGCTCTTCGGGGATGTGGGCTTCGTCATCGGCCCAATCGCCCTAGGATTAATCTCAGACTACTATGGTCTGAGGATGCCTTTCTACTTCACGGCGGTCTTGGTCTTCATCAACGCCCTCCTCATCCTCCTACTAGCGGAGGAGACATACAGTAGGAGAAGGCTCGATCGCTCTGGATAGAGCAGGGTCCCTTATACTGATTCTTCGATATTATCCCGGTGCGTATCAAAAGGGCTTTAACCTTGGAGATGGAGGATCTTCATACATGGGTTTGAGGGTGATGTTTTGAACTGGGTTATCTGGCTAGTGGCAGGAGTAATCATCATCGCCATAGTGGCCTTCATCACCGCCCTGATCTATTATTACAATAGGATAAGGGTTTTATCGAATCGGATTGAGGAGGCCTGGGCCCAGATCGATGTCCAGCTGAAGAAGAGGTATGACCTTGTCCCCAACCTCGTAGAGACTGTTAAGGGTTATGCAAAGCATGAGAGGGAGCTCTTCGAGAGGATAGCTGAGGCGAGGGAGAGGATGGTTAGGGGCGGGAGCAGGGAGGAGCAGATGAGGGCCTCCAATGAGTTATCGAGCATCCTCAGGTCGGTCTTCGCCATAGCCGAGGCCTATCCAGCATTGAGAGCTAGTGAGAACTTCAAGCTCCTGCAGGAGCAGCTTGAGGGGATTGAGAACAAGATAGCCTACGCCCGGCAATACTACAACTCCTCAGTATTAGAGTATAACAATACCATCACCACAATCCCGGGTAAGTGGTTCGCCGCAGGGAGGGCTAAGCACCCCTTCCTCGAGATCCCGGAGGCAGAGAGAAGACCAGTTAAAGTCGAGTTCTAATGGGCCGCCTCAGCTTCTACGACGAGATAGCAAGGAACAGGAGGAGCTCCATCCTCCTAGCCATACTTGTGGCCGTCATCCTTTTCGCCTTGATATCCATGATTGTTTACTTTTTAGCCCCTGAATTAATAATGATATCTCTCCCCCTCTCTCTCATCCTCATATTCCTCTATGTTTATGGTTCCTACATGTATGGTGACGGCGTCGTGCTGGCCTCTGTGAATGCAAGGCCAGCGGAGGGGAGGGAGTACCAGTATCTGAGGGATACGGTTGAGGGGCTGAGCATAGCGGCGGGCATTCCCACCCCGAAGGTATACATAATTGATAGCGATGAGTTGAACGCCTTCGCCACTGGGAGGGATCCCGAGCATGCCAGCATAGCTGTCACTACCGCTCTGATGAGGGAGCTGAACAGGCTGGAGCTTGAGGGTGTGATAGGCCACGAGATCTCCCACATAAGGAACAGGGATATCCTCTTCATGACCCTTGTAGCAGTCCTAGTCGGCCTGGCAGCCATACTAAGCCACATAATTCTGAGAAGCTTCAGGTATGGAGGGATCAGCCGACGAAGGGGTGAGAGGGAGAGGGCGGGTGGAATAGAGGCCATCATAATAATGGTCGGATTATTACTGGCTGTGATCGCCCCTATAGTCACCCGCCTGGTCCAGTTCGCCATCTCCAGGAGGAGGGAGTATCTCGCCGACGCCTCCTCAGCAGAGCTCACAAGGTATCCCGAGGGGTTGGCCTCAGCTCTAGAGAAGATCATGAAGAAGAACAGGGGTAGGATGGAGGTGAGCGAGGCTGTCAGCCACCTCTTCTTCGTCGACCCCAATCGAAGCCCCCTAGACAGCTTATATGCCACCCATCCACCTATAGAGGAGAGGATCAGAAGGCTAAGGGCAATGTAGCTCGATTAAATCTAGAAAACCTCATCCCAAACTTCCATGGGTTTGAGATAATTTCATGAAGGAGGGGAAGAAGCGGCTCTATTCTGGACCCATCCTTTATACTAGGGATAAACCAGCTGATAGAGACCGTGGCCTTCGGGATTCCCTACTCATATCTCCCCCTTTATGCTTCATATTATAATCAAATAATCTTTTATACGAGGAAGAAGATCTTGAAGAGTCTGGGGTCGATGATTACGATTTTATAATCCCGTATATTATAACGACTTGGCCAAGAAGCTGTTCATCCCCCCTCTTTCAAGCCCTGGATCTCCGGCTCTATGAGTTTGAGCCTGAGGGCGGTGAGATGGGCTGCTAGTCCTATTAAGAAGCCTACCCCAAGGTTGGTAAGGTATGATGCGGCCGCTACGAGAATGGCTATGAGCATCCTCCACCCCCTCAGCCTCAAGGCCCCTCTTCCGAGTTCCATGGAGGCCGGTAGGAGAATGGCTCCTACGATGGCCAAGGGGAATCGGGAGAAGATGGTGGTCACGACCGTGGAGAGGAACAGGGCGGAGACCAGCTCTATAACCCCCTCCATCACCATGGCCCCCCCTGTTCTTGCCCCGTAGAGGTATTGGGCCATGAAGCCGCCTGAGCCGTGGCATAGGGGCACACATCCCAGGAAGGCCGCCCCTAGATTCATTAAGCCCATGTTCAAAGCGAGCTGTCCATCCCTGATCTTCCTCGTGAACCTCTCATTCACGGCGATCCTCGTTGCAAGGACAGCATTGGAGAGGGTTAGAAAGGCCTGTGCGAAGCCCACCTCGAGCATCCCCCTCCAGATATCTCCGATAGAGAAGAGGTGAACTCGGGGTGTGTAGAATCCCACAGCTATAGGCTCCTCCTCCATAAGAGAAGAGGATGCCATCATGAACCCTATGAAGAAGAGGGGGAGGGTTGGAGGTATGGGGATTCTCCATCTCGTAGGCATCATGGTCATGACTATAATGGCTATCGACAGGAGGGCCATCCCTGGAGATGCCCCCATGAGCTTAAGGGATTCTGACAGGAGATATACGGCAAGGGCGAGCTGTATCCCCCTAGCGACGTCATCAGGCACGAATCTGAGCATCCTATCTAGGAGGCCTGAGAGGGATAGGGAGAGCCAGAGGATCGCGGTTCCGAAGGCGGTGGCGAGCATCAAACCCGTATCCCACCGATTGGCTAGGGCATATATCGTGAGGGCCTTCATGGGCTCGATGGGAAGCGGGATCCTATAATAGGCTCCCAACAGGATGTTTGAGGCCCCCATGACCAGCATTATCGATGCGGGGTTGAGGCCCAACACCCTCACGGAGGAGAGGAAGAGGGGGTGCAGAGGCCCGAAGTCTCCTAGAGCCCCTCCAAGCTCCCTTAAGTTGAACCTGAGCCCCCCTCTATCTCCCCCCTCGCCCATCTACTACAGTGAATATCCTCAGAAGACCTTTAAATATAACATGGTTATATATCCCTGAGATGTGCGGCTGTGAGGGGAGGCATGCTTCGAGGTGCCACCACTTCCCGGAGAGGGGCTGGATACAGTTCCTCTTCCTGAGGCTCCTATATGAGAGGCCATCCCATGGATACCAGCTCATGGAGGAGCTCCAGAGACGTGGCTTCGTCCGGCCTGGGAGGCTGGAATCAGGCTCCGTATACACCATCCTGAGGAGGATGGAGAACAGAGGCCTTCTGACCTCGACGTGGGATGAGAACCTCTCAGGGCCTGACAGACGGGTTTATAGGGTGACGGAGGCGGGGGCTCGAGCCCTAAAGGCTGGGATAGAGGCCCTTATGGCTCGTAAGGCCGTGATGGATGACCTCATCAACTTCTATCACAGACACTTCGGGGGAGAGTCGAAGCCCTGAGCATCCCTCTTTCATATCTCTAGCTTTCCGGCTGTTCAAGCCTATTCTACTTACTCCTCTGGGTTAGATAAGAAGGGCTTCATCGAGGCCCTTCGACGTCTTTTTAACCTCCTCGGTGAGCTATGTTAGGGAGAGCCGAATTTGTTAGATGCAGGGAATCTCCTCCTCCTCTTCTCCTCGACCATCTTCCTCGGCTATGTAAGCGGCCTCTTCTACACCAAGACGAGGGTTCCAGATATAATCTGGCTTCTGGGCTTCGGGATCCTGCTAGGCCCCATACTCGGATACTTCGAGAGGGGGGTCTTCCTCTCCATCTCGCCCCTGATGAGCGTAATAGCCCTCTGCATCATCCTTTTCGACGCAGGGATCAACATAGACATACTCCTCGTGGCTAGAAACATGGTAAAATCGGTCCTCCTGACGGCTGCAACATTCCTCTCGATGGTCTTCTCGGTAGGGGTCTTCCTCCACCTCCTCATGCCTCAGATGTTCACCCTCCTTCAGGCTATGCTCCTTGGAGCCATGATCGGGGGGACGAGCACCATAGCGGTCTCAGCCATCCTCAGCAACATGGAGAGGATTGTCCCCGATCTTGAGAACATCCGCGTCATTCTTATCATGGAGTCCATCCTCTCCGATCCGATATGCATCATAACCTCTTTAGCCCTCATACGGATGGTCATGGCGCCAACGATATCCCCAACAGACATCTTTAAGGAGATAATCTATGTCCTCTTCTTATCCTCCCTTCTGGGATTCGCCGTCGGCCTAATCTGGGCTGAGGTGCTCGACAGGCTCAGGGGGAAGCCCTTCAACTATATCCTCACCATAGCGGTTCTCTTCTCCACATACATCATGGCCGAGAGGTTCGTGGGTGAGGGTGGAGGACCAGTAGCGGCCCTCACCCTAGGCCTGGCCATAACAAACTCCAGATACATCATAAGGAGGTTGGGGGTTGAAAGCGATGTCAGGATAGATAAGAGGAGGTTGAGGGAGTTCCATGAGGAGATAACCTTCATGATAAAATCCTTCTACTTCGTCTATATGGGCCTCACCGCCACCCTCTCCCTTGAGTACACCCTCCTCGGCCTCGGGGTGGTGGCTCTGGCTCTCCTTATAAGATACGCCGTCGCCACGGGTCTGGGGAGGCTCCCAACCTTCACGAACCAAGAAAGGGTGATAAGCCGGCTCATCTTCGCCCAAGGCCTTCCCGCCTTCGTCATGTCCCAGCTCCCAGTCATCTTTGACCCCAGCGGGAGGTTCTTCCCCAGACCAGAGATCTACACCGACCTCGCCGTTCCGATAGTCATAGGAACCATCTTGATTTCGGCCTTCCTAGGCCCAGCCATCATCTCGAGGCAGTTAACCGCGGTTGGGAGGCCCCTTTCAGATAAGGGTGATAGCAAGCTTTGATATGGAGGGCCAAATTTTATATATATGACTTTGTTTCTTAATTCTGATGGACATGTGCAACCACCATGAGCACCCCTACCACCATGGCCGAGCCCTACCACCATGGCACCCATTTAGAGGATTCTGCTGCGCGCCCATCTACATCTCTGTCGATGAGGAGATAAGGATGGTAGAGAGGGCGAAAGAGGCCCTTGAAACAAGGCTGAAGTATATAAACGAAAGGCTGGAGAGGCTGAAGGCTGGAAGGCAGACCACCTGAAGGCTCCCCTTTCAGAACCATCTATCCCCTATTTTTGGGCTTAACAGAAGGCTCTAAAAGGGCGTGAGGATAATTTAGGATCGGGTTAATGAGGCCTCGCTGTGAGAGATCCAATATGAGGGATGAGGCCAAGGACTGATATGATGGCGCCATCGTCGACCTGGATGAAGCCGAGTCAGCCCTACAGGAAGGGAGGCCCAACTGGGCTCTATTCGCCGCCCAGCAGGCCCTTGAGAAGTGCTTAAAGGCTGCTATAATGGTAAAGAGAAGGGAGATGCCTCCCAGAACCCATGATCTTGTTGAGCTTACAAGGCTCTCTGCACTGCAATTCGATGAGGAGACCCTGGCCTCGATAGCCGAGCTTTCGCCATACTACTCGGTCTCAAGATATCCTAATGCCGGCCTCAGGAGGCCCTGGGAGGGGATCAGCAGGAAGACGGCCCGGAGGCTTGTGAACGAGGCGAGGAGGGTTGTGGAGAGGATCGGCCTTGAACTCTCTGCCCCGTGACCTCCCCTCAAGGGTTAGGGAGGCCATCGAGGATTTGAGGGAGGCGGGGGAGGGGCTGGGGATAAGGGAGGCATACCTCACGGGGAGCTTCGCGAGGGGTGATTGGCTCTACCAGAGCGACATTGATCTCATAATAGTTTCAGACAAATTCGAGGGTAAAGAGATAGGTGAAAGATTTTTGATGATTAAAAAAGCGTTAAAAACAAATGTCTCAATAGATTTGTTAGCATATACTTACAGTGAATTTGAGGAAGCAAAAAATAGAAGTGTTATTCTTCAAGATATGCTTGAATATGCAATAAAAATAATTTAAATTATAAAACATATTAAGACATATATTTCGAGCTGGGCTTTTGGAACTGTTAAAAAGATCTATATGGAATCTGAGAAAACATTCACAATTCGACTCCCCCTGACGGATTCCCAGCACTAATCTGGCCCATAGCCGAGATGGGAAGGTACGCCATATGATTGTGTGAATGATGATGGGGCGTTCGAACTTGACCGATGCCCTAGCCCATCGATGCCGTGCGCCGGCTCCGAAGGCCTCGAGGTATTATGAGGTGCTGAGGGGAAAATATATAATTAAAATTTAATTACATCTCAAAAATTTATTTTATTTTAACAGCCTCTTTTCCTTTACCATAAATAGATATAATGTGCTTCATTTCAACAATGAAAAAGAAGAGCGGAATTTCAGATAAATTTTTCAATAATATCTTTGAATCGAAGGTAATGTACTTATCTGTTCAACTTCAGTTTTTTCCTTTCTGAAGTCCATTACCATAGCCTTTAAATCATAATCATATTCATCTCTACATCTTTTTATTAGCTCTCTGCCCTTTCTCAATCCATATGATATTACTAGATTTAGGCCTTTCCTTATGATGTTATTTTTGATGCTTCCCCTGAGCCTCTCGTTGAAGATCTCGGGTATCCAGTCTAGGTTGTGTTCCCAGCACTTGACGAAGGCCTCCCCCTGCATCCTGGTCATCTTCTCCAATGTGAAGGATTCCGAACTATTCTTGAGGCCCCCCGCCGAGACTAGGAAAAGGGGGACGATGAGGCTCTTGAATGGTCTTAGCTCCTCCACTAGCCTGGCTGTCTCCTCGGCCTCCCTGTCCGTCTCCCCTGGAAGTCCGATGATGATAGTGGCGCATGGAACCCAGCTGTTCTCGTTGAGGATCTCGAAGGACCTGATGACGACCTCGGGCCAGTCCTCAGGCTGGAAGGGCTTACACTTCCCGAGCATGTGCCTCCTCATGAGCCTCGGGCTCCCAGTCTCTATGCCCGTCTGTCCACCGATGAACCTCCCCCCCTCCCCGGCGCCCAGTATCCTCGATATCTCCTCGACAAGGTCGGGGGCTGCGGCTACCGATGCGAGGGCGAAGTGGCTTATCCCAACGTTCTCAACTCCGGGATAGCCTTTCACCGTCTTGAAGAGGTTGAGGACCGCCTCCCTATTTATCTCCAGCCCCCTCGCCCCGTATCTCAGCACATCCTCGGCGTGTAGCAAGGGATCCTTCCCGGCCCTCTTGTTCACCTCGACCTCCTTTAGGATGTGCTCTATAGAGAGGCACCGGTAGTTCTGGAGGGTTGGGATGCAGAAGGAGCATCCCCTCCCACACCCCCTCGCTATCTCTACTATCCCGTTTATGGTGGGCCCCCTGATTATAGGTATCCCATCAGCCTCCACGGGCTCCCCCTCCACCCTCTCGGGGATCCTCTCCCCCCTCACCGCCTTCTCGAACAATGGTCCTACAACTTTTTCACCCTCCCCTATCACCACGCAGTCTATTCCAAGCCTCCTCCTAACCTCCTCGTCGATCTGCCATGCCCCAGGCCCCCCCACGATTATTCTAGGCCTATAACGCTTTATGGATGGATGCCCAAGGAGTTCCCTGAACTTTAGGGCCATGTAGGCCTCGCCTCCAAAGAGCTGGGTGAAGGTAGAGGTGGCAGGGCCTATCCCCAGGGGGTCATTCTCGGTGATTCCCAGTACCTTGGTCTCTGGGCCCACCGCCTTCCCTAGATGTTCCGGATGGGCCACGATCACATCCTCCCTCCTGAACCCATAGTCTAAGAGGGCTGCCTCGATCTTACGAGTTCCACATGGGGCGAACCTTGCCGAGCCATCCCTCTCTGCCTCCACCGGGGGGCAGAAGAGGGAGAAGTAGAGCCTGTCAGGGATGATCCCCCTAGGGACGCAGGCGCTGAAGCCAAGGAAGATGTGACCATTATATCCGCTCATTAGGGTTCTATCAGCCGTCAGGACGATTCTGCTGCCTCGTCCCATGGAGATAACCCCACAAGGCTGGAATATATCAAAATTCAAAATATTGGAGCTATTAAAACCTTTCCAAGGGAGTTCTACCCCAAAGGTGCCTACGGATGCTCAACACCCCTCATGTAAAAGATAGGTGATGAGTTCCCTTATCTGCCTACCAAAGAGTTCTCTAATCCTCACCAGGAGGGCTTCGCCTCTCTTCGTCAAGGAGTACCTCTTCACCCTCCTCCCCCTCATCTCAACCCACTCCCCGACTATGAATCCCTCCTTTTCCAGCCTATGGAGATATGGATATATAGTGTTCGACCCAGCACCCCTCCCTGTCAGTCTCTTGATCTCCTGCATGATCCCATAGCCGTGCCTAGGGCTAAGGGATAGGAGCCACAGGATTATGGGTCCATGAAGGCTTCTTAGGAAGGACTGATAGATCTGAACCATCTCAGGTATTCAAAATAAGTACCAAAAACGGGGTAATAAATCTTCAATTCTTAAGGTAATATGTTTAATAACCGCTTCCATCTCGGATTCTTCGGATAGATGCCCTATCCATGGGGTCTTAGGGTTGAGCGGGGAGGAGCTCATCAGGGCGACCATCAGAGGGCTGAGCAGGGCCATAATCCTATGGCTCCTCCTAAGGGAGGGGATGTCCGGATACAGGTTGACAAAGGAGATGAGGAGGATAACGGGACATCCCTACACCCCCGGGGCCATATATCCCCTTCTATACGAGCTGGAGAAGAAGAAGCTAATAATAGGAGAATGGATACAGAAAGGCAGAAGAAAACTAAAACACTATTCAATAACAGACGAGGGTAGAAAAGTTATAAATAATATAAGAGGTACACTGGAGAAGCCGATTAAGGATCTACTCATGAACCTAACAGAATAACTCCATCAGACTTTAGAAATAACATCATCCAATAATGTTTTCTTAACAATAAGATGTATCTTAAGATTAAAAATTCTCTGACATCAGAAAGAAGCCATCATGTATGTTTTTGCTGTTTTTTTTAAAAAGCATGATTTTTATATATAAATAAAATAATCTATATCTGTTGTCAGAGGCAATTTTCAAGATAAGGGGTTGGAGATCCCTACCTATACGGTGATCGAGAGAGTTAAAAAGGTATGATCAGAGGAACCTGATCTTCAATAGGGTCCACATGGATCCTACCTCTCCAGTTCATGGCAGGACGATGTTGGAGAGAGGCCTCAGGAACATTGATTGTAGACCAGGCTATACGAGGTTATACCATGCCCTCGCCGAGTCATCTTCGTTACATGAGGCATGGATGGAGCGGACGAGCTGTAGGCAGCTTGAGCGATCTAATCCAGCCTACTATGGAGATAGGCGAACCTTGAGGTGGGGCATTTATGATGATGAGGAGGAGATGGCGAGGTGGTGAAGAGGGCAGCCCCCTTCTACGATGACTCCCTAGTCGGGATAACCGAGGTCAACTCTCTCTGAGAGCAGGCCAGGCCAATAAACTTCGGGTTTCGGCCACCTGTAGGAGCTGCAGAACCTGCGATTAGGCTTTTGAGGCTGGGGCCATAAGCATGGATCGTGAGCCAATTTGAATCCAGCCTGCAAGAGCAATACCCTGGAACCCTTAAATGGCATGTGGTCGGGAAGAAGTGCTACCTGCTCTGGAGTGAAAAGGTGTTGACTGCAGCACATACATAGCAGAATCTCCCCACAATCGAGGAGCCAAGATAGCATCACCAGAGATTTCTGGAGAAGGTAACGAGTTAATCTTAACGAATCTTACCCAAGTAAGAATTAAATAGGCGAATCCTAAAATAGAGGATTGTCTATGAATATGAGAAGGTTTTCAAGTAGGTTCTACTCCTCAGCCTCTATGAGGGATGACCTTTGAAGGTTGTGGGCGTTGTCTGTAGTCCTAGGAGGGGTGGGAACACCGAGATATTGGTGGGGGAGGTTCTCACCGGGGCTCGAAGTGAGGGGGCTGAGACTGAGCTTATAACCCTCGCGGATAAGAGGATAGAGTTCTGCGACGCCTGCGGAAGGTGCGAGGAGGAGGGGCGGTGCCACATCCAGGATGATATGCAGCCCATATATAGGAAGCTTGAGGAGGCGGACGGGATAGTTGTGGGCTCCCCCGTCTGGTTCTGGTCCGTCACGGGCCAGGCGAAGACCTTCCTAGACAGGCTTTACGCCCTCCAGTATCCGGAGAAGAGGCTTATGAACAAGGTCGGAGCCGCAGTGGTAGTTGCTGGTAGGCAGGGGAAGACCAGGGCCCTTGATGTCATCATCGAAGCCCTGAGGAGCCACCGCATGATCCTAGCCGACACCATAGACGGCCTCGGATACGAGCCTGGAGAGATAAGAAGGGATGAGAGGGCGATGAAGTCAGCATGGGAGCTGGGAAGGGAGATGGTCCAACTAATAAATAAGAGGTTCACATGGCCAGAGGAGTTCAGGGAATCACTATATAGACTAGTCATGAGAAGGTATAAGGTCAGCAGACTTCCAAAGCAGTAAAAACATAGAAAAACAAAAACTGATCCATATTTCTTTTTGTGACGAAATTTAATGATGAGCAGAGTATGATGGCCTTGTAAAAACTGGAGAGCTAATAGTTTAGTCTAATGAATATTAGTAAAATATTTGAGATTAAACGAATAAATGAAGTAAAAAACATAAATAATTATGTTGAATTCTAACTAATCTATTGCTCTAGTTCTGAAGAGCTATGAAATGGTCATGATCCTTGAAAACCCTAACTAGAAAACTTCTTTAATGTTCCTTTACAGTTGATTCATGATGGTCAGCAGGGCGAGGGATCTCATAGAGGATGCAGAGGACTTCTTAGGGGCGGCTAGGGATCTCTATGGGACAGGCAGGTGGTCAAAGGTCTGCTTCAATTGCCAGCAGGCCGCCGAGTTGGCATTCAAAGCGGCTCTAAACTTCTATGGGTTGGATAGGAGGGGGCACTCGTTGTTGGACCTACTTGATGAGCTATCATCCATGGATTCGAGGTTCGAAGCCTTCAGGGAATCCGCTAGGATACTCGACCAGTACTACATACCAACCAGGTATGCCAACGCCTTCGCCAGCGGCCCAGCCAAGAGGCACTTCACCATGCGCCAGGCGAGGGAGGCTCTTGACATGGCGGGCTCCATCCTAGAGGAGGTGAAGAGGATTGTTGCCGAAGGAGAGGCTTAGAAGAGAGGCCTATGAGAAGCTTGAGAGCTTTCTGGATAGAGTTAAACCACTGAACCCTAGGGCTCTAATACTCTTCGGCTCCTATGCTAGGGGCGACTTCACCGAGGAAAGCGATATCGATGTTATCCTGATAGCTGAAAACCTCCCCAAGAAGCTCATCGAGAGGAGGAGCTTATCCTCCCTTTATCACCTCAAAAAACTGATGGCGATAGGGTACTACCCGGAGGAGTTCATGGAGGAGTTGAGAAGGGGAAATCCATTCATTCACGAGGTCCTTAATGAGGGAGTTATAATATACAGCGACGGGTTTGTTGAGAGTGTGAAGAGCCTTCTGAATGAGGTATCATCAAGACCCATCCTAAGGCGTTGAACATCCTCGTTGAACTGGGTTGAATCGTAGCTGTTGGCCATAGATTTGATCACATGGGTGATGTAGGCAATACCCAATGGAAGACGTGGCCCTGGAGCTTGAAGCAGTCTCCGTGACCTACATAATGAAGGGCTGAACCTTGTCTTCCTAAGGGGTTCTGGGGCGTACGTTGAAGGGTAGGGCTACTAGGAGGCGGAGTTATGGGCATCCAAAGGCCGAAAGTTTCCATACCATACCAGCATACAATGAGGAAGGGTTCTATCTGTGAAGGTCCCGGTCATACTTTCAACCTACAATGAAAAGAGTATTAATAGAAGAAGCTGTTAGGGATGGGCAAGGGTTTCTGGAAGGGTGATCATTTGGGCGTGTCTATTGACGAGTCCGTTGAGGCCAGGATCAGGGAGATCAACGATGCTTTGCAGCTTCTCACCAACCTTGTGAAAAGGGATTTCAAAGCTTTATCGATTTACGAGAGGCTCTCGATCAGGTACCTGATCATTCAGCTCGTTGAAGCCGCAGCGAGCATTTGCGTGCGCATACTCTTGAGTGTTTACCATGAAACGGCTGAGGGATTCCCTGAGTGCTTCATGAGGCTTGGATCGAAGGGGGTTTTACCCGGCGATCTGGCTTCTAAGCTGGCCTCGGCCGCTAGGCTTAGAAACCTTCTGGTTCATAGGTATTGGACAATAATGGATGAGAAGGTGTATGAAAGCATTAAGAAAGGCTTAAAAGACTTCGAAGAATTTGTAACTTATGTTAGAAAGTTCTGAAGAGCGGAGAGAAACATGAACGGGTTCGTTAAACCCGCTGATCCTGAATTTAGATATCGTAAGTTAGATGCTAATGAGAAAGAAAGGTTACTTGATAGTTTGAGGAAGGAGCTTGAAAGCGTTGATGGTGTGGTTTTCGCCTATGTTCACGGAGGATTCATCGAGATGGAGGTCTTCAGAGATGTCGACGTGGCTGTTTGGATTTCAGATCCACGAGATGCCTTCAGCCATGAGGTCGAGCTCTCGGCGAGGCTTGAAGCTAGCCTCAAAACCGCAATCGACCTGCATGTGTTGAATAGGGCCCCGCTACCGTTTAAACACCACGTCTTCATGAGGGGGAGGCTGCTCTTCTCCAAGGATGAGACCTTGAGAGTGGGGCTGGTCGATGAGACGGTTAGACAGTACGCAGACGTGCGCATGCTAAAGGGACTGAGATAGCCCAGTGGGGCCTCCCTAACGGTGAAAGGATTCCCAATGAGAATAGAGGTATAAGACAAAAAGGAAAACATCGGGAAAGTAGCCCTTAGGAGCTTCACCTCGAGAGTGTGGATATCGTTCCCGCGCCAATCAAGAGATGTTTGAATAATAAGGGCTTTTACACTTATGGTTTAGAGCCGGGTGAGGGATTCGAACCCCCGTGAAGCTGCTCTGCAGGCAGCCGCCTATACCACTCAGCCAACCCGGCCAAGAATAAGGGATCGAACGGGAGGATTTATAATTTTAGGGGGGAGAGCCGGATAAAACCCTCTGCCTAACCCATTCGTTAATCATGAAGCCTCTAGTCCCCCTAAAGGTGTAAGGATGATCGATGCTAGGCTCTGTGGCCTATCAAGCTTTAATTGTTAGGGGACAATTTTCCCATCAATAGATTAGAATGGAGGCTAAGCTTTTTAATCATCGGACTAGAATCCTTCTCGGGAGCTGCTGCGCTTGGGGGAAGCTCGTTAATTCGTAGAGATCTTTTTAAGATGCCTCTGTTAATCCTCTTAGTCCTCTCCCTATCTGAACTCTTCCTCATCGGTCTCTGGCTCTTTGAGAAGGGGGCTGCTGAGAGGCGCCCTTACTCCTACTCCGTTGAGTGGGTAGCCTTCTGGGGTGGGGCTGGAAGTGAGTATCCTAGGGGTGTCGCGGTCCATGGAGAGGGGATCTACGTGGTTGGCTCCACAACGAGCTATGGCTCGGGTAGGGAGGACATATACCTTTTGAAGTACTCTCCAAACGGTGAGCTGCTCTGGAGTAGGACTTGGGGAGGCCCTTCCTATGACTTCGCAGGTGGCATAGCCGCCTCGGGGGAGAGGGTCTACATTGCGGGTCTAACCGCGGTTAGTGGCAGGGCTTGGTCGGTTCTTCTTAGTTATAACTCCGACGGCGTCCTCCTCTGGGCCAGGGTCTGGAGGGGTGTGGAGGGAACCAGCGGGAGGGCGGTCTCCCTGGATGAGGGGGGAGCCATATATGTCTCGGGCTATGTTGGAGGATTGCCCCCAACTCCCACTAGCCCCTTCCTCCTAAAATACGATCCAGAAGGCTTCCTGGAGTGGAGCTGGAGCGGTGGGGGTAGAGCCGACTACTGCTGGGCCTTGGCCTTGGATGGGGGCATCTACCTAGGCGGGACAAGGTTGGTTCAATCCCTTGAGCCCTATGGGCCCAGGAGAACAGAGTTCTTTCTCACGAAGCTCGACTATGGGGGGAGGATCATGTGGAACAGGGCCTGGGGGGCAGGGGTTGAGAATTACTGCTGGTCTCTCACCAGCTATAGGGGGCGTATCTACATGGTTGGTTTCACCCAACTCCTCTCAAGGGCCGCAGACGCGGTTCTTCTGGTATATGATGAGGAGGGAGGCCTCAAATCCAGCTGTATCCTTGGAGGAGATTATGAAGACTATGCCTGGGCTGTGGCGGCCGGGGGAGACTATGTCTACGCGGTAGGTCACACCCTTGAGCAGGGTTCATCGGATGTCCTTTTGATAAAGTTCGACCTGGATGGGGCGCCCCTCTGGAACACGACCTGGGGAGGGGCTGGCTGGGATCTGGCCCGGGCGGTCGCGGTGGATGGAGATAGTGTTTATGTTGCAGGATTAACCTACAGCCTCGACAACGAACCCCAATCCTTCCTGCTGAAGTTCAGGTCTCCAAACGCGAGGTCCAGCCTACTGGAGTCTGTGGCCTTCGCCTCCGTCATATCCTTAGGCCTAACTATCTGGATGTCCCTCATTCTGCTCCTGACCCGAGCGTCGGGATTTTCAGGCTCGATCAGCCTTAGATG
The DNA here is from genome assembly GCA_938048735.1 of uncultured archaeon. Classification (GTDB taxonomy): domain Archaea; phylum Thermoproteota; class Bathyarchaeia; order TCS64; family TCS64; genus JAGTRB01. The sequence continues at coordinate 72,374 of CALIUM010000001.1, forward strand.
GACTAAAGAGCTCCAATATGGGTAAAAGATCCCCTAAGTGTTAAGGTGGGGGAGGTGGGGAGCTAGCTCTGGAAGGTGGGGCCGCCCGGATTCGAACCGGGGACCTCGCGGGCCCAAGCCGCGCATCTTAGACCAAGCTGGACCACGGCCCCCTCACTTTAGGGGCCATGGGATTTTTTAACCTTAACGGGTTATGGTGGCCCCATACCTCTTCTTCGCCCTCTCCAGGGCCTCTATGACAGGCATTGTCTCTCCGGCTAGGAGGGTGAGCATGGCCCCTCCTCCCGTGCTGACATGCCCCATTCGGCTCTCCAGATCCAGCATGGAGGCCATGGAGCCGAGGTGCCCCCCGCCCACAAGCGTGAACCCCTTTGCCTCGGCCATGGCTCTGAGCAGCTCCTTTGTTCCTATGTCGAATCCCCTCCTCTCGAACATCCCCAGAGGCCCCTCAGCGACGACAGTTCCGGCGGTCTTTACATAATGGCAGAATCGGGCTATCGTGTTGAGGCCCACATCGTATATGTTTGTCTCCCCTGTCAGCTTCTCCACGCTCACCTCGACCCTCTCACCCCTCACATCTAGGGCGAGGTCAACCGGGAGCTCTATATGCTCTCCATATCTCTCAAGAAGCTCTGCGGCCTCTTTGACATGGGCCCTGCCCTTCTCGTCTAAGGATTCGAATCTCTTGGACATTCGGCCCATGGCCATCTGGAATGGGTCCTGAACCAAGCCCCCAAGTAGAACCTTGTCTGCTATCCCATCCCTTAGCACCCTCCTGATCACCGGGAGCCTGTCCTCCACCTTGGCGCCGCCTAGGACGAATATGCAGGGCCTGGATGGGTTCTCCACGACCCTGTTGAGGGCGTTCAACTCCTTCTCCATGAGCCTCCCCGCCACCATCGGCAGAACCTCCCCGAAGCCGACTAGGCTTGGCTGACTTCTGTGGCCGGCTGCGAAGGCGTCATTCACCACCAGGTCGAAGTAGGGGGCGAGGGTCCTGACCAGCTCGGTCTTAGCGAGCTCCTCCGGAGGCATGCTCTTATTCTCCTCAGGCAGCATCCTCAGGTTATCCAGGACCAGAACCTCACCGGGCTTCAGGTTCTCTATCGCCCTCCTGGCCCTCGCTCCGATTATGTCGTCGATGAAGGTCACCGTGCCCCCATGGTACATCTGGAGGACCCTTGTATGGGGCTCTAGGGAGGTGAAGTCGTAGCTTCCAGGGCGGCTCTGGTGGGCCCCGAGGACCACCCTAGCCCCCTTCAAGTCTCTGAGGGTGTCCACAACGGCCCTTATCCTGGAGTCGTCGAGGATCCTCCTGGTGGAGGGGTCGAGGGGGGAGTTGATATCAACCCTGAGGAAGACCCTCTTCCCCTCGACCTCGACATCGTCGAGGGTCAAGAAGTCATAGCCCATTGGGTGAACCCCTCAAGCCTCTCCTAGAGTTTAATGGGCCAACTATAAATCTATTCGTCTTCGGGAGCCGTGGGAAAGGATTAAGAAGAGGTCTAATGCAGGGGATATGCCGGTCGGTGTGGCAGAACCGCCCGGGCCTACGGTGTCCAGCCTCAGAGTAACCCTCTTATCCTCTGTGGAAGGGTGCTCCATGGCCGGGCTCTAGGGAAATTCATATAAATATTTATTAACATATAACTATAATTTTTTGGAGGAGATTCTGGATGAGGAGCTACATAAAGATTTATGGTCCCCCCCTCCTGGAGGCCATTAGGGCGCTTGAGAAGATAGCCTTAGAGATGCCCGAGGTCTGCATTATGGATACCATCATCGCCCAGGAACTCCCCATGTTCAGCACGGAGACGGGTGTCGCGGCCTACTTCGGCACCACGCTGGGGATAGAGGTTCCCGTGGAGCGCTGTGGAAAGCTGATAAGCAAGTCTGGCGAGCTTCTGGGAGAGTATGACTTCTTCTTCGAGTGGTTTAAGGAGCCGACCATGGAGGAACTCAACAAGCTCATACAGAAGATAGATGAGGCCCTAGCACCATTAGGATGCAAGTACACAATAACCACCAAGAAGTGAGAACCTAGCATCATTCATAAATCATCCTATTTTTTATGTTTAAACGGCGTTGATAGGGTTGAAACTGGTTATCTTTAGACCTTCTTCAGATTAGTAAACTACTCTAGGGTCGTGGTTCCATATTTGGCGTAGTATTCGATCCAGAGGCGTCTCATGTCTTCATCTAAGCTGTCTCTGATGATCCGGTAGATCCCCCTAACATTCTGGATGGAGTAGACCTTGATCCCCATCTCCTCCTCTATATACTCCGCCGCCCCCTTCTCCTCCACCCTCTCCGCGTCCCCCATCCGTTCCTGCCTGTCTACCGCTATGACTAGGCCTACAACCTTATGGGGCCCTAGTAGCTTCAGCTTCTCGAAGGTGTCCATCTTCGTAGCCCCTGTGGTTATGGTGTCGTCGACGACCAGTATCCTCTGGCCGGGCTTGAAGAATCCCGCACCCACTATCACCCTATCCGCTGAGGTGTCCCCGTAAGCCTTCTCCTCCTTCCTGTCATACATGTAACGCTTATCCATCCCGTAGAGCTCGTTCAGCCCCTCACAGGCCAATGCTGCTAGGCTTATACCCTTGTAGCTTGGGCCGAAGATGTACTCGAAGTCCTCTAGGTCTCCCCGCTCCAGCAGGAGGGCTATGTAGCTGGCGAAGGCCCACTTCAACGTGGCTAGGCTCTCCCCATCCGTGAGAACCCCCAAGTTTATGAAGTAGGGTGAGAGTCGCCCACTCTTCAATATGAAAGGTTCCTTCGCGCTGGGGGGAAGGCGGAGAGCGCCCTTCCTGAGGAGGAGGTCCAAGAAGACCCTCTCTATCTTCCCCTTCGAGACCAGCCCCCCACCCTCCAGGCTTATGGTTCCCCCCTCGATCTGCTCGAGGATGGAGCCATAGTAGAGGATGGAGCCGCAGTGCTGGCAGTGGAGCCTCGTCTCCTCCAATCTCCCCCCAACCTCAACCCTAAACATCTGCCTGGGTGGAGAGAACCTTGAGTTCGTGGGGCACAGGAGGTTTGGGCACTTGAAGACCCCCTTAATCTCCTCGGGCGCCTTCAACGGCCTCTTCTCTTTCACCCTCCAGTCCTCTATGATGTTTATGGTCGCGGTGGGGGCTACGAGGGCTATCAACTCTATCTCCCTAGAGGTGAGGTAGGTTCCCTCGACCTTTATTATGTCCTTCACCCCTAGGCGCCTGCTATCCACATTGATCGCGAGGAGAACCCTTGCGGATGGGTCAAGCCTTAGGAGCTTCAGGACGAGGAAAGCCTTGCCCGCGGGGATATGATCTATCACTATCCCGTTCTCGATCTTGCTGACCAGCAGTTGCCTATCCGACAAAGCTCTGGGTGAGAAGCATCAAAGCATAAGAAAAACCTTATGGGCAACTGGAAAGGCATGGGTATATACATGCCTTCCTCCCCTCAGACCCGAGTTTTCCTGAATATTGCATTTAATGGCCGAGTCGTCCAGTTGGGCTGTGTTGACGAGTTCATATTCTATTATGGCGGCCAGGTGGCCTTCAGCCCTCAGCGAGGTTTGTCGAATATCTGGAGATAATGTAATCATCATAGAGCTTATTATCAAAATTCATAGCCAATTTGGAATATGTTTTGAAAGCCTCTAATAACGGTGGAGTTTGGATCTTTTGGATAGGTTTATTATTTTATGCATGATCATTGGCTCTAAGCCGCCCTTTGAGGTCTCATGGACAGCATATATATGGCTATACGGCTGTTCTAGGAGTGAAGACTACATGACTAAAGTTGATAGGGAAATCGTGGCGAGGATAGTCGGGGAGGCCCGAGAGGCGTTAGAGGAGGCTAGAAGCATCGCCTCGATGGGGATTGATGATTTTATGAGGAGCAGGAGGGCGAGGTTTAGCTTGAGATACTCCATCGTCATGCTCGTCGAGTCCCTAGCCGACCTGGCCGTGGCGATCCTTGAGAAAGATTTTGATGAATCTCCTGAATCGTTTAGGGAGGCCTTCATAAAGCTGGCCGTTGTGGGAGTTATAGGCGCCAGTACCGCTCAGTCTATGGTTCGTCTTGTTAGTCTGAGAAACATAATCGTTCATAGATATTGGATTGTGGATGACTTTAAAATATATAACTCTGCAGAAAGGGATGGAATTAAAAATATCGAGAAGTTTATTGAGGAGGTTATTAATTATGTCGAAACTAAGGATCCTTGAAGAAGGGAGAAGGAAGTTAAAGTCTTTTGGGGAAGAAAAGAAGATTGAAATATTTGAATCAATTAGAGATATAATAATTCATGATGAAAAGGTGGTTATTGCTGTAATTCATGGGGGATTTACATATTCTAATAAATTCAGAGATATAGACATCTTAATATACTTAGATAATTCGACAGACGAATTGAAACACATTGATGAGTATATTGATGAGCTCAGAGATAATATAGAGAAAAAATTAAAAATCGGGGTAGATATACAAATATTAAATTATGCGCCTCCAAAATTTATAATTAAAGCTCTTAAAAAGGGAATAATTTTATTTGAAAGAAAACCTGGAATATCTTCTATATTAAAAATCCATGCTCTAGAGGAAGAAAGGAAAATAAAAAATATAAGGAATATGTTGGCAAATTTTTATAAAACAACTAAAAATAATATTTAAAGGTTAATTTTAGAGATTTAAAGATTGTAAATTTCGATTTATAAATTCCCAATCTATTTAGTAAAAACATTCATCTCACTCTGGCTTCACATCCTTCTTAAATAATTTCAAACTTATTTGCAAAGCTCATCGTCTGCATATTTATATTAACTAGCAGAAAAGAGCTGAGGTAAGGCATTAATCGCAGCTTCCTTCATATAAGTAGGTGAAAGGTTAATGGATTACTCCGACCGTTGTGGAAGGATGAATCCTGACGATGCAAGGTTCTGCGTAGAATGTGGCTCTCCCCTTCACCCTAAGGGCGGATCTCGGCATAAAGGGGGGTCGCCGGGGAATCCCTTAAAGGGCTCTGGCTTTCTCACTAAATTAGGGTAAAGGGGATGTTGTTGGATCTTACTTGAGGTCTTTGCTTTCTATTCCAGGAGGGTGACTGTCACCTCTTCCCCCTCTTCTATGACATCGGCGTTTATCGGGATTATTATGTATCCGTCGGCGTGGGCTATGCTCGTGATGGCTCCTGACTCCTTGAAGGCCGGGTATACAAACCCGTCTCTGACCTTTACCGTGAGGAACTGCTCCCTTCCTGTGGTGGCGACCACCCTCTCAGCCATCCTACCCGTCACCCTCCTGGGCTCGTGGGTGGGTAGCCCCGCTAGTTTCCTTAGGGCTGGGACTAGGAAGATGTAGGCGTTGCTCAGGCATGAGGTTGGGTATCCTGGCATCCCGAAGACGGGCTTATCCTCCACGATGCCGAGGAGGGTGGGCTTCCCGGGCTTCACCTGGAGGCCGTGGAATAGGACCCTCCCCATTTCCTCCACGGCCTCCGCCAATAGGTCTCGGGTTCCGACGGAGCTTCCGCCCGTGAAGACTAGGAGGTCCTGGCTCAGCCCTTCCCTTAGGGCTTCCCTTATGGCCTCGGGTTCGTCTGGGACCACCGGAAACCTTTTCGGGATGCATCCATGGGCTGAGATGAGGGCGGAGAGGGTGTAGGAGTTGGTGTCGTAGACCTGTCCCCTCCCCAGTGGGCTGCCCGGGGGCCTCACCTCGGAGCCGGTCGGGATGACGGCGACCGTTGGCTTGGAGAAGACCTCCACCCACTCCCTTCCGAGGGCTGCGAGGGCCCCGACCTTGCCCGGGGTAAGGGTTTCACCTCTCCTCATGACGGTCTCCCCCTTCCTTATGTCCTCCCCCTCCGGCGAGATGTTGGCTCCTGGGTGGACCGGCCTCCTGACCTCCACATACTCCCCCTCCATCCCGGTGTATTCTATCGGCACCACGGCGTCGCAGCCCCTCGGTATGGGGCTTCCCGTCGCCACCTCTAGGCACTCCTCCTGGTTTACCTCCCCCTCGAACCATTCCCCCGCGTTCTGTCTCCCTATCAGCCTCAATCTCTTGGGGTTGTATGTTGTGGCTCCATAGGTGTCCACGGCCCTGACGGCGTATCCATCCATCGCGGCCCTATTGAAGGGGGGCACATTTAGGTCGGCTGAGATATCCTCGGCTAGAACCCTCCCCGCCGCCGCCTCTATGGGGATCCTCTCAACCCTCTCTATGCGTCTTATGTTGGCCGATATTACGGCCAGGGCCTCCTCCCTCGAGGTTAGGCGTTTGAAGGGCCTCATCACCCTCACCTGTTCGCCTCCCATAGGATGTGGCCTAGGGCTGGGATTATTATCCTCTTCAGGCCTAGCTCCACGGCCTTTCTTGATCCAGGGAGGCAGACTATGAGCTTCCCCTTGGCTATGCCCGCCGCTGCCCTGCTGATGATGGCTGCCTCCCCTATCTCCTCATAGCTCAGCCTCCTGAAGAGCTCCCCGAAGCCATCGATCCGTTTCTCTAGGATCGGCTGGACTGCCTCTATCGTGTTGTCCCTGCTGCTTATACCGGTTCCCCCGCTAGTTATGACCACCTGTATCTCATCTCTGCCTAGAAGTTTCGATATGGCCTCCCTGATCTCCCCTACCTCGTTTCTCAGGATCATATAGGTTTCCACCCTGTGGCCGGCCTCCTCAAGGATCCTGATCGCCTCCCTACCGGTCTCATCCGTCTCAGGCCTCCTGGTGTCGCTAGTCACTATGACGGCGCAGGTGGCCTCGACCCTCTGGTCCCTCCTATGCTCCTCCAACATCCTTATCCCTTCCTCTTCTCCACAACCCTGATCTCCTTGATCCTCGTCGCCGGGTACTGTCCCGCCTCGTCCTTCTCCAGGTACTTGACCATGTCCCAGATGGTCAGGAGGGCTACTGCGACCCCTGTTAGGGCCTCCATCTCTACCCCTGTCTTGTAGTCGGCCCTCACGGCGCACCTGGCCTCCACGAAGCCCTCCTCCACCTCGAATTTTATCTCGACGGAGGATAACGGTATCGGGTGGCATAGGGGTATGAGCTCGGGGGTTCTCTTCGCGGCCATTATCCCGGCCACCTCTGCAGCGGCGAGGGGATCCCCCTTCTCCACCCTCCCCCTCCTTATCGCCTCTATGGTCGGCTCCTTCAGCTCTATTCTCCCCACGGCCTCCGCCACCCTCCGAACCTCTTCCTTGGCCGAGATGTCGACCATCCTCATCGGGTTTATCCCGGTTCCCAGGTCTCCTCTACCCAGAAATCCCCCTCCGGTGTTACCTCCTTCTTCCATATGGGAACCCTCCTCTTGATATTCTCTATGATGTACCTGCAGGCCTCGAAGGCCTCAGCCCTGTGGGCCGCCCCTACGGCTATCATCATGATCCTCTCCATCGCCTTAAGGCTCCCATACCTGTGGATTATAAGAACCTCATCCACCCCAAATCTCTCCAGCGCCTCCCTCTTAATGGCCTCCAGCTGCCTCACCGCCATCTCCTCATAGACCTCTATCTCCACCCTATCAACTGCCCTACCCCTAGATTCGCTCCTAACAACCCCTAAGAAGATGACCACGGCCCCCATCCCACCCTTGAGCAGCCTGCCCAAGGCCTCGTCTATAGAGAAGTCCTCCCTCTTCAACTCTATCATGTCAACCACCGCTCACAGGTGGAAAGATGGCGACTAGGTCGCCGTCCTTCAGGGCTTTATTCATCTCCACGTACTCCCCGTTCACCGCTATGAGGAATCTTCTCAATCCTTTCAGGGGTTTGTGAATCTCTATGAGCTTACTCAACAGATCCTCCACCATTATTTCCTTCTCCAGTTTAAGCTCCTCCGATGGGGCTCCGATGAGCTCTCTGATCGAGGCGTAGTATTGGATCCTTATCCTCAATTCTCAATTAATCCCTCCAGTAGGGCTCCCTCTTGGCCACGGCCTCCCTGAAGGCCTCTATGAGCTCCTCCTCGGTGGCTCCGGCCCTCATGAGGGAGAGAAGGTCGACGAGGTTGTCGTTCCTCATGAGGCACGGCTTCAGCCTCCCATCTGAGGTCACCCTCATCCTTGTGCAGTACCTGCAGAACTCTGTGTTGTGCATGGGCCTCACCACCTCTACCACCCCTCCACCCCTCAGGTGGTACTGCCTCCTCCTGTGGAGCTGGCGCTCAACAACCTTCTCCGATGTTCTCCTCAGCATCTCCTCTAGAGGTTTAAGGTCGTGGTGGAACCTGTCCCAGTGGGCTGCCCCCTCCTGTATTGGCTGGAACTCTATTAGTTGGAGTATGGCGCCCTTACTCTTGGAGTACTCTATCATCTCCGGTATCTCGTCCGCGTTGACCCCCTCCATGACGACCATGTTCAGCTTGACCGGGCGTAGGCCAGCCTCAACTGAGGCCTCAACCCCCATCTCCACCTCCTCCAGGGCATCGCATCCGGTTATCCATTGGAAGGTGCTCCTCCTGAGGGAGTGGAGGCTTATGTTGACCCTGGTGAGCCCCCTCCCCCTAAGCTCTGAGGCCTTATCCGCCAGGAGGGAGCCGTTGGTGGTCATGGAGACCTCCTCACCGATTCTGGATAGTCTCTTTACCAGCTCTAGGATGTCATCCCTCATCAGGGGCTCCCCGCCGGTCAACTTGAACCTCCTTATCCCAAGTCTGGATGCCATGGCTGCGATCCTCTCCACCTCCTCTAGGGTTGTCTCCCCACCCGCGTTCTCCTCCCCCTCCCTGTGGCAGAAGAAGCAGTTGAAGTTGCACCTCTGGGTGAGGGAGATCCGTAAGTTGTTGACGGGGCGCCCCCACCCATCCCTAATCACCATCTCATCCAAAGATCCTGCTCACCACTTCAGGATCCTCGAAGCATCCCAGAGCCTCGAGGCCTTAAGGAAGATTTATGATATGCATACATAAACATATCGCTCAGATGGCCTAAAGACGAAGAATCAGAGAGATCCAATTTTTAATTAAAATTTGGAACACGTGTTTGAGCTCCTCTTGCCTCCCCTAACCTATTATATCGGCTCCTCCCTATCTTTGGTGGGGTTTTATCCTTGAGGTTTAAGCCCTTGGTCTTGGTATCTCCCGGGGTGGAGGCTGATAACCCTGGTCTCTTCGAGGAGATGCTGGGAGGCATGGCCGATGTCTCCTTCGGAACCTTTAGAAGGGGTGGGGTGGTCCCCGCTGAGGTGGGGGAGGCTGAGGCTATGGTGCTGGGCCTTGAGCCGGTGGATGATTGGATCCTAGACCGGGCTCCGAGGCTTAGGATCGTTGCGAGATATGGTGTTGGCTATGACACGGTGGATGTCGAGGCCTGCACCAGGAGGGGGATCTACGTGACCCACACGCCCGGGGTCTTATCCTCCGCGGTCGCCGAGCTCACCATGGGCCTCATGCTCTGCCTGTCGAGGAGGTTGATAAGGGCGGATAGGTATGTGAGGGAGGACTGGTGGAGGCCCGATAGGGGGCGGCTTCAGATGGGGATGGACCTCAACGGGAAGGTCTTGGGGATAGTAGGCCTCGGCCGTATAGGGGTTGAGGTGGCTGCTAGGGCTAGGGCCTTCAACATGAAGGTCCTATACCATGATGTGGAGCCTAAAAGAGAGGCTGAGAGGTCTCTAGGGGTAGAATATACGGATCTTGATACCCTCCTTAGGTCCTCCGACTTCATATCTCTGCATGTCCCATTGACGCCTAGGACGAGGGGCCTCATAGGGGAGAGGGAGTTGAAGATGATGAAGCCCACAGCTTATATAATAAACACATCGAGGGGATCAGTATTAGACGAGGGTGCTCTATGTAAAGCTCTGAAAATGGGATGGATAGCCGGAGCTGGATTAGATGTGTTTGAAAAAGAGCCTCTTCAAAGGGATAGCGAGCTTATAAATATGGATAATGTGGTCCTCACACCTCACATAGGATCATATACTTCTGAGACTAGAAGAGCCATGGCACTGATGTGTGTAGAAAATGTGAGAGCAGTTCTTGAAGGAAAAAGGCCTCCAAACCTTGTGCCAGAGCAAAAAGATATAATAATATCATGAATCCTCGGATCATATGATATTTAAAGTTTTAAGATTGTTTTTATCGTCGTGATCGAGGCTGATAAGGTTTAAATCTAGATCATCGACGTCTATCGGGATGTCTTCCAGGGGCTTCAGGGCGCTATACATACTGCTTTGTCTCGTGGGCCTCCTCACCATGGTGGCCTCCAGCCTTGTAAACCCGCTGCTCTCTATCTTCTCTAAGAGCCTCGGCGCCTCAGGGCTCTATATAGGCCTCGCCGTTGCGGGCTACTGGATGAGCAGGGTCTTCTTGGAGATCCCGAGCGGCTTCATACTCATGAGGCTTGGGTACTATAGGCTTATGGTCTTGGGCCTCCTCCTCATAGCCCTCGGAAACCTCCTCTGCTCCCTCGTGTCCACTCCCACCCAGCTCATCCTAGCCCGCATCCTATCCGGCATCGGCCCCCCCTTCTTCTTTGGGGTGACCATGACCTTCGTCATCAACCTATCAGGAGCAGAGCATAGGGGAGGTGCCATGGGCTTCTTTCAGGGCATCGAGTTCCTCGGAAGCATCGTGGGCTCCATGATGAGCGGATACATCATCTCCAACCTAGGCTTCAGGATGAGCTTCCAACTATCCTCCCTCATCGTTTTTCTGGCCCTGCTCATGCTCATGCCCATGTCGGGCATGAGGAAAGCCGGATCAGGATCCTCCTCAGCCCCTCCCCTCTCATTATCCTCGATGAGGGAGGTTCTCAGCAGCGGGAACCTCCTCATAGCCTGCTGCGCCATCTTCTCTGAGTTCATATTGACCCAAGGGGTTCTCTTCACAGTCTTCCCGATCCATGCTAATGAGGGTATAGGGATCTCCCTTACCGAGATAGGCCTCCTCATGGGGATGAGGTCCATAGGCCATGTTGTCTCGGTCCCCCTCATGGGATGGGCCTCAGATAAGATAGGTCGAAGGCCCATCCTCCTCTTCGGCCTGGCGGCCTCGGCCATCCTCACAATATCCCTGAGCGCGGCCTCGTCATTCCTCCCCCTCGCCGTCCTCATGTTCGCCTTGGGGATGACCACCGGAGCCATCTGGATCGTCAGCCCGGTCATAGCCGGCGAGTCCGTCCCTGAACCCCTAAGGGGCGTGGCCATAGGCACATACAGAACCTCCTTCGACCTTGGCTCGGTCCTAGGCCCGATAATAATGTCTTCGATCATGAGGGAGTATGGGATATCCACCTGCTTCTATCTCTCATCCGCCCTGCTTCTAGCGAACCTGGCACCAGCCCTAAAGATCAAAGAGCATAGATGAAGGCTTCATTTAGATTCTTTCAGAATGGGCAAAATTTTAGGATTTCATGATCTGCCCTCTTGACCTATATATGATTTTGACAACCGTTTTCAACTTTCTATGGCTTGGGCCTCCTGCAAAGCCTTTTCTATGGATGGAGATATCTCCAGCTCGTCGGTGTATGTCTGGGAAGGTTCTACTCTGGGATATGACCCGTGAGGAGGCTGAGGAGGCCTTCAAGGAGGCGGACTTCATAGTCCTGCCGACGGGTAGCATGGAGCAGCACTCCAGCCATCTCCCCCTCTCCACTGATAGCATAAGGGCTGAGGAGTTGACCGAGTATCTGGCCCTCCACTCCGATGGCCTCAGGATGGTCGTGCTCCCGACCCTCGTCTACGGCCAATCCCTCCACCACATCCACTTCCCAGGGACCATAACCCTAAGGGAGGAGACCTATATCCAAGTTCTCAGGGATATCGCCTGGAGCGTGAAGCAGCATGGCGGGAGGAGGCTCCTCATAGTCAACTATCATGGAGGGAACATGGCCCCCATCGAGCTGGCCAGGATGATGATAGAGAGGGAGATAGGCCTTAAGGTCTACTTCGTAGGCTGGAGCAGCTTCGCCGCCGACCTGGTTAGGGAGTGGTTCCCAGGCGTCCCCTACGGCCACGCCTGCTACTATGAGACCAGCATGATCCTCCACTTCAGGCCCGACCTGGTGGACAGGGAGAAGATGCGAAGGCAGAGGCAGAGGCAGAGGCATGAACTCCAAGCCCCAACCCACCCATTGACCAGGCCCCCATCGGCAGCGTACTTCGAGGACGAGTACCCTGATGGAGGGATAGGGGATCCAACCCTCGCCAGGGCAGAGCTGGCTGAGAGGCTCATACCAATAGTCACGGAGCGGATCATTAAAGCCCTGAAAGAGGATATGAAACTGGAGTAAAGGCCTAGGTGATGAGGAGAGGGGTGGGTAAGGCCCTTATCTTGCGGGCTGCCTCTTCAACCGGCCAGCTCTATCACCCCCTTCGAGTACCTCCTGACCTTCTCTGGGTCGAGCTCGACTCCCAGGCCCGGCCCTTCAGGGACCTCTGCGTGCCCCTCCACGAACCTCATAGGCCTGGTGACAACGTCATCCGCCAGCCATTCAGGATAGCCCGAGAGCTCGCAGCGGTGGGTTATCACCCCGCTGTAGGCTGAGATTATATGGGCTGCGGCTGCCAGGGAGACCCCCAGCTCGACATCGTCGTGCATGAGGCATGGGAGGTTGAGCACCCTCGCAGCCTCCAGAAGCCTCCTCGCGCTCGTCACACCTCCCCCGGGCCTATAGGTCTTGAGGCCCAGAACCCCTATCGCTCCCATGTCTAGGAGGGCCTTAACATCCGAGATGAGGTAGATCGATTCGTGGGGCATTATCGGCGTGTCAACCCTCTTAGCGACCTCGGCTAGGGCCTTGAAGTCCCACCATGGGGTTGGCTGCTCGACTAGTTCGACGTCGAACCTCTCCAAGGCCCTTATAACCCTGATCGCACCGTTCCTAGAGTAGGCCTGGTTGCAGTCCACCCTTATGTCGACCTCCCCACCAAAGGACTCCCTCAGGGCCTTTACACACTCCACATCCCTTCCAGGCCCTATCTTCAGCCTCAGCCCCTTATACCCCTCTGAGATGTACCTCTCAGCATCCCTCACAACATCCTCCGGGGCTCCGAGCCCCACGAGCCCAACCAGCGGAATCCTGGCCGCCCTCCCCCCGCCCAGAAGCCTGTATAGGGGGAGCCCCAAGCTCTTCCCTATGATGTCCCAGAGGGCAATATCTATCGCTGCCTTGGCCATGGGATATGTGGGAGCATAATGATCCATCCTGCGCCAGGCCTCCATGAGGTCGAAGGGGTCTAGGCCTAGGATGTTCGGGACTATCCAGCTCCTCAGGACCTCCACTATGACGGGCTGCGACTCAGGGGATAGGGGAGGGAGCGGAGGGCACTCCCCCAGGCCTGTTACCCCCTCATCGGTGTGGACCCTCGTCAAAACGAACTCCACGGGCCTCCCCTCCCCAAGCCTCCCATAATGGGATAGTGAGAGAATCCTGCTCCTAGGCACATCAACCGGGATTATCTCAACCTTGGTTATCCTCAAACAGCACCCCAAGTCACTAAGGGGGAGTGGATTAAAAGTTATGTCCCCCGCAAAGGGGTGAGCCCCCTTAAAGGTTTAAATGTATTCGAACCCGGCACCCCATCCCGCCTGTGTAGATATTCTTTGATTGGAAAGGATTATCAGGGAGGTTTCATTCGAGTTCTCGAGATGTCCCGCTGGAGTAGGAGGCGGAGGAGCCTCTGGCCCATAGACTTCGAGGTTAATATAAGCGGCCTCGTGGCTGGTGAGCCCTTCAGCATCCACCTGACACCTGAGGGGGTCAAGGCTGAGGGATTGAGGAGGTTCAGGAGGCATATGACCCCTCCATCCCCCGAGGAGAGGGAGCCCCTCGTCGACGTCATCGAGATGGAGAGGGAGGTGAAGGTCGTGGCGGAGCTCCCTGGGGCGGAGAAGGATAAGATAGACCTCAGGGCCACAGAGGAGAGGCTTATCATCCACGCAGAGTCCCCCTACGGGAGGTATCACAAGGAGCTGGAGCTCCCATCCAGGGTTGAACCCAAGGCCGTCAGGGCAACCTACAGGAACGGGATATTGGAGATCTACCTCCCCAAGAAGGAGGGGAGTATAGGAGAGAAGATACCTATAGAATAAAATACCTAATAGAATAATATAATAGAAGTGACACTGAATCGATTTTTTCATATGTGAATTTTGCGATAATTCTCGTCTAATGATAAAGTCGGTTAAGTCTCTTGATAGGGCTCTGGATACCATATTAAGGATATTGGAAAAAATTGGGTTTTTTATCCCTAGATTTTGGATGACTTATTTCATTGGGGAGTAGGGGGTTGGCCTCAGGAGGATGTTGTGGATCCTCTCGACTAAGGGTCCCTCCCTCTCCGTCTCCTGTCTAGCCTGCATCCATTCGGGGTCTGACCTGAAGGCGTTCCAGGCCTTCTCCATCTGGGAGGCGTCCTCCCAGGCTATCATGTAGTAGAGGATGTTTGAGGTCCCAACGAAGGCCTCCCAGAAGCCCACAACCCTTATCCCATGCTTCTCGAAGAGCCTTAACGCGGTCTTCTGGAACCTCTCATGCAGGGCCCCCATCCTCCCAGGCACCACCTCATATATACGCCACTCATAGAGCATACATCTCACCTATGTAACTGATCCTTCCACAGGTTTATAATGCTCCTCCTCATGGATAGAACATAAGTGAATCTTTTAAGCGGGTTGCTCGAGGAGATGTTTGCCCACTTTCGAGTATTGAAACCCGACACCGCGTCCCTGAGATGTGGAAGCCTTGAGGTTTGAGTATCCTAGGGGTGTCCGCTTCAGGTGTTTAAGATGCGCTCTATGCTGCATGGATGTTGGATCCAGGAAGAGGAGGATCCTCCTCCTTGAGGCCGAGGCCAGGAGGATATCTGAGGCGGTCTCCCTGAAAATAGGGGAGTTCGCCTTGGAGGTTGAGGGTGAGGGCCCTTTCAGATATTTGATGAGGAAGGAGGATGGGCGGTGCGTCTTCCTCAGGGATAACCTATGCTCCATCTACGAGCTTAGGCCCGTAATATGCCGCTTCTACCCCTTCAAGCTTGAAAGGACCTCTGGGAGGGGCTTAAGGTTCTCGTACACGGAGGAGTGCCCTGGGATAGGGAGGGGGCCACGCCTCAGGAGGGTCTACTTCGAAGGGCTATTGAATTATCTGGAGGAGAACCTCATGAAGGCGACCAGAGATGATAATCTCAAATTTAAATAATTATTTATCAGCAATAGCTTGATCAAGCTTAACGACCTTTTGATAAGGGGTGGAAGGGTTCTCGACGGCTCTGGAGACCCCATCGTCTAGGGCGGATATCGGCGTCAGGGATGGGAGGATATCAGGGATTAAAGGGGTTGGTAGCTCGATCTCGGCCTGCCAGTACCCAGAGAAATAGAATATGTCATGGTGAACGGCGAACCCGTAATAAGAAGGTAGTATACACAGGATTTCTCCCTGGGAAAATCCAAAGACATCCAAGCTAGTTCAAGGCTTCAAGATTAGAGAAGATATATAGGAAATGTAGGTTATTGGTGACTTGGATTATAATTAGTGGAGAAAATCAGTTAGGCCTTTAGGAAAAAGGTGGGGTTAGATGAGGTTTTGGAAGGCCTCTTCGTGCTTTATCTCCTCTGATAGGATGTGCTGGATTAGGTGGAAGGTCCTTACATCCTTGTCGTAGCAGGGCCCGAGGAACTTTATTATGTTGTTGTACACCTCTATGGCGCATCCCTCGGCATCTACCAGGGCCTCCAGCATCCCCTTCAGGTCTCTTACATCCTGTGGGTATTTGACCTTCTTGCAGTTGGCGAGGTCGTAGAGCTTCTCGAGGTCTCTGGGGACCTCTCCTCCCAGCTCTATGATCCTCTCTGCCAATTCGTCTGCGTGCTCCTCCTCCTCATCAGCTATCTTATCAACTACCTGGGCCAGTATGGGGGACTTCAACCCCTCAGCCATGTCCGCAGCCCACTTGTAGCTGTAGTATGCAATCCACTCATCCGCGAAGGCCTTCTTTAGGAGTTCTATGAGCCTCTCCACATCGACCTTCACTATCTCCCTTCCCTTCTTCCCCATAAAACCACCTAACCAGACTAAACTGTGAATAGACGATCTTAAAACACTTTCTACATCGGAACTACTATGAGGCGAGCCCAAGAGCTAGCTCTGAGCTACCTATAGCCCCTCCCTTATCTTTTGTTCGAGGGTTTTGAGCTCTCCATGCTCCTTATACCTTATCGTGGTTTTTAGGCGGACCGGTAGCCCTATTCCCCTTAAGAAGTGGTAGAGGCTCTCCCCATCTATCTCCTGGTTTATCCTCCCCGAGGAGATGGCCTCGACGAGGGCCCGCTCGACCTGGGGCATGACCGTTGGGAACTGGCTCCATGCGGCCTCATAGACCTCCCAGGCCCTATCCCTGAAGTACTTGCCCAGAATGCTCTTGGGATCTGTCTTCTCGGCCTTCCGCTTCCCCTCCCTCTCCCTCAGCATCCTCTGGAGTTCTAGCATCCTCTTCAACCTGAGCCTCTCTATCTCCTCATCCAAGCCCCTCCACCTCGGAACTCGGCCTCTCCAATACTCTTTACAGGCAGCTTTTAAGGATGTCTCATCATTCCCTCATCAAACATAAACAGTGGAAGCCTGACATGGAGGAAAATCTCCAGCTGAATCTCTAGATTGACCTAGGGATGGTTGATGCCCTCCTCTCTATCTAGGGGCTTTATCGACAGGGTTAAGACCCCTACATCCCTTTAGATCATCTGGGTGTTGGGTTTGGGCATCGGGAGATGCTGGGATGTCATCGTCAGGGCACTATCAGCTGAGGGGGTGAGATATGTTTTTGGAATTCCTGGGAATCCAAGAGCCCTTTATGACTCCCTCTACGACCATGAGGAGATCAAGCCTGTCCTTGTCAGGCATGAGTGCTCAGGCGCCTTCATGGCCATGGCCTACTCCAAGCTGACCCGCCAGCCCGGGGTCTGCTTCGGAAGCCCGGGGCCTGGGGTAGCAAACCTAATCCCGGGGGTTCTGGAGGCCCATTCGGGTTGTACGCCCCTAATCGTCCTGGGCTCATCTTCACCCCTCTCCACGGAGGGGATGGGGGCCTTCCAGGAGGCCCCTCAGATGGATATGCTTAGGCCCATAACCAAGTGGGCTTACAGGCTGCCCTCTGCGGATAGGGCCGCCTGGGCCGTTAGGAGGGCCTTCTCCATAGCCTCCAATGGGAAGCCGGGCCCCGTATACCTCGACATACCCTTCGACGTCGGGGTCTCCCAGACCCAGCTGACCGATTACACCCCCTCAACGAGGCCCCTGAGGGTTAGACCCGAATGGGAGAGGGTGAAGGAGGCCGCGGAGCTGTTGTTGAAGGCTGAGAGGCCGGTCATCGTGGCCGGGGGAGGGGCCCACACCTCCGGAGCCCACCGTGAGCTCCTCGAGCTATGCGAGCTCCTAGGGATACCGCTCCTAACCACCCCCTCCGGGAGGGGGATAATCCCGGAGGATCACCCCCTATCCCTAGGCCTCGTAGGCCTATACAGGACGAGGGTCGGGAGACAGGTCTATCGGGAAGCAGACCTGCTGCTCTCGCTGGGCTCGAGGCATGAGGAGTTCCAGACAGCCTCCTGGAGGTACTACCCAGAGGGTGCTAGGCTCATTCAGGTTGACATAGACCCCTACGAGTTGGGGAGAAACTGGATACCAGCCGTCCCGGTGGTTGGGGATGTGAAACTGTTTCTACAGGACCTCCTATCCATAATCAAGGAGAGGATTACAAGGAAGCCCCTCGAGGAGATGCCAAGGGTTAAGGGCATCCTCGAGGCCAAGGAGGCCTTCGAGAGTGAGGTCCAAGAGGAGTGCATGGACCCCTCCACACCCCTGAAGTCAAAGAGGGTTGTCTACGAGGCTAATAGGGTGTTCGGGAGGGGGACCATCTTGGTGAATGAGAACGGCTCCCAGGATCTATGGTCATACTACTGGCCCTACTACAAGGTTCTGGACATCGACGGCTGCGTGGCCCCGGCTGAGCAGACATGCATGGGCTTCGGCGTGGCTGGGGCTATAGGGGCCAAGCTCGCAGCCCCTGATAGGAAGGTCATCTGCATCACAGGCGACGGGGCCTTCCAGATGTTCATGAAGGAGCTTCCCACCGCTGTCCAGTACGGGGCACCCGTGACCTGGATAGTCCTGAACAACTACAGCCTAGGATGGATAAAGCTCCATGAAAGGTCTCTGGGGGAACGCTATATCGCCGTCGATTTCGAGGTTCAGCCCGACTTCGCATCCACCGCCAAGGCCTGCGGGTGCTTCGGGATGCAGGTCAAAAAACCCGAGGAGGTCAGGCCAGCCCTGGAGGAGGCCCTAGACCAGAACCTTGATGGTATCCCAGCGGTCCTAGACTTCATCGTCGACCCCTGGGACTTCCCGGAGGGGTTCAAGGAGTTCCACAGGGAGATATGGAGGGCGTAACCCCCTAGCGGTATTAAGCCTCAATACTTAATCGGGGTCAACCTATAGGCCTTCAATTAAATCTAAGCCTATACATTATTGAAGAAGGTCTCAATTCCTTAGGCCCAAAACCTTGAAAAGAGGATCAAAAGCCTCTTCAAAGGTTAGGCCTCCAACGGGATTTGTAGTTTAGGGTTTGCTGGGCCTGTAGGCCGTGAAGAGGGATATGTTCCGCCACTCCGCCTCCATCATGGCTGTGGGATGGATGGCGAAGCCGAACATCAACTTGAATATCTCCCTACCCAGATGCCTCCCTATCTTCTCGGCCTGAGTGTTGAACTTTTCCACATCGTTACTATAGATCCTAGACTTGACCTCCCCCAGGACGAGGACCCTTCTGCCTTTGTATACCCCCTCGCCATATAGGTTGACCTCGATCTCCTCCCCATCCAAAATGAAGTGCCTCCTCTCGAGCCCCTCTATCGCGACACCCAGCTCCCTAAGCCTGCTTGGAAGGAGCTCCCTTCCCAGATCCTCAAGCGAGAATCCAATGGTTTCTGACAGTCTACCAACCTCAACGGCTAACGATTCCATCCTCTTAGCAAGGGTAGCAACATTTTGCTCTGTTCTTTTCTGTGCCTCTGCCAATTCATTTATTCTTTCTTCTGTTCTTTTCTGTGCCTCTGCCAGCTTATTTACTGCAGAACTTAATTTTTCTATTGCTTCTGTATTTTTTTCTACAGCGATTTTTAGTTTCTCAAATTCTTCTCTTGAAACCTTAAGTTCACTTACCCTCTCCTCTACCACCCCTATTATAAAGGCTCTCAGCTCAGGTGTAAGGCTCATACCTATGCTGAAAAATAAGATGGTTAGCCGACTTTTAAACCTGTCCCATCCCTTGATGAAACATGCGCCTTATAGGTCATCACAAATGAACTCCGATTTTCGGTTTCCAGAGGCTGAAAGTCCTGCAACTTTTAAGGGTTCTTTAAGTTGATTAGTCTGAAGAGGTTATTTGAGGTTCAGGTAGACTTGGATTATGGATTTCATGAAGGTTAGGGCTTCTTTGATGTCGAATTTGCTTTTTCCTCCGGCTCTCTCCCTGAAGGTTATCGGGATCTCCCTAACTTTGTAGTTGGATTTTAATGCCTTGTATAGAACCTCGAACTGGTAGTCCCACTTCTTGCAGGCCACCTTTGGCAGTATGGCTTCTAGGGTTTCCCTCCTGTATACTCTCAACCCGCTTGTCCAGTCTCTTATGGAATGGCCTGCTAGCAGCCTTATGAATCCGTTGGCCGTGAGGCTCATTAGGTCTCTCCATCGGCTCCTCCCCTCAATCCTCCCCCCCTCGATGAGTCGGCTCCCTATAGCTATGTCAGCCTCCCTCGCCGCTTCCAGGAGCCTAGGTATATCCCTCGGGTCGTGGCTCAGGTCTGCGTCTATGGAGACTATGAGGTCTCCGGAGGCGTGCTTGAACCCCTCCTTGTAAGCCGTCCCCAATCCTAGTTTTCCAGGCCTGTGGACCACCCTTATACGTCCATACCTCTCCGCCAGCCTCTCGGCCAATGCTCCGGTTCCGTCGGGGCTGTTGTCGTCCACGATTATAACCTCGTATTCGTAGTCCTCAGGTAATGCCTCCATAAGGGATTCTATGAACCTTGGAAGGGTCTCGGCCTCGTTGTAGGTTGGGGTTATTATGGATATCTTCATCTTCTCCCTAGAAGCCATTCCTGGCCGCTCTCCAACCGTACTTGGCCTCTCCATTTTTAAATCCTCCTCCTTATGAAGTGGACCCCGATCAGGGCTGTTATTGTGGCTATCGCAGCTGTGATGGTCAGGATGTCGGGTTTTAACTGGGTTTCTGAATAGGTTTTTAGGACTTTCCCCTCTCCCCCCACGGAGGTTAGGAGGGGCTGCTTTAACGCCCTGTAGGCGTCTATCCTCCCATATCCATAGTAGTCGTCTCTTCCAGGGGTTCCCTTGTCTAGGGCTGTGTATTCTAGGACCCTTCGTATCTCTAGGCTTGTTGCTTGGGGGTGGCGGCTCTTGATGAGGGCTGCGAGGCCTGAGACGTGGGGTGTGGAGGCTGAGGTTCCTGTTCCGAGCCTGAAGGAGTCGGGCTTGTTGTCTGTTGAGATTATCCAGAACTCCCCAGCCTCTGGTATCCCGTCCCGGTCTTGGTCCCATCCTCCGGGGGCTGATAGGGTTATCCATCCTCCATAGTTGCTGTATGGGGCCCTCACATCCTCGGGCTCGCCGTAGGTTGAGGCCACGGCTATCACCTCCTCGAAGGCTGCTGGGTAGTGGGGCGTGGATGTGCCCCTGTTCCCGGCAGCGGCCACGAGGAGGCACCCCTTCTCATATGCGTATGTCACCGCCCTCTCCAGCGTCGAGCTGTAGGTGTCCGTCCCCAGGCTGAGGTTTATGATGTCCACGCCCAGGTCTGCTGCGTGGGTTATCCCCGAGGCGAGGTCTGCGATGGTTCCCGAGCCCCTATTGTTCAATACCTTCTCGGCGATTATGGATATCCTCGCAATCCCGGCGACCCCATACCCGTTCCCGGTCTCTGCGGCTATTATCCCCGCGACCCAGGAGCCGTGGCCGTAGTCGTCGTCTGGGTCTGGGTCATCGTTAACCCAGTCGTATCCCCCGGCCATGTAGCTGGATTGGAGATCCCTGTGCCTGTAGAAGACCCCTGTGTCCACGACTGCAACCCTGACCCTCCGGCTCCCCTCCTCTAGGCTCCAGGCCTCCTGCATCCCTATAACCCTCAAGTTCCACTGCCCCCTCCCGGTGTAGGGGTCTGAGGTGTATAGGGGGTCGTTGGGCTGCTGGGCTGGTCCCCCAGGGATGATGGGAGCATGCATGCCGGTTTTTAGGCTGGGGCCCAGGCACCCCTCTTGAAGCTTGACGATATAGTTGGGCTCTATGTACTCTATGGATGGGTGCCGCTCGAGGGCCTTGACAACCTCCGATATCTTCACCTCGGCTTCAACCCTGACCAGTAGAACCCCTATTCCATCCATCCATCTGACGACCTTGAGGCCGCTTCTCTCTAAAAGGTTGACGACTGTCTCATCTCTCCTTCTTAGGCCTATTAGGTACTCTCCCTCGGCGGCCTCGGCTAGCACACCTTCTTCGGTTAATGGAACCTTGATAGGTGTGATTAAGATGATGAGGATTATGATGTAGAGGTGGATGGGGTATCTCAACATCTTACTTCTCAATGGATAAAAGGTTGATGAATTCTTTAGATAAAGCTTCTGGGCTTAAGCCACCTCGCCATAAAGGTTGGTATGGATGATGGGCTTGGATGGTGTTGTCGACCTTCCGCATACCGTGGAGCCCGAAATGGAAGCTTGATAAGAATATCTGAGCCGGATGTTAAGCCTCAACTTAAATCTAGGCTCCCTCCCTTATCTTAGGAACCGGACCTATTAGGGTCGAGGGTCCTCTGGGGAGGAGGGGTAGGCTTGAGGTCTTCTAGGCCGAGAGGTGGGAAGGGTAGGGTGCGTAGGAAACCTTTGAGGGCTAGGAGGCTTGGCTTGATCCTCCTCTTTTCGGCTGTTACCTTCCCCCTCCTCGTTGTGATGGTCAATTTTCAATGGTTTGGTTCCCGGTCTAGGGCTGGGCCGAGGGCCTTGATTGTGGATGGCCTCCTCCACCATCCAAACCAGGGATTCATCGATGAGACTCGAGGCCTCCTCGCGGAGGCGGGCTTCGAGGTTGAGGTGGTGGGGGCTGAGGGGGTGACCGTCGAGTTCTACAGGGTTCTCCCCTCTAGGGGTTATAGGCTCATAATCCTGAGGGTTCACGCCGGGCCGGTTTATAGGCATCTCCCTGGGGGAGGTAAGATTGCTGAGGGGACGGTTCTCTTCACCACAGAGGTCTACGATGAGAAGAGGTATGTCGACCTCCAGGCCGCTGGCCTTTTGGCGGTTGCTAGGATATATGGGAGGCCCGAGGTCTCCTACTTCGCCGTTCCGCCATGGTTCTTTGAGGAGGCCTCCCAGGGGAGGTTTGAGAACTCCATAGTCATACTGGGCAGCTGTTATGGGTTTTACTGGGAGGCCCCCTATCTCATGGCTGAGGCCCTCCTATACAAGGGGGCTAAGGCCTTCATAGGGTGGGATGGGGAGGTTCAGGCTGAGCACACAGACGGGGCTGTCCTAGAGCTTCTCAGGGCGCTCCTCCTCGAGGGGCTGACCGTTAAGGAGGCTGTTGATAAGGTTATGAAACTCGTTGGGCCTGACCCATATTACAAGAGCATAATGCTCTACTATCCCCCAGAGGCTGCCTCGATCAGGCTGAGGCCTATGGAAGGGAGCTGAGCCTAATTTAGAAACCTCCAAGCCAGTTCATTGATTAGTTCTGAAGTCTGTGATCTTTGAAGGAGCTTTTATAGAGGTTTGAGGTTGACTCCTGAGTTTAAGCTTTATCGTTATCTTCATTATGTCTTCTCAGCTTCAATTTTAACCTTTTTCGATAATCTTTCAATGATTTCTAAATACTCTTTAACTTTATCTATTTCTAATTTAAATTCTTCTATATCTAGCCCCCCTTCATGGAAACCTATGCTTTGGAGGTGGTAGGCTCTTGATCCAAATCTATCCCTTACCCCTAGCCTCCTAGCCTCCATCACCTTCATCTCGAGCTGGGCAAGCCCTCTCCTCCTCTCCTCACCGCTCCTAGGTTTCTCGTACCCGTATGAGGTCAATAGGTGGTCGGTGGCAAGAACAGAGGCCAGCCAAGCCTTTTCACAGGTATCCCTAAATATGACCCTCTCTCTGATCTCCATATACCTTCTGAACTCCCTTTCTGACTCCTCTAACGCCTTATAAGCCTCCTCGATAAGGGACATAACTCATTCCATATAGGAACTTAGCTATTTATTTTTTGGTTGGGGAGATCTTCCTCAAAAACTTAAAATAATGCCTCTATCCTTTCATGTCAGGCTGAATATCTCTTTGAATTGATTAAGATCTCTAAGAGCTTGCTGAGAAGAGACTTCGCTTCCACCTCCTCTCCCTCCCCACTCATACCAATCAATAATTTGCGGATGAGCCTAATAATCTATTCGCCTCCTCCAGTCCTTCTAGAATGGTGTTGAAACTGTTACATTAGTGCCCTGGGGGATTAGTTGACAAGTTGATCATGGGCTAGTTCTCCAAAAGATTCTTCAGCCTCTCCATAAGCCTTAATGCGTCCTCCCTATGGGCCTCGAAGGAGATCTTCCCGAGGAGGTTGTGGTAATAGCTAGCGTGGAGGGTTTCGACACTTGATAGAAGCCTAGTATACTCAGCGTCTCCCTCCCTCTCCGTCAGGTGGATGGCGATCTCCTTGAGGTCGCGGTGGGTGTGGTGTGGTAATCCCAGCCTCTCCCCCACAGCGTTCAGGAGGGCTGCAGCAGTGCCCCAGTACTTCTCAGATGCCTGGACCAGATCCCCCTTCAAGTTAAACTCCTCGGCCTCCCTCAAGAGCTTCTCATGGAGCCCGATGTAAAGCTCGATCCTCCTGGAGGGGTCGAGGAGTTTTGCAATAGCATCTATAACAAACTCCTCCACGGAGACGCCTAGCCTCCTGGCACCCTCGGCAATGACCTGAAAGACCTCGTCGGGCAGCTCTAGAATCGCCAGGTTTAGCCTCGTAAATTGTTGAAGCATCCCCTCTAATAAAAGATATGTGATATGGGACTTTCAGGATAATGGGAGTGGGCTTAACTTGGTAGTACCATACCTGTAGCTTCTAGGGCCAAATCCCAGGGTGGGACCCTTAAATGGGGCGATGGAGGAAAGGCCAAGGAACACTTGAAGCAGGAGTCTCCAGATCTTATTCTTGGAGAGGATTAAGGGTTAGATTTTTATAGAAACTTTCAATTGATACTAACATTAAATATCAAGGCCTAGTATCTAGAAAACTTTATAAAGTCAACTATGAACTTAATCTCAGGGAAAATAAATGAGAACGAAGAAGTTTACTGGACTTCTGCTGATCTCAATTATGGCTTTGAACTTGGCGCTCCTAACGCCGTTGATGGCTGAAGAAGAGACCGTCTCTGTGGATTGGACAGAAAACCCAAACGATTACATGACGGTTGAAGGGGTCCTACACAACGACTACTACGTCCTCTACCCATATGAGAAAAAGAGCCTCAAGATAGGTTTCTCTAAATACGGTGAATTGATAAATACGATCGATAATGTTGGGCTTGAGTACGACACCGTTGATCCCTTCGCACCACCGGCGGGCTCAGCGGTCGGCTCTATACCCAAGGCGATGTGGGTTCAGGGATGGCTCATCAACATAACATATCTCCACAACACCCTGGGCTGGAGGAATGTCTGGGCCGCAGCCCTACACAGCGACACGATGGCCATAGGGGGTCCATGGCTCAGGGTGGATTTCGTTGGCGATAACCATCCCACCTACGGCAAGGAGGATCCGAGGGATCCTGGATACATAATTGGGAACTACGGGGCTGGAGGGCCTTTCTACGGAGGTAGGAAGACTAATGGAACCGCAGTATCTTATCCCATAAAGGTGTTGTACAATGGGCCTAGGAGGTTCGTGGCACAGCTCATAACGGATATCTACGATCACCCAGCACACCTAGACGACACGGGCAGAGACATACCATTGGTGAGGTTGATCTTCACAATAATATTCAACAAGGTGAAGAAGGAGGTCAACATACTCAAGGATGTGAAATCCCTTTTAACCGAGAAGGAAGGCTATGAGATGAAGATACAGTTGAGCAACAGAGGTGAGGTTGACCTAGGCAACGAGGCCTCGGGATACCACAGCTACTTCCACTTCTGGACCCAAGGAACCCAAACCAAATATGATGATATGGTTGAAGGACAGCCTACAGTCTACAACAGCCATTGGACCAAATGTCCCACGCAGGATCCATTAAATGATGATAATGAACCCGAGCCCTACAGAGGATTATCCCAGAGTGGGTCATATCCTCAACTTACAAGTGCAACCTTCGATGTCGCCCAGGCGTATAACCCCAGAAGCAGACACGTCTGGTTCGCTGCCTTCTGGCCCAGTTTAAGCGACTGGACCATCGACGGGTGGTCTATCTGGTGGCGTAGCATGGATCGCAACGACCCCCACCTCATAGACGCTGAGGGGTACACAGAGACTGGGAAGCCGATGGAGCCCAAGATACCCTTCTACATAGGTGAGTGGGACTTCGTCCTAGTGGCCAAGGAGCGTAGCGATATAGGCCCAGTCCAGTTCAGGGGGGTCACCATGTACGGTGTGGTCAACCATCACGATGCCGAAGACTGCCACATGGATGGGGTCAAAAACACGATTGATAGGGAGGTGAGATACTTCCTAGATGAGACCTTCAATCCATGGGACTTAAAGAAGGCTGTGGATAAGAAGACCATGAGATGGGTTGAATTCGGTACCGGGCCTACCATAACACTTAGCCGCACTCCGAAAAATGTGCCCGATAACCAATGGGATCAATATTGTGTCTTCAGCGAAAGGGTTATCGATCTAGATGAAGGATACGAGCTTGAAGCCAGAGAAGGATATAACTGGCTTGGGCAAGATACTTACAACATTACCGGAAAAAACATAACTGGTCTAGACTCCGGTCACCGTTATAAGGTACTATATTCTACTGAGGAGGAGGAGACTCCAGGACGCTGGATCGTAGTGGGCAGGGATGCCGCCTCGGTCGACTCCGTAGGGGCTGCACTGGTAGCGGCCGCCTTCAAGAACAAGATAATAGAGAGTAATGGCGGGGGTGGTGCCTATATCGGTATAGCTGGTGAGGACATGTTTGATCCCTTCCTTCCCAACCAGATTCCATATGTGATGCGTAGGTTCGGCGCAGGTCACACCTGGAGGGATTACAGGGACGGCCTCAAGAGGGCTGCCCTTAACGATGACTGGTGCAAACGATGGCCTGTATCAAGCAGCAACATGATCTTCATAGGGGGAGCCGAGCCCTATGTCAACCTTGGAGCCTACTACTTCAATGACTTCACAGACGCCTTCTCAGACTTCCCAGGGGAGTTCACCACCCCCTATGGAAGCCCATGGGCTGGCAAGATAGTCGCATTGACATGCTGGAATACCAACAACCAGATGAATACCTACTCTTCAAGTGACGCTGTAGGATACGCCGTCATCGCCACCTACAAGGACCTCAACGGGACGGTGGGCTTCCTTGTCTACGGCCACTGGGGTAGGGACACCTACTACGCATCCCAATGGCTCCACGGAGACGCGGCCCGCCAAATAACACCCGGCATACGGAAGTTGCAGGATTTGAATGAGGGTGTCACGAGCATAATACTGAGGATAGATTATAGATACCCATACCACCCAGACTTCAGTATTGTTGAGCATCTGGGTACGAAGAGCGAGAAAGAACCCATACATTATGACCCATAAACCTAATTAATCTCCCCTTTTTTATACTTCAATTATCTTAGGTGTGTTAGATGAGATCAGGGGAAGGTCGATTGGCTACTCCCATTCAGACGGGTTTCCTAATTTTCATGTTAACTTCTTCCCTCAGCTTGGGAGGGTCTTTTATCTATGTCTTTGCTGAGGGTTCAGGTTATCCCCCTTACTCTCCAGCCGTGCCTGATGCCCCTGAGAGGGTGAACAGGTCGAGGGTTCTATCAGAGCTTCCAATTCCTGAGGGGTTCATCCTGATAAGCGCCCAGTCTGCAGCCTACTACGACGATTCAAGCGGGATCCTGCACGTCTGGTATGGGTTGAGGGAGGCCGGGAGGGGGGAGGAGGGGAACAAGATACTCTACACCAATACATCCGATTTTCAAACCTGGTCTGAGCCCCTCGTGGTGATAGAGCTACCAAGAGATGGAATAAGAGACCCAACCATATTCATCGAGGACGGCCAGATATACCTCTTCACCCAGGTATACAACTCCACAACGGGGAGATACCATCCGATAAGGCTGTATAGAATATCTAAAACCGGTGTCTTCTGGGATCCATCTCAATATGAACCTCTAGGGGTCGTGGTTGACCTAGGGGAGCCAGGGGAGTTCGATGATGCATGGGTCGCCTCCTTCTGCCTGGTGAAGATAGATAGCGTTTACTATGGGGCCTATGAGGCAAGGTCCTCGGATGGGACCTTCACCATAGGGAGGACAAGGGCCTATAATATCGAGGCCCTCCCATACATCAAGGAAGGCCAAGTGCTAGGTCCAGACGGCCAAGCCATAACGAACCCCATAAGCCCCAGGGATGCAATAGTCCCATGCACCTTCGCGAGCCCAGCCCTCCTCTTCATCCACTACGATAAGCTCAGCGGGCCTGGAGAGGAGTGGCAGGCTAGATACCTGGCCGGGGACTTCTCAAAGAACTCCATGAAGCTCTCGGATGGAGACCTCAGGCCCTTAGACCCCTACCAGCAGCACAACAACATATGCCATATAGGCCTGATAAACGGGAGGTACATGTTCCTTATGCAGAGCGGAGATAAACCAGAAGACTTTAAGCTGAGGCTCTATATGGAGCCTCCTCAGAGCGTCGGGGGCTGGGGGGAGATGCTCCCAAGGGCGGAACCGATAAAACAAAACCTCGAGCATCTGCCTTGGCTTGGAACGGCCCTGGCTCTCATATCCCCCCTCATCATAGGCTTAAGGGCTAAGCAGAGAGGCTTGAACATTAAACATTAAATATCAAGGCATGAATGGGATTGGAAAACCAGCAAGCCTCTAAGGTTTAGGATCACCTAATTAATCTTCCTGAGGGTTGCCTTGTAATAGCTAACCATATAAAACTTTTTAAATATGAAACTTTTTTAAATTATTATCCCTCCCACTGTAAACTATAAATAGGTCTAAATGGACTTCTCACATCATGAAACATGTTTAAGTAATTCATATTATTGAAACATCTTGTTCATTTAAACTTAAATAATCATTAACAATACAATTATCTTAAAAAAGATATGATATTTAGTTTAGTCAGAAATTTTGTGAAATATTCTATTCACAATCTTTAAGATCTTTTCCTCGAAGATCGAGGCATCAAAGGCTTCAGCCCTTCTCTGGGCCCTGATGGAGACTTCCCTCCTCCACCCCTCATCCTTCAGGAGACCCCTAATCCTCTCAGCCGCCTCCACCACACTGGTGTAGGAGAATCCGTAGTGCCCCTCCCTCATCCCCAGTATGTCGCTCCAGGGCCCCCCAAGCCTCGGGACGACTGGGATGCAGCCTGATGCCATCGCCTCGACCACCGAGATCCCGAAGGCCTCCATAACCTGGGTGTGAAGGTAGACCTTCGCGGATGAGAGGAGGGCCCTGAACTTCTCGAAGGGCTGGTTTACGAGGAGCCTAACCCTCTTCTCCACCCCCTCCTCCCTTATAGTCCCCCTAAGGATCTCTAAGCAACCCTTTGAGGCCTCATCCGCCAGGCCTATGATGATGAACTCCGCCCCCTCAACGAGCCTAGCCACCTTTGGAACAATCTCCAGGTTCTTCCCCCTCCTGAGCCTGGAGACCGTCACAACCAGGTCATCCCTAGCTTCATCAGATGCTCGGCGGAGCCTATCAAGGTCAACCGGGGGATGAACCACAAGGGATTCAAATCCCATCCTCCCCTTCAATAGTATATGCATAAACCTAGAGTTGGTCAGCACTAGCCCCCTTCCAAATAGCCTCTCCAAACCCGATAGGGGGAGGTCATAAAGCCTCGAGGCCACACGCCTGTAAAGGGGGTATAACCCCGGATACCTGTGGGAGAGCCTCACGGGAACCGCGTTGATGTAGGAGATGTCGGCTAAGGGTTCCATGAGGTCTCCATAGGTGTTGAAGAGGAGGTCGCAGCCCCCCTCCATACGGGAGCGCAGGAGGAGGATTGGGAAGAGGGTGGAGGTATAGAACTCGAGGGCGTGCTCACCCTTTATGTGCATCCTCTCCATCAACCAAACCTCCTCATGGGGCCTAGCAACACCCTCAAATCTCTCCTCAAGGAAGGCCCAATCCACCCTATCCAGGGTGTAGAGCCTCACCCTAAACCCTCCCCTGACCAGCGCCCTTATGACCCCGAGGCAGACCCTCTCGGCACCCCCACCCCTGTTCAGGGAGGGGTGGACAACCCCCACATACAACCCGCTAGATCAAAATATTCTCTCCTATCTTTAACCCCATCGAAAATACTCATACGTGGATGCCCCTATGGCGGAGATAATGGTCCTCAGTTAAGCCCAAAATGGCTTATTTCCCTCAAAATTTTACGGTTAAAAAGTATATCCATCATCCTAAAAGAGCGAAAAGAATAATTTCATTCGTTCTACATCAATATTCTACGTAAAAGGATATTGGGAAAGGTGAATTCTATGACCCTTTTAGACTTTGACCTTGAAAAATTGTTCAGATTAAAAACGATAAGAAAGGGTCCTCCAAACCTAAAAGGACGGATCAAGGCTTAAATGAGGGTAAAAAACCTAGGGGGGGTAGTGTTTTTACATTGAGAAACAGCCTTAAAAACAATGAATAATTAAATATAATTAATACAGAGGGCCCTCCTGATATCCTTCAACCATCAAAACCAGTCGATGAATGGTTAACTGAAATGATTGATGAGGTTGCGAGAAGGGAGGGCATAGATAGATTCACTGTGATTAGAAGGTTATTGATCAAGGCCATGAAAGGGGTGGATGATTGAGAGCCCTGGAAGATTATGAGCATGGTAAAGTTACTCTTTGGAGGACTACAAAAGATAAAACATCTCTCTGTGGGAGTTGATCAGGGAGGTTAAAAGGAGGAGACTCATTCACCTCCCCATAAGAGGAGTTCGGGGAAGACCTGAAGGGCTTATAAATGTGGGCATCGTCTCCAACGCCACATATATATCTTAATGGCTTTCTCGTAACTCTAAATGGGCTTATAAGGCTTGGTTTCAGGCTGAAGGAGGAGGTCTACATAGAGGCCGTAAAAGAAGCTAGGAGGATATCGGAGGCCTGAACCACGGCTCATATGACCTGAGGCCGCTTGCCTGAGGGGTCAGGCCCCCCTTGCTGGAGTTGAGGGTGAAAGTCTCCTCCACAGTCGGAGTAGTGAGACTCCCCCAGAGGCGAAGGATAGAATTAGGGATGCCATGTAAACAGGGGATGGGTGGAAATCCCTCTCCACCAGGACCCTATAATTCACATTCTCTCCCCTATCTACATATAGGGGGATCTCCATACCAGATATGGAGAGCTCCTCCAGCAGGATCTCGGCGAACCCCCCATCCTCTAGGACTATGACTATGGCCACTAGGGAGAGTTCATCACCCCTCAGCCTAGAGTACTCTTGGAGTTCCCCCCTGATGGTGGTCTCCTCCCCCGCCTCGAAGCTGTAGAGCCACTCATCCGTCTCGTCGAAGAGGTCCAAGAGCACCCTATAAGAATCCCCATCCAGGACTCTGTACCTGAGATTGAGGCTGAACCCCTCATCGACCTTGGTGTGCAGAGGGTAGGCGATCCTGAATAGGCCGCCCCTCCCATCCCTCCACGGATCCCTAACCCTCAACGCCAGCCCCGAGCCCTCCATAACCATATCCACTTGGAACCCATCATCAAGCCCATCCGTCACCCTGAATGGGATCCTAGGATGCCTCATCCTCAACCTGAGGATGTTCATCCCCTCCCCCGCCACGAAGAAGAGAAGGCTCTCCCCGAAGGAGCCCTTCAGGTTGTAGGGATTCCATACCCCCCTCTCGACCGGTCTGACTCCAGAGGCGGAGAGGGCCTCAGCCTCCAGCCATGTCCCCGTCTCCAACCTCAAGATGACCTGATCCCCCCCCTCCAATCCATCCAGCTCTATGCAGCTCCAGCCATCCAACTCCAGCCTCACCACCCCATCATAGGTCCTGAGCATCCCCCCACCCTTCAAGTACCCGTAGACCTGATAGAAAGCTAGGGATGAGGCCAGAAGGGCCACAGATATGGAGATAATCAACCTCCTATCCTTGAAGAGCCGCAAGGCCGAGGTGGCACCTCCAAAGAACCTCCTCACCTTGGAGAGGTCCAGGCCCTGCCTGAAGGCCCTGGAGAGGATGAGGGCGAAGACGAGTGTCCTCAGGATGATCGAGGAGGTGAGGAGCATATGATGCAGGTCCCTTACAGCCTCGAAGGGGGCTCCTGGAAACCCCATCCACGAGACCATCTGGGATATATGGCTGATCTCCAAGGGAATGACAAAGGGGAGGGGGGTATCAAGGGCTGCTAGGAGGGCGTAGAGCTGCGATGAGACCGAGAACTGGGTGCTGTACCCCTTGAAGAAGAGCATATAACCCACATAGACCAAGCCGCAGAGGGAGACATATCCCCCCCTCTTCCCCTTCGCCCTGAGGAGAGCCAGGAGCACCAGAACGGCCAACTGTCCGATGGTTAGGAGATGGGGTAGGAGGCTGAACCTCCACATGTAGAAGGCGTGGTCGTAGCGGCTTGCCTGATAGAGCTCCTGGAGGCCACCATGGTATAAGAACTTATCGAAGTAGGGGTGGAGAAGCCCCCCATGGCTATGATAACCCTCGAGAAGCGCCCAGACAGTCTCCCAGGGCCCCCTAGAACCATGATGGGTATAGGTCGAGAGGTAAGTCAAAGGGTTGAGGAGCAGGAAAGGCAGGCTCCCCAAAGCCAGTACAACAGCCGTGGATGCCAGAACCCTAAGCCTCTCCCCACCACTCTTAAAGGCCATGAGCGCTGGGATGAGCAGCAGGAGTGGGAAGCCCTTGCCCAGGGTTGCGAGGCCTATGAGAACCCCGCAGAGGAGGGGCCTCCCCTTAAGCATGAAGTATATCGCGAGAGACGCGGGGAGGAGGGCCACAACATCATTGGAGAAGGTGTTGGCGACGATGACCGAGGGCATGAGGGCGTAACACAACACCATCCAGAAGGCCCTCCGCTCCTCTAAGATCTTCCTGAGGATAAGGTAGAGCGAGGCCAAAGTCGCCATGAGAAACCCCCCATTCAGAGCCCTGAAGCCATAGGAGAAGGCAGCCCCGCTAAACCCCAAGACACGGTATAGGGGCATATATACTAAAAAGCCCAGGGGAGGGTAACCCTCCCTAAGGTCCACATAAGGAACAGCCCCATGAGCATCCAGATACGCATAGAAACCATACCACTCACCCTCCAATCCAGAGGGAACAGCATAAAGAACCGCGAGGAAGATCGAGTATCCAACTATGAAGATGTAAAACCTCCTATCCACATCGAGAGCCTTAGAGGAAGATGCTGATAAGCCTTAAGAAACATTTAGGACCCCAATCCCTTCACGGTAACCTATACTCTAAGAGTTTTTCTACGATAATACCTCTCTTGAGATCGTCAGAGTAGGCTATGCCGAGAACTCTGATATATAACCTCTCACCAACTATATTTAATGGGATCTCCTCCGTCTCCAGCCGTCCACTAGCCCTTATAAGCCCTCCACCCCTATGGAAGCCTGCTCCACTATCCCAGTACCAGCCATAGGGAACCCACTCAGAATCCCAGACTGAGTGGAGGAGTATCAGATGGAGGTCATGGGAAAGCTGCTCATCACTGAGCCAAAAATCACGGTCACCCATCGCGAGCCAACCCCCACTCCCAACCCTTATGAAGACAGGCAAGAAGAGGGTCAGGAGGCCACCCCTATGAGGCAGCTTATACTCGCCATAGGCATAATAGCTCAACCCATACCTCTCAAGGGCATCCTTATCGAAGCCATATGCTTCCTCCCTATAGGATAGGCCGAGAGACCCGGAGATCCTAATGGGTGAGTAGTCGCCCAAGAAACCAGCGCCCTTAATGATGCTCTCGCTCCCGCTAGCAGAGGTGAGGAAAAGATGAGCGTCGAAAGCCTCAAAGGCGTCCCTGGCCAACCTATAAAAACCATCCTCATAGAGGATCCTCTTGTAAGGTTGATGGGAGCCTACCGTGACCATTATTAGGCCCTGATCCATCATCCAGTCATAGATATGGGACCTCCCATATCTGGAGTCATCTCTTATATATCCATTTCCGTTAGGGTCTACGAGAGGGGCGGGCGCGGCATCCATAAGCTTTCTGCCCGACCCATCCCTGAGAGGATTCACCAAGACCAGGATCGCCTTGGGCATATCTCTAGAGAGCGTCTCTAGACCCCTGTAATCCACGGTCTCCACGGTCGTGTTAAAGCTCCTAAAGAACCTGATAATCGCCTCAGCTCTTTTCAATCCCTCCTCGGCCAGATACCTAGGATCATAGAAGATGTAAATGGGTCTTTTATCCTTCTCAAAAGAGCGATAGGTGAAGAGTATTAAATGAAGGGAGTCCAATCCAATCCCCTCGGCCTCGTAGGTCAAATCGACTTTGCGGGAGCCCGGAATGTGAGAAATCATTAGGTTCTTCACCTCGAGGTCGAACCGAGGCTCAGCCTCAGGGGCTCTCACAAAAACCTCAAAAACGTGGTCATCAACCGTCACAAGCCTTATAGAATGCTCCTCCCCGATCTTCCAGGGGAACTCTAACAAGCAACTTGTCTCTTCCCCCTCCCTAACAATCCTCTTCTCAGCATACCACCTGTAAACAGTTAGATTGTTAACAAAGAACTGCTTCAATTCTATCGACCCCTCCCTCACCCTGAGGGAGAACTCTATTTTTCTCATGTCCTCGCCAAACTTAAAGGAAACATCATATATTTGAATGGAGGGGCTTCTAGGTCTATTAAAATAATATATGCCGAGCCCTGAGCCAAAAAGTATTAAGACTACTATTATAATTACTATATCAAAAAAACCTAAACAACTTAAAGTATTACGTATTCGTGACAACATCATTTATTCCTCCAATAGCAATATAGATTTTTCCTATAATATTAAAGACACATGTGAAGTTTAAATATGTCTTAATTTCTGATGATTCTTTAATCCTAACCATTTCGCTCCTCTCCTCAAATTTTTCTCCATACATAGATCCCACTGAACAGATAGTTAGCGATGAAGCCTAAGAAGATGCCGATTAAGTTACTGATCATATAGGAGAATCCCACCCTAATTAGAGTTAAGAGAGTTATATAGTTTAAAAGGGCGCCTACTAAAGTTGTTCCATGGAAGTTTAGACATCTAATCAAGCGTCTTCCACTTCTTTTATATCTAAATGTCCATATATCATTCCATATGAAGTTATTAAGTATTGAGATCTCAATAGCAACGGGTGAAGCCAAAGGTATCGGAATATTAAGGGTCACTAATATATGAAGGATCCCCCAATTAACTAATATGCCGGAGATTCCTACTAGGATGAACTTCAAAGGTTTGTACCTAGCCAGTTTTAAGCATTGAAGAGCATACTTGTAGTAGTCGTTAAGGCCTAGCTTTGACTTACCTATTCTCCTTGGTTTAAAAATATATGGTACTTCAGCTTTCTTAACACCAGGCCTCTTAACCAACAACTCTGTAAGGAACTTATATCCCACAGCCTCAAACTCCAGCCCCTCAATGAGATTTCGCCTAAACATGAAGTAACCAGATATTGGATCCTCAACATCCCTAGTACTTGGCAATAGTAAGTGGGCTAGCTTCACAGCACCCTTAGATATTACTCTCCTAAAGGTATTCCACCCCTCAATACCCCCTCCCTCAGCATACCTTGAAGCTACTATGAGCTCTCCGCCTTCAATCAATTTATCTAGCATCTGTGGGAGAAGCTCTGGTGGATGCTGTAGATCTGCATCTATAACAGCAATAATATCTCCCTTGGATTTCTCGATTCCGGCCATAATAGCAGATGCTAACCCAAGCTTAAAAGGTCTCCTTAAAATTAATATATTATCATATTTATTATTCAACGATTCAACTATATCTGCTGTTCCATCAGGGCTATTATCATCAACGACAACTATCTTAAATTTAATATCTTTTAAAATGTTTTCTATTAAATCTATTAATTTAGATATGTTTTCTTTTTCATTATATGTGGGAATTATTATATCTAACTCAAAGATTTCACCTTTAAGTTTCATCTTTTAATCAAAAAATGGTTTAACTCTCTATAGAAATAAACTTTTTGGTAAGTATAAAAGGATAAACTATCAACTCTTAAAGTAATTATTATGTTACATGATACCAATTAACATGAAATGACAAGAAAATAACTAATAAAATTGAATTAAAAATGGTGAGAAAATAAAAAACATACCTATTTTTCAAAAAATAACCTATTACCCAAAAAATAGGAAATAAAAATAACGATAATCTGGCAAAGGAAATATAATCAACTTCAAAACTCAAAATAAAAAAATAAATTGTTGTGTGGAATAAAAATGGAAACATATTTTTTATTATATTCTTATCATAGTATTCTGATAAAATTGGATTTATGTAATAGTATAATAAAGTTATTAAAATAAAAAGATACAGAGGTAAATTAATTATGAGGTAAATTAGGCTAACACCTGGGTTAAAATTCCATTGAAGAATTCCAAAATCTCTAACCATATCAATTATCCCTTTTCTACACCATAACAACTCTGCTCGTATAGGAGTTAAAAATGAATTAGTTATAATAAAACTATAAATAAGAAAAATAAAAAAGGATGAAAAGATAAAAATAGAACATAAAACATATTTTAATACGTTTTTTCTCAAAAGAATAGCTTTAATAATATAAAATGTTTTCAAAATAATGGGAAATAATGGTCTAAAAGCCCATTGGCTTAATTCTTTATATCCATAAGCTGCAATATTTATATAGTATCCAGCATCCCATCTTGCGAAAAGATTTAAAATAGGAACATTATAATCAGGAAGTCTCTCATTTTCAAAGGGAATTCTAAGCCCAAAAACAGAATTTGATAAAAAAGCATATATAATAACTATTAAACGTATGAATATTCCTAATATAAGGATTTGCAAAATGCTTTTATGTCTTTTTATACTTATTGATTTATTAATCAAAATTTCAAAAAATTTATAAATCGCAAAGATTAACAACGGTATCGTGATTAAAGGAAGAAGTCCAAAAATAGAAATTTTACTCTCCTTTAAATTTTGAATATAACTTTTTGTTTTATCATAAATATATTCAGGATAATAGTTCTCAATTCTAGCCGTAAAATCAATATGTGGTTCTATCATGGTTCTTTCATGGTATTCATTCCAGCTTGTTATTAAAACCAAATTTATCTTATCCTTATTTCTTAAAACAAAATCCCATTGATTATCATACAATTTCTTAGTATAATGTTTATCAATAACAATTTTGTTGTCTCGAGAAAGGTATGAATCATCATATCTAGGCAAAATAGCTACAACACCATCTTTTGAAATCTTAGGTGGTACACTCCAATATGGCCAATGAGCATATGGCTGTTCTCCTATAACTCTAATTGAAAATAATTGATCATCGGGTGGGTTAAGAGGAACAAAGAAACCAAGTAAAGGTTTATTATTCCAGTAGAAATATTGATCACTATATGGTTGAATGTAATTTTCAAAAATATATTTTTTCAATTCCATGAACTTGTTTAAGTCAGAATCATAATCGCATACTGGTTCAACCATTAGCGCCACCTTTAATCTAAGATTATTTTCTTTAATTATTTTAAATACCTTTTTTGAAGCATTATCTTCGAAAGAATTTTTCGATGTCCAAGATATTATCAAGAAATCTATCCCACATTCTTCTATCAACTTTAATTGATAAAATATCAGAGTTTCATTAATAGATGAATAATATCCTGTGTAGTATTTTGTGTAAGGTATATCAACAACTATATTTAATGGATCATCATTCCAATGTCTAGTATTATCATACCAAACATAATAAAAAGTGCCGACAAGAACATTTTCACTTTTAATTCTTAAATTAAAATATAGAGATATAAATATCACATTAAAAATTAGTAACATAATAATAAAAACAAAATATGTCTTTTTAAATTTATCCATTTGAAATCATCTCGGTATAATTTCTACATAATCTAACCAAACAGAGACATCTTTTTCGACTTCTAATCCTCTAAATTCGACATCAGGAATTTTATTCATTATTTCTATACTCAAAGTAAACGTATGCCATGTGTATGCCTTGCTGAAGTTCTCACCGAATATTTCAATAGATCCAATCTCTTTTCCCAAGAAGTTTGACCAGACATCAAGTTTTAAGATCTTTCCATCGGATATTTTATCTGTTTTTATCCT
>CALIUM010000002.1 GCA_938048735.1 uncultured archaeon
GGCCCCCACCCCACTCAGCGACAAAGGCCGTAGGCATACCAGCCACACCCCGGGTCACCCTAAACCCCCAAAGCTCCAACTCACCAGCCAACAACCCAGAAGACTCAAACTCCACCAACCCCAGCTCAGCCAGCTCCCAAACCCTATCACTCAACCCAACCAGCCGAGAGCGATGCTCATCTATCCATTCCAACGCTATTCTTTTAGCTCTTGACATTTCAATCTAGAAACGGTTGAAGATATTTATTAGGATGTCCCTTTGAAATCAATTACTTAGATTTTTAATGGAAGCTGCATCGATCCTCTATCTCCAAGTGATGTTCAGATGAACGCGGTGTTAAGTTTAGGTTCTTTGGAGGAGGTAGAAGGCGATGGTTCCACAGATGCATATTATCCCGGTGGTTAGGAAGGCGGCCCTGAGGCCCAGGGAGTCTACGACGAGGCCGTAGAGTAAGGGGCCTAGGATCATCCCAATGCTCATAGCTCCCTCCATGATCCCCATGGTTGTTCCCATGCCGACCCCCCTCCCCTCGATGGTTATAAGGGCTGTGAGGGCCGGCATACCTATCGCGTTTCCGAGGGAGGTTAACAGGAGGAACCCTACCAGGCTGGTCAGGGATCGGGATAGGGGCAA
This sequence comes from uncultured archaeon, assembly GCA_938048735.1. GTDB lineage: Archaea > Thermoproteota > Bathyarchaeia > TCS64 > TCS64 > JAGTRB01. The sequence continues at coordinate 635 of CALIUM010000002.1, forward strand.
TAGTGAATATCCTAGGGCGCCTATCATACCGCCTAGGATTATGAGGCGAAATTTATCATATCTATCCGCCACTACGCCGAAGGGGCGTTGTAGAAGGGCTGAGGAGACCTGGCTCAAGGACATTATCAGTCCGGCTAGGGATATTGAGAGGGCTAGGCCTCCATCCTCCTCAGGCCCTGAGATGAAGAGGGCCATGAAGCTCATGGTTCCTCCTATGCCCAGAGCCATTACAGCCCTGTAGATGAAGGCGGCTCTGATCAAGCTGCTCCTTAAGACCGTTCTGAAGGAGGGGCGAGTCTGTTTTCTCACCCCCTCGCCCGCCTCGGGTAGAAATATCATGAGGAGTATCAAGCTGAGGGCAGCCAAGGCGCCCATGACATAGAAGGGTGCGTGTAGGGAGAAGTTGTCTCCAAGATATCCCCCTATTAGGGGACCCAACCCCATCCCAGCGAACATCGCAAGGTTCATGCTCCCCATGTACCTCCCCTCTCTCCCACCTGGAGCCATCTCCGCCGCGTATGCCATGGCGATCGGGATAGACATGGCTGAGCCAAGGCCGTGGAGGAACCTGAAGGATAATAGGGCTGGGTAGTCCCAAGCAGCTGCGTAGAGAACCGAGACTATGGCGTACGCCAAGAGGCCCACGGCGATTATCTTCTTCCTCCCTTTAATGTCTGAGAGATGGCCTATGAAAGGGGTGAAGATGAGTCTAGACAGGGACCATATGGAGCCGAGGAGGCCAACCTGGGAGTAGGTCGCCCCCATGCTCTTTGCGTAGATCGGAATTATGGGGCCGATTATCCCCAGCCCCAACATAACCGTGAAGACGCAGAGGAGGAGCACCTGTATACCTCTCCCCTCTTTCTGCACCATCTGCCTCCCGAAGGGGATCGCAATTCGCCTAAAAAGAGTATCCATCAAATCGAGAAAATTCTCCATGTTTCGCATGTCAAACCTCTATAGTAAAGGTGGCGAGGCCGGAACATGGTTGAAATCAATTGATGAAATCTCCAGCCCGATGACGGTGCTTCAACTCTTTTCAATGTCGATACCAAGCTTCCTCAAGGCCACCTCCACCCTCTTCCTCTGGTATCCCTTAACGCCGTCCTCTATGAATGCTTTCTCCACTCCATCTATAGTTCGCTCCACCATCTGCCTTATCAGATCCTCTGTGAGCAGGTCTAGGGCATACTTGGGGCATATATGGCCGAAGGCGACCTCCCTCTCAAGCTGGGTGAATGTCGGGCAGTAGTGGCCTCCCCCGAAGCCTATGACTGTTGGAGCTCTCCCTTTGGAATTAATGCCTCCCACTATCGACCTGGCGAGGTGGAAGGCGGCCTCCTCATCCCTCCACTCCTTCTCGCTGCTTCCGAGCTCCGCGAAGAACATCGGGGTTCTGAACTGGGTTGGGGAGTGGTGGGTGGCCTCCAATGAAACCTCATAGCCCTTAGGGGGATCCCTAACAAGTTCAAGGAAGACATCCCTCATGGGGTTCGCAGGAACCGGCTGGAGTTCCCTATCCCTACCCCCATAAACAGCCTTACCGAAGTTGCCTGTGGGATGGACGGTGAGGCAAGGAGTTCCGCTGGCCGACCAGTGCCTAGATGCGACAACATAGTATTCGATCCCATACCTCTCGGCTAGAGAGTCGTAGTCCATCGGATATGGGCTAGGCCCCGGCGGTACTCTGTATTTCTCTGCGGGGACTATGAGGGGCTCGATTACGAATATGAATATATCTCCAAGCCTTAAGACCCCGCCCTCCTCTTTAAAGCCCATCTCCAAGAAGCTCTTGAGGATGGTGACTCCTGCAGGATCGGATCTGGAGAGGGTGATCCCCACAGCTCCCAAGGCAAACCATAGAAGGTTTTTGATGAAGAAGATAAATATTAATTTAGGAAGATGAAGCTTGAGAAGCCACTGTAAAATTCAAGCCTCTTCGAGGAGGCCTGATTTGCGGCCAGATAAAGAATAGGTACGACCACGAAAGCTTACATGAAAATATATTACGTCCTCCTTAATTCCGTGTTAACATTAATGTGGCGGTTAATTTTTAGGAGGGGAAGTCTCCTATCTGAAGTTGCAGGGGATTCATCGAGGTGTTAGTGAGGAAGGACTTTCACGTGCATGAGAGTCACTCCCGAGATGCTCCGGGGGCCCTCGTCGAGGAGTACTGCAGAGAGGCTGAGATTAAGGGTATGGACGAGATATGCTTCACAACTCACCTTATAATCTCGGGGCCTGATACATCGAACAGCATAAAGGCTGAGGAGATCCCGGAATACCTCGAGGAGGTAGAGAGGGCACAGTCTTCGACTAATGTGAAGCTGAGAGTAGGTCTTGAGGTTGACTACTTCCCCGAGGAGGAGAGGCGCCTCGAATCGCTGCTCGATGAATACCCCTTCGACTTCATCTTGGGCAGCCTCCACTATATCAGGGGTTACGATATAGGCGCGATGGAGGGTTCCATGGCCTTCTTCGGAGGGAGGAGTTTGAGGGAGGCCCTTAACATCTACTACACTGACTGGAAGTTGGCCGTGGAGAGCGGCCTCTTCGACGTCATGGCTCACCCAGACTACTTCAGGAAGTATCTCCACTATACTATCCCTGAGCCTCCAACATTGGACGATTATGGTTCGATGTTGTTTGAGGCCGTCGAGAGTATGGTGAGCTATGGTGTAGGAGTTGAGGTCAACTCCTCTGGATATAGGCATGGCATAGGGGACTGCTATCCATCCCTAGAACTCCTTGGAGTTATGAAGGATGGAGGCGTCGAGACGGTGACTGTAGGCTCGGACAGCCACAGGGTTGAGGACTTGGGTTCGAGGCTTGAAGAGGCCGTTGCAAGGCTGAGGAGCGTATCCTACGAATATATCTGCACCTTCGAGAAGAGGAGAAATCACGTTTTAAGCCTCGATGAGGCCTGCAGCCTCATTTAACCCCCTAATAGAACCTTCTTTATCCAATATCCTTGAAGGTTCTCCTTTGAGGAGTAAAATTAAGATAGAGTTGTATCCATCTATACGGTTGGGGGTTTATATGTCTGGATTGAGGGAAGAACTTCTCTCCCGAATAGAGGAGAGCAGGGGAGAGATGGTTGGTTTTCTGAGGAAGCTTGTTGGGATCGACACTCAGGTACCGCCTGGCCAAAACTACGACGTAATCTGCGATGTCATCGCGGATAAGCTGGCCGAATGCGGATGTGATGTGGCCATCCATGAAGCCCCTGAAAGGTATCTGAGGCTCTCAGGTGCTGAGCATCTAGGGTTGAAGGGCCCTAGGAGCAACGTCGTGGCTAGGTATAAAGGGGGGAGAGGAAAACCCACCCTCCATCTAAGCGCCCATATAGATACAGCCCCCATACAGGGAGAAGGGTGGAATGTGAACCCCTTAGGAGGGGAGGTTACGGCTGATAACCCCTATGGCAGGAGCCCATATGATAGGGGTGGGGGCTACCTCTGGGGTAGGGGTGCGAGCGACGATAAGGGGGAGTGCACGGCCATGGTCTACGCTGTTAAGGCGCTCAATGAGCTTGGCGTAAGGTTTGACGGGGATATAATCCTAACGGCTAACTGCGACGAGGAGATAGGGGGGATCGCCGGGCTCGGCTTCCTCATAAAGGAGGGCATAGTGAAGGCCGACTATGGGGTTCAGCTTGACGGCTCCCTAACCGGGATAGGCCTCGCAGCCCAGGGGAGAGCCCGCTTCATCATACGCACACTGGGAAAGTCATACCACGGCCAGGTCCCAATACTCGGGATAAACGCCATTGAGAAGATGTCGAAGATAAACGTCGCCCTAAACGACTACTGGAGGAATGTCCTCCTCAGGAGGAGGAGGCCCACGCCTGGAATCGAACTCCCATCGGAGCTTAAGCAAGCTGGAGTAACCGAGCTCACGGCCATGCTGAACATAGGGACCATCAAGGGAGGTGTCCAAGGGGCAACCGTCCCGGACAGGTGTGAGGAAGAGATCCTCAGAGGGATGATCCCCGGAGAGACCCTAGAGGATGTTAGGAAGGAGCTCATATCCGTGATAGAAGGGGTTAGGGCCACGGATATGGATCTGAGATACGAGCTTGAGCTGATAAACTTCAGGGAGGGCTATGTGATGCCTCCTGAGCATCCCTATGTACGGGAGGTAAGGGATGTTATCAAGGAGGTAATAGGAAAAGAGCTTCCCTTTACAGGAACCCTGGCCAGCACGGATATGAACTATCAGGTGAATGAGGGTGGGATGCCATGCGTCAACTTCGGGGTTGGAGGCCCATACAGCAACGTCCACAGTCAGGACGAGTCCGTGGCCGTTGACGAGGTTGTTGAGTGCGCCAAGATAGTTGCGCTCCTCTGCCTTAGGATGCTCGGAGGTCACGCTTAGGCCTTAAGATGGAGGAGGCCTCACGCCCAAGGTGAGCATCAGCTCCACTACCCCCTTCCCCCTGAGCACGTTGAGCCTGATGGTGTCTCCAGGTCTATGATACCTCTCCAGGTGCACGACCAGGTCGTAGAAGCTTCTAACCTCCCGCCCCTCTACCCCTATTATTATGTCTCCTCCCACCCTCACCCTGGCCCCATCTATAACGAGATCCATGGCTCCACCTTTGAGGCCAGCCTTATGGGCTGGCCCCCCCTCGACCACATCCACCACTAGGGCCCCTCGGGTTCCGCTATCTAGGCCCATGGCCTCGGCTATCGACGGGGTGAGGTCCATACCTCTTATCCCGAGGTATGGATGCTGATATGTCCCGTTCTCTATGAGGCTTGGGACCTCCCGCTTTATCGTGTCGGAGGGGATCGCGAAGCCTATCCCGGAGAAGGAGCCGGTCGCGCTGACTATGGCGGTGTTCATACCCACCACCTCCCCCCTCATGTTCAGCAGGGGGCCTCCACTATTCCCCGGGTTTATGGCCGCATCCGTCTGGATGACATCGACGATGGCGTAGCCTCCAGGGGCCTCGATCTGCCTACCCAGAGCGCTCACTATGCCGAAGGTCACCGTGTTGGCGAGGCCGTAGGGGTTGCCGATGGCCAAGACGGGCTCCCCCACAAGGAGCTCGGAGGAGTTCCCCAGTTTCAAGGGCCTCAGGAGGCTTGGATCCACCTTCACCTGGATCACAGCCAAGTCCGCGTAAGGGTCTCTCCCCACCAGTTTGGCCTTGGCCACGACTCCGTTGGGGAAGGTGACCTCTATGCTCGAGGCCCCCTCCACCACGTGGTTGTTGGTTATTATCCTCCCCTCCTCATCGTAGACGAAGCCCGAGCCCTGGGCTGACCCAGTAGGAGTTCTAACCCGGATCAGGACGACAGACATCCTAGTCTCGTTATAGATCTGTGTAAGCTGTAGAGCCTCCGAGGCATTGCTAAGGACCCTGATCTTGACCTCATCCCTTAGTGATGCTATCTCAGACTGCGCACTATTAAGCTGGAACTTGAGAATCTCTATCTCCCTATTCAGCCTTAATGTCTGGAGGTTGACATCCATAGCCAAGAAGACTAGGAATCCAAGATTGGCGATAAGGAGGACTAGCAGAACGATGGAGAGCCTGCTGACACCGGCTTTACGTCTGTCTTCCCATTCGGGAATCGCTTCACCCATAGAGGCGATCCCACAAATACAATGGTCGGAGCCTTAATAACGTTAAGCCATCCCACTTTCAGCCCAACCTCTGTAGTTGCTTGTCACTTGTGAGGGTTATGTGCGGAGACCGTATTAGTTAGCTTCTCAAATCTTCTCGGGTATCCAACGCTAACCCTCAGACGGAGATATGTAAAGTTTGGCAGAGAAGCAGCTTCCTATAAATGCTATAATGTGCACCATCCTCCGCCTTCTTAGGAGGTGATGCGGCCTACCTTGATCTTTGGGTCGAAGTGGTCATAAAGGGGAATAGGGCATATTCTAATTCATGGAAAAGCTTATCATAACGGCTGCGGTGACGGGTGGCGAGTATGTATCGAGGGCCGTCACCCCCTATGTCCCCTCGACGGTTGAGGAGATTGTCGAGGAGGTGGTTCGATGTGTGGAGGCTGGGGCCTCCATAGTCCACCTCCACGCCAAGGATCCCCTGACGGGGGAGCCCCATAGGGGGGATCCCAACCCCATCCTCAGGGAGTATGTGGAGAGGATTAGGGAGAGGGTTGACGTCGTCATAAATTTGACGACTGGTGGGGGGAGGCTTGGGGTTCCCCCTGAGCGCCTGGATGAGCTGGTCAGGGAGAGGTGTAGGCTGGGCCAGGAGATGATGTCCCTTAACATGGGGACCATCAACAGGTGGGCTGAGCACGCCACAGGCCCTGTTTTCATGAACACCGTGGAGATGATAGAGAGGTGGTGCCGCTACATGGTTGAGGCGGGGGTCAAGCCCGAGCACGAGATCTACGACACGGGGATGATAAACATCTGTAGGGATCTAGCCGAGAGGGGGATCGCACCTGAGCCTCTCCACATACAGTTCGTTATGGTGGGAAGAACCGGGATGCTGCCAACCCCCAAGACCCTCCTATACTGCCTAGATCAGATACCGGAGAGCTGGACTTGGAGCGTCTGCGCCCTAGGCCGCCACGAGATGCCCATGGCCGCGGTCGCCATGACCCTCGGGGGGCATGTGAGGGTGGGGTTCGAGGACAACATATACCTCAAGAGGGGGGTTCTAGCGAAGAGTAACGCCGAACTCGTTGAGAAGGTCGCTGACATAGCTAGGATCCTAGATAGGCCTATAGCCACGCCTGAGGAGGCTAGGGAGATGCTCGGGCTTAGAAGGCCTAGCCGATGACGATCCCCGCCGGGTCTATGACCTCCCTCAGCAGCCTCAGCTCCTCCTCCCTGGGTGGCTCGGTCACAGGCACCTCCTCTGGGATTATAAGCTGGAAACCCGTGTTCTCAATGATATCCTCCAGAGTGACCCCTGGGTGCCTCGATAGGAGCCTCATCCTCTTCGATACTTCGTCGAAGTCCATCACCCCAAGCTGGGTGATCACCCTATAAGGGCCTGTGCCCCAGGGAAGCCCGGCCCTCTCCCTGGCCCCTGGGCCGGTCAGATAGCCTGGGGTTGTGAGGAAGTCCAGCCTCTCGACGAAGCGACGCCTATCCTGCATCATGAGGATTATGGTCCTCCAGCAGAGCGACCCAGCGTCGTTGCCCCCACCGCTCCCCGGAAGCCTGATCCTCGGCCTATCATGGGATCCTATCACCGTGGTGTTCAGGTTTCCATAGGGGTCTATCTGGGCTGCGCCGAGGAAGGCGTAGTCGACCAGGCCCAGCTGGGCGCAGCTCATGACATAGTCCATGCTCGCCGCCATGATGGCCCTGTGGAAGGTCCTGCTATCCCCGACGCTGATGGGTATGGTGGGTATCCTAGGCCCTATGCCTCCGGCCTCGAAGATTATCAGTAGGTTGGGGGCGTGGAGCCTCTGGGCCAGGGCTGCTGCCACCATGGGGAGGCCTGTTCCAACGAGGACGGACCTCCCGTCCTCTAGGGTCCTGCTCGCCACGCACGCCATGAGTTCTGTAGCGGTGTAATCCATCATCCCCTCACCGCCCAGGGCGCCCTCAAAGGCTCCTCCAGCATCTCCAGCCTCCTGAGATACTCCATCTTCTTCCTCCCCCCGACGAGCTCTATATACTGGGAGAAATCCTCGACAGAGAAGATGTACTTATCTAGGTATTCCTTGACCCCCTCATCTGTCCTGCTCAGTTTGAGCCACTCGGCCATATGCTCTTCATCTGAGTAGTATAGGCCGGGCATATTCCCGGGGTGGGAGCCGTAGGGGACCTCGCAGACGGCGTCGACGAGGTAGTATGGGATCACAGTCCTCTCAGGCTCCATCCTTATTAGATCCTCATCAACGATCTCCTCCGTCGTTATTATCAGCCTCTTTGCAGCCCTTGCAAGGTCCGAGTCCTCGATGGTTATGCCGTCTATCTGGGAGTTCCCGTAGCGGTCGCACCTGTGGACGTGGATGATGGCGAAGTCTGGATAGCAGGCCGGTAGGAGGCATATGGGCTTCCCGCTGAAGGGATCCTCCACAACCTTAGCCGAGCTATAGCGTAGGGTGTCTGATCCGAGCATAACCCTCGTTGGTAGGAAGGACAGGCCCATCGCCGCCGCCTTGAACCTCCACTGGAAGCCCGCGTTTGATATCTCGGCGACCACCTTAACCCTACCCCCCTCGACCGCCCTCCTACCTGCTGGGGACAGGCCCCTAAGCTCATGTCCGAAGCTGTAGGCGCACTCAACCCTGTCCACCACCCCTGAGGCTATCAGGATGTCGACGTCGTGGACGGCCGTCTTGGCAGCCATCGCCATGTGTCTCCTCCCCCTCCTTATCATCTCGTAGATGGCTGCCATGCTCACCCTGATATGGCCGAAGCCCCCCAGGGCGAAGTAGTCCCCGTCGTGGGTGAACCTCTCAACGGCCTCCCTCAGGTTCATCCTTTTATCTACTGGGCTCCTGCTCTTCCTCTCAGCCATCCACCGCCTAGCCTCATCAGGGTCTAGCCAGCCCAGGAGTTCTCCTCTTCCCTCCTCAAGAACTCTCAAACCCTCCACCCCAAGCCTTCCATCTAGGATTACTCTCCACGAGCAGGCGTGAGGTTCATTATGAGCAGGTGGAGTCTATCCCTCCCGGGGTTTGAGAACCTGTGGGGAACCCCTGAGGGTATCTCCACCAGCGAGCCCTCCCCCAATAGAACCTTCTCTTGGGTGCCCTCCAATAGGCAGGAGCCCCTGAGGACCAGGGCCAGATGCCCCCTCTCATGCGCGTGCATGGAGGTGTGGCCACCCTCCCCTATCCTGAAGATCCTGCTGGAGAATTCCTTCAGGCCCCTCCTCTCCAATGCCAGCCAGACTGAGTTGACCCCTCTATAACCCTCCTCGGTGATCTCCTCACCCGGCTCCTCATCTAAGACCCTAACTCTGAAGCCCAGCATATCCATTCCATAGAATGGATATGATCCAACATCATCCATAAAGATAATGGGAGGCAGATGCAGGAGATAAGAGAAGCTTTTATTCTCCCTCTCAGAACCCTCAAAACCTTTTTAGGAATATAAATCGATTAGGAGCGGAAGGCCTATGAGGGTTGAGGAGAGGCTGGAGATGCTCGGGCTTAGGCTTCCACCCGCCCCATCTCCTGCTGGGGTCTATATGGGAGCGAAGAGGGCTGGGAACCTGGTATTCTCCGCGGGCCAGGGGCCATTCAGATCCACGAAGAGGGGGTTGGTGGGGAAGGATCTGACCGTGGAGGAGGGGTATCAGGCAGCCAGGGAGACATGCCTGAACTCCCTAGCCCAGATTAAAGCGGTTATAGGGGATCTAGACCGGATCAAGCAGGTTGTCCAGGTGGTCGGATTCGTGAACAGCGCCGAGGGTTTCATGGATCAGCCGGCCGTCCTCAACGGCTTCACAGACCTACTTGTCGAACTCTATGGACCCGAGGCGGGGAAGCCTACAAGGGCTGCCGTGCCGGTACATCACCCGGGGTGGATTGCCGTTGAGGCATGGATGGTCGCCGAGCTTAGAGAGTGAGATACTCCCCATCACCTTATCTAAATAAATATAAATAAAATAAAAACAATTTAAATGAATTTAGATACAGAACTTTTATCTAACCCTCCTCCTCCCAGATTAGAGCCCTAATGAAGGTGGTTGAGGCATACACACCATGCCACATCACTGGATTCTTCCAAATAATTGATAAGTAAGGTTCCACTGTATGTGGGTTCCAGGGGCTCAGGCTTCTCAATAAAGGATGGCGTAAAAACAACGGTTAAGGTTGAGAGGAACTCGAAACCTAGATATCAGATAAGCATAAATGGCGTTCTAACAGACTTTGAAGTCTCAGAACACCTACTAAACATGTATATCTCAAGATTTGAGGATATTAAAAACTTCAGAATTCTGGTTAACCATAAGGTTAATGTCCCGATAGGAGCAGGCCTTGGGACCAGTGGGGCCGCGGCCCTAGGCCTCTCCCTAGCTCTGAATGACCTCTTCGAATTGGGCATGTCTAGGGTGGAGGCTGCTCAACTGGCGCACATCGCAGAGGTTGAATGTAAAACAGGGCTAGGGACGGTTATAGCTGAGACCTATGGGGGGTTTGAGATAAGGGTTAAGGCGGGGGCTCCAGGGGTAGGGGAGATAATCCAAGTATCAGTTCCTAGAGATAGCGCTGTGTTCTGTTTAATCTTCGGACCCCTATCAACCAAGGGCCTCTTAACGGATAACGATGTCTGTAGACGCGTGAATATGTTGGGAGGAAAACTTGTAGATGAAATGGTTAAAGATCCAGATTTTCATAATTTTATGAAGTTTTCAAGGATGTTTTCAAATCATGTTGGATTAATGAGTAGTGAAGTTATAAAAATATTTAAGATCATGAATGAGGTTGGTTTTATTATGAGTATGCCTATGTTTGGGGACGGTGTATTTACGATATGTGGGGATGATTTAGTTGAAGATATTTTAGGTATATTGCATGATCATAAATTTAATGGAAGGATTATTCTCAGCGAGATAGACTTCGATGGAGCTAGGATCATAGTATGAGAGAGTTAGAAATTCCAAAAATCATCCTAGAGCTGAATCCATAAGGATAAGGGAGAGGCTGATTGAACATTTCAGGTCTGGGGTTCTAGCCATAGCCGGGCTGATGGCCCACGGGAGGGGAGAGGCCTTCGACTACCTCCTAGGGGAGAGGACCCTCGAGAGCTCAGTCGAGGCTGCTAAAGCCGCGGCAGCAGCGATGCTCCTGGCCAAACATCCAGTGATCTCCGTTAATGGCAACGTCGCCGCATTGGCGGCGGAGGATGTGGTGAGGCTTGCGGGGGTCGTAGGGGCGAAGATCGAGATCAATCTGTTCTATAGAACTGAGGAGAGGGAGCTCGCGATCATGAGGGTTCTAGAGAGGGCGGGGGCCAGAGAGGTTCTAGGGGTGGGCGATGCCGCATCTGCCCAGATACCTGAGGTTCATAGCGATAGAAGGAGGGTTGATCCCAGGGGCATCCTGAAGGCTGATGTGGTGCTGGTCCCACTTGAGGATGGTGATAGGACTGAGGCCCTAAGAAGGATGGGCAAGACCGTTATCGCCATCGACCTGAATCCGCTCTCTCGAACAGCTCAGCGGGCCTCGATAACGATCGTCGACAATGTGGCGAGGGCATTGCCAATCCTCATAAACGAGGCGATTAAATTAAAGAATGAGAGGCCTGAGGAGCTGAAGAGGATCTTATCCGAGTTTGATAATAGGGAGGCCTTGGCCGATGCGATAAGGGCCATTAACCAGCGCCTCTCGGAGATCGCTAAGGTGGGGGTATACCTCCCCGAGGATATGGAGACCTACAAAGAACTGGAGGGGGACCGTTGACTCTAGGGCGGGGGTCGAAGAGGCCGAAGATGGTTGCCCTAATAGCCATATTCGGGTCCCTATCGCTGCTCTTCACCCAGCTCTGGGTCCCCCTCTTCTTCGGTAATCCCAACCTCGGCTCAACCCCAATAACCCTCGCTGCAGTTCTATGCCCCATGCCGGTTGGGGTGGTCTCAGGGATAATTAAGGGTCTGGGAGCCTCCCTATGGACAGGGCAGCCATACATCGAGATGCCTGCGGGGGTAGGAGACGCCCTTATGGCCATTCTCACCAATCTCCTATCTAAAAGGTTGAAGAGGAAAGTCTACGCTGTGGTGGTTGGCCAGCTTTCCCGCTATCTCTTCACCTCTGGGATGATAGCATTATACATAGGCCTAGCCGTCTCCCTCGGATCATCGGGGCCTGAGGCTACCCCCCTCCAATCCCTCCAGAAGAGGCTCCCCATGTCCATGTACCTCGCCTCATACCTTCCCCCCTCTTTGGCTAACATCCTCATCGTCTGGTTAGCCATCTCCCCAGCTGTCACCCTGTCCATTATAGCTAATATTACCGTGTCGGCTGCTGTGATAACAATCGCTGGAGAAAGATTAGAAGAATTGCTGAGGTGATGAAGAACCCGGTCTCTTTACCACTCGGTCTTCCTCTCCAGCCAGGCCCTCGTGTCAGGGTGGATCTCCCTCCAGCCCCTCACATACTCCTTAACCCTCTCCACGAGGAGGAGGGTCTGGTCATATCCCTGCTCCTTTATGAAAGCGTCTATCTCCTCCTTGGTCTTTCTCCTCGCTGGCCACTCCTCGGCGTTTGCGACCCTTAGGAGGAGGCGGGAGTAGTTGACAGCGGCTTGGCGTAGATGCTCCAGCTCTACCTTATCAACGGTATCGTAGCGTGTGTGTCCATAACCCCTCCCGAGGGTTCCCCTCAGCTCCTCAGGGTCGCCCCCGCTAGCCGTTGGAACCCCCTTGAGGAAGAAGGGCCAGTGGTCGCTGTATGGGCTGACCCTCTGGATGTAGGGTAGCTCGGCCTTCATCTCCCTCGCAGCCCTCTCGATGAAGGGCTCAAGCTCTGGGTGGCCGTGGAGGATGACCCCCTTCTTACCAGCCCTCGCAGCGGAGTCGAGGTTCAGCATGAACCTCAGGCTGCTCATCTCATCCTCGTGCTGGAGGACGTAGTTGTGGGAGCCCCAGAGGCCTATCTCCTCCCCCCCGAAGCATACGAGCCTAATCCTGCGTTTAAGCTTGTCCCTGACCATGTTGAGGACCCTGGCCATCTCCAGCACCGTGACCGCCCCTGAGGCGGGGTCTAGGGCCCCTTGGGAGATGTCGTGTCCGTCGTAGTGGGAGCCCGATAGGACATACTCCTCATCCCCAGAGGTCCCGGGGATGTCACATACGACGTTATAGCTGGTGACCTCAAGATTCCTGTCAGTTGTCCTTATCCTTACCCTCACCTCACCCTCTCTCTCAACAAGCCTTGAGAGGAAGGCTCCATCCTCATAGGAGATGGAGACTGAGGGGATGACTGGGCTTATGCCACCAGTCTGAGGGCCGTAGGCTGGATATTCACACACGAATATCCAGCCCACAGCCCCGGCGAGGATGCTCCTCATATACTTCTCAGACCTGTGGAGGTGCCTCCTCATCCCCAGTGGGGTTCGACTCGAGACCATCACGATATTCCCCTCTATCTCGCTCCTCCTCCTCTCGTATACGTCGATGGGGCCGTCGCCGAGGTCAACGAGCCGCCCCTCAGCCTCGCCGGCCAGGCCTAGGGGGAGGGAGATGCAGTCTATACTCCTCTCAAGGGGGGATGTCACCTCCAGGGTTGCGGGTCCACGGATCCAGCCCGGCATCCTATAGGACTCGTAGTGGGCATTCTCTATGCCGTAACCTCTGAGCTTCTCGACCATCCACTTAACGGACCCGAGATCTCCCGGGGTTCCGGGGAACCTGCTCCCGTAAACATCGCATAGGATCACGAGGTTATCCATCACCTCAGAGCTTGTATAGATCTCGGAGACGATCCTCTTATCCGCCTCGATATAGGGATTATACATAATCCATCACTCTAGATACAAGAGATTACATTATTTAGTTTTTCTCTCACATCATAGTGTAAAATGGCCTTCTGCAAAAATCAGCTGTAAGGCCTTAAAACAAAGGTTTGTTCCTAGGCATTCTATCCTCGTTTTCTATGTTATTAAAGGATTTAAGGGGGGAAACATCCCATTGCTTAGGAGCATTTTTGAGCATCCTGATCCTCACGGACAGCCCCTCAACAGCCGAGACATACCTAGTCATAAACGAGCTGAGATCCCGCGGGATCTCAACCATCTCCCTCGCCCCCTGGGACATCTCCATGCCCTTCCATGCGTTCGAGGCCGATCTGGCCTATGTGCCATGCAACCTTCTACATAGGGGCTCAACCTTCGAGTTTATCCACCGCCTACTGATCCTCAGAGAGGTTGAGAGGCAGGTAGGTAAGGTTATTAATCCTGTTGAGAGCATGCTCAGATACTCTAAGGAGGAGCTCACCATCCAGTTGACTAGGATGGGCCTCCCAACCCCAAAGACCATAGCCACGGAGAACATTGAGGAGGCCTACCGCTTCGCGGCGGAATATCTCGACTCGGGGAGGGAGGTCGTCCTTAAACCCCTATGTAGGGGGAGGGGGGTCGGGGTCATCAAGCTCAGCGGCATAAGGAGCAGAAAGGACCTCCTCCAGTTCCTCGTCTGGTACACTAGGGCTCACGCCGAGGGGGTATACTACCTCCAGGAGTACATCCCCAACCACGGCTATGATGTCAGGCTCTTCGTCGTGGACGGGGAGGTGGTTGGTAGGGAGAAGCGCTCAAACCCTAGCGACTTCAGGTATAATATTAGCCTGGGAGGCTTAGCTGAGCCCTTCGAGGATCCCATATACGACGAGCTATCGATAAGGGTGGCTGAGGCCGCCGGATTCAAGGTGGCTGGGATCGATATCCTACCAGGCCTGGATGGGAGGCCCTATGTGCTGGAGGCAAACTGCTACCCCGGCTACACAGGCCTGATAGAAGCTACGGGGATCCCCATACACAAGAGAATAGTGGATTACCTCCAAAGGCTCCTGAAAAGGTGACATATCTCTCTCTTTACAAATGGTTTAATAGTAAGGCATATGCTATTATATTTCAAGGAGGAAAAGGACAACGCCAGTTTTTGTTTGCTTGATGAAGATGACGGACAAGGGCATCAGGGAGATTAAGGATGCGCCTAAACGCGTTCACGAAGCCGTTAAAACTCTTGAGGCCATGGGAGGCAAGCTACTCGCCTTTTACATGGTTATGGGCGAGTATGACTATGTGGGGATTGCGGAAGCTCCAAGCGACGAGGTCGCTGCGACATTTCTTCTTGGGTTAGGCGCAGGCGGAACCGTTAGGACAACGACCTTGAAGGCGTTCACCGTGGAGCAGTTGGCGGCTATCGTTGCTAAACTGCCTTAGCACTGTTACCGTAATAACGCCTAAAATCCCCTTTTATGTTTAAGCTAAGCCTAAAAGCAGTTTTAAATATTAATTTTAAAAGATCTCTATTAAGCATACATAAATCTAGTTAATAAATGTTCATTTAATTAAGCTAAAATTCTTCCTTTTTCATATAGTTCTCTTCTATTTGCTTCAAGCATCTCGATTTTTCTTCCTGAAAACTCAGCAGCTGTTTGAACTTTTACTCCCCTCTCATCAGCAGCTTCATATACTGATTTTATTCTCTCACTGTAATTTAGATCTCTTAGGAAGTGATGGTCTAAGACTAGGGTCTTCAGCTCGAGTTCTCTTATCGCCCTTGCAAGGTTTCTCTTTGAGAGTTCTAGGTTTTCATATGAATATCGGTATCCCAGCATGTAGGTCATGGGGCCGTCTACGAAGAGGATTTCAGGCCTCTCATCTAGGATGAATTTGATCTGCTCTTGGAGGGAGGCCCCCTCAACATCGGAGGTGTGTAGAAACCCCTCATGGCCGTTTCTTATGCTCACCTCCACCACATATCCAAGGCGGGGGTCTGTCCCATGGCATACAGCCCCCGAGAATTTTATCACCGTTCTACCGATCTGGAACCCCCTACCGTCGGCGACTCTGAGCTCCTTAGGGAGGCCCTTCACCCTCTCAAGAAACATGGAGGCCCTCCCCCTCTGGCTCCTGTTTATATTCTCCTTCGGGTCCTTGATGAAGACCCTTTTACCCATGTAAAGCTCCGGATAGGCTGGGTCATGATGATCATAATGGTAGTGGGTTACGATGAGCACATCCGACCCCTCTGCATAGCCCCTCACGGCCTCCCACGTCTCCTCGAGCCTCCTCCACTCCAGGGGGTGAGGCTCTAATCCGTATCGGAGGGGGGCTAGGGATACCCCTGGATCCACGAGGATCCTCAGGTCATCCGTCTCCACATAGGTCGCCATGGAGCGAACCCCGAAGCTGTCAAAGGCTAGGGGAACAACCCTTTGGATCAGATTAAAACCCCCTCGAGATCACGCCCTAAACATAACTAGGGCTTCATCCGACTTAAAGACTAAGACCATTAGGCTAATTCCTTCCGTTTCCTCAACCAAGGCTCTCTTGCGAACGATGAGGCTCTGAGCTGTTCTGATTCCTCTTTGGGGCTCAAGGTTTTTTACCTAGATGCTATATTTTTCAGACATTGACTTCTTCAAAATCATTTATCGTTATATAATATAAACATCTATGTAAAACACATATTTTTTTATCATAAAATTTTTCCTCATCTTCAATTATTTCTATTAATGAATTTGAAATTTAACCATAATGTTAAAATAGGGTTAGGGATCTCAAATACAAAAATATTAGAAAAGGTTATCTTATATCAAGTCTCATTCCTCTTAATTCAACATCCTTGGATTCTATTTCAAACTCCACTTAATGGATGTTCATCATTAAGAGGCTGGGTCTCTAGTTCATCAAAGACTTGGAGGGTACTTAGATGCTAAAGAGGAATCTATCATCCTTTTTGAGGTGAATTTTTAGATGAAGGAGGTATGGACACTTATCGAATGGCTGATGGAACTCTCCTTCCCTATATCAATATTTCTCATATCCCTTATTAGCCTCTCAAGGATTCGTGATATGGCTATTCAGAGGAGAGGACACCCAGGAATATCTCCATCAAAAGGGGTGGGGTTCATAGGGCTAACTCTGGGAATTTTGGGGATTCTCCTGACCTTGGTTGGGGTCTTCATGCCGATTTATATGGTCGAGGCTGAGATACAGACTCCTTTTCCACTGGATCAAAGAGGGGCTGAACTTATAGTTCTAGATGGATGGAATGGGGTCCAAATAAATATTTCTCCCATCGGGAAACTACCTTTAATCCTCTCAAGTTTTATGAGGATGCTCTTTCTAGCGAGCATATGGTTCACGATCTTGGATGTTGTTGGGATGAAGAGGGGCAAAGATATTGGAAATAATCAGATGATAGGAGGAGCATTCCTATTAGTCTTCCTGATAATCATACCTCTATCCATATATAGACTAAACTGGATTATAGAACTCCTCCCAGCAGATGTGAGAGGAACTCTAACTCCAATAGCCACCGAGAGCATCAAGAGAATAGCCCTACAGCCTCTGCAGGGAACCCAAACCATTACGATCTCGGGCCTTAACATGGATATCTCATGGGGTATAGGCCCAGGCTATTATGGAATACTGGTCGCCGCTTTGATGAAAATCGCTGGCGGGGTCATCCTGAGAAGAACCTAAGAACCTCCCCTTAAACCCCTTTGGAAATATAATAAAAATTAAATTTATCGATTATAATTTTCAATAACAATCATCGTTTTAAATATGTGATAAGGATTTCGGTGATTAAATAGGCTGATCAGCCTTGGAATTTATGTGTTTGGTATTCCTTAATGGTGAGCCTCCTCCTGTGTTGGCTCCTCAAAGTACTTGTGGAAGGGCTTCGGGAGGCTATGATAATCCATATCCATGATAAGGGGGGAAAGGTCCACGGAGTTATAGGTGTTCCAGAATAAGATGACTTTATCCCGGAGCCCCCTTCTTATGATCCAGTCTATGCCTCCTGCTAGGGCCTTTCCAGTGTAGGTGCCCTCCAGTGTGATCCCTTCAAGCCTCTTGATCTCGGCCACAGTTATCAATCCCTCACTCGTGAAGTGGGCGTAGCCCCTCCCCAGATAGTCCTCCAGCAGGATTACTTCATCGGCTGGGATTTCTATTTTAGGAACGGATGAGGAGAACCTCCTCATGAGCCTACAGATACTATTAGCCATGGAGGCGAGGCGTTTGGCTGTTGCATACCAGGGCATCGATACCCTCACGGCCACAACCCTCGTCTTCAGCCTCGAGAGCCTGCATCCAAGCTCCAGTCCTGCCGCGGTGCCCAAGCTCCCAGCCGCTACAATGATGTAGTCGGGCTCTGGCATAACTCCCTCCTCCACCTGCATCTTAAGCTCGAAGGAGGCATTAACGAACCCCAGATTGCCGATAGGGCTGCTGGCCCCCGCGGGCACGTAGTAGGGGCGCTCTCCCCTGAGCCAGCTCATTAGGTATAGGTAAGCGAGGTACAGGAGGAGGGTTGGAGTATTTGGGGCGTAGTGGAGTTCGACACCATACCGCATATCCATTAGCAGATTTCTCCTGACATACTCAGCGTTGGGTTGATCCATCACTAATCCCTTAACCCTGAAGCCCACCTCCCTCCCAAAAATGCCTGTGGCGAGGACTTGATTCGAGCCTACAGCCCCTAGGGTTATGAGGGTTTTTCTCTTCTTACTCTTGGCATCTGCCAGGACGAACTCAAGTTTCCTCACCTTGTTCCCTCCATAAAGCCTAGAGCTTAGGTCATCCCTCTTGATATATAGGTGAGGCAGACCAGCTACCTCTCCAAACCTCTCAAGCCTCTCTATCGGTGTTGGGAAATCTCCTAACTCAATCCATGGAACCATATCAAGGCCAGGATACAAGTCGAATATTATTGGCCTCAAGGCCACCACTATAAAGACTAGACCAACAACCTTGGATTATGTATAAGCATTTGCGTCGCTTAATAGCGTAGCTGTGTAGTCCATCTCATGAGACGTGCTCTACCTTTGGTGATCTCTGAGGGGGAGGTGTTAAGGGGCTTATGGCTGAGGTGGTAGTGGGAGTATGGGCGGTGCCTGTCCGTACTCCTTACGGTTAAGGGAATGCCGAATAAGAGTATCGTCGAGGTACTTGAGGCGGGGGAGGATTGAACGGTGAACCAAGGTATACGGGGCTGGAGGTATATCCGGGCCTTGGCGTGAATCCAACCTTGGAGGCGTGTGGGCTGGAGAGGCTGATCATGGGAGGTACAACAACCCATGGAGTCGGGGGGACCTCCAGCTCCTCAAGAGGCATAGGGCTGAGGAATAAGCCCCTTCCACCTGCCCAGTATTTACCTAGGCTCAATGAGGTTGGGGGCAGGTTTAGGTCAATAAGAGCCTCAAAAGGGATCTCTGCACCAACTGCACCTACCGGAGCATCGAGGAGTTTGAGGATCTCGATAGACAGTATATAAGTCACATCAATAAAGACATAAATAAAGAGACCTATTCCTCGTCAAATGGCACCTATATTAAAGAGAATCTCATATTCTTCCATATTCTTCACAAATCTTCCCAAATTTCCAAGCTTAACCTTTTTCAATCCAGCATCCTTTGCAGCTTCAAAGGCCTCAACCATCTGCTGGAAGTTTGGAGGGGGAACATGCTTTAGCTTATGTTCGGGTAAAAATGCAATTATGGCATATGGAATCTCTGGGTGGACCTGAGCTAGTAATTCTGCTATCCTCCTTATCTGATCTGTTTCAACCCAGCCTGGGATATAGACTGAGGAGACCTCCAGTACAAATCCTCTCTCAATTATTTCAGCGGGCAATTTTAAAATCCATTCATTTGAGGCCCCTGTGAGGTTGCGATGGACTTTATCATCATACGCCTTAATATCAAGCCAAAGGGAATCTATGCCAGCATCTCTGAATAAATCCAAGTTCTCAGGTGTCAGGCCATGGCCATTTGTTTCAAAAAGTACCCACAAATTCTCTCCTAAGCTCTTTATCTCCTTTGCTGATTCCGCATAGAACTCCGGCTGACAAGCTAAATCACCACCAGTAAAGGATACAATATTCCTTGCAGGACCCCAGGTCAAATCGTCCAGTAGGGTTAATTGATCTAATCTCAGCCTCCCCGGGCAATACTTGGATCTCCTACCCAAAGAGATACAGGAGCCGCAGCCACGGCAAAGCTCGTGAGCATGCCAACTTGATACGTGATCCCTAGGCTCCTTGTAGAGGTTTCCCCTATTTCTCTCAACATATTCTTTAGCGATCTTTCCTATGTCTTCAGGCGTCATCCATTCACCAGAAGCATACTTTGTAAAGTACCACGAATGGCACTTTTTGCAGCTCCAATTGCATCCGGATTGATAGATGGAAAGATACTGTTCAGGTGCCTTATGAGCATACGAATGAATAAGTCTATAGGGGATGCCATCCCTCCACTTAAAAGTGACCTCGCAAGCCCTTCTCCACTCGCCTTCAGAGAAAGTTAGGCAACTTCCAGGATTGAAGCCTTGGTCTACTAATCTACACCTCACAATAAACCCTTCATCTTACAACAGATTTATATCTTCTGCCCACTGTTACTCAATGTTTTTAGTGGCTTGCTTTATATTTTTACATGTATGTGAATCTATGTTTTCTTAGAATATACGCGTGAGCAGTCGGCTGAGAATGTTGGGATGGATTGTTCCACCGCCGAGAAGGCCGAGGAAGAGCAGAGAGGAGTTGTTGAGGGAGAGGATGGAGAAGGTGAACTGGCTTATAGAACGGGGCTTCTTACGGTCTAGGAAGATAATAGAGGGAATGATGAAGGTTCCGAGGGAGGACTTTGTACCTGAGATGTATCGTGACTACGCCTACCTCGAGGTTCCCCTCCCCCTCCCGGGACGAGATGCCACCATATCATGCCCCCATAGCTATCCCATGTTCTATGAGGCACTGGAGTTAAGGGATGGGGACCGATTCCTTGAGGTAGGGGCTGGTTCCGGATACGGCGCGGCTTTGGCGAGGGAGATCGTCGGCTCAAAGGGGTTTGTGGTCACCATCGAAATAAATAAGGAAACCTATGAGTTTGCAAGGAGGAATCTCGAGGTTTTAGGATATCATGATGTGTTGCTCCTCCATGGAGATGGCTCATTGGGTTATCCCCCTATGGCGCCCTATGATAAGATATGCATTACAGCCGCATGCCCGAAGATTCCCAGCCCCTTGATCCGCCAGCTCAGATGTGGGGGAAGATTGGTTGCTCCCGTTGGACCACCTGGCTCTGTTCAAGACCTAACCCTGCTTGAGAAGAAACAGGACGGCACTGTCGAGGCTAGGGTCATAGAGGAAGTTCTTTATGTTCCATTAAGAGGAAGATATGGATGGTTCGAGACCTAACTTCCTCCAATGCTCTCTTCAGACCATGGTCCAGAGGATTCCATCATAAGGGAATATTTCAACCATCCGCTGACCCTCGAACTGCCCAAGCCCTCCCAATCCGTTTCTCTCATGTAAAGGGGGGAGGATCACTAAAGAAGGCTTAGCGCTGGGCAAAGTGAAGGGAGGGCGTGCTCTTCTCAGAACCCTCAGGGCTATAAGTGCAACCATATCTGGCCTCATGCCCTCGATGATAAAATACTCATTGGAACTGTGGGCTAGGCCTCTATGATCTGAGGCACCTTCGGCGATGGAGAGGTTTAGGGGGTGGCGGGAGCTGGGTGTGTAAACGCGGATACTTGATGCCTAGATGGCTAAGGTGAGAGGGTAGCTCGACCTTAAGGTTGATGAGGCGTTGAGGATGGCGGAGGTATGAACCCTGCTGAGCCCCCATCAATTCTGAATCATGATGAATAAGTCTCTAATATTGGTCTTCCATCATTTGAGTCTGGTGTTTCATTGAGGTTTGAGAAGATCAGGTCAGTTATGCTGGGGGAGGAGCTTGATGAGATTCCCGTGAGCCTGTGGAGGCACTTCCCAGGCATGGATCTCGATGCCTCAAGCCTATGCAGGGCTCAGTTATCCTTCCAACGCAGGTTCGATCCGGACCTGATAAAGCTCTGCCCGAGTGGCGGATATGCCTCCGTCGCCTTCGGGGCAGAGATAGAGTACTATGACTCTCCTATAGGGGCTCCTAGGACAAGGGTTTATAGGGTTAAGGATGCCGAGGACTGGGCCTCTCTAGAGGAGCCCGATGTCCATGGCGGAGTATTAGGTGAGATGATCAGGGCGGTTGAGTGCCTTAACGAGGCATTGGAGGGGGAGGTTCCCCTAATCCAGACAGTCTTCTCCCCCTTGACCATCTGCCAGAAGATCGGGGGAGGACGTCTGTTGAGGGATATGAGGGAGGAGCCCGAGCTCCTCCTCGAGGGTTTGAGGGTCATCATGAGCACTATAGTCGAGTTCACCAGAGCGAACATGGATGCGGGGGCCAGTGGAATCTTCTTCGCGACCCAGATGGCCACCTACGATGAGATGAGCGAGGAGGAGTACCGCAGCTTCGGGATGAGGTTCGACCTTCCGATCCTCCGGGCGGCTCGGAGGCGCCCCCTTCTTAATGTGGTTCACATACATGGGAAGAACATCATGTTTGACCTAATAGCTAAGAACTACCCGACAGACGCTCTAAACTGGCATGACAAGAGGACCCCGCCAAGTCTAGCCGAGGCACATAGAAAGTTTGGAGGCTTACTCCTAGGAGGTATAGATGAGCTGGGGGTTCTCGTCGAGGGCTCAGAGGAGGAGGTTGAGGATATGGTGAAGGCCTCGGTAAGAAGTGTCTCCGGGAGGCGTCTCTTACTCGCACCTGGATGCGTGATACCTCTTAACGCCCCAGATTCCAACCTCGACACGGTGATCAGAACCGCTAGGTCTTATAGGGCTTGGGGGAAATCTTCTCCATAATGTTCTCCTCTTATATTCATTCTCTTTATAAAATGAACTTTTGAGCTAGATAAGAAGTTCAAGCTTTCATCTTTGTTTTTAATTGAATTATTATTTAAATTCTGTTCTCGGAATTTCTCTTCTTGGTGCACCTGGCATAACTGGCACGAATTCCACTCCAGGTCTTCTAACTCTTGCTCCCATCTTGTAAAGGCTCATCAATTGATATATCTCTTCTGGAACATTTGTCGATACCTTTAATCCCATATTCATTGCATCTTGGGCTGTTATAGGATGATCATGAGTGTATTTTCCACTAACAAGCTCTTCACATATCTTATTCACAGTCTCTCTTGGGTACCTTCCAAGGAGTATTCTGCAGACCAGTTCCTCCATCTGAGCGATGGCTTTTCTTGCCTCCTCCGCCAATATTATCGTTCGGTCCTCCACCTCATCGATCTTCTTCCTCTCAAGGACCTTCAGAAGTGATGCTGCCGGATAAGACTCGTTTCCCTCCACGAATTGGGGGTCTACGGGCCCAAGAACAGCATAGGGATCCATAATTATCTCATCCGCTGCGAGGGCGATCAGGGTGCCCCCGCTCATGGCGTAATGGGGTATGATGACTGTCTTCCTTCCGGGGTGTGAATTTAGGGCTAGGGCGATCTGGGTCGCCGCGAGCGCTATCCCACCAGGTGTATGAATTATGAGATCTATGGGGGCATCTTTAGGAGCCATCCTGATGGCTCTTAGAACCTCCTCGCTATCATCGATGTCTATGAACCTGCTTATGGGTATTCCAAAGAATGCTATGGTCTCCTGTCTGTGAATCAAGGTTATAACCTGAGATCCTCTCAACCTGGAGATCCTCTTCAGAAGCCCACGCCTAGCTGAGTTCAACGCCATTAGCTGGAACTGGGGGACTAGGAAGAACAGCACGAACAGAAGAATCCAGAGATTGTTTACTAGACTTATAAAATCGATCTGGAAAAAGGTAGGCTCAAACATGTTCACAGCCCCTTAAGGACCTCAAATAACTCAGCTTTAAAAGTTAATATAAATATTTAGTATATTAGAGCGTATGAGAGACATGGAGGTTTGAATCTCAATTATACCTCAAACTCATAAAAATAAATTAGACTTTAGGCTTATGATATACCATTAATTTAATATATATGGATAGGTCTCAGATTCGGGATGTCCCTGATAGAGTTTGATGGGAGGAAGCCCAAGGTCGATCCCTCAGTCTTCCTGGCTCCCGGCTCGTGGATCATAGGTGATGTGACCCTTAGGGAGGGGGTCGGGATCTGGACAGGCTCCATAATCAGGGGGGATGATGACAAAGTTATCATAGGATCGAGAACTATGGTCCTAGAGAACAGCTTCATTGAGGCCCCTGCTGGATCTCCCGTAGAGGTAGGCGAGGAGAGCATAATATCCCATGGGGCCATAGTCCACGGTTCTCGGATAGGAAACCACGTTCTAATCGGTATCGGCGCCATAGTCCTCGACAAAGCCGTGGTCGGAGAGGGTTCTATAATAGGCTCTGGGGCGTTGGTTCCGCCGGGAGCGGTGATCCCGGAGAGGCAGCTGGTCCTAGGGGTTCCCGGAAAGCCTGTGAAAGAGGTAGGGGAGGCTGAGAGGGCTATGGTCTCGGCAGAGTTGGGACGTCTGATCTCTAAGTCTGAGAAGTATAAGGCGATCTACTCAAGGGGTTGAAGGGCCTGACGATCCTCAACAAAGCCCGCTAGACGGGCTGCAAACCCCTCTTTAATTTTTCCCTTTAGAGGCTGTAGGCTGAGGGGCAAATATCCTTAAGGACGCAGCCCTCGCAGTTTGGGTTCCTAGCCTTGCAGACCCTCCTCCCATGCTCTATTATCAGGTTGCTGAACTGGAACCACCTATCTCTTGGGACTACCTCCATCAGGTCTCTCTCTATCTTATCCCTGTCCTCCTGAGCCGTCAGCCCCAGTCTTCTGGAGAGGCGCATGACATGGGTGTCCACGGCGATGCCCTCCACAATTCCATAAGCGTTCCCCAGCACTATGTTGGCCGTCTTCCTTGCAACACCCTTCAGCCTCATCAGCTCCTCCATGGTTCTTGGAACCTCTCCTCCGAACTCCTCCACAATCCTCCTGCAAGCCTCCTGGATGAAGCCGGCCTTCTGCCTATAGAAGTTGAGGCTCTTGATTGCCTCCTCAAGCTCCTCCCTGGGCGCGTTGGCGTAATCAGCCGCCGTCTTATATCTCTTGAATAGTTCCTTGGTGACCTCATTCACTTTCTGGTCAGTAGTCTGGGCTGAGAGGATCGTCGCCACTAGGAGGTCTAGAGGCGTTCTCCAGTGGAGGGCTGTTCCCTTCACCTCGGGATACGCGTCCTCAAGCCTCCTAATGATCTCCTCAACCACCTCCATATACTCCCCAATCTATTATATCTACGAGTTATCCCTTAAGCTTTGGCGAATAGAGCCCTCGAAAGGTTGGAGCCTGGTCTCAATTTGCAGATATTGTCAGAGCTATTCCCCGATACCACCCAGCCCAAGAAGTTAAAGGTTTTAATGAATTCCATTTTAAGTTTTATTGCTGTTTTTAGATTGGAATAGGGGATCCAGAGCCTTGTCGGGTGGACAGAAAAGAGATGAGAGGGCGGGGAGGCTTCCCCCTGGACAGAGGGCGATTAAGTCCATACTGAAATGGGGAATCGAACATCCAGGCATAGTCCAAAACCTCCCCAAGATAGATAAAGATGACTGGACCCTCAGGGTTGAGGGAGAGGTTGAGAACCCATTCACCCTTGATTGGAAATCCCTCCTCAGCATGCCTCAGGTGACCTCCAAAAGCGACTTCCACTGTGTTGAGGGGTGGAGCGTCCTAGACTGCGTATGGGAGGGCGTGCCCTTCAAGGAGGTCGCTTCGAGGGCGAGGCCCAAACCCTCCGCAAGATATGTCTGGTTCGAATGCCTTGACGGATACACTACCTCCCTACCCATCCAGGATGTCCTGGAGGATGGTGTGGTACTCGCCCATAGGCTTAACGGGGAGGACCTCCCCCAGCCCCTTGGAGGGCCTGTTAGACTGGTGGTTCCCAAGAAGTATGGATACAAGAGCCCCATGTGGCTCTCTAGGGTGGTCTTCATGAAGGAGAGGCGCCTGGGGTATTGGGAGTCTGGAATATACAGCGACACGGCGGACCCATGGAAGAACGATAGATATCGCAGCTCCATCGCCTCAACAAGTTTGGATTAGATAAATCCTGATTCTCG
This sequence comes from uncultured archaeon, assembly GCA_938048735.1. Taxonomy (GTDB): domain Archaea; phylum Thermoproteota; class Bathyarchaeia; order TCS64; family TCS64; genus JAGTRB01. The sequence goes on from CALIUM010000002.1 coordinate 26,209, forward strand.
ACTCGAAGCCCCGACCTTAGAGGGAGTGGGATATGAAGTCTATCCTGCCGCCGTCAACCGTTATGGTCTGACCCGTGATGAATCTGGCCTCTTCTGAAGCCAAGAATAGGGCTACACAAGCTATATCCTCGGGCTCTCCAACCCTCCTTAGCATGGTCCTCTCCCTGAAGTACCTGAGTCTCTCCTCCAACTCAGAGGGATTCCACTGGCCGAGGCCCATCTCCGTGGATATGAACCCTGGTGCGATGGCGTTAACATTTATGCCATAGGGCCCAAGTTCAAGGGCCAGGCGCTTTGTGAGGATGATGACCGCGGCCTTTGTCGCGGCATATAGCATGTTTCCTGGCAGGATGGCCGTGCCGATCCCTGCAACCGAGGATATGTTGATGATCTTGCCATACCTCTTCTCCATCATGTGAGGCGCCGCAGCCCTTGAGCAGTTCAGGATGCCTTCACATTAACCCTCCACATGGGATCGAACTCCTCATCTCTGAACTCCAGTAGGGTTCCACCACCCATCAGGACCCCCGCGTTATTGACCAGGATGTCCAAGCCCTTAAACTCCCTCAAGGCCTCCTCCACTATCTTCTCAACCATCCCTCGATCTCCCACATCTGCCTGAATGCATATTGCCTCTCCTCCGACATCCCTTATCAGCCTGACAACCTCCTCCGCCCTCCCCCTCTCCCGGTTATAGTTGACTATCACCTTCGCCCCCTCCCTAGCGAAGGCGAGGGCGATAGCCCTTCCTATGCCTCTAGACGCCCCTGTAACGAGGGCGACCCTACCCTCAAGCCTACTACCCAAGCCTAAAGCCTCTATTGAGGATAGAGGATTCTCTGATATTAGGTTGTCCTTACCTTCACGTCTATTGTGATTGACCACCGAAGCCATGTGGCCCCTCGAATTCATTAAACTGGGCGTGTCGGGTAAGGCCCCATAAATAACATATTGCCTGGTTAGGGTAGCGTTTAGATCTTTGCTTTCACAATACAATGAGGAGGATCAAGCTCCTCAACTAAAAACCTCAGCGATGAGGTATGGAATCCTCTTGAGATTAATTTGATCTAGATAGGCCTTCCTTGACACATTGGAGGAACCCTTTAAGCCTGGAGTCTATTGTCATGGAGATCATGGGGCCCATTATAGCTCCTAAAGGGCCGGAGAGTTCGAAGGTTAATTTGGCTCCAAGCCATGTTGAGGCATCGGTCTGCTTAAGTTTATACTCCCCTATTATGGAGAGGGCTCCGCCCTTAGCCTCCCAGGAGGCGTGGCTCTCACCCAATTCGGTGAACCTGGCCTTAACCTCCCTACTCTTTGTTATCCTGGCCTGTTGGCTCTTCAAGATCCAGCGGGCTTCTCCATCCTCCTCGACCACTTCCTCAACAATCCCGAGGCATCTCCCAAGATTTCCGAGGTTCCTTAGAAACTCCCTCACCCTTTCAATGGGATGATCTAAGATGACCTCGGCCTCTGCTGTTGGTATCTAACCTCCCTCCCTCTCTAGGATCCTGTTGATAACATCGGCCTGTAGATGGTCTCTCACCTCGACCTTAACTCTCTCCACTCCGGCCACCTCTCTAGCCCTCTTCCTGATCTCTCTCCCGATGTAAAGGGCGAAGGGTATGGGGCAGAAGGGCACTGTGAGGTGGTAAACTATCCTGGCTGAGCCCTCCTCCACCCTGACCTCGTCCACTAATCCCCTCTCGATGATGGAGACGCCGAACTCAGGGTCCTTTACCTCTATGAGCTTCGAGTAGACCTCCCTCTCTATGGGAGACAAGGTTGATAGATCTATCAACTCCCTTACCCCACGGTGATGAGGTCCTCTTCATACTCAACAAGGGGCTCTGAGCCCCTCTCTGTAATCATATAGACATCCTCCACCCTTGCTCCACCCATGCCTGGGATCGAGAGGATGGAGTGGCCTATGGAGAGGGTTATATCGCTCCTCAGCTCAACCACGTAGTCCTCCGGGAATATCGTGGGGAAGGGTCTCTCCTCAAAGGCCAGACCTATGCCGTGAGCGATCCCCCTCACGTAGAACTCCCTGTAGCCTGCCTCGTCTATCACCTTTGAGGCTGCCTCGTCCAAGGCCATCATCATGGCTCCGGGCCTGGCCGCCTCTACCGCAGCCTGTCTCGCCCTCAGATAGAGTTCCACGAGGGCCTTCTGCCTCTCGGTCGGGTCTCCGATGCTGAAGATGCGGGTCATATCCCCGTTATAACCCATGTACTTGGGGCCCACATCCACCAAGACCAGTTCACCCTTCGATATCTCCTTGTCTGAGGCCCATCCATGAAGGCAGTTGGCTCTGTACCCTGAGTTGATGAAGGTGGGGAAGCCGAACCTCATGGCACCCTTCCTCCTCATAGCGTATTCCACTTCTGCCGCGACCTCCCACTCCCTAACGCCCTGCCTTAAGGCCCTCCTGGCAGCCTCCATCCCCTCCCTCGCTATCTCTTGGGCCTTCCTTATCAGCTGCACCTCCTCAACCATTTTGACCATCCTCAGGTTCATAAGAATCTCCCTCACATCCACAACATTAACAGTAGGGTTGGCTGTCTTGAACCTCTCGAGGAGGAATGCGGGGAGGGCGAACTCGTAGTCGAACCCCACTGTCTTGACATCGTGCTCCTTTATGAAGCCTATGACATGCATCATCATATCGTGGAGGCTATTATAACCCCGAACATCCCTTATCCAAGTGTTCCCTTGAGCTTCTTCCACCTCACCTCTGAAGACCAAGATCATCGGCTCACCGTCCCTGGGGATGTAAAGCCTAGGCTGCCTCCTAAACTCTCCCGATAGGTATTGATAGTTCTCATCATCGAGGATGGCTATGAGGTCTACTCCCCAGTCCTCCATGAAACCCTTTAGGCGTGTTAACCGGTCTCGATAAACCGACTCCCCGAAGATCATAAAATAAACCTAACGATTATCTACAAAGGCTCGCTTATTACGATTTCGGGTGATAAAACCAAGAAGCCCAGTTTTATGGTGGGCGACGGAATAAAATAGGCTGATTTTCTTTCGTATCATAGATACCTAAAACACATACTCAAGAGAAATACATCCTCAAAATATAAGATTCGAAAATGTACATATTTTTATGAAACTCAATTTATGGTGAAAAATCAGTTTTGTGAGACATTAAATCTAGGGATATAAACCGCTTTTCTGGTTATCTCAAGAGAACAGGAAAAATGTCTTGAACAGTAGTTTTCGCATTTTCTAGCGGTCTCCTCATCGAGATATCCAAACTCACAAAATTCACATATGAATATTTTCTTTCCATCTATATCCAACTTCTTGACCATTTTTCAATCATCCAAAGTTCAAGGATCTTATAAACCTATCTAGCGGCCCTTCTAGGATATCTACCCCCAGGGCGCCACTTCTTCAACTCGTCTAGGCTTTAAGGATAGAATGAAAATCAAAACATTGGATTGAGAATGTATATATTGAATAAGTTCAACATGATAGAATTAAAAGAATTAATTTTTTGAAGTTGAAATATTTAAATCATAATCTTATATTAATTATTTCTTACAGTTGATCATCAACCATATAACTAATTCACCATTTCATGCTATCTTTTAGAAACCTATCATACTCGCTAGATCTAATGAGTTTTTAGCAAGCTTATCAACTGATTTCAATAAATAAAAAACAGTTAGGTATTGTAAGGAAAATAGCGTTGTTATTTTTTGAACAGGAATCCGTTGTGTATTAAACAAGATAAATACTTAATAAAGGGCCGCTAAAGGGTTCACTAAATTGTTATGAGGTTGAAGCAAAGGAAACCCATTGCGTCGCAGTAGTCAAAAACAGATCTATTACAGATCTTTACATTAACCATGGATTAAGCTACATATGGCATTTCATTTTAATAATTTAAGTTTTCCCGTTACTAGGTCCACCTTTTCACTTCTGTCCGGTCCAACACCTAGGGCTGTTGTGGTTCCCGGAGGGACCTCGGTTAGCCCTCTATCGACTATTAACATATTTGGGATACCAAGTTCCTCGGCCCTCCTGGCCAATTCTTCTAGTTCTTCAAGGGAGTCGACCTTTAATATGACCTTCTTCGAGCCCTCCTCCATCCATGCTTTCCATATTCTCCTCTTCTTCCTCCTCGCCTGCTCTGAGGCTTCTAGGGAGGCGTGGCATGCCTGGCTCACCAGCTTACCTATGCTCATCCCCAGATCCATGCGGAGGACGATGCACTGCTTGTACTCGAAGGGGCCGTCATCCTGCAAGGTTCATGGCACCAGTCTATCTCTATCCCTTGGGAACATGCAGCACTCCCTTATGTTGCTCATCCCGGTGACTGCCATCGTCAATCTCTCCAGCCCTATGCTCCAACCCGCGTGGGGTGGGGCTCCGTAGCTGAAGCACTCTATGTAGTGGGTGAAGCTCTCGGGATCTAATCCCTTCTTTATGAGCTGTGAGATTAGGAGCTCTGGGTGGTGTATCCTCTGGGTTCCGCTGCTGACCTCTATCCCCCCGTAGATGAGGTCGAAGGCGTGCACTAACTCTGGGTTATCCTGGTGGGGCATGGCGTAGAAGGGCTTAAGGGTTGAGGGCCAATCCTTTATGAAGAAGGCCTCCTCCCCCAAGAGGCTAGTGAGCCTTGTCTCCTGAGATTTCGTGAAGTCATCCCCCCACCTGATCTCCTCCCCTGAGCTTCTTAGAAGCTCTATTGCCTCGCCGTAGGAAATCCTCCTGAGGGGGAGATGGGGAACCTCAATGGTTCTCCCAAGGGTGTCGAACTCCTTTGAACATCTCCTCTTAACATTATCTAGCATGTAGGCTAATGTCTCCTCGAGCACCTTCATCACATCCTCGTCGTCGGCGAAGGCCTGCTCCACATCCATCTGCCTCACCTCGTTGAGATGGGTTGGGGTGTTGAACTTCTCAGCCCTCCATACCGGCACGACGGTGTAGACCTTCTCAAGGCTTATGGCGCACATCTGCTTGTATAGCTGGGGGCTCTGGGCCAAGTAGGCCTCCTTCTCGAAGTATGGAATCTTGAAGAGCTCGGCTCCCCCCTCGGAGGCGGATGAGATGATGCATGGAGGCTGTATCTCAATGTATCCCCTCTCGGTCAGGAATCTCCGGAAGGCCACGAGGAGTTCGTGCTGGATCTTGAAGATGGCCCTAGTTCGGGGAGTCCTGAGATCCATAAATCGGTAGTTCAGCCTAGTCTCAAGCTCGGCCTTCACATGCCCCGAGACATCGAGGGGAAGGGGCTGCTTAGATCTGTTAAGAACGGATATCCTCTCCGGGATGAACTCGAACCCCCGATGGGCTATCTCGCTTGCCCGAGCCTTCCCGGTTACCGAGATGACATCCTCCCTACCCAGCTTAAGCTCCCAGAGGCTGGGCTCGGCCTCCCCGGGCTTCAGGGTTATCTGGATCTCGCCGGTGATGTCTCTCAGGAGGATGAACTTGATGTTTCCGATATCCCTAACCCTTGAGACCCACCCCGCTATCGTGACCTCCTCCCCCAGTCGACTCATGGCCTCCTCTATGCTGACTCTCTCCAAGCCTCTCCCCCACGCCCGTGAGCTATTCCCCTGGGTTGGAGGCTATTAAAAGTTTGGTCGGGAAAAGTTTGGCCGGGATCTCACATACTCGACCCTAAGGTTCATATTCCTGATCCTCTTCGCAGCGTCGGATAGGGCCTTGATCCTCTTCTTGCTCAGCTCTCTTCCCCTCCCCTTTAGGACCACTCTCGTCTCCGTGCTCCCGTCGGGTAGCCAGATGATGTTTATAGTGACTATCTGCTGGTTGGAGAATAGTTCCTCTATGAACTTTCGGTCGTTGAGACCCTCCTCTATGATGAGTATGTGCTGCTTGTTCAGCCCCTCCCTGATAAGCTTTGAGAGTTTCCCGCCGTAGCTGAGAAACTTGGCCTGGTCCCCTTGGCCGACTATCAGGACTAGGTAGCCCCCAGCCTCAAAAACGTTTACGAGCTTCGCCTTCTGCAGGAGTGGAAACTGATCCTCCACCTTCAAAAGGAGTTGAGCCGTTTTTATGTAGAGGTTGTTGACTAGACCCTTGCGTATCTTCTCCTGGCACTTGGAACATAGCATCCCGCTCTTGAGACAGAACTCACATAGCTGTGTCTGCACTCGTCCTTCCCCCTCTCAAGAGAGGAGGAGAGAGTGCGAGATGCCTGTTCCAGCCGTTTCATCGGGTCAACCTGATCTCGATGGTGCTCACGTTGGTGGGAGGCTCCTCAGCCCCCTCAGACTTCACCTCTTCGGTCCCTATCTTAATATCCGAGACCCTCACATCAGGCATGAACCTATTCCTAATAATCTCCACGACATCGACGGCCTTGCTTATGGCCCTACCCCTCGCCTTAACGACCACCTCGTTAGAGCTCGTGAAGAGGGTCATACAGGCGACCACATAGCTCATGGAGGGCTTCTTCCCGATGAAGACGGTGTTCGATCTCGACACTTCGACTCCTCCTCCATCTCTCTAAGAGTTCAAAGATAAAAAATATTTCTAGTTAAAAGCGTTTCGAGGCCCGATGCGAGGTTTATATCTCCCGCGCCCACGCCTTAAGATTGGAAGAGGCTGTTGCGGTTCCTCTATGCCTCACGAGGTGGCTCATCAAAGAGATCCTAAAGCTCTTAGGCAATTGTTGCCTTTTGGAATGGTCTAAACTGCGACAATCCCCATGACTAGCAAGGGTCTTAACCGAATTCCCTCCACGAATCAGCGCTATTCACAGCTCTATTGAGGGGGATTCTGAAACAGTTTCTAAATAGTTAACTTTATATTACATTATAGTGTATACTCTAATTGTGGAAGTGATCCTCAGCGTCCCATTTAACTATGAGGCTAACGACGATATTAGAAGGCTTCTAGAGGATTTTAGGAGTATGGTTAACTTCTGTATAGATTCTGCTCTTAAGAGGAGGATAACTTCCTACGCTACGCTTAGGAAGGGTGTATATGAAGAGTGGAAGAAGTGATGGGATTACTCAACGCACTTCTGCCACTCGGCATGCAAGATAGCATTGGCTATGCTTAAGGGCTGGAGGAAGCGGTTGAGTAAGGGGATGGTTGGAGGCGAAAAACCCATCGCTAGAAAGCTCTTCATGCAGCTTGACCCACAACTGTACAGGTTTTACGGGAGCATGGTAAGGATTTCGGTTAAGCCAAGGAATTTCATCTACTTAGAGCTGAAGTATGGAGAATACCAGAGGAAGTTCATAGAAGCTTGGAGTGAGGGGAAGCTGAAGATAGGTGAGATAACGATAAATGAAACTAAGATAATAGTGCCGTTCAAAAAAGATGTAGACTTGACAGACCCGAATGAGTGGATGGCGATAGACGTAAATGAGTCGAACGTTACCGCCGTGAGCTCCAACCCACACATCCTAAGAGTTGATAACGACCTGAGAACCATCCATACGACATACTCCAACATCATCAGGAGGATACAGAAATTGAAGAGGCACAAGCCAAAAGCCGCTCAAAAGCTTCTCAAAAAGTACTCTGGAAGGAGGAGGCATAAAGCCGTGGATGGATGCCATAAGATAGCCAAGAGGATAGTGGAATTCGCAAAACAACGCAAAATGGGGATAGTGATGGAAAACCTAAAAGAGATAAGGAAACACATTCACTACGGAAGAATGTTAAATCGTAGATTACACTCATGGAATTTTAGAAAGCTACAATTCCACATTGAGTATAAGGCGAATTTGAACGGCTTACTAGTAGTATACGTCAATCCGAAACATACTTCAAGCCTATGCCCGATATGTGGCGGTAAACTGGCGTCGAATGGGCATAGGCTTCTGAAGTGCAAGATGTGCGGATATGAGAAGGATAGGGATGTAGTCGCATGCCTGAACATGCTCAGGATGAGGGGAGCCCCGTTGCCCCTGAAGGCCAACTATGAGGCTTCAGCCGAGTTGGAACGGATAGTTATAAAAAGTTACTATCCGACAACGGTCAAACATATTCTCATAGGTTCTAGGGCTGGAGGGGCCCAGCCCTTTTATGATACGCCCACTGGAATATAACCCGAAGGCTTGGCCTATATGAATCCCTAAAGAGGAAGCAAGAGAGGTGAAGCCCTCAGCCTGGCAGCTCCTAGACATAGAAAAGGTAAAATACATCGGATCCATTAGGATGCCCTACTAACAGCATGATGAGGGCCTAGAAATGTCTCTCAGAGATCCATTCAAACTCGAGTTGGCTAGGAGGCACCTCTTGGATAAAAAGGTGTGTAGGAACTGCGGTGCAACAAACCCCCTGGGTGCGGTTAAATGCAGAAAGTGCCGCAGCAAAAACCTAAGGCTGAAGAGGAAGAAGGCGAAAGGCAGGTAAAAATCGCTGTTTCTCTCAGAGGGCTTAAGGTCTAGGGATTCTACCCACTCTGTCAACATCGACCCCTAGAAAGTTTAGCTTGGGGGATTTAGATATATTCTACAAATTTCATACATAATTTAAAGAAAATGAGGATATAGGCATTTGTTTTTAATTTTAGGCTCGGGAGGGCGCCCATTAAGATTACAGAACAGATTAAAAGGTTGGCGGAACGAGGCTTGCCATGTCGCCTCTAACCTGCCCAAAGCTCTTGAAACAGCATAAAGGATTTTATTCTGAAACTATACAACCCTATTTGGGCCGGTCGTTCAGCTTGGTTAGGACACTGCGTTCACACCGCAGAGGTCGCCGGTTCGAATCCGGCCCGGCCCACTCTTCCCTCGAAAATTGCCCCTCTTTAAGACTTAGTCATATTTTTTAAGCAGAATTTGAAGGTTTTGAGAGGTTGAACCCCATTCCTCGGGCCTTATGGAGAAGGTCCTCCACAAGCGCCTTTCTATGCCCATATCTACATCTCATTTCGGCTAAATCATCTTCGAAGATATGGCTGAAGGCCGAATTCTTTGGAAGATGTTCAACGAAGGCCATTCTAAAGGGGGTTTAAAACAGCATTAAAGATCGCCTTGATAGCTGCTGAGGCTGGGGTGGTACCATTGGAAGAGGGGGTCATATCCATCGCTGGGACGAGATGGCTTAGTGGCGGGACCGACTGCTCAACCGTTGTAAGGCCTAGGCTGTTTCAAGGACACCCGGCCTGGAGAAGAGGGTTAGAGGTTCGTGAGATGATAGCGACACCTAGAATCAAATTCAACGATTAACTAATCGATAAGATAAAGGAAGCAGAAGAGTGTAAATAAGTACTAAATCTCGCTATTTATTTTTAGAAATAAAAAACGTTATTGATTTTTCCAATGATGTGATCTCTTCTTTAGAGATATTATGGTCGCCGAAATGCATTTTAATAAAAATTTAGATCCAACATGCTTTGGAAATAGGGGCTGCGACATTTAAAGAACTACTTTTAAATAAGAGGGAGCTGTGCTATTAAAAATTAATATAATTAGATGAGAATCTTTATCTGCAGGTCCTGTGATGGAGTTTGAGGTGTTATAGTTGAGGAACCCATTGAAGGAGAGGTTGAGGCGTGGGGAGGCGGTTATAGGGACATTCGTGGGCTTGGGCCACCCGGATGTTGCGGAGTGGCTGTCTCGCCTGGGTTTTGACTGGCTCCTCCTCGACGCCGAGCATGGCCCTCTTGGCCTCGAGACCCTCCAGAGGATGATGCAGGCGATGAACGGGTCTGGATGCGTCCCGATAGTGAGGCCCCAGTGGAACGACCCGGTGGTGATAAAGAGGGTCCTCGACATAGGCGCTTATGGGGTTCTGATCCCATGGGTCAACTCGGGCAAGGAGGCTGAAATGGCTGTCAGGGCATGCAGGTATCCTCCCCATGGGATCAGGGGCTACGGCCCCAGGAGGGCGGCCATGTTCGACCCCGAATACTTCAAGACGGCCAACGAGGAGATCCTAGTGGCGGTTCAGATAGAGACGGAGGCGGCGTTGAAGAACCTCGACGAGATATTATCTGTGGAGGGGGTTGACGCCTGCTATATAGGGCCCTGGGACCTGTCCTGCAGCCTGGGATTCGGGGTCCCACCGAGATGGGATGACCCCAAATACCTATCAGCCTTCGACAGGGTTCTCGAGGCCTCTAGGAGATATGGGAAGCCCGCCGGGATCTTCGCCACGATGGAGAATATCCAGTGGGCACTGGAGAAGGGGTTCAAGTTCAACACGGTGGACGACGCCGACACCTTCCTTATAAGGGGGGCTAGGATGGCGTTGGAGAGGGCGAGAGGCCGCTAGGAAGCTCTCTGAGCACCCTCACATATAAATAAAGGTTTCCTAGTTGAACCGAGAGGATTTACCATGGATGTTAGGGAGGCATTGGACAGGATCCTGATGCCGAAGAGCATAGCCGTGATCGGGGCATCTAAGGATCCCTTCAAGTGGGGGCATATGCTCCTCTCCAGCATCATGAAGGGCGGATTCGAGGGAGACCTCTACCCCGTCAACCCGAGGGAGACGGAGATCCTGGGTTTGAAGTGCTATCCCACCGTGAAGGATATCCCCGGCGAGGTGGATATGGCCGTCGTCGTCGTCCCGGCTAGGGTTGTCCCATCAATCTTCAAGGACCTAGCTGAGAAGGGGGTTAAGGGAGCCGTGGTTATATCATCGGGCTTCGGCGAGACGGGGGAGGAGGGGGAGAGGCTCGTCGAGGAGGTGAAACTCAACGCCCAGGGGAGGGTCAGGTTCATAGGGCCCAACTGCATGGGGATATGCAGCAGCCCGGCCAAGCTCAGCGCCCTCATGGTCCCATTCCTCCACGAGAAGGGGGAGGTGGCCTTCATCTCCCAGAGCGGGGGATACGGCCTCCAGCTCTACATAAGGGCCTCAGCCATGGGCGTAGGGATAAACAAGTTCATAAGCAGTGGGAACGAGTCGGACATAACCAGCGCGGACTACCTCAGATACTTCGCCGAAGATCCCACAGTCAACCTGATCTGCATGTACATCGAGGGGCTGAAAAAGGGACGGGAGTGGTATGAGACTGCAAAAGAGGTGTCAAAGAAGAAGCCGATAGTGGTGATAAAGGTTGGAACAACGGAGGAGGGTGGAAGGGCGGCGGCCAGCCATACGGGAGCCCTAACAGGAAGCGATAGGGTTTATGACGCGGCCTTCAAGCAGGCTGGGGTGATAAGGGCCTACGACGCCGTGGAGATGTTCGACTATGTGAAGGGCCTCCTCTACTCACCATTACCTAAGGGAGACGGGATAGGCGTGGTCTCCAACTCCGGAGGTATCGCAGTGGAGACCGCGGATGCTCTCATCAAGAACGGGCTGAGGGTTCCAGAGCTCAGTGAGGAGGCCCAGAGGGAGATAATGAGGCTCATCCCCGAGTTCGGGAACCCCAGAAACCCCGTCGACCTCACAGCATCCCTCAACATGAACTCCTTCCTAAGGGTCCCGGACATCGTCCTCTCCCAGGAGAACATCCACGGCCTCATAACGGTCGGCCTGGGGACCACGATCCTGAAGACCATGTTCCCAGATGTGGCCCCAGAGGATTTAGGAAGCATATATAGATGGCTCAATGAGCAGCTCATAGCCATATACAAGAAGTATGAGAAGCCTGTTTTGGTGATAAATCCAGGGGCGGACATAGAACCAGAGGCGGCCAGGGTGATGGAGGAGGCTAGGATACCGGTCTACACAACCCCTGAGAGGGCTGCCGATGTCATGGGTGTGCTATACCGGAGGAGGCTCTACCTGGAAAGGGCTGGAGAGGATGAGGATTAAGGGGGCGGATATAGACCGGGCAAGAGGCGTAAGGAGAGCCTACACATTAATTTTCCTATTGATGATGGAACTCGTAGAGGAGCTTGGATCAGATAGGGCCCTAGAGATGCTCAGGAAGGCTGTGGAGAGGCAAGTCGGATTATTCGAGGAGGAGTTCAGGAGGGAGACAACCCCCTGCATGAATCCGATCGAGATGGGGTTTAAGGCATACAGGTCCTTCATGGAGGACTTGGGGGCGGAGGTGGAGGTCCATAAACGGGGGGAGGCCTCCATCACCTTAAGGGTTGAGAGGTGCCCCCTCTACGAGGCGATGATGGATGCTGGAGTGGAATGCGGAGACCTGCAGGGAGGCCTCTGCACTAACCTAATACTACCATCCATACAGGGGATCCTGAAGAGGCTCGACCCAGCCCTCAGGCTCAGAGCCATGTTAACCCGCAGGAGCCTTGAAGAGTTCTGCCTTGAGGATATATATCTAGGGAGCTAACTCCAAAATCATTTTAAACCCAGGAGTCCATAAACAGGGATATGTATGGTGGAGGAGAGGCTTAAAAGGCTCATAATGCACTGGATAGAGCATAATGAGGAGCATAAGGCCAGATTCGAGGAAGCCGCGAAGGAGGCCAAAACTCTGGGTCTAGAAGCCGTAGCAGAGGCCCTTGGTCTTGCGGCTGAAAGTGCATCGGAGATCTCTAAGCACCTAAGTAAGGCCCTAGAGGCATTTAAGTGAGCCATAATCGCCGAATAGTCATCTGTAAAATCTATTATGATCAAGGAACGGGGTTTAGACTATTCTGAAAATTTTCATAATACAAACAAGTATATCACGTTGAACCCAAGGGTAGCGGGAGGGATAGATCGAGTTACCAACTTTCCATCGCTCGCTCCGCCCCCCTGTCGATCTCTCCCCTGACCCTGAAGGCCTCGAATAGGAAGAGTTCAACCTTCAACCTCAACCTCATAGGATCACTAATTAATTTTTTAAACCAATTATTTAATTTTTACCTGAAACTAATCTCCAACTCGGAGGCTCCCAAGTCCAGGAGATTTTAACCCTCTCATGAAAGCCTATTAACTATCGAGAGGGATATTTTCAGATATGTCGCATGTGGTTGGGGAGGCCCCCCTGAAGGGGGTCAGGGTTCTGGATCTGAGCAGGGTTCTCGCAGGCCCCTTCTGCTCCATGATCCTAGCAGACCTTGGGGCCGAGGTGATAAAGGTAGAGATCCCTGGGGAGGGGGATGACACCCGTGCCTATCCCCCATTCATCGGAGGTATGAGCAGCTACTTCATGTCGGTGAATAGAGGGAAGAAGAGCGTGACCTTGGACCTGAAGAAGAGTGAAGCCAGGATGGCCCTTTACAGGATTGTGGAGAGGTGCGACATATTTCTGGAGAACTTCAGGCCTGGAGTAACGGCCCGCCTGGGTATAGACTATGAGGCTATCCGTAGGGTCAACCCTAGAATAATATACTGTAGCATCTCGAGCTTTGGGCAGACGGGGCCTTACGCCTCCTGGCCTGGATACGACATCATAATACAGGGGATGGGGGGCCTCATGGGGATAACCGGGGAGCCGGGCAGACCCCCGGTCCGCGTCGGCATAGCCATAAGTAATATAGGGGCGGGCATGTGGGCGGCCATAGCCATCCTAGCCGCCCTCAGGGTGAGGGATAAGGCCGGGATCGGACAGTACATCGATATATCCCTGTTGGACGGCGTGGTCTCCTGGATGACCTACGCCGCCGGGATATACTTCGCGACTGGGAGGCCACCGGAGAGGATGGGGTCAGCCCACCCGAGCATGGTCCCATATCAGGCCTTCGAGGCCGGGGATGGGAAATACCTCCTCATAGCTGCTGGAAATGATAGGCTCTGGGCAACCCTCTGCCAGGCCATGGGGCTTGATGGCTTGATAGACGACCCGAGGTTCTCCACCATGGATAGGAGGGTGGAGAACAGGGGGGAGCTCATACCCATCCTGGAGGAGGGGTTCAAGAGGAGGCCTAGGGACTATTGGCTTGAGAGGCTCAGGGCCTTGGGCTTCCCATGCGGCCCCGTCTACACCCTGGATGAGGTCTTCAGCGACCCCCACGTGCTTAGCAGGGGGATGCTGATAGAGATGGAGCATCCTGAGGCGGGCATCATAAAGCAGATAGGCCCGCCGATAAAGCTCTCAGAGACACCATGCATCATTGGATCCCCACCTCCCAAGCTTGGGGAGCATACCGAGGAGGTCCTGAGGGAGATCGCTGGCTACACAGATGAGGAGATAGAGCGCCTCAGAGAAGCCTCAGCTATATGACATCTTGATGAGATATCATCAAACTTGAGATCCAGATATGAGATGGGAGAAGGTCATCAGACGCGTTAATATAAATCCCAGATAACTAGGATGATGATTGTTTATGATCCTCGACGTGGAGTCAGATGTGCTCGTCATAGGCTCGGGAGGAGCCGGCCTTAGGGCGGCGATAGAGGCTGAGGCCCAAGGCGCCTCCGTCGTCGTGGCCTCTAAGGCTCCCGCCGGGATGAACAACTCCACCGCCGTGAGTGGAGGGGGATTCAGGGCCCCAATGGGAGGGCTAACCGTGGAGGAGTACATCAGGGACACGATAGAGGTGGGGAAGGGGATCAATGACCGCAGGCTTGTGGAGGTCATGGCCAAGGAGGGGGAGGAGCGCCTACTTGAACTCAGAAGATTCGGGGTTGAGGTGAGGGAGAGGGAGGGGGGAATATATGTTGAGGGACGTGGAGGGGCCCAGGGATTGGGCCTCACAATCCCCCTCAAAGAGTACGCAGGATCCAAGGGGATAAGATTCCTTGACGGCGTAATAATAACGAGGCTGCTTGAGGATGAGGGCGGGGTCGTGGGGGCGGTTGGCTACGACATCCAAGGAGACAGGCCCGTAGTCTTCTCCTCAGGGGCAGTGATCTTGGCGACCGGGGGTGCGGGGGCCCTATATAAGCGGACTGACTGCCCGGTTAGAACCACGGGTGATGGCTACACCCTGGCCTTTGAGGCTGGCGCCACGCTCAGGGACATGGAGTTCGTCCAGTTCTACCCCATAGCCCTGGCAGAGGAGGGGGCCCCTCCATACCTCATAGGGGGCTATATGACCGAGGAGGGGCATATCATAAACAGCCTGGGCGAGGAGATACCAAAGAAGCACGGGGTCAAAGCGAGGCCCCTCGTCCTAAAGTCGAGGGACCTCCTCTCAAGGGCGGTCATGATAGAGATCCTAGAGGGGAGAGGTGTGGAAGGAGCTGTCCTGCTGGACGCGAGGGAGGCGATAGGGCGCCGCGGGGAGGAGGGATGGTTCTCAACCGGGCCGTATAGGTTCTTCGCGGAGACCCTCAGGGCGGAGGAGAGGCCCCTGAAGGTGGCTCCAGTATCCCACTTCTGCATGGGCGGTGTCATGATAGACGAGGATGGTTCAACGGGTATCCCCGGCCTATACGCGGCCGGAGAGGTTGTGGGAGGGGTTCACGGGGCTAACAGGCATGGGGGGAACGCCCTCACAGAGGCGATCGTCTTCGGGGCCAGGGCTGGAGCCGCAGCAGCATCCAATGCGAGATCAGTCTCTCTAATGGATGTCAAACCCCTAGCCTCGAGGGAGATAGCGAGATATGAGGCCATTAAAGAGGGAGAAGGGGTCGATCCTGAGGCCTTGATGAGGAGGCTTAGGGAGGTGATGTGGGAGAAGGCGGGGATAGTGAGGGGGGAGGAAGGCCTCAGGGAGGCCCTCGCAGAGGTGGAGAGGATGATGGGAGAAAAGCATAAGCTTAAGGCTCCACCTGGTATGAGGATGCTCGAGGCCCTGGAGGCCTCCATGGCTTTGAAGGCTGCGGAGATGATCATAAGGTCGGCCCTTGAGAGGAGGGAGAGCAGGGGGGCCCACTACAGGGTAGACTATCCCGAGGAGGACAGCTCTTGGCTTAGGATGGTGATCATCAGGAGGGGTCAAGAGGGCGCAATGGCCATATCGACTAGTGCCATCTAGGGGCCTATCCCGAGAAGCCTCTCGGGATTCTCCTTGACCATCACCATGATATCCTCAGCCCGGAACCCGTGCTCTAGTAGGAGGCTGATGTAGATCCTCAGCCCCTCGGGTGGAGGGGGGTTGTGAACCTGGCCTAGATCGCTGGAGATTATGTAGTTCTCAACCCCAACCCTCCTAATGGCCTCCACGGAGCGGTCTATGGAGGAGCAGCGCCAGGCGGGGGAGATGGATGAGTAGCAGAGTTCGAGGAGGGCCCCCCTCTCAGCCATCCAGATCTGGTCTTCGATGCTCATGTTCGAGGTGGAGAAGTCGACATGGGTCACAACTATCCTTCTAACACCCCTCCTCAGGGCCTCCTCCACCAATACCTTCGACTCCTCGGCTGAGAGGTGGGAGGTGGCCAGGGCAACGTCGGACTCTGCAATGGAGCCGAGTATCGGGCCCAGCCTTGGGTCGAGATCCCCACCATCAAAGATGGAGATCCCCTCGGCCTCCTCGTAGAACCCTGGCCTCCCATAAGAAAGCCTTGAGCCGTACCTGCCGAGCTCCCCGAAGCACCTCTTATGGTTTCTGGCATCGACCGTCGGCATCCAGATGATCCTCGCCCCCAGTTTGAGGGCTGCATCCACCGCGAAGGGGTTTAGCCCTCCGACGGCGTAGTTCAAGGTGACACCACCGTATACCTCCACACCCCTGACTGCTCTAGATGCGAAGTATGCTCGGTCAACCGTGGGGATATGGTGATGCTTGAGGACTATCCCCCTTAAACCCGAGGCCCCAGCAGCCTCGGCTGCCTCAAAGGCGTCTAGGAGCCTGGGGAAGAGATCCGGCCCCGCATGGACATGGATATCCAAGGCGCCCTTTAAGAGCTCTAGATCCTCCCTCATACATTGTATTGATATGGGTTCTAAGGGTTTAACATTACCGTGTGAGGTCAATGTGGATTGTTGGGATTCTTCCCTCCCCCGTGAAGATGTTGCCATCCGTGATGCTCTTAGCATATTGGAAATCCGAGGGCCTAAGAAGCTCGAAGGGGTTGAGATTACCTACATCCTCGGGTCTCCCTAACAAAGAGCTGGAAGAGTATTGTGGCGAGGATGAGTATGGCCGAGATGATTCCAAAGGAGGGTATATAGCCAAGGCTTCCTAATAGAAAGCCGGTTACCATAGGGCCTGAAGCGTGCCCGATATCCCATAGGCTCCCGAAGACTCCCATGGAGGTGCCATATCCTCTGGATCGGCTCTGCTCCGCGACCATGGCCGCGGTTGAGGAGGTTACCATAGCCTCTCCCGCGCCGAAGATGAGAGTTAGTGCACAAAGTGCTAGGAAGTCGTGTGTTATCGGGTACAGAAGGAAAGAGTTGGCGCAGAGAAGCATACCCCAGGTGATCAGGGTCTTCCTGCCGTGGATGTCAGATATCCTTCCCATCAGAGGCCTAAGCAGGACGAGGACGACGAGTTGTATGCCCCAGATGACACCTGCATGGAAGGACGAGAGGCCAGCTATGGAGATGACATAGGAGGGAAGAAAGGCCTCGAGGGCCCCAACCGTCAGATTCTGGACAGCCTCCATAGAACTCGTAAGCAGAACCTGCATATCCTTGAACACCGCCACCATATCCCTCCTGAACTTATCTATCACAACCCAAAGGGTGGGAGGCTCAGGAGAGGCTTCACTCGGGAGGTAGCGCCACATGGCAAGCACGAGGAGGAGGGAGATGCTGCCCATCACCCCTACGATTAGGTAGATGAATCGGAAGGCGGCCGGCTCCGGGTTTAAACCACCCACCAGGTACAGAAGTCCCCCTCCTAGGGGAGCTGAGATGAGCCCGCCGATGGTCGAGATGGATGAGAAGGTCGCTGTCCACTGACCCCTATGCTCTCCCGAGATATCGATTATAACGGCCATGGCAACAGGCCCGTAGATAGCAGTAGCGAAACCATGGAAGAAACGGATTACCATCAGGAGGCGATAATCATAAACTAGCAGGTAGGTGAAGGGCATGAGGCCGAAGATCATCGCGGAGGCGAGAAGGGCGGTTCTCCTCCCATAGAGATCAGAGAGGGTCCCAGCCGGTGCCTTAAAGAATATCCCCGTAACTGTGGAGATCCCCACCACCATACCTATCATGGCAGGGGTAGCCCCTAATGCCTCGGCAAATAGTGGTAGAACAGGAGTTCGAGCCATGCTATAGCTGAGACGAGCGAAGAAACCGATCAGCACTAAGACGATGAAGGTGTGTATAGGAAAAGAATTCACCTCTCCAATTCTAGTCAACCCAATTCCCCTGAGTTCATCAAGTTTACTGTATATTCATTTAATCTTAGTAACATACCCCCTTAAACCTCTTATCAGGATCGATAGGGTCTCTAGGGGTTTAACATTATCGGATGAGCTGGGAGAGGTGATCCGAATCAAGATGAGGGCGGGTCTAGTCTATGTTGATCAACATCCCATCAGCTCCAGCCTTGGCATATCTGAGAGGAATCTTAGGCTCGTCTTTATGTAGACCTTTATGGTTGGGTTTAGGGTGCTCAGATCGATGTGTTCATCTGGCTGGTGGGCCCCTTCCCCACCTGGGCCGAAGTGGATTGTTGGGATTCTACCCTCCCCCATGAAGACGTTGCCGTCCGTGATGCTCTTAGCATATTGGAAATCCGGAAGCCTTCCGTAGACCTCCCTGAAGGCCTCAGAGAATACCCTGACTATAGGCTGGCCTTTATCCATCTCGAAGGGCTCGTAGTAGGGTGGCTTCAGCCCAACCTCAACCTCAGCCCTCAGGCCAAGGGATGCTATGAGCCTCCTCATATCCTCGATTGCAGTTGATGTGGATTCCCCAGGGACCAGAAGCCTATTCACCTCGACCCGGCACCTATCTGGGACGACGACCGAGTAGACCCTGTATCCCCCCTCTATCTTCAATGTGCATAGGTTCCCCCTCCCGAAGTTGGGGTGGCTCCTCATCTCGAGCCTATCTAGGTTTACAAGTATGCGGGCCGCCTCCTCGATGGCGTTTACTCCGAGATGTGGAGAGAAGCCGTGGGCCGCCCTCCCCCTCACAGTGAGTTCGTATAGGATCTTTCCAGTTATGCCCAGCGGTATAGCCCTCTCACCCATCCCCGTCCAGGGCTCCCCTATGACCACCGCATCAGCCCTAGCCATCTCCGTCTTCAGGAGGGCCCTCGCCCCCTTAGAGTAACCCTCCTCATCCACAACCCCGGTGAATGCTAGAACCCCTCTCAGGGGGATCTCGGACTCGATGACAGCCTTGAGGTGGGCCAGGATGGATGCTATACCAGCCTTCATGTCTAGGGATCCCAATCCATATAGATGAGAGCCCCTCACAACAGGCTTGAAGGGGTCGAAGGTCCAACCCTCGCACACCGGGACGGTGTCCAAGTGACCGTTATACATCAGTAGCGGGCCTGGGCTCGGATATCGATGGACCGCTATGAGGTTGAAGCGCCCGGCCTCCACCTCCTGGAGATGGGTCTCCATCCCGAGGGCCTCGAGCCTACCCCTCAAACACTCAGCCAGGTCTCCCTCACTCCCCACCACCGATGGGATGGAGACCATCTCCTCTAGAGCCTTACGGCAGTATTCAAGATCTATCCTACGCAGAGCCTCCTCATCCAACACGACCTATTGGACCACCGTCAACCCTCTTAACCCTTTCCAATAACCTTCCCCTGAAGGATAAGGGAGAGGCCGGAAGCTCCATGGTCTCCAAAAATGAGGGTTCAGATGCTGATAACCCCTGGCCTTTCGGGGCAAGGTTAAAATGCTTGAGGTAGATCTTGAAAATTTGGGGGAATCTGGCTAGGAATATTCTCTTGGCTGGTCGTCTAATCTGGATGGTGATGTATGTTGGAGCATGCATCTCGATGGGCATCTGCTTTGCCCTTATCTACATGATAACCGCCTCTGATGACACGAGCTCTGAGTGGATGATCTGGGTCTTTATGGGGATCACCCTCCTGCTAGTGATAGGGAGCTTTGGGTACGAGACCCGCTACAAGAGGAGACCTGGATACAACCCCTACTCGAAATATGAGAAGCTCTTCGAGTAGACCAACCATTTTATATCCATCATGGAGGGTGAATTAGAGAATATGTCTGAGGAGAGGCCCTTCAGGGTTGAGCTGAGCCTTGAGAAGGGGTTCAGGTTCAGGGTGGAGTTCGGCCTGGAGGGGGTTCCGAGCCTCTATCTCGACGAGCCTGAGCCTCTTGGAGAGGGATCCGGCCCAAATGCATCGATGCTCCTGGCGGCCGCCGTGGGAAACTGCCTGAGCGCAAGCCTCCTATACTGCCTGAGGAGGTCTAGGGTGGAGGTTTCCAAGCTTGAGGCTGCGGTGGAGGGCATAATAGCTAGAAATGAGAGGGGGAGGTGGAGGGTGAAGGAGCTGAACGTCGAGCTGAGCCCTGTGATGGAGGAGGCCCACCTGAAGGAGATGGAGAGATGCATGGGGATCTTCGAGGACTTCTGCATAGTGACCGAAAGCGTCAGAAAGGGGATCCCAGTAAAGGTTAAAATTAAATACGAATAAACCGCATAAACTTTTAAAGATATATGAAATTTATTAAGAAGATAGATGTTTTCGTTATCTATGTCTTAAATGGATGAGTCTGGGGCGAATCGGTTGAGAAGATTATTGGTAAAGGCTGAGAGCTGTGCGGGTTGCAGGTTCTGCGAGATGATATGCTCCTTCAGCCATGAGGGGAGGTTCTCGCCCAGCCTGTCCCGGATAACCGTTATTAAAGAGGACAGGTATGGATTTGACTATCCTATCTTCTGCCGCCTCTGTGAATCCTGCCCCCCCGTTGATTCATGCCCCAATAAGGCCTTGAGCAGGTCGCCCGAAGGAGCTTTGAGGCTGGATGAGGAGGCCTGCTCGGGCTGCGGAACCTGCGTGGAGATCTGCCCCCACTCCGCCCTTAAGATGGGAGAGGCCTCTAAGCCCATATTCTGCGACCTCTGCGGTGGTAGACCCCTATGCGTGGAGAGATGCCCCACGGGAGCCCTCTCCTACGAAGAGGCGGAGGAGCTGGATGAGGGTCCGATCGAGGCCATGAAAAGGCTAATGGAGCGGTGGGGTATCCATGCCTAGGTTCTATGGATACGCTGGGAGGATCCTCAGGATAGACCTGACCAAGGAGAGGGTCAGGATCCAGGAGCTGGAGGGGGACCTAGCCAGGGGCTTCCTCGGAGGGAGGGGCCTGAACTCCAAAAGGTTGTATGACGAGGTCCCAAGGCATGTGGATCCCCTCAGCCCCGAGAATAAGCTCATCTTCTCGACAGGCCCCCTCGTGGGGACCATGTTCCCGACGGCCTCGAGGTTCAACGTCTCGGCCAAGTCCCCCCTGACGGGCATCCTTGGCGACAGCAATGCCGGGGGCCACTTCTCGGCGGAGCTCAAGTTCGCGGGCTACGACCAGTTAGTAATAGAGGGGAGGAGTAGAAGACCCGTATACATATTCATACACGATGATGAGGTTGAGCTCAGGGACGCATCCCACCTCTGGGGGGAGGATGTCTACGAGGCCGACGAGGCATTAAGGAGGGAGATAGGGGATAGAAGGATACAGACCGCGATTGTGGGCCCGGCCGCCGAGAATGGGGTCAAATATGCAGGCATCTATGTGAACCTCATGAGGCCCGCGGCGAGGACGGGTATGGGAACTGTGATGGCCTCAAAGGGCGTAAAGGCCCTAGCGGTGAGGGGGACGGGCTCGGTGGAGGTGGCAGAGCCAGGCAGGTTCGAGAGGCTCGTGGAGGAGATTGAGGAGGAGATCTACAGCCATGAACAGTACTGGCCGAGGAGGAGGATGGGAACCACGAGGATCCTCATGATGGCCAACGCCATGGGCTTCCTACCCACCAGGCATTATAAGTCAGGGATCTTCGAGCACGCCTATGAGGTCAGCGGAGAGAGGCTCGCCGACGAGTACAACGTGAAGACTAGGGGATGCTTCGCCTGCACCATCCCATGCAGCCGCTTCTACATGGTTAGGAGGGGAAGGTTCATGGGCCTCTATGGGGAGGGGCCGGAGTACGAGGCTCAAGGGGCCTTCACGGCGAGGGTCGGAAACGGGGACCTCGACCTGGCCCTCAAGGCGATAGATATGTGCAACCGCCTAGGCATGGACGCCCTGACCACCTCCGAGTGCATCTCTTGGGCCATGGAGCTATACGAGATGGGCCTCCTCACAAAGGAGGAGGCTGACGGGCTGGACCTCTCATGGGGGAATGGGGAGGCCATATTGGCCCTCATACAGAGGATATCCAGGAGGGAGGGCTTCGGAGACATCCTAGCAGATGGGTCGAGGGCGGCCGCGGAGAGGCTTGGGAGGGGGATGGAACTCACCATGCAGGTTAAGGGCCTAGACCTCATCATGGCTGACCCGAGGGGGCTGAAGGGCTTCGGCCTGGGATTCGCCGTCGCAAGCAGGGGGGGAGACCACCTCCGAAGCGAGCCTTTCATAGAGCTTAGCGACGACCCAAAGAGGGGGGAGGAGATGTTCGGGATACCCGAGGCTACCATGAGGCTGGCATACAAGGGTAAGGGGAAACTGGTCTCCTATTTTGAGGACTGGTGCGCCGTCATAGACTCATTAGAGGTCTGCAAGAATATCATGGAAAACATGGAGATCCTCCCATTCAAAAGGGCTGCCGAGGTCATAGAGGCCGCGACCGGGATGAGGATGTCGCCCGAGGAGGTCAGGAGGTGCGGGGAGAGGATCGTGAACATCGAGAGGGCCTTCAATGTGAGAGAGGGCATCACGAGGAGGGACGACTACCTACCTAGAAGGTTCAGGGAAGAGCCCCTAAAAGAGGGGGCAAGCAAGGGCTCCATCTTTGAGCAGGAGCCCATGCTTGAGGAGTACTACAGGGAAAGGGGATGGAGCGTAGAGACAGGGATCCCGAGAAGAGAGACCCTAGAAAGGCTGGGCCTAGGGTACGCCGCTGAGGAGCTTGGGCTTATCTGGTAGCTCCCCTAGCAGAACTTGATCCACGAGCTTTTAAGTAGCCATGGAGAAGGGGGGACCATGCGCGACCTCATGATCTATGTGAAGGAGATCAAGGGCTCATGCGACATAATGAAGGTGGGCTACTACTGCATAGTTAGGGGGAGCAGACTCTCAATCCCAGAAGGCCCCTATTCTGCTTCTACGCCATCCAGAGCATCCAGCCCCTTAAACCCGTGAAGCAGAGGAGGATAGAGGAGCCTGAGTACTGGCTCCCAAGGACCTGGAGGTTGAATGCCCCGACCCGAAGGGCCAGGGATCCTCTGTATAAAGCCGTTCGAACCTCGTGAGGAAGGCTGAATTGGGATCCAAAACTCCCTTAACTCTGAGGGAAACCTCAGGAGACCTGAAGAATATATGAAAAAGGCGGGGAGATTAAAGAAACCAACCCAAACTTCCCATAGCATGTTTAGGTCAGGTGGAGCTGTCCGATACGATTAAATATGTCGTGAGGTGCTATCCTTTGCCAATGGTGGTTGAGGTGCTCCAATTCCAATATCTCAGAGCCAGATAGAGGACCTCAGGAGGCTCCTCCTCAGAACCCTTAACGAGAACCAGATTCTAATATTATCCCAGGTGGAGGTTAACTCTGGGCGGATAACCCCACTTCTCAGCGATGTATCTGAGAGGAACGGGAAGCCCTTATCCACCCTGAAGCTCAACGCCAAGATACTTAGGGAACTCAACCTCATTAGGTATAGAGAGGATTCTGGAGGAGTAGAGCTCTCTGAGCTGGGGAGGTTCGTCCTAGACCTCCTCAAGGAGGATTATGTCAGGGAGCCTGAAAGGAGGGCGGGAGACCCCACCTCCAGGATCCCCCTGGGAGAGCTGACTAGGAGGATCGGGGCCCTCAGGAGGCGCGTTCTGAGGATGGTGGAGGAGGCGGGGTCAGGCCACCTCTCCTCATCCCTCTCCTCCCTGACCATCATAGCGACCCTATACCTCGCCAAGATGAGGCACGACCCCAAGAACCCGGGGTGGGAGCTCAGAGACAGGTTCCTGCTGGGGAAGGGCCACGCTGCACCCGCCCTCTACGCCGTTCTGGCAGAGTGCGGATACCTTCCCGAGGGGGAGCTATCTAGGCTGGGATGCCTAGGAGGGCTGCTCCAGGGGCACCCCGAGGCGTCCATCCCGGGCGTCGACTCTGCCTCAGGCTCCCTCGGCCAGTGCCTCTCCATCGCCAACGGGATGGCCCTCTCGGGGAAGATGAGGGGGATGGACTACAGGGTCTATGTGCTACTGGGGGATGGGGAGCTAGAAGAGGGGCAGGTCTGGGAGGCCGCGATGAGCAGCGCGAAGCATCGCCTCGATAACCTGACAGCCATCGTGGACAGGAACGGCCTCCAGCTGACAGGCCCTACGGAGGCCGTGAAGCCCCTAGAGCCCCTCGCGGATAAGTGGAGGGCCTTCGGCTGGAAGGTCCTAGAGGCGGATGGAGAGGATCCCAGGGATATCCTTCTGGCCCTACAGGAGGCGGAGGCCGTTAAGGGGAGGCCCACGGTCATCATCGCCTCCACTGTAAGGGCCGGTTCGTCAAGCCGAAAGGGGTGGAGAAGGGGCCTTTGAGGGAGGATTTCGGGAAGGCCCTAGTCACCTTGGGGATGGAGCTGGAGGAGCTCGTGGTCCTGGACCCCGATGTCTCTACGTCTACCAGGACATGCTACTTCGCTGAGAGGTTCCCGGATAGGTTCCTGAACGTGGGGATAAGCGAGCAGGATATGATAGGTATGGCTGCGGGACTTGCCTCAACTGGGATGCTCCCCATCGCGACGGGGTTCGCGGTCTTCGTGGTGGGAAGGGGATGGGAGCAGATCAGGAACACCGTCGCCCGCCAGAAGCTCAACGTTAAGATAGCCGTGACCCACTCAGGCCTCTCAGATCATGGAGACGGCCCATCCCACCAGTCTGTGGAGGATGTGGCCCTCATGAGGGCGATCCCAAATATGACGGTCGTGGTCCCGGCTGATGGCCCGTCAGCCGCCGAGGCCCTGAGGGCCTCGGCCTACCACAGGGGCCCCGTATACATGAGGCTGGGGAGGGAGGGGGCTCCAAGGGTTTACCTCGAGGGGGCCGAGCTCAGCCTGGGAGCCGCCAACCTCATTAGGGAGGGCTCCGATGCCACCATCATCGCGAACGGGATAATGGTATCCATGGCCCTAGAGGCCGCCGAGCTCCTGGCAGAGGAGGGCCTCGACGTGAGGGTGATAGACATGCACACCGTCAAGCCCCTCGATCTTGGTTGTCTGGAGAGGGCTGCTAGGGAGACGGGGGCCATAGTGACAGCGGAGGAGCACAGCGTCATAGGGGGGCTGGGAGGAGCCGTATCAGAGGCCCTGGCGGAGCTGAGGCCCACGGCCATGAGGCGGATAGGCGTCGGAGACAGCTTCGGAACATCCAGCAGGACGTACTGGGAGCTCCTTGAGGCCTATGGCTTAACCCCGAAGGCCATAGCGGATGCGACCCGCTCCACCGTGGGGAGAAGGATATGACTAGGGGCGAGCTTACCGACACCCTCTCAACCAAGATCAGGCTAGCCCTGAGGGGGGAGGGGGATAATGGGACCACAGTCAGGGTCTGTGGAGTCGAGATAGGGGGTGAGAGGATAATCGTGGCCGCAGGCCCATGCTCTGTGGAGACGAGGGATCAGACCCTGAGGGCAGCCAGGGAGGTCAAGGAGGCGGGGGCCTCTATGCTCAGGGGTGGGGCATTCAAGCCCAGGACATCCCCATACTCCTTCCAGGGGCTGGGAGAGGAGGGGTTGAAGATTCTGGCGGAGGCGAGGAGCATAACCGGCCTGCCCATTGTCACAGAGGTCCTCTCGCCAGAGGATGTTGAGCTCGTCGGGAGATATGCCGACATGCTCCAGATAGGGGCGAGGAACATGCAGAACTATCCACTTCTGAAGAGGGTTGGGAAGACAAGAACCCCGATCCTCCTCAAGAGGGGGTTCTCCTCAACGATTGAGGAGTGGCTAAGCTCTGCGGAGTACATCCTCAAGGAGGGGAACAGGTCAGTGGTCCTATGCGAGAGGGGTATAAGGACCTTCGAGACATCGACCAGATTCACCCTAGACCTCTCAGCCATCCCCATCCTGAAGGAGGTGACTCCCCTCCCAGTGATGGTGGACCCAAGCCATGGGACTGGCAGGAGGGAGCTGGTCCACCCCATGTCGAGGGCAGCCATCGCAGCCGGAGCCGACGGCCTACTGGTGGAGGTACATCCCGAGCCTGAGAAGGCCCTCAGCGACGGCAGCCAATCCCTAGATCCCGAGAGTTTCAGGTCCCTAATCAAGGGATTGAGGCCCATAGCCCAGGCCTTGGGGAGATACCTTTAGAGGGGTGAGACATGGAGGGCCTCAGGATCGTTGATGTGAACCTCGGGGAGAGGAGCTATAGGGCATACATCTCAGAGGGGCTCATCTGGAGGGCCGGGGAGCTCCTCGCGAAGAGCCTAACAGGCCTCACCAGATGCGCCGTCATCGCCAGTAAGCCGGTTCAAGGCCTCTTCGGAGGCCCAATAGCCAAAAGCCTTGAGGAGGCGGGAATAGGGTTCGACTTCATACTCGTCCCAGACGGTGAGAGAGCGAAAACTTGGGAGGAGGCTGGAAGGATCCTTGGGCTCCTTGTGGACCTAAGCCTGGACAGGGGCTCCGCGGTCATCGCTCTGGGCGGCGGAACCATAGGGGACCTCTCAGCCTTCGTCTCCTCCATCTACCTCAGGGGGGTGAGGCATGTTCAGGTCCCAACAACCCTCCTATCCCAGGTCGATAGCTGCATAGGTGGGAAGGCAGCGGTCAACCACCCCAAAGGGAAGAACCTCATCGGGGCCTTCCACCAGCCAAGCCTAACCTTGGTGGACCCCACCCTCCTAGAGACCCTCCCAGGGGAGGAGTTCAAGTCGGGTCTAGGGGAGGCAGTGAAGTATGGGGTGGTGGCCGATGGAGTTCTATTTAAGGCCATGGAGGCCTCCCCCCGAGACCTGCTGGAGAGGAGGAGGCCCCTCCTCATGGAGGTGATCTACCGGTGCCTATCCATCAAGGCCAGGATAGTCGAGCTCGACGAGAGGGACACAAAGGGGCATAGGGCCATCCTCAACTATGGCCACACGGTCGGCCACGCGGTCGAGCACCTCACGGGGATGAGGCATGGTGAGGCGGTAGCCCTGGGGATGGAGGTTGAGGCAGGGATCTCGAGGAGGATGGGCATAATGTCCATGGAGGATGAGGAGAGGCTCCTTAGGCTGCTGGATGTACTGGGACTTAGAAGGCCCCCTCCAAGACTGGATCCGATGGCTTTGATGGAGGTTATGAGAAGGGACAAGAAAGCGGAGGGTGGCTCTTTGAGGATGGTTCTACCAACGGGAATAGGGAGCCCTCCAAGCCTGATGAAGGTTCCAGGGGGGGAGGTCATCCAACAGCTGGAGGCCCATTTCCATGGCTAGGATCTGCGCCTCCATAGCCTCCCCCACCCTGAGCGGAGTGCTATGGTCCATGGCCCAGCTGGAGGAACATAGACCAGACCTCGTCGAGGTGAGGCTGGACTACATGGAGGGGATAGAGGGGCTTGACGAGATAAGGGCAGCCACCCATTACCCATTGATCGCCACATGCCGCCTCCCCCATCAGGGAGGCCATTACAGGGGCTCCGAGAGGGAGAGGATTGAGACCCTAAGAGAGGCGTGCAGGGAGGGGTTCGAATACATCGACATAGAGATCTCGACGCCGGGGGTGGAGGACATAGTCAGGGAGCTGAGGGGATGGGGGGTGAACCTCATAGTCTCATACCACGACCTGGAGGGGACACCCCCGGAGAAGGCCCTCACGAGGATCCTGGAGAAGGGACTGAGCCTCAGGCCAGAGGTTCTGAAGATCATAGGCATGGCCAGGAATTATGGGGATAACTACGTGTACCTGCGGATAGTCTCGGAGAATAGGGACTTGGGCCTGGTCAGCTTCGGCATGGGGAGGCCTGGGATACCCTCTCGAGTCCTCTCCCCCCTCATGGGTGGATCCTTCACCTACGCCTCGGCAATTGAGGGGATGAGTTGCGCCCCTGGGCAGATCTCGATTGCCACCCTGAGGGAGATCTACCGCCTCATGGGGGTCTCTATTGGTTAAGCTCTGCTATCTTCTGGGCTACCCCCTAGAGCACTCGGTGAGTGGGGTGATGCACAACGCGGCCTTCAGAGAACTCTCCCTGGGATACAGGTTTGAATCCCTCCCCCTCCCCCCGAGCGCCCTGGAGAAGTGCCTGAAGACCGAGCTGAGGCGTAAATGGGTTAGAGGCGCCAGCGTCACCATCCCCCATAAGATGAGGGTGCTCAGGCACCTAGACGAGGTGGATCCCCTAGCCATGAGGATCGGGGCCATCAACACCATCGTGAATAACAGGGGGAGACTGAAGGGCTACAACACGGATGGAGAAGGGGCGATGAGGAGCCTCGAGGAGGCCTTCGGCAACCTTAAGGGGGTGAGGGCAGTGGTTTTAGGGGCAGGCGGGGCCTCAAGGGCGATCTCCTACCACCTATCCAAGGTGGCCGAGGAGCTCGTGATAATCAATAGGACATATGAGAACGCCCTAAACATCGTCGAGGCATTAAAGGGATACCCAGAGTGCAGGGCCTCCCTCTCGGCCAAGCCACTGAACAGGGCCTCCCTCATGGAGGCCCTCGGGAACTCAGAGCTTTTGGTGAACGCGACCCCGGTCGGAATGTGGCCGAGGATAAGCGAGACGCCCGTCGACGCGGGCCTCCTGGGGCCGAGGCTGATGGTCTTCGACATCGTCTATAACCCCCCCAGAACCAGGCTCCTGGAGATGGCGGAGGCCGCAGGGGCTAAAACCCTGAACGGGCTGGGGATGCTCATATACCAGGGGGCTGAGGCCTTCAGGCTCTGGACCGGGAGGGAGGCGCCGATAGAGGTGATGAGGAGGGCAGTTGAGGAGGCCCTGGGGATCCAGACATGAACCTCGCCATAGTGGGCTTCATGGGGGTCGGGAAGACGGAGGTAGGCCGGATCCTGGCGGAGAGGCTGGGCCTCACCTTCGTCGACCTGGACTCTGAGGTGGAGGGGCTGGCTGGGAAGCCCATACCATCCATCTTCGAGGAGGATGGGGAGCCGGCCTTCAGGGTGCTCGAGAGGAGGATGGTGGAGGAGTTCTCATCCCGCCACGGGCAGGTGATCTCCTGCGGAGGGGGGACCATCCTCGACCCGGAAAACCTTAGGAACCTGAAGAGGAGCTCCATCATAATTCTCCTGACGGCGAGACCCGAGGTCTTAGTGGAGAGGCTTAGAGGGATGGAAGACTCCAGGCCACTCCTCAGAGGCCACAACCTGGAGGAGCGGATAAGGGCTCTATACAACCAGAGGATGGATGCCTACCTCGCATCCGCCGACATCATCATCGACACATCGACGAAGAACCCGGAGCAGGTCGCAATGGAGATAATAGGGCGGATGGGGGTGGAGAGGTGGAGCTGGTGATATCGAGGGGGATGGTGGATGGGAGGGCCAAGGCCCCATCATCGAAGAGCTACACCCATAGGGCCCTTTTCCTATCCGCCATGGCCGATGGGAGGAGCAACATTATCTCCCCCCTAAGTTCAGAAGACACTGAGGCGACGAGGGGCATCCTAGAGGAGCTTGGGGTGCCTATATGGCGAGGGAGGGACCGATGGGAGGTGGACGGCGGCCACCTCCACCCTCCCGGCTCTGAACTCAACTGTAGGGGCTCCGCGACCACCCTTAGGCTGGGATCGGCCGTCTGCTCCCTCGCCGATGGGGAGAGCAGACTAACCGGTAGCCCCTCCCTGCTCCGGAGGCCTGTGGGGCCCCTGGTGGAGGGATTGAGACAGATGGGTGTTGAGTGCTCAGATACCTGGGGATTTCCTCCAGTGGTGATTAAAGGGGGGAGGCCTCGAGGCGGGATGGTCAGAATGAGGGGGGACATCAGCTCCCAGTATATCTCCGCCCTCCTCCTTATAGCCCCCCTCACGCAGAGGACCACAAGGCTCATCCTGACCACCCCATTGGAGTCCAAGCCCTACGCATCCATGACGATGGAGGCCCAGAGGAGATTCGGGGTCCAGGTCAAAGCCTCAGGCGACATGAGGTTCTTCGAGGTTGAGGGGCAGGATTACAGGCCGGCGGATTTCACCGTGGAGGGGGACTGGTCTTCGGCGGCCTACCTCCTCGCCGCCGGCGCCATAGCCGGGAGGGTTAGGGTGGAGAACCTAGCCCCCAAGAGTCTCCAGGCCGACACCGCCATAGTGGGTTTCCTCCGGGAGATGGGGGCATCGGTGAGGGCCCATGAAGGGGAGGCCGAGGCCGAGGCCTCGAGCCTCGAGGGCTTCGAGGCAGATGTCTCAGACTGCCCCGACCTCTTCCCCATCCTGGTCGTCCTCGGAGCGGTGGCGAGGGGTAGGAGCCTCATCCGGGGCGTGAGGCGCCTTGAGTACAAGGAGTCGAACAGGGTCGAGGCGATGTTAGATGGCCTCAAGACCATGGGAATAGAGGCCCATAGAAGAGGAGACGAGGTCCTGGTGGTAGGGGGGAAGCCCATGGGCGGGGTGATAGACCCAAAGGGAGACCATAGAATAGCGATGGCATTCTCCATCCTAGGCCTCGTGGCGGAGGGGGAGACAATCATCCTAGACGCGGAGTGCGTCTCCAAATCCTACCCCCTCTACTGGGAGGAGATGGAGAGCCTGGGGATGCCGATTAGGAGGGCCTGACTTGAGCAACAGCATGGGCCTACTGTTCAGGATAACCAGCTTCGGAGAGAGCCATGGGAGGTGCATAGGCGTTGTTGTGGACGGCTGCCCCGCAGGGCTGAGCCTGAAGGCCGAGGACATACAGGAGGAGCTTGATAGGAGGAGGCCCGCCCAGAGCCCCCTCACGACGGGCAGGGCGGAGGAGGATAAGGTGGAGATCCTCTCAGGGGTCTTCAGGGGATTCACCACAGGCGCTCCAATATGCATGATCACCTGGAACAGGTCAGCCGACCCCTCAAAGTACGTGGCCTTCAGGCATAGGCCCAGGCCAGGCCACGCCGACTATCCCGCCCACGTGAAGTACGCAGGCTTCAACGACCACAGGGGAGGGGGGAGATTCTCGGGCAGGATCACGGCGGGATATGTCATGGCGGGAGCCCTAGCCAAGAAGCTCCTCCGCGAGCAGCTGGGCT
Source organism: uncultured archaeon (assembly GCA_938048735.1). GTDB lineage: Archaea > Thermoproteota > Bathyarchaeia > TCS64 > TCS64 > JAGTRB01. The sequence continues at coordinate 57,138 of CALIUM010000002.1, forward strand.
TAGAGGTTCTGGCATACACTGTTGAGATAGGGGGAATAAGGGCCCGGGAGCTGACCGTGGAGGAGATAAGGAGAAACGTTGAGGAAAGCCCGGTGAGATGCCCCGACCTCGACGCCTCCAAGAGGATGGAGGAGGAGGTCAAGAGGGCGGAGGCGGAGGGGGATAGCTTAGGCGGATTGGTCGAATGCGTCGCGTTGAACCCCCCAATCGGCCTAGGGGAGCCGGTCTTCGACACCTTGGAGGGGGAGATCTCCAAGGCGCTATACTCCATACCTGGGGTAAAGGCCGTGGAGTTCGGCCTAGGATTGGAGGCCTCAAGGGTAAGAGGATCCCAGAACAATGACGGGTATAGGCTTTCGGGTGGAAGGGTTGTCTGTGAGACCAATAGAGCGGGAGGGATCCTGGGCGGAATGAGCAATGGCATGCCAATAATATGCAGGGCCGCCTTCAAGCCCACCCCATCGATTAGGAAGCCCCAGAAGACAGTTGACCTCTCATCAATGGAGGAGGTCACTCTGGAGGTGGGAGGCCTCCACGACCCCTGCATAGTGCCGAGGGCGGTTCCCGTGGTCGAGGCCATGGTCGCAGTCGTCTTGGTGGACCAAGCCCTGAGATCCGCCCTCATCCCAAGGGTGTTGGGGGTGAGAGGGGATGGATGGTGAGAAGGAGCTAGAGGGCTTGAGGCTGGAGATCGATAGGCTGAACGAGGAGATATTGATGAGGCTGGCGGAGAGGGTGGCCATCTCCATGAGGATCGGGGAGATAAAGAGGAGAATTGGAAGGCAGATAGAGGACCCGGAGAGGGAGGCGAAGGTTATCGAGAGGGTGGGAGAGCTGGCCGTAAGGCATGGAATAGATGAGGAGGGGGTGAAGAGGATATTCAGGGAGATAATAAGGCTTTGCAGAGAGGCCCAGATGAGGGTTATAACATGAAGGTAGCCTTCCAGGGGGAGAGGGGAGCATACAGCGAGGAGGCCATCATCGGGCACTTCGGAGAGGGGGTGGAGCCCATCCCCAAGCCAAGCCTCAGGGATGTCTTCAGATCCGTGGAGATGGGAGAGGTCGAGTATGGCTTGGTTCCAGCTGAGAACACCCTTGAGGGGAGCATAACCCAGACCTACGACCTCCTCCTCGAGTCTGAGCTAAAGATCCGGGGGGAGACCATCCTCAGGATAGTCCACTGCCTCATGGCCAACCCTGGGGTCTCGCTGAGAGATGTTAGAAGGGTATACTCCCACCCCCAAGCCCTGAGGCAGTGCAGCCACTTCATAGAGAGGAACAGCCTGGAGGAGGTCCCGATGTACGACACTGCGGGGAGCGCAAAGATGATAAAGGAGGCCAACCTCAGAGACGCGGCAGCCATAGCGAGCAGGAGGGCTGCAGAGATCTACGGGCTGAACATCCTCTTTGAGGGGATAGAGTCAAACCCGGAGAACTACACAAGGTTCCTCATCATAGGCCACGAGGATCATCCACCAACAGGCAGAGACAAGACCACCATAGCCTTCAAGATAGAGCATGCCCCGGGCACCCTATTCAAAGCTCTAAAGGGCTTCGCTGAGGGAGGGGTTAACCTGACGAAGATAGAGTCAAGGCCCATCCTGGGCAGGCCCTGGGAGTACACCTTCTACCTAGACCTCGAGGGTCACAGGGAGGACCAACCGGTGAAGCTTGCGCTCAAAGAACTTGAAAAGACATCCCTGTACATCAAGATCCTCGGATCATATCCCAGAGCGTAGAGAAAGATCCTCGCACCATATCCCAAACCGCGGTCGGAGGCCTCGAGGCCTAGCCAATCTCAGGAAGATTTTAATCCTCATAAGTATCTCTACCCTATGGCGGGGGTTCCCGAGGGGCCAAAGGGGGCAGGCTTAGGGGGATGTCCCATGAGTATTTGAGACATCCTAAGAGACCTGCTGGATGAGTCCTGCGTGGGTTCGAATCCCACCCCCCGCACTAATTTACCAGTAAATAGTTGATTTTGCCTTACTTTTGTTGGTGGTTGCCGGGAGGCCTGATAGAGGTAAGACATGTAGATTAAAGACTGCGCCATCTATGTTTATTTGCCTTCTTTGGAGGTGGTTGAGGATTGGAAGCGACGTGCCGAAGGGGCTGGAGTTTCGATTTCAAAATTTGTGGTGGAATTTATGGTGGAGCTGTCAACTCTTTAAAATCCTCTACACTATATTGCTGGCGTACCATATGGTCCTAGACTTGGCCCATACATAGTTGCTATGGGGGAGGCAAAACATGATAGATGCGTTGAAGCGGGCATTAAAGAGGGTTAATTTAATGCCTAGAAAACTTGAGTAATTCATGTTAAGTTTCATTATTCCAAGGTGTTTGCTTCTGAAATGTTCCCAACAGACTCTTAACTCCTACGAGTTTTTAAAATTTACTTTGCACTCTCCCTTACCTTATCCGATGGATCATTAATGTGTCTCCAGGTTCCTTTACTAAAACTTATAACTTGAATTCCCACCTGATCTATTGTTATATCCGTTATTAATGGCTCTTCAAGTTTAGGATGAATAACTAAATGAGCCTTAATTTTTGATAACTCTTCCACTCCATCCATCAATGTTAGTTCTAGGGAATCTCTTACCAAATACACTTTACGTGTAGCATCGGCTATCGATGCTTCAGCAACCTCGCCACTTTCATATCCTAATTCACGAGCAATATTCTCATCCACAACTAATACTGGTTCGGGGCTGTGTGCGCCGCCATTAGCAAGAACCACGAGCTCCTTTGCAATATCCTTCTCCGATCTCACTTTCAACCTAACATGTACAACCACTATCAGTCACCTAAAGACTTCAGAATCCATCTACCGATGGTAACATAGGACTTCCTTTTGCCAACCTTGAGAATCCATCTACCATATTTAAGCTGAAAAGCAGCCATTAAAGCACCAATTAAGATTATCAACAACCCTTTTATAAACCTTCAGTCCACACCTAACTCATTATAAAATTATTCCTCATGCCAGTTTCTATTTAATGCTTAAAACGCAAATCCAACTACCTAATATCCCAGCTTTTTTAACCTATCTGGATGGGGAAGTAGAGGTGTAGTGAAATTATTGAAGAGAAGATTATATTATAAGTTCAGGAGGAAATGGTATATCCCAATTTTCTTCCTTTTCCCCATGATCCCAGGAAGCTCTCTCTTGTTGGCAATCCTTAGTGGAGAAGCTTTACCTGAGATAACCGTTTTATCCAACCCTCTCCTAGCCGCGATCGGCTTTGTCTACATATTCTTTCTGGGAGGGCCATTCCAAGAAGAGTGGGGTTGGAGGGGGATACGCCCTAGACATTGCAGGCAAGATATAATTCTCTAGTCTCAAGCCTAGTGCTTGGATTTATATGGGGCGCTTGGCATCTACCATTATTCTTCATATTCGGGATAATCCAATCCCAAACGCCTATCTGGGCTTCATGATCTTAATAATCTGCGGGGCAATCCTATTAACCTGGATATATAAGAATACGGGTGGTAGCATTCTAGCCGTCGTGCTCTTCCACACCATGAACAATCTATCATTCTTCATATTTCCAACACTCGAGATCAAACTAGCGGCCTTTATCTTCTAATTCTAAATATTGCCGTCGCCTCAACTATAACAATTGTATGGGACGATGTTCACCCTAACCAAAAGGTTTCGTAGCGAATCACTCCAAATCTAGCCCCCAATTTTTTATTGTAGTAAAGCCTTTCCTGGAGCGGCATTCTTAACTCCGAGCGGCGAACTGTTTTATAGAAGTGAGAACTCGATTTTAATGGTGTTAATTATTGGCTAGAACAATTTCTTCCTAATTTCTAATTCAATGGTTTTGATTGACTTGTTTGCATCTATAATTATCCATTTATCTATCAAAGCTAGATAGAGAGCTTTCAATCTGACCTTTCTCAGTTCTTCAAGGCTTTCGAACATCTCCAGTCTTCTCCGAGTCTTTATTATCCTTCTATAAGCCTCTTCTGGTTTCACATCGAGGAAGAACATGAACTCCGGTGTTGGCACTGTGATGGTGAAGAAATGGTAGGCTAATCTATGTAGGGGCGCTGGCAGATAGGCAGCCCCCATCAAATATCTAACGAAAATTATGTAATCGTATCTTCGCCATGAAAAAAGCAGGATCGATCGTATAACATCAAGCAGGTAGAAGAGGGCGGCTGCAAAATGGGCCCTTCTTCCCCTGGCATAAAGGAAACGCCTCGCATTTGAGCCGAAGGGGTTGTCGTTTGATGGGTGGATCCTTAGGAGGATGCTCTTTCCTCTTCTTTTAAGAAACCTGTATAGGATCAGCGCCTGGGTGCTCTTTCCTGAAGCATCCAGCCCATCTATCACGATGAATACCATCTGCTAGAAGCCCCCGGTGAGACGAAGATAGATCAGCACGGTGGAGAGGGGGACCGTCAGGTTGTCAAACCCTGAGGGTGAAAAACCCTCTACAATAGATGCAACAAAGGCTGCAATAAGATAGACAAGTGTTTGGTTAGTTATGGATAATGCTGTGTTAAACATTGAGAAATAGGCTGCACTTATCATTAGACTTGTAAAGGTTACAAGTAACATGGCTGCCGTTCCCTCAAGGCTTTTCCCTGATAGAATCCTGTACCCCCTCCTACCCCATCTCTCCCCGACAGCTGAGGCTGCAGCGTCTCCATAAGCCATCGGCAGGACCCCTACAGCCATCACATGTGGCCTGGAGGCGAAAAACAAGGCTAAAAGAGTGTAGGATATCGCGTAGAGGAAAAGCCCTAGATGATGGCCCTCCTCGGTTATGTCCACAAGCTCCCTGAAGCGCCCCGCAACCCCTTTATATGGCGAGTAGGGCGAGGCCAGAAAAGTCAGGATTATGAAAGGAGCAGCCACAAAAAAAGGGAAGTTCAGTGGAAACCTGTTATAGGTGAAAAACGGAATTATGAAGGAGAGGTTACCAATCATCACATGCAAAAATTTACGGGAAAACCTCCTCGAAATTTTAAATTTGATCATTCTTCCAGAAACAAAAATTATAGCTGAAATATATGTGTAGCAAAGAAACATCAATGCTAAATTTAATTGCAATTCAGAGTTAATCATCAATCATCCCACTCTGATCATCCATAACCTCTACCGCTGTTAGAGAGATTAAACAATAGAAAAATGAAGGTAAAACAATATTCTTTAAACTGATCTTTCACAGTGCAATCTCCCCTATCAGCTTTAGACAAAAGCCTTTCAAGGATTAATAGTCTACTTTTAGCTTAAAGCTTCTAGGGGTTGAAGCGGTGAAATCCTATTTTAAGGTTAGTGGGAAGGTGAGCCCAGAAAGGCTAAAATAGCTTGCTCGAGCGTTCGAGTTAGGGCGTTGTTCGATGAACCTTTGGAGAGATGTTCCATGCGGGGATAAACCACCGGAGATCCTCAACATGGTGGTTGAGGTTGTGAGCGGTTCGAGAGATAAATACGAGTATAATACCAATTGGGAGGTCTTTGTTCTGGATCGGATAATACCTTCATCTGTTGTCTTCCCCGTGGAGTACGGATTTGTTCCCCAGACCTGGTTCGACGACGAGGACCCCCTGGACATAATGGCCTTGAGCTATGAGCCCCTAGAGGTAGGATGCCTGGTGAAGGTTAGGGTCATAGGGGCGTTAATAATCGAGGATGAGAAGGGTGAAGACCCAAAGATACTCTCGGTTCTCGTAAACGATGCGAGATTTGAGGGATACAGAGACATCAGTGATGTCCATCCCCACAAGCTTAGGGAGATACAGGAGTTCTTCGAGACTTATAAGAGGCTCGAACCCTACAAGTGGGCTAGGTTCAAGGAGTGGAAAAAGGCTGAAGAGGCAATGAATATAGTTGATTACGCGATTAAAAGGTTCAGGGAGCTTAGCTGAGTTCTCCTACATGAATTTCCTGAACCCGTTTTCAATCTAGGCTCCAATCTTCCACGGATAGAGTTTCCAAAAATCCCGTTTACCCCAGGAAAATTTAATTTGGCATATTTAAATCAAGTTTATCTCCTCAATATTCCACAGGAATTGTGAACTTCAGATTCATTTTTTATAGAGTATTAAGTTGTAATGCAACGTTATATGTTTCAATATTTTTAAGGGATAAAGGCTATTATGATCTGTAGTGCTATAGAGGCTGAGACTATGAGTTCAGGGAGGCCGAATGTTGCCTTCATCCTCACCTTCCTCGATGCGAAACCCCTAAGCTCCGCACCTATTCCTGTCCAGACGGCCCTCTCATACCCAACGCTCAGGAGGGGCAGCATGATGGATCTCACATCAGTCGGGGTTATGGGAAACCTTCTATAACCCCTCTCCAGCCTCGCCAGCTGAATCTCTCTATAGTCCCTCTGCATGAGTGGGAAAAGCCTCAGGGAGTAGGCTATGGAGAAGGCCAGCCCCTTGGGCAGCCTTAACTCCGCCTCCAGATGCCTTATGAGTTCCCTGGGGCTCGTGGAGGAGAAGAATATCAAAGCCGCCCCAGCTATTGCTAGGAGTCTCAGGCCTATCGTCAGGGTGGCGTTTAGGGCCCCCATCCTCACCTCTAAGGGACCCATATAGGCCACCGGGTCCCCGGTGTTGGCCACGATTAGGGCGTTCAAGAAGGTTCCCCAGATGGCTACGGCTAAGAGCAGAATGATCCACTTTGACCTCCTGAAACCAATGGAGAATCCCAAGAGGCCGTTGGGGAGCCCGATGGCTACGAGCTGCCTTGGCTCCCTGAATATGAAGGCTAGGGCTGTGATGGCTAGGGAGTATAGGAATGTGGAGGTTGGGGTGGGCTTCCTCAATCCGGGACACCAGCCACATGCTCCAATATCTCTACGACCCTGTCTCTGTCCTCCCACCTCATCCTCCCATCCTCGATCATCAGTGCCCCATCAGAGAGTTCCCCCACGACCCTCGCGTCGTGGGTGGCTATGAGGAGGGAGAGCCCCTTCTCCTTGAGCCTCTCTACGAGGCCTTTAAGGGTACAGAACAGCCTGTAGTCGAGCCCGGCTGTCGGCTCGTCCAACAGCAGGACATCCGACCTGTAGCACCCTCCAATGGCGATGGATAACCACATCCTCTGGCCGAAGCTCAGCCTGTAGGGGCTCTGGCTTCTAAGCTCCTTGTACCAGGGGATCATCCCGGCGGCTTCCGCGAATCCCAGGCCCCCCTTTCTAGATGCTTCCTTTACCTCTCCCTCGAGGGTTGAGGCGATGAATAGGTGGTCTGGCTGCTGTGGGATGTAGAATATAGCCCTAAGCAACTTACTTCTTTTCATCCTCAAGATATCTGAGCCCTTTACCCTTATAGAGCCGGATAGGGGCTTGACCGCCCCGATAAGGGTCTTCAGAAGGGTGGTCTTACCTGAGCCGTTTGGACCCACAAGGGCGATCACCTCCCCCCTATTCACCTCGAAGGAGGCCCCCTTAATGAGCGGTCTATCTTCAATCTGGCCCACATCGAGGGAGTCCACCTCAAGGACGACTCCACTATCTGGTCTCCCCTGGGGTTCCTTGACCTTCGGCCTCCTTGCGTCGATGCCCATAGAGGCCAGCCTCTCCAGTTCCTCATCCCGAAGAGCCATACCTGGGCCGTACTCGTCTTTAACGGTCCCCCCGTCGATCACCATCAGCCTGTCGGTCTCCCCTATGAAGTGCCTGGCCTTATGCTCGACAACTATCACGGAAGATCCCCCCCTCCTAGCCTCCTCCACAAGCCTCTTTACCTCCCTTATCCCCCAGGGGTCGAGGGAGGCCGTGGGCTCATCGAGTATTAGGAGCTTAGGCTCATGGACTATAGCTGATGCGAATGTTAGCCTCCTCTTCTCCCCGCTTGAGAGGTCTTCAACATGGAAATGAGCCTTGTCCAGGAGGCCAAACCTCCTCAGGGCTCCCTCCACAGCCTTTCCTATCTCATCGTCCCCATATCCCAAGTTCTCTAGGAGGAATGAGGCTTCATCCCATGGGGTTGGCATGGCGAGCTGCCTATCTGGATCCTGGAGAACCGCCCCCACCACCCTAGGCACACTCTTGAACCCCGAGAGGTCCAGGGGGTTAATCCCATAGATCTCCGAAGAGCCTTCAACTACGCCCTCAAGCAGGTTGGAGAGGACGCCGGTGAAAGCCAGGAGGAGCGTGGTCTTACCTGAGCCCGAGGGGCCCGCCACGAGGAGGAGGCCCCCCTCATCGATGCTGCTCGATACGCTTCTGAGGATACGCCTCCCAGGAGTGTAGCAGGCCTCCCCTATCTCAAACCTAACCCCACCCATATAGCTCCTCCACGCTCCTCTATGGCCCACAGACAGGGAATAGGTATCGAGGAGAGAATATAATAGTCATGTAAATATCTTCTCGGGAAATATTGAGGAAAATGGGACAACCCTTATCTATGTTTATCAGCCTCTAGAACTGCTTGGTGGATCGATTGCAGGGGTCTCCGCGTGGAACTATCCAGAGGTATACGGCCATAGATTATGCGATGCTTGCCGTTGTGGCCGTGGTGGCTGCCATAATATTCTGGGCCACATGGTTCATCTACGACTTCGGGGTGGGGCTCGGCGGCCCCGTCTTCGCTAGGCTGGTATCATATGGTCTCTGGTTCATTGGAGCCCCATTGGCGGCTTCCCTGATAAGGAAGCCCCTTTCAGCCTTCCTGGGCGAGACGTTGGGGGCGCTGGTCGAGACCCTGGTGCCCACGGTTGGAGGCTTCACAAACCTCATCTATGGAACGGCCCAGGGCGCCGCCTCAGAGCTTGGATATCTGCTCCTCAGATATAGGAGGTGGGGTGTTGGGTCAGGAGCCCTGGCTGGTGCCCTAGCCGCCTTTCCATGCGTGGCCCTAGACTCGATCCTCTTCGGCGAGATAGCCACGGCTGAGGTGATGGCCCTCTGGCTCCTGGCAGCCATCCTCAGCGGAGCTATCTATGGGGCGCTGGCTGCGGGCGGCGCAGCCGCCATCAGGAGATGAGGTGGGATGGAGGGGCTCTCTGAAAGGCTTAGGAGAGAGGCTGATCATATATGGAGGAAAATACTAGAGCACCCCTTCGTCTTGGAACTCTATAGGGGTTCTCTACCCTTGGAGAAGTTCAGGTATTATGCCATTCAGGACTATAATTACCTTATAGGCATGATGCGGGCCTACTCCATACTGGCCTCGAAGGCTGACTACGAGTTGGCGAGGGTGGCCCTAGAGATAGCTTATCTGGATGCGACGACGGAGATGGAGAACTACAGGAAGCTCCTAGAGAGATTAGGCCTGAAACTCGGGGAGGTGATGAGGGTCGAGCCCTCCCCCACGAACATGGCCTACATGAACTATCTGCTGGCCACTGCCGTCTTCGGCGAGCCCATAGAATGCCTGGTTGCAACACTCCCCTGCTTCTGGTCTTACCTCGAGATAGGGGAGAGGCACAGGGAACTGCTTGGGGGAAATCCGAACGAGCTCTATAGGTCATGGGCTGAGGTATACATCACCGAGGAGTACAAGGGACTAGTGAGGAGGCTGAGGGAGATAATAGACGGTTTGTGGGAGGGCGAGGACTATGATAGGTACAGGAGGATATTCAACACCAGCTCTAGGTATGAGTGGATGTTCTGGGAGATGGCCTACAAACTGGAAAGCTGGCCCATATAGCAGACCCTGATCGCCTTGAAATGATCATAATACGCTTTATTGGAATTAATGTAGTTTTATATTGATCTAGATTTTTGATCATATTTAGAGCTGTTGAATAAAAAAATAGCCTTACTTCGAGGATTCAATTATGTAAGTCTCCATTTTTATCTTATATCTGGAGGCCTCTTTAGGAGGCTGGTTACTCTGGTTCATCTTCATGAAGGATATAAGGTTCCTAGGGGATTATCCATCGGGTAACTGGGAGAGGGAGGGTTGTCGGAGGAGCAGGTGGACCTAGTGCTTTCGGCCATCAATCATCCCATACGGCGTGGCATAGTTCGCTACCTAGCCGAGTCAGGGCCTCAGTCTTACACCTCCCTCTTGGAGAGGTTCAGGCTCCAAACCGGAACCTTGAACCATCACCTGAGGATGCTGGAGCCCCTCCTAGAGCAGGATGGGGATAAGAGGTACCATCTGAACAGGGAGGGGGAGATCGCCTATCAGACCATGAAGCATATGGAGGCCCTGCTATCCAGGCCCAGGCTTCCAGCCCTGAGGAGGAGGTCGGTGACCCCAATAGTTAGGGGCTTGCCCCTCAGCCTCTTCAGGCTCCTGCTCCACCCTTCACAGGCCTTCATGGAGGCCCAGGATAGGCTCGGCTCATATCTTCTATGCGGCCTCCTAACCCTAGCCCTTTACATGGCTTCGACTCCCATTTCAGGCTTCCCTGCGGTTCTCAGATCCCTGGCTGGTGTCCTCGGAATGCTCATCTTCAGCTACATCTTTCCAAGAGCGGTCTATAATAAGAGCCCTAGATTCTCCCGTCTCTTGGCCTCTATAAGCATGAGCTACCTCCCCCTACTGGTCTTCAACCTCCTGATAATGTTCTCCTTCTTCGAGTTCATAGCCTCCATCTCCTCCCCCCTCATGTTGGAGGATCCCGGGTATGCCGCTCTGATACAGGTCTATGCAGCCCTCTTCATCTGGCGGTTCGCCCTCCTCTTCCTAGCCTTCAGGTCTTCATGCAAGCTCTCCTCTGGTCAGTCCGTGGGTGCGGTCTTCGCCTTCTCCGTGATGGAGAGTGCTCTCGCATTGATTCTAGAGCACCTCTTCAGGTCATCCTAACCATTGAAAGCCTCCTCGACAAGGGTTTCCTCGTCAAGAAGGTTAATACACCAGCTCAGACCACGGTGCTAGCGGAGGGGAAGAGATGAAGAGGTCTCTCGCCTTAGGTCTAATCGTCCTCGCTGCCATGAGCGCCCTGGTCATCCCGACATACGCATACTTCAGCTCCTTTAACAGGTACATAATAGCCCAAGAACAGGAGAAGCCCTACTTAGGATTAAGGCCTCGGGGTTGGCCTCCTAGATGCCTGGCAAGATTGGAGGTCAGCGACGATTTCAAGGAGAAGGCCCTGAGTATAGCGACGGGGGACAATAATGTCAATAGGCTGCTCGAGGAGGGCTATAATGTGACGATTGTCAAACCCATCATAAAGGCGGTGGTTCAGGGCAATGGGGAGGTAATATTGAGGGCCACAGGGGCCCTGCTGGTGCTTAGGAAGAACACCTCCGGGCTGGCAAATGTCGAGGTGGACATCGAGGCCGGAAAGGTGGCCAGGATAACCATCCTCAGCAGAACCGTGATACAGAAGAGCTCATAAACCCCCTTTTTATGCGATGCGAAGGATTGAAGGATGGAAGGAATGGAGGAGAGGAAGAGGCTCTACCTGGCAAGCTGGGGGGAGAGGCTGGTGGCCTGGCTCGTGGACGTGATAGTCATAGGAGGCATCTCCATGATCCTCCTGCTCTTCCTTAGGAGGTTCCTCCCCTTGGCCTGGCTGGAGAGGCCTCAGCTCTTCTGGTGGCCTAGGAGGATGCCCTCCCCTCCCTATCCACCCCTCTTCCTCCTCGTCCCATTCATACTCATAACACCCTGGTTCACCGGGGTTGGAGCAGCCTCGATCCTCTTCATCTACTGGACCCTGTGCGAGGGGCTAGGGGGGCAATCGCTAGGGAAGATGTTGATGGGGCTGAGGGTGGCCAACCTAGAAGGGGGCGAGGCTGGCCTAGCAAGGGCCCTAGTTGAGAGCCTTGGAAAGGCCTTCCTCCTCCCCCTCGACATGGTGATAGGCCTGATCATCCCGGAGGGGGTTGAGAGGAGGCAGAGGCTCTTCAACTACCTGAGCTCCACAATAGTGATCAGGATCAGGGAGAGGCCTCCCCCCTCAAAAGTCGAGTATGTGAAGACATGATGAAGGTGAAAAATTTGAAACCTCTCAAAAAACTAACAGGGGGAGATAGAGGTTGATGGCCTCGCCTGATGTGAAGATCTGGGACCCTGATGGAGGGTTAGGCCCTAGATCCCCGAGGAGGATTTGGGCGATAGGTCTCGGAGCCCTTATCCTTCTGGGTATCATCTCCGTAGGCTTTACCCCGTCTCCAGTCGAGGCCCAAGCCGTCAACTACTTCTCGATCCTAAGGGCTTACTGGGGCCTGGACCAGCCCATAGAGGTCTCGAGGGGGGACACGGCCAGCTTGAGCCTTCTCCTGAGATATGGATACCAGTACTCCATAAAGGGTTTAGAGGCTGAACTGGTTCTACCAGAGGGGTTCACGGCTGTGGGCGGGGGTAGGAGGGCCATGGCCCACTACACGGGCTCCATATCCCCAGGCTCGATAATAAAACTGGATTTCCCCATATTCATATCTGGAGCAGGGAAGGGGGGTTATACAGCATATCTGCAACTCAGCTACGACATCCCAGAACTAGCCAGAACCAGGAACGAGGTCTTGGAGGTCTACTATGAGGTGACGGGGAAGCCCAGCATCAGGATAACCTCCCTGGACTCCTCCCTCAAGGAGGGGTTCCAAGAGACGAAGATCCTTCTCCAGAACGATGGAGACGCGGTGGCGGAGAGCCTGAGGGTGGTCAAGGTCTACTCCTCCTCAGCCCCCGTGGAGATGTTGGGATCCTCCAACTTAGGTAGGCTTGAGCCCGGAGGGAGGGCCACACTCCCCATAGAGGTCTACATACCCTCATCCCTTAAGGGAGGTCTCCTGACCCTCAGTGTCGAGGCTAGCTGCAACGGGCCGAGCGGGGTGAGCTACACCTTCTCCCGTTCCCTCCTCATCCCCGTGGAGACCGGCAAATCCCTCGTTGTCGGGAGGGTCATAGACGAGGATGAGAAGCCGATCGGAGATGTACTCGTGGAGATCTACTCTTCAGATGGGGCCTACATAGGCAGGGTACAAGATTTGGGATACATATCTCCCGATGGAAGGTTCTCAGCCAGCCTAACCCTGGGGAGCTATAGCATCCAGTTCTCGAAGGAGGGATACTCGAAGGTCACTAAGAACATCTCCCTAAAGTCGGCGGGGGAGATAATCAACCTCGGGGATATAGAGATCTCGAGGTCCATAAGGCTCTCAACCACTACACTAAGCCTTTCAGCGAGCGCCGGGGATAGGCTTCTCTTCCCATTCACTGTTAGAAACTTGGGAGAGAAAGCCGAGACCCTAGACCTGAACGCATCCTGCCCGGAGGGTTGGCAGGTCAGGATCATGGGGCAGGAGGGGAAGGGGGTGAGCAGGGTGGAGCTACCATCAGGCTCCAGCCTAACCCTCCAGGCGGAGGTCACGGTGCCGGCAACGGCAAGAGGGTTCAACAACCTGACTTTAATGGCCTTAGGAAAGATAGCCTCCTCACTCACCCTAACGGTTAATGTGGAGTCGATAAGCGAACTCATAGCATCATGCCAGCTCCCTGGAAAGGTATCCTCAGTCGGCGATGTCGTCAGGTTCCAGGTCAACCTGAAGAACCCCCTCGGGGCTAGGGCTACATTCAGGGTCTATGTGGACTCGGTGCCTCCGAACTGGTCGGCTTCGGTTAGGAGCCCTACAGGGGAGCACCTGACACAGGTGTCGCTGGAGGCTAACCAGGCATTAGAACTCATCGTCGAGGTCACATCCCCCGCATCCGCTAAGATGGGCGAGGAATACAGCCTGATTTTCAGGGCGGAGTCAAAAGAGGGGAATCTAAAAGGAAGCGTACCTCTCCATATCACCCTCACCCAGGTTGAGGAGGACGTGAAGTTCTACGTCAAATCTCCAGAGGTGACCGTGGAGGCTGGAAAGACCATAAAGTATCCAATAACCATAATAAACTCAGGTGGGGTCGACAGGCTTCTATCCTTCAACGTGGAGCCCCCGAGCGACTGGAAGGTCGTCTTCAAGTACGGCGATCTGGAGGTCACAGGCCTCTACCTGGGGTCCAAGAGCTCGGAGACCCTGATCATAGAGGCCTCCCCCCCGAGCACGGTCAACGTTGGGGAGTATGCGATCCCGGTAAGGGTCATATCTGAGAGGGGGGTCAAGTACGCAGAGATAGGGCTGAAGGCCACCATCGTGGGCTCCTACTCCCTTGGGGTGGAGGCATCAACCCTCCTGACCAGTGTCCAGGTCGGAGGTTCAACCACCCTCAGGGCGACTGTGACGAACAAGGGCTATACGACCCTGACAGGACTCAGGCTAAGCGTCGAGATCCCAAGCGGGTGGGAGGTCTCGGTCACACCCACCATGTTGGAGGCGCTGAGGCCGAGGGAGTCATACTCCTTCAACATAGTCTTGAAGACGGCGGGGGACACCGTGGCAGGGGATTATATGGTCACCCTTAAGGGGCTGAGCGACCAGGCCTCATCCGACCCCGTCCAGGTGAGGGTCACGGCCACTGTACCAACCTCCTGGGGGCTTATAGGGGTGGGGGTGGCCGCCTTCATGGTCATCCTGCTATTCCTTGCCTTCAGGAGGTTTAGGAGGAGGTAAGCCATGCCCCAGCCCATAGTGGAGACGCGGGAGCTTACCAAGTATTACGGAGAGGTCAAAGCAGTGGACCACCTAAACCTGACCGTATACGAGGGGGAGTTGTTCGGATTCTTGGGCCCGAATGGGTCGGGGAAGACCACCACCCTCCTCATGCTCATGGGCCTGACGATCCCCACCTCAGGGACCGCCACAGTAGCCGGGTACGATATCGTGAAGGAGTCCAAGGAGATCAGGAGGGTGGCCGGGCTTCTGCCTGAGGGAGCGGGATACTACGAGGACCTGACCGCGAGGCAGAACATGGATTATATAGGCCAGCTCAACGGCATCCCCAAGCCTGAGAGGGAGAAGAGGATTAAGGAGCTGCTCGAGGCTGTGGGCCTCGAGAGGTGGGCGGATACGAGGGTGGAGAAGTTCTCAAGGGGGATGAAGCAGCGCCTAGGCATAGCCGAGGTATTGATCAAGAGGCCCAAGATAGCCTTCTTCGACGAGCCGACGATAGGCCTAGACCCGCAGGGGGTGAAGGAGATCAGGGACATAATACTCAGGCTGAACAGGGAGGAGGGGCTGACGGTCTTCTACTCATCCCACCTACTCTACGAGGTCCAGCAGACCTGTAGGAGGGTGGGCTTCATAAGAAATGGGAGGCTCATAGCCACCGACACTATAGAGAACCTCTCTAAGAAGGTGGCCGGAGCGGAGGGGAAGACCCTTGAATTCGAGCTGACAGAGATAACCCCTAAGCTGGTGGCGGAGATAAGGGCCATAGACGGCGTTGCCTCAGTTGAGCAGGAGGGTCTCAGGCTCTATGTCTACATGGAGAGGGACAGGTCAAGGGAGGTCTCGGAGACCATAACGAAGCATGGTTCGGTGATCCTCCTCATGAGGCCGAGGGAGTACAGCCTTGAGGATATATTCCTAAAGTACTATGAGGAGGTTTGAGAGGATGGGCGTCACGATAGTCTTCAGGAAGGAGCTCGCGGACCACCTTGGGAGCAGGCGCTACCTGGTCCTGTTCGCCCTCATACTCCTCCTCTCCACGATGTCCGCCTATCAGGGGGTGCTCTATATAAGAGACCGTCCCCAGGCGGGCTTCATGGCCATATTCTGGGGGGCCCAGTTCGGCTTCTCCTTCACATACCTGATGGTCTTCTTCGGGCCTATAATAGGACTGGCCCTTGGATTCGACGCGGTGAACAAGGAGAGGACAAGTGGAAGCCTATCGGTTCTACTATCCCAGCCCATCTATAGGGACGCCGTCATAAACGGGAAGTTCCTTGCGGGGGTCACGGCCCTCTCCATCCTAGGAGTGAGCACCATCACCATAATGAGCAGCCTCGCGACAACCCTACTGGGATTCGGCCCTGGAGCCGAGGACCTGCTGAGGATAACGCTCATCGCAGCCCTCACCATCCTCTACCTCGCCTTCTGGCTCGGCCTAGGCCTCCTCTTCTCGACGGTGACGAAGAAGACCTCAACCTCTATACTCATGTCCATAGCCACCTGGCTCCTCTGCTCCATCATGATCTCCATAATTGCGGCCCTAGTAGCCAACATGATCGCGCCCATCCCCATGCCGAGCGGACCCGGAGCCAACATGACAAGGCTCTTCGAGTCCCCCGAGTACCGGGAGCTTATCCAGAGGAGGTTCACCATTCAATCAAACATCCAGAGGATCTCCCCCGCATACCTATACAACGAGGCCGTCCAGGCGATCATGGGAAGAGCGGGAGGCTTCTTCTTCATAGGGCCAGGGGGAGGCTCCCCCTTCAGGTCGCTAGATATATCCCAGGCCCTTACGATGAGCTGGCCCCAGATAACCGCCATAGCCGTTGGACTAGTCGCCTGCTTCGCCGCATCATACATCCTATTCCTACGCCTAGAGATAAGGCCAGGAGGCTGATTAGAACAGCGTAGAAACCAGATTATTCAGAGAACCCGATTTTGCCAAGCATATTCAAGATTCCCCTCCCATTCCTGGGAAACTCCCACATGTTCAGTCTAGCCAAAAATATACAGGGTTTTGATGCTTAGCAATGCGGCGTTTAGGACGATGAAAATGCCTGATATGAGGATGGGATGAAGCCTGCGACAGGTTTACCGGTTATAGACATCGCGCAAACCCTAATGCTCAATGCTTTTCAAGCCATATTATAGGCCAGATCCAGAATAGCGGCGAAGATAAGTGGGGACAAGGACCGCAACATGCCTGGATAACATGGGTCTGGCGCTCCAATGTTGAAGGTGGAGCCGCAGCTTTGCACCTTATCGTATGATGGCCATGAATCCCTCTAGGGACCTACAAAGCCGCATTTAGGGCATTTATACTCTCTCCCGAAGATCCGACACTTCTCGCATCTCCAGATGGTAATCTGGCCACAGTTCGGGCACTCGAACTTCGCCCACTTCTCATCCGGAGTTATCTTTGCTCCACAACCCAGGCATGTCGGCATCGCGGGTCAGCTTCCTAAAATGCCTTTTGAGGCGATATTTAAAGATAAGGGTTTTCCCTTCGATGCTGCGGTTTACCCTTCATCTTCCCCAGTGTATGTGGGCGCCTTGAATCGTCACGGGTTTTTGGGTTTTGTTCTTGGGGGCTTCTACATCTAGGTTCAGGAAGCCTCCAATTATGACTCATCTCCTTTGAGATTGATTTTAAAATTTAGTCTTCTCATGATCTCTTCTGCTACCAGGCTGCCCAGGCTCTTCAGGAGGATCTTCGTGATCCTCGGTTCCCTCAATATTTGGCCGATAAATCCACTCTGCATGTCCATGTCGGCCTCTTTTAGTTGGCTCAATAAAATGTCCATGATCCAACCTTCTTCCTTTACCGTTCTGAATATCCTGTCTATCTGCTGGTCGGATAGCCTTTCGAAGGCTCTCCTTGTGGCCAGCATTTGGGAGAACTCCCTCCCCAGGATCTTCCTCCAGGATTCCTGGTACCCTCTAAGGAGGCTCGAACTCGGGTCTCCTCTCATCAGTGCCTCGGCCGCTGTTCTTCCGGCTTCTATGGCGCAGATCCCTCCGAGGATTACCCCCCCTCCTGTTGTGGGCTTTGTCTGGCCTGCCGCGTCTCCCACGAGGATTATCCCGTCCCCATAGGTTCTCTTGATGGGGCCCTTGATGAATAGGTTTCCCCCCCTTATGGGGCCCATCCTCCCGCCCTTGAAGCGCCTCTCCACAAACCTCTCAAGCCTCCTTGGGGCGTCTCCGGTTTTGCAGGCTAGGCCGCATCTGGCCTCCCCGCTCCCGAGGGGGATCACCCATGCGAAGAACCCTGGGGCTATCGAGCCTCCGAGCCAGACCTCAACCATCTCCGGGTCCACGTCGACCCCGGATACCTCCACATTCACTCCGGTTAGGGCTCCATCTCCTGCCCTAACTAGTCCCAGTTGCCGAGCTAGGGTCCTCGCCCCCCCCTCCGCGTCTATGGTTACTCCAGCCATGAACTCCCAGCCCCTCCCTCTGGCCCCCTCGACCTTCCCGCCTTTGAGGATCAGCTCCCTGGCCCTAAGCCCCTCCTTTATCTCCACGCCTGCTTCCATGGCCTGCTCCGCCAATCGTCGGTCGAAGGCTGCCCTATCAACCACATAGGCCCTATCTCTCGTATCCTTGAATTCTATGATCATGCCTCCTGGGGAGATGACTCTCCCTCCCTTAACCCTGTTATGTATGAAGCTGGGGGAGGGCTCCACGCCTATCCTTTTGAGCCCCTCTATGCTGAGGAGGCCTGCGCAGTGGTTCGGCTCCCCTATCTCAGGGTGCTCCTCTATGACTGTGACTTCGAGCCCCCTCTTGGCCATCTCCCTGGCTGCTAGGAGGCCCGCTGGCCCTCCCCCTATGACGAGGGCCTCCCCCCTTTCAAGAGTCGTCATCGGGGCTAGGCCTTCCTAGATATTACCTCTACGAACTCCACATCCTCTATCTGGGGAAAGAACCTCTGGATCTCTACTGCTGCAGTCCTCTTCTCTAATTGGAGATTCTCCTCGTAGAAGGCCTCCTCAGGTATCTGGATCCTCACCCTCTCCCCTGAGATCTTGACCTCGAAGCTCTCAGGCGCTATGTTGGGGAAGTTTCTACCTATCAGTGCCCTCATCTTCTCCTCATCTGTCTCCAGCCTCTTTACAACCTTCACCTTGTAGACGATTCTCCTGCCAGCGAGGGGGTGGTTGTAGTCTAGTTGGACCCTTCCAGCCCCTATGCTTCGTACCGTCGCCATCCTACCGTCGACCTCGACCCTGGCTCCAACCGTCGGCGTTACACCCTTGGATCGTAGCACCCTATATGGGACCATCCTCACATTATCTGGGTTTCTCTCCCCATAGGCCTCCTCTGGGGGTATCACTATCTCCCCCTCCTCTCCAACCTTCAGCCCCTCGAGCCTCTTCTCGAGGCCCTTTAGGAACTCCCCCTCACCGACTATCATGAGCTTGGGGCCATACTTCACCCCTTCTGAGTATATGCCGGCCCTTCTAGCCTCCTCCTCATCCGTCGTGTCGAAGACCTCCCCGGTATCCTCTGTCCGCCCTGTGTAGTGGAGGAGGATGAAGTCCCCCTTTGCTATAGGCCTTTCCTCTGGCGCCTCCTGAGCCTCAGCAGGCCCTAGGGCCTCCTTCGGGGTCTCCCCTAGCTCCCTTTCCACCTCCTTCCCGGGCTCTTGATGCTCTTCATCCCTAACATCATCTACGCCGCTCATTCCCAAAACCTTCATCATCTCTTTCCTGAAGTCTATCCGTCCACCTCAGAAGGTGGTGGATAGTTTAAAGTTTGCGATGCAGAAGACCTTCAGCAAACCCTTTAAGGGTTAGGGGTTTAAGTATTGAATTGTGATGGTGGGCCATGTCTAGGACTGTGGGGGGATCCATTGAGGAGACGAGGGAGTACCACCTCCGCTATTTGAGGGCCGTTAACAACCCCGTAAGGAGGAGGATACTTGAGGCTCTAAAGGAGGGGGAGATGAGCTTCGAGGATCTCCTATCCACCACCGGCCTAGAGGGGAGAACCCTAAAATGGCACTTGGAGATCCTCGAGAACGGCTTCTGCGTGGAGAAGTCGGAGAGAGAAGGAAAGGCATATTACAATCTTACAAAGGAAGGGAAGGTGATCGAATATATAGAAAGATAAAAGCAAATAACAAGAAACATATTAACCTTTAAATAATTAGCGTTGAGTTATTTTGTCTGTTATAAAGTTGTTCATGAAAATTGTTTATACTTCTAATCCAAATACCTTTCTTATTCCCAATCCTATGAAGAAATTAATTACTGCAACTCCAAGACTGATGGCAGCCATTTCTAAGAATCTTTTTCTAAAATTCATTCCCTTGGCA
Source organism: uncultured archaeon (assembly GCA_938048735.1). Taxonomy (GTDB): domain Archaea; phylum Thermoproteota; class Bathyarchaeia; order TCS64; family TCS64; genus JAGTRB01. Next base: position 76,899 of record CALIUM010000002.1, read on the forward strand.
ATTGAAATATAAAAAGTGAATATCAAAATTAATAGCATTGAATTTAATATAACTAAACTCATGCAAAAATATAATTCTTTAATCAATAGGTATGGAGATGATAATAAAAGTACCGTGAAGATGTAGGCTAATCCCGTGTAGAGGCTGGCCTTCAGGGGGTTTTTATCGCTCTCCTCGTGTCTCGTTGAGAGGAACTCGGATGTGGCCATAGACATGGAGGCAGCTATCCCGGTTATGAGCCCCACAATCCCAACCATAAAGGCATCCTGAAGGGCTAGGGTGAAACCGATAAGAGCGCCGCTCAACTCTACGAGGGCATCGTTCAAACCCAGGACCATGGAACTGACATATTTGAGGTGCTCTTCATCGATAAAACTTATTATCTCTCTTTCATGCTTATTTTCATCTCTAATTATATCCTCAACTTTTGGAGAAACCTCCTTAATTTTTTCATATGCATCTTGAGCAAAATCTTCACCCCTCTCCATTAGCTTCAGACCGAAATTTAAGCCAAAAAATCTGGAGATCAAAATATAAAAATACATTTTAAATTTATCAACGCCGACATCCATCTTAGTAATATCGCGTAAAATATTATAATGATTCATTTCATCTCGAGATATATCGCCAAGAATCTCAGAATGCCTAACATCTTTAACTTGTTTAGATAAATTCCCATATATAAAATGCTCAGTAATCTCATTCTTCTGAGCTCTTAAGATCTTCTCCATTAAATCCCTTGAAATCGGCTTTGATTCATCATCAGCCGAGAGATTCAACTCCATAACTTTAAAAGGTAACCATTATTTAAAGCTCCTCCAATTATTGGAAGGAATCAGGGCGGCTTACCCGAAGTATCTAGGAGTGGGCCCGAAGGGACTCGAACCCTTGACCCACAGGTCTCTCAGGTCATCCCTTATGAGCCTGTTGCTCTACCAAGCTAAGCTACGGGCCCCTCGATGCGCCTCATATTGTTCTTGAACATCTCCCAAAAAAATCTTATTGCTTCAAGCCCTCTTGAAGCATGCTTTTGACTTTTGAGCTTAAGCCCTGTGTCGGTTCCCAACGGATCTTTGAAGCCTTAGAAGGGTGTTAAGCTTTTCAGTCCCTTATAAAATTCCTGATGTAATGGAGTTAACACCCCCCATGTTGGTGGTCGCCTCGGCGTTCTTGCACGCGCTGTGGAACCTAATGGCTAAAGGGGGTGCAGATAAGGTTGCCTACATGTGGTTGATGAACCTCACATCCCTCTTCACAACCCTTCCGGTATTTTTTCTCCTATTACCAGACTGGGGTCTCCCCATCACTGCAGTTCCCTACATGTTGGTGAGCGGTTTGGCTGAGGCTTTATACTTCTTCTCCTTAGGGAAGGCTTATGAGCATGGTGACCTATCCCTTGTGTATCCCATAGCTCGATCCTCCCCCCTCTTCCTCTTCGCCTTAGCCGTCACCTTCCTGGGCGAGGAGATCTCCCCTCTGGGTGTTTTTGGTATCCTCATGGTGGTCATAGGTGTATACATGATCCATCTTAGGGGGCTCTCCCCGAGGAATTTTCTAGTTCCTCTCACCTCCATCAGAAGCAGAGCCTCCCAGTTCGCCCTCTTAGCAGCGCTATCCACATCCATCTACTCCCTAGTAGATAAGGCCGGAGTGTTGAAGGTTGGCCCCATGATCTACGCCTTCTGGCTCGACTTCTTCATCACAGCCTTACTCATGCCACTGGTTCTCCTGAGAGGAGGCCTAAGCTCCCTTGCTGGGGAGTTGAAGTCTCAAGGCTTGAAGATAGTTGTCTCGGGCTTCCTCATGAGGGTTGGATACCTGATGGTTTTGTTCGCTATGAGCATGGCCCAGGTGAGCTACATCCTAAGCATAAGGCAGCTGAGCATAGTGATAGGCTCACTCCTCGGCGCGGGTCTCCTAGGAGAGGAGTATTGGAGGGTGAGGCTCATCGCCTCAATTATCATATTCTCCGGTATCCTCATACTGGGATCGTTGGTTTAACTCGATTTTTACCTTTGAAGCTGGAAGAAAGCGGATAGATCCATCTCATTTTACTAAGATTGAGTTAGATCGGTTGAGCTGCTTCACTTAGGAGGATGGGACCAAATTAAAATCGATTTGTTAATATTTATGAATTATAATCAAAAAATTAAATCAATTTTACAACAGAGACCCGACTTTTGGATCTCTTTCAAGGGAAGGCGCCCCCTCCGATTTTGTATTTTTAATGGAAGAGTGAATGTAAGGTCTATGAATGAACTCGTGAGTGAATGATCTTAGGAAAATGAACTTATCTATTTCTCCAAGGGGCTTCACATGTAGAAACTTCATTGGTGATGGTGGATCTCATAGGGAGGTGACCGCCCTTCTGGCTCCCATAAGGATAGAAGAGAAGGACAAGACGATGATAGCCTGGGGCTGCTCCCTGGGAAGGTGCTGCTACTTCCCTCACTGCCGTTACTCAAGGATCTATAACGTGTTTGAGGGGGGCAGCTCAAGGAAGGTTGAGGAGGTCATAGCTCCAATTTTGAAGCCCAACGGCTAAGGCTCTTCCCTTTTTTCAAGTGGGGCGAAAAATCTCTTGGTTAATAGAGGGGATTCTCGGCTTTATATAGTCCTCCTACCCTTGAGATGGTGAGTGGCATCCTATCTCTCCTCGTTCCAATAATACCTGTTTCAAGAGGTTGGAGGAACCCATATAGCCCTCGGTGTCATGAATTTCTGTTCAACGGCCCTTCTCATACTAACTCCCTTATCTTGGAGGCTTACCTGATTTGGATGGTGATTCTCTTACCAAGATTCGATGTACTCGATATCGAATCCGAAGTATTTAGGATTGAATATCTCCATCCCTCTCTTAGTTCTCCATCCCTCATATGCTTTTATTCCCAATACAGTGACATTTTTTCCATTGTTTATCCCACTATCCACAAAGTTTGAAAGCCCATGGCAGGTATTTGTCTCCACGATGCATATGAGGTCTGGACATGTGACGTGGGGCTTATCATCCAGCCAGCTTATCAGATGTTCATTCTTGAACCAGACCTTGTATGTGTGCCCCTCATACTCCCCTGAGCCCTTTATAAGCCATGTGCCCCAGTTGAATCCTCCCCTCTTATCTACCTCATGTTGTACAACAACCCCCTCGAATAGCCTCTTCGCCCCAGCTGCCTCGATGAATGCCTCTACAGGGTCTTCACCCCTCTCTCTGGCCACCCTTATGGCTGCTCCGATTCTTATGCACCTTGAGACCTGGTTTGGAGCCATCCCCCTCCTATAGTCTTTCACCCTCGCCGGGCATCTCGCCACGGTTACCCCTCCACCGGAGGCGATGGCGGCGTACCTGCATAGATCCTCAGCCCTGTAATCGTCGATAGCATTCTTCAATATCAGCGTCTCCCCGAAGGGGGTCACCATGGCCAGGGGGGTTATCGGGATCCCCGCTACATGGGTCAGGGAGATGGCCAGCTCGGGTTTGGCCCTCCCACAGCAGTCCCCGTCGACGACCGGCTTCCCCTCTGAGGCAGCCATATACATGGGCATGACCCCGTTTCCAGGCCCAGTCTCACTGGCTATGTATGAACAGAACTCCTCTCCTATATACTCCGAGAGTTCCTTCACGGCATGCCTAATCCTATTAAGCCTCTCATCCCTCGTCTCCCTAACCCTTCGGATGTAGGGTTGAACTCTCCTCCTCACCTCCTCGGGGACTCCTCCCCCCACACCTCCCAATATGCAGAGGAGGCCCTCCTGCGGAAGCTCCCCGGGATCTGCGAGTTGGAACCTGAAGCCCCTATCAAAAGCATCTTCAACCATCTCCCTCCCACTCTCAGGGCTTCCACCTCCACCGCAGCCCAGAATGTTGGATCCCGTTATATAGTCCTCCAGGTCAACCTTCGATAAAACCCTCATCGAGAAAGACCAGCATCTCAACCAATATAAAATATTATGCGCTCCTCTCAATTAAATTGGCATAAGAGGAATGTTGAAACAAGCTTCGTAAACCATATAAAGGGACCTTTAAAGTCCATATTAAATTTAGAGCTTTTGATGACGGTCTCCTCAACCTTAAGGGTCTCAAGCTAAAGCTCCAGAGCATTGATTGTGCAGAGGCCTCGGGAGATAGGGCTGCCACATCCTCGCAGGTCTTGAAGACAAGGTCGCCAGCACGGTCGAGGCAGCCAAGCTGAGGTGGTCGAGAAGTTGCCCACAAAGAGAAGAAGCAACTCACGGTGGAGAACGGAGCAACATATATACCCAGGATCACATGAAGAGAGGTGATAGCCCGCGCTCCGGTGGTGTAGTCCGGACAAGCATGATGGCCTTTCGAGCCATAGATCCCGGGTTCAAATCCCGGCCGGAGCACCATTTTATCGGTCGATGGACCCTTTGGTCAGAGAGTTGTATATCGCGGCGGCATGAGCTATCGGTGGTACTAGAAGGCTTATATTGTGGTACCAATTAAGCATGTCTGTGAGGCCCTTGGAGAGGGTGAGGCTGAAGGTTCATGTGAAGGGCAGGGTTACCATCCCAAAGGAGTTCAGGGAGAGGCTCGGCATCAAAGAGGGGGATCATGTGGAGGTGGTTTTAATGGAGGATCAAAGGGCTTTATTGATCCATGCCCCTGCAAGGGGCTGGCTTGAAGATATGCTCGATGTATTGAGGAGGGTTTTTCCCGACAAGTCGACGGGGGAGATAATGAATGAGCTCAGGCGGGGATGGGAAGAATACGAAGGAGAACGGGTTTAAAGTCTGCCTTGATACAAGCATCTTCATCAATGCTAGGAGCGAGTGGGAGGAGGGATCTGAAAAATCCAGAAGCCTACTTAGATCCATTAGGGATGGAGAAGCCCTGGGCGTCATTTCGACTATAACTATAGCAGAGCTACTAAATGGGGCCTATCGAAAGGGGGTTGAGGAGGCTAATAGGTTGAAGGCCGATTTTAGGGCTTTCGAGTCCTCAGGATCCCTCATCATGGACTTAAATTTCCCTTTAGCAGACATGATAGGTGAACTCTGTGCGAGATATAACACTAGGATAAGGCCCGATGTGATAATCGTAGCATCAGCCCTAATGGCTCGAGCGGATGTAGTTGCCACGAGAGATATAGACCATTTCAGTCGATACAAAAATGAGGTATGGATCGCCGAACCAGAAGAGGTTTTATTGAAACTCCATGATAATAAGGGTATAAGAAGCCCTTGACCTTATGAACCGAACTTGGTTTAGATAGTCGGTGTTTTTAGTCTCGGCATGGGTGGGTGTTGGGTCCTAACGTTGGTTTCGAATATTTGTGAAATATAGGGGTGGGGGTTCCCTTTTTGTTATGGAAGCTCGCTGAATAGCTTCACCTCTATCTCCGGTGGCACTTCGACCCCCGTGGCCAATCTCTCCCCGACCAGGGTCTTAACCCCCTTTTCCTTCGCGGTCTCTAGGAGGCGTTCGGTGATTATGCCGTCGAAGACCACCATATCGACATCGTCTCTCTCCTTCAGCCTATCCACGAGCTCGCTCACCGGGATCCTCGCCAACTCGGCCCCATCCTCTCTCATCAATATCGCCTCCAGGGTTCCCCTGATCTCACCCGCCAGCTCCCCTATCCTTGAGAGTGCGAGGACCTTCTCGAATGGAACCCTCTTGGCTAGAGCCTCCCTTATCTCCTCGGGGGTTAGCTCCTCAACCTCTTTGCCCCTGGGCGCCCTCGCCACATACTTGGGCCTCGCTACCTGCATCAGTTCCTTCAGGATCAGGTCTCCGCCCCTGTCTCCGTCTAGGAAGACGGTGGTCTCCTTCTTCCTCGTCAGCTCCATTATGGTCTTCGGTATCTTAACCCCCTCCAGGGCTATTACCCCGGTGTAGCCGCTCTTCAGGAGGTTTATGACGTCTGCCCTCCCCTCCACAATTATAAGCTCTTCCATCTGTGAGATGTCTGGGGTCGCGGTCAGCCTCTCCTTCCCGTACTGAACCGGCTGAGGCCTCCTCTCATCCTTCGAGACCTCCTCGATGAGCTTCTCCAGCTCTATAGCGTCCTTAACCACCCAGTCCCTCATCAGCTCCTTGGCCCTTTGGATTATCTTCTCCCTCTTATCAGCCCTGACGTCGACTATCCTCTCTATCCTCACCTTAGCCTCGCAGGGGCCTATCCTGTCTATGGTCTCCACGGCTGCGGCTATTATGGCGGTCTCCGCCTTGTCTAGGCTGGAGGGGATTGTTATCGTCCCTTCGGTCCTGTCGTTCGCCGACTTGAGCTCTATGTCTATCCTACCGACCTTCCCAGACTTCTGGAGCTCCCTCAGCTCGAACTCCTTAGGGAAGAGTCCCTCAGTCTGACCGAATATAGCTCCTATAACATCATGCTTCTCGACCACCCCTTCCACTGAGAACTTGGCCTCTATCACATACTTGGCCGAGACTGTTTTATCCTTCTGATCCACCTCTCTCACCTCCGCCACATCTATGCTCCACTCTTCCCGCGGAGGCCTCTCCTCCTCTGGGGCTTCCATGGACTTCACCTATCCAACCCAGAAGTGAGTGCGAGGTTGATCAGCCCTTCAGGCCATCCACCCCGCGGTGAGTGTGAGCAGGTGTCCCTACACCATCTATGATTCAGAGAGCTTAATAATAAAAACCTTCCTCGATCCAAGGGATAATTTATTAGCCTATCCCTCTTCTATCATTGAGGTCTCATGATCAGGATAGGCATAAACGGCTTCGGCCGGATAGGCCGCCCCCTCCTAAGGGCCATCCTCGAGACCAATGCCAGGATTGATGTGGCAGCTATAAACGATCTCGGAGAGGTCTCAGGCTTGGCTCACCTATTGAAGTATGACAGCGTCCATGGAAGGCTTAACAGGGATGTCTCAGTGAAGGATGGAAGTATAATCGTTGATGGAAGGGAGATCAGGGTTCTATCGGAGCCCGATCCATCGAGACTTCCATGGCGGGAACTCGGGGTTCACACAGTCGTCGAGGCGACGGGCAGATTCACGGATAGGGATAAGGCGGCGAAGCACCTCGAGGCGGGGGCTGAGAGGGTTCTGGTAACGGCCCCCTCCAAGGGGGCTGATGTCACCGTGGTCCCAGGGGTTAACCATGAGGCATACGACCCTGAGAGGCACCGGGTGATATCCCTAGGCTCCTGCACCACCAACTGCCTAGCCCCCATAGCGAAGGTTCTCAACGACGAGTTCGGCATAGAGTCCGGCCTAATGACAACTGTCCATGCCTACACCAATGATCAGCGTCTATGCGATATGCTCCATAAGGACCTGAGGAGGGCTAGGGCGGCGGCCCTGAACATAATAATCACGACTACGGGGGCGGCCTCGGCCATAGGGCTGGTTCTTCCAGAACTCGCTGGGAAGCTCAACGGCATAGCCATTAGGGTTCCCGTCGCGAATGTCTCCCTGACAGACCTCACCGTCCATGTTAAGAGGCCCGCCACCAAGGAGGAGGTGAACTCCGCCTTCAAGGAGGCCTCGGAGGGTAGGCTGAAGGGGATCCTCGCTTACACCGAGGAACCCCTGGTCTCCACCGACTACATCCACGACCCCCATTCAGCCATCGTGGACGGCCTCTCAACGATGACCGCAGGAGACCTTGTTAAGGTTCTAGCTTGGTATGACAACGAGTGGGGATACTGTAACAGGCTTGTCTGGATGCTGGAGAGGATAGGGGAACTGGACAGGTGCTGATCCTGCTAGGGTCACCTCGTCACTTGTAGCTCGAGCATCCTCTCAAGGTTTTTGGGGTGCCTCTTGAAGTATTCTCTTACCGGCTCCAGGATCCTTATCATCGCCTCGGCCACGGCGTTCTTGAGGTCTAGGGGGTGGAGCTCCCCGGAGGTGTAGAGCCTCTCAAGCTCGGAGTAGCTATTCACCGTGAGCCTTCCGCCGTACCTAGCTGGCCGCTCCACATCGAGGGATCCCAGGTGGGGGAAGACCACCAGCCTAGCATGTTCAAGGACCGGGTTCCCCTCCGCAGACCTGGGAGGGCAGAAGGCCATCCTGTACTTCTCCCTTATGGTTTCAGGCTCGTCGTTCACCCAAATTGCCCCTTTCTCCACGCTCTTCGACATCTTCATCCTTATGCTCCTATCTATCCCCCTATCCTCGTCGAAGACACCCTCAACACCCTCCCCCTGGAGACCTGGGAGGAGGGGGGAGTGGAGGCAGACGGGGGGCTTGAAACCCAGCTTGGGGGCCAGCTCCCTAGCCAGCATATGAACCTTCCTCTGATCCATCCCGGAGCAGGCGCAGTCCAGCTCCATATGGAATATGTCGCTCGCCTGCATGGCCGGGTAGAGCATCCATGCGGCCTCCACATCACCCGCCTCGAGGCTCCTACCCATGATCGGCAGGGTGCGCTGGATCCTCTTGAGAGAAGAGGCCTTCAGGATCCTCACGACCTTCTCCCAGTACTCACTGCTGTCCACGATGTCGGAGGCCCAGACGTATCGAACCTTCCCCTCAGGCAGGCCGAGGGCGGTGAAGCAGTCCTTAAAGTACTCTCCACCTATCCTTATATTCTCCATCACCCCTCCGAGCTTGTTGTTTATCCAGCTGTGCCAGTCTGCAAGGAAGATGATGAAATCGAAACCCGCCTCAACCCAGTCAAGCATCTTCCTACCTACTATGAGGCCTGTCCCAGCGTGCATGAGGCCTGAGCACTCGAAGCCCACATAGCCCCTGGGGTGGTCCACGGTCTCAAGAAGAACCTTGAGCTCCTCCGGTGTGATAACCTCCTCAAGGTTTCGGACGCACAGCTCATATCTCTCAGCTGGATCCATTTAGACTGCACCGGACGGGGATAAAAAATGTTCTCGGACCATTTAAGGCTTAAGGGCGGACGTCCCTGTCCCTCGCAACAAACTCTCGGCCTCATCGACCGGGCTTCGCCCTCCTAGGCCGAGCTCTCTCAGAGGCGAGGATTCCGACGCCCGCCCGCCCGCCTGTTCCATGGCTGGGTAACCCCCTCCTCACAGGCTCCCTCGGGGAGGTCCGTCTGCATGGAGCGTCGTCTAACGGCGGGCATGTAAAGGTTCTGAAACCAGAAATTTTAACCTTTTCAGGGAAGGCCGATTGAACAAGCTCCAAAGCTTATTTGATTATATCGGGTGTAGGTCCGCCGGCGAAGAGGTTTTATATTAGTACCGGATAGCTAGGCGGAGGCGTCGAGAGGTGTCTGTAGAGAGATTTGCGAGGAAGGAGCTTCTCTCCATCGGAGGAGCCTCGGCCACGAGGGTGGCCTTAGACCCCATTCCAGGATTGATAAATCTGGGGGCTGGTGACCCTGACTTCGACCAGCCCAGGTTCATTGCTGAGGCGGTCTATAAGGCGATGCTTGAGGGCCACACCCACTACGCCTTCGGCGGCGACCCCGAGTTCAAGGCTGCCATCGCCGAGTATTATAAGAAGTTCAATGTTGATGTCGACCCGCAGACCCAGGTTATAGTGACCTCTGGGGGTTCCCAGGGCATATTCCAGGCCTTCGCGGCCATCCTGAACCCTGGGGATGAGATCATCATACTGGATCCAGCTTATCAGGGTTATAACCAGCCCGCAGCCTACTTCGGGGCCAAGATAGTGAGGGCGAAGATGATGAAGGACAGGAACGGCCTCTTCAGGCCTGACGTAGATAACATAAGGAGTGTGGTCACGGAGAGGACCAAGGCTCTGGTTATATGTAACCCCGAGAACCCAGCTGGATGCGTGTATACCAAGGAGGAGGTTGAGGGGATAGCTGAGCTGGCCGTCGAGAAGGACTTCATAGTCATAGATGACGAGATATACACCGAGTTCATCTGGGGAGGGAGAAAGTACTATCCGATGATAACCCAGCCCGGGATGCTGGAGAGGACCATCATCGTATCAAGCTTCTCAAAGACCTTCGCCTGGACTGGATGCAGGGCCGGATACATCGTGGCCGGGCCGGAGCTGGCTGGCCTGATCAATAGGGTTCCAGTTGGTATTTGCTCAGTGCCAGTGGCCTTCCAGAAGGCGGGGGTCGAGGCCCTTAAGAGGGGTTGGAGCTTCGTGGATGAGATGAGGAAGGCCTACCAGGAGAGGATAGAGTACTGCGTCAAGAGGATGAATGAGATACCCGGGGTCAGATGCCCATATCCCGAGGGGGCCTTCTACCTCTTCCCCGACATATCCGAGTTTGGCGTTCCCTCAGCCAAGCTGTGTGATGGCCTGTTCAGGGAGGAGAAGCTGAGGATAGTTCCAGGCACGACCTATGGGACGAACGCCGAGGGGCATGTCAGGCTGGCGCTGGTAGCACCGATAAAGACCCTAGAAGACGCGATGGATCGCTTCGAGCGCTACGTGAAGAAGTTAACAAAATGATCCGGGAACTGAAAGGGCTAAGGTAAAGGAAATAACTCCCCTCTTTTTCTCCCTCAAACCTTAATAGAAAAAATCCATTAGTCCTTCGTTTTCTTTAAATTTTTATGTTGTCATATATCTGTTTTTTAAGAAGACCATAATGGTCGAATATGTTCTATAAGAATATATAAAATCTTTTTTCTTTATCAAAACCTTATGAATAAAAACTTTCGAAATAAATGACTGAGAAATAGGAGGTTTTATTTTTTTACTTCCTCCTCTTCGCGGCCTCGGCCGCCGCCCTAGCGACCTCCAGGGGTGGTTGGACCTCATCTGGTATTGGGGACCTGTAGACCCTGCCCTTAAGCCTCTCCCTGAACTCTCTCTTCGCCCTCTCAAGGAGTTCCGGCTTGGTTAGGAGGTCGATGGCCGATCCCGCTATGGTCTTGGCCGCGAATAATAGCGACTTGTGGCCTATGCTCATCCCGCTGCAGGCTGTTGCCTGCCATGAGTGGCCGGGGGCTCCGAGGACGAAGGCCGCGGTCCCGAACTCCATGGTGGGCGTCTTCCAGCTCACATCCGAGACATCTGTGGAGCCCGCCATCACCATCCCTTCATCCCAGGGCTCGATGACCTCTTGAACCAGATCCACATCCACATACCTCTCCCAGTTAGGGAAGTTCACCTTCCTAAGGGCGTCCCTCTTCTGCTCCGGTGGGATGGTCTTGCCGATCTCCCTCGCGAAATTGAGCTCCTCATCCGTGTACTTGGGAGGCCCTATCTCCCTCATATTGCTGATGACTATCTCGCTCAGGGTCTTGTTGGGCAGGAGGTTGTAGCAGCCCCCTAGAAACTCCACTTTATGGGTTGTACCGGCCATCAGATCCGCCCCATCCGCTATCCTCAAGACCCAGGCGTATATCTGCTCAACCTGCTCCCTCTCTGGCGCCCTCACATAGAACCAGCTCCTCGCGTAGTCTGGGACCACGTTGGGCTGGCCTCCCCCAGCCTCAATCACATAGTGGATCCGGGCCTTCTCGATGATATGCTCCCTCATATAGTTCACACCC
>CALIUM010000003.1 GCA_938048735.1 uncultured archaeon
TTGTTTAAGGAGCTCCCTAAGGATGCCTTGGTTTTGGAGTCTTACTCTGTTGAGCATCCCTTCTCTAGGGTGGTTATCGCCGCGCTCCCTGAGCTGGGTGGGGGGAAGGCCTACTTCGTGGAGGAGGTTAGGCTCAGTGATAGGGAGCGGGAGATCCTCAGGGGCCTCTCGGATATCATCGTGAGGGAGGTTGAGCCCCCGGAGGATTATGTGGAGCCTGAGGTTCATCTGGAGAGGGAGGCGGGGAGGCTCGCGAGGAAGTATGGGTATGCTAGGAGGATCCCTAAGGGCTCCTGGCCGAGGATCCTCTACTACCTGAGGCGGGATCTCCTGGGGTTCGGCCCCATCCATGTGGTGATGAGGGATAGGATGATAGAGGACCTCTCCGTCAACGGGGTTAATGTCCCCGCCTATGTCTGGCATAGGAGCTATGAGAGCATCCCGACCAACATCATCTTCACGGATGAGGAGGCCCTGGACAACCTGATAGTTAAGCTCACCCACTTCTCTGGTAAGCATATCTCGACGGCCTTCCCCATCCTCGACGCGATGCTCCCCAACAGGGATAGGCTGGCGGCGACCTTCAAGAGGGAGGTCTCCCCGAAGGGGGGCTCCTTCACCATCAGGAGGTTCAGGGAGAGGCCCTTCTCCATCGTTGAGCTCATGGAGCTCGGGACCCTAGACGAGAGGGTGGCTGCCTACTTCTGGATGCTCATAGAGAACAGGATGACCATAGCCGTGATCGGGGGGACTGGGGCTGGGAAGACGAGTACCCTGAACGCATTAGCCAGCCTCGTCAAGCCCTCCATGAAGATCGTGACGGTTGAGGAGATCCCCGAGCTCAACTTCCCCCACGAGAACTGGGTTCAGCTTGTCGCCAGGGAGAGCTATGGGCTTGGGGCGGTTAAGATGGGGATGGTCTCCCTATTCGACCTGGTCAAGGCCTCCCTCAGGTACAGGCCCGACTACATCGTGGTGGGGGAGATCAGGGGGGAGGAGGCCTTCGTCCTATTCCAGGCGTTGGCGACGGGGCATGGGGGCCTCACCACCCTCCACGCCGAGAGCGTGGAGTACGCCGTGAGACGCCTGACCAGCCCCCCGATGAACGTGGCGGAGGTCTACATCCCCCTCCTAAACGCCGTCGCCCTCGTCGAGAGGGTCCAGCTCCCAGGGGGGGGCAGAACCGCCAGGTTCGGGAGGAGGATAAGGGCGGTGACCGAGGTGGCCGACCATGACCGGTTCATCCCCATAGCCACCTGGGACCCCTTGACGGACAGGTTCAAGGCAGAGTTCAAGGACAGCATCCTCCTAGACAGGATAGCCTGGAGGAGGGGCCTCTCCAAGGAGGATCTCCTCGAGGAGATGGAGAAGAGGGCCCTATTCCTCCATGAGCTCAGGGCCAGGGAGATAACGGAGAACGCCGAGGTTGCCAGGCTCATAACGAGGTACTACATAGAGTTCGCCTCCGAGGAGGTGGAGAGGATCCTTGGTAGGGAGGCCTTCAAGGCGGAGGAGGAGCTCCTGAAGGGGATTCTGGAGGAGATGGAGGCTGAGATGGCCGACCCGCCCGGCGGGCCTGCAGCCAAGGATGATGGGGGGGTTTAGGAGGAGGATTGTCTTGGAGATCAGCCTCATGGGTTTCTGCTACCAGCATTTCAGGGGGGTGGGGAGGGTTCTGGCCCGGCTCTTCTACTCGAACGGGAGGATAAGGATGGAGGAGATCCTGGAGGATGCGGGCCTCAAGGTATACCCTGACGCCTACTACTCCCTCATAGGGTTCCTCACGGTCCTTGCCGCCGTCGCCGTCGCGCCGGTGGTCTACCTCACAGGGTTGACCCCCCTAGCCTCGGCTCCCCTTCTCGTCATCCTGCTGGGGTACCTGGCTCCCAAGGTGCTGGCCTATGACAGGGCCTCGAAACTTGATGTCGAGGTCCCCTTCGCCGGAACCTATATAAGCGTGATGGCCACCGGTGGCCTATCCCCCTACCAGAGCCTGAGGAAGCTGAAGGGATGCCCTCTCCTCCCCCACATATCCAGGGCTGCCAGGGAGATAGAGGTGGATGTGGAGCTGAAGGGGTTGGACCCCGTGACGGCGATGGAGAGGTCCGCCCTCCACCTCCCCTCGAGGTCTTACAGGGACCTCATGCTCGGCTACGCCTCGGCCACAAGGTCGGGGGCCGACGTGATCCACTTCCTCCTGGCCCAGACCGAGACCATGTTCAGGGACCTGGCGGCTAGGGTGAGGGCCTTCGGGGATAGGGCCGGCATCCTCATGGAGTCCTATATAGCCATAATCATCCTCTCCACCCTGAGCCTCTCGGTCATCTTCATGACCTCCATGGCCTTCTCCGAGTTCTGGTCGGGGTTCTTCACGGCCGAGAACTATCTCCTCTACGCCTACTTGATAGTGCCAGGCCTCTCGATCCTCTTCATATACCTCTCAGACGCCGCCCAGCTCCAGCACCCCGTAAACGAGTGGGGGCCCTACAAGGTATATCTCGCCACTCTCCCCCTCACGATCCTCCTAGCGGCCTCCATGTTCCTCCCCTTCACCCCTTTCTCCATCCCCCAGCTAGCCCCACCCTTCACCAAGCCCCTAACAAGCCTGGTGGCCTCGATGAGGATGATGATGGGGCTGGAGAAGGGGTACGAGGCGGCGATAGGCCTAGCCCTAACCCTGATGGCTGGAACCCTGCCTGCCGCCTACGCCCACAGCCACTACAGCAGGAGGGGGAGGGGCCTCGAGGGGGACATAACCAACTTCCTAAGAGACCTGACCGAGACGAGGAAGACGGGGGCCAGCCCTGAGAAGTGCATCGAGATCCTATCCCAGAGGAGCTACGGGCGCTTCTCGAGGCACCTGAAGCTGGCGGCCAGGCAGATAAAGTGGGGCTTCCCCTTCAAGGTGATCTACGACTCCTTCAGGGCGAGGGTGAGGTCCTGGCTCGCCCTCATCAACATCTACCTCCTCGTCGACGCCATAGAGGTGGGTGGAGGAACCCCCGAGACCCTCGAGACCCTCACGGGGTTCAGCGAGATGCTCATGTCCATCGAGAAGGAGAAGGCCGCGATGCTAAGGCCCCTCATGATGATGCCCTACATGGGGGCGGGCATCCTCCTGGCATCGACCACAGTCTTCCTTGGCTTCATGAGGTTCGTCCTATACTCCTTCGGGAGGCAGGCCATACCCTACACCCAGTTCCTAAACCTCCTCCTCCCACCAATGGTCCTCCAGGCCTACCTCACCGGACTGGTGACGGGAAAGATATCCTCAGGCGTCCTCTCGAACGGGTTCAAGCACGCCTTGATCCTCGCAGCCGCCTCGCTCATCATCATGTCCATCTCGAGCAGGTTCTCCCTCCCCTTCCAGCCCTGGAGGTGAAGAACGTTGATGAGAGCCCCTCTGAGCCCCCCATGCCCGAAGAACCGCGTTAGGGGCGTCTCCCCAGCCATCTCGGCTGTCATAATCTCCGGGGCCATGCTCATAATCCTTGGCGTGGCCTCCTTCGTCTCCATGAACCTCCTGGAGCTCCAGCTGGCCAGCACGGAGTTCGAGCAGGCCAAGTCCAACATGCTCCTCCTGGACGAGGTGATCCACGACGTCGCGTTGAGGAGGGGCTCAGGGGGCTATGTACGGTTCAACCAGAGGAGCGGTGGCGTGGGCATCCAGGTGCGGGGGGAGAGCCTGACCATCCTTGCGGGGCCCCCAGGGGGGGAGGAGATGATATACAGCATCACACCCCTCATCACCATCGTCTACCGAGGGGGGAGCAGCGCCTCAGGCTCGGAGGCGAACCTGAGGGGGAGCAGCTCCCTCATGGTGAACATGAGCAGCATGCTGAGCCATGTGAGGGTGGAGTTGGATGGGGGGGCATGCATAAAGCTGGACTATGACAGGGTCAGGCTCATCGACCTAGGGGAGTTCATCCTCAGCGATGAGGAGGGGAGCACCCTCCACAGGTTCATAGAGATTAGCATCATAAGGCTCTCGATGGGCCCCATGGGGGGATCGGGGACCGTCAACCTCAAGGCCCAGAATATGGGCGTCAACGTGACGACCAGGACCTACCAGGGGGGAGAGATCTCCATCAGGGTAAGGAGGGGCCTAATGGAAGAGGGGGTGGCCATCAGCTCAGGGGCCGAAGAGACGGTGATCATCATCACCGAGGCCCATATCATGATCTCAACCTAGAGGAGGGGAGATGGAGGATGGACATACCACTGAAGCACCTGGTCGGGACGATCTCCCTCATAGGCCTCATAATCGCCGCCGGATTCTCATACACTGTGATCACCTCCTACATCGAGGCCGAGGTGCAGAGGAGGCAGCTCCACCAGGTGGCCGAGTATGTTGCCCTAAACCTCGTAGAGGTGATCAGCCTCGTCAACTTCTCCAACTACTCGAGCGTCGAGCCTGTATTCAAGGTCCTCAAGCTCCCAAGGGAGCTGGGCGAGAAGCCCTACATCATAGAACTCCTCAACGAGACCATCGAGGGGAGGGGATGCTACGTGAGGGCCAGGCTGGCGGAGGGGGAGGGGGTAGCCGCCACATCCCCAATACCCGTAAACCACCTGGAGGCGGGGCTGATGCTGAAGACCGCCGGGGAGGGGGTGATCCCCGTCATGGGTGGCTCGGGGGGAGTGATCCAGTGGTCGGGGCTGGTGTACGCCGGGGCTGGCGACCTGGTGGTCTGGGGTTTGATGGACGGCTCCACCCAGACCGCTGGCATAGGCATATGGAGGAGGGGATGAGGGCTGGAGGTCTATGAATACCTCTTCACAGCCATCCTCATCATAGCCATCCTGACAGGCTCCACCGCGATGATGGCCATCCTCTCAGAGCCCTCCATAAGCCTCTCGGAGAGGGAGCAGCTCAAGGTGACTGCGCAGAAGGTCATGACCCAGCTCACCCTGGATCCCGGAGATCCCCCCGACTGGGGATGCAACCCGGCTCTTGGGGAGGAGGCCCTGAGATCCTTCGGCCTGGCAAAGCACAGCGAGACGACCAGGGATGCCTACGTCCTAGACCCAGGCAAGGTCAGCAGGCTGAGCGGACCATCAAACCTGGCCATATCCCCATCGAGGGCAGCCGAACTCCTGAACCTAAGGGGCTCCTACGGGTTAAGGCTCGAACTCAGGCAGGCCCTCGATGTCAACGTAACCAGAATATCAGCCTCAGAGTTCATAGTCACCGTCTCCACCCCCTTCGGCTCCTCACCAGTCGCGGGCGCCAACGTGACCGCTGCAATGTACCTCTATGAAGGTGGCTTCAAGGCCTTAGAACCGACGGGGGGAACCGCGAGGACGGGGGTGGATGGGAGATGCACCCTAAGGTTCGAGGAGGCCGAGGCGGAGACGGGGGTCATATTGCTCATCGTGGAACACCGAGGCCTTAGGGCTGTCAAGGTGATACCCGTGGGGAGCCGGGTGGAGAGGGCCAGGCTCCTATCGGATCGCCTCATCCTCGAGGGGGATATGGAGCTGGCCGGGGAGGCCCTCGAGATAATACCCACTTACAGCGATGGGGTCTCAGCCCTCCTCAACCTCACCCAGGAGATATCTAGGGTGGAGGCCGCCCACTACAGGCTCAGCTACCTCGAGCCGGGCGCAGAGGCCGTCCTCGCCGTCTCCATTGACGGCTCTAAGCTCTTCTACGCCCCGAGGGTGGAGGAGCTCACCTACTCCACGATGGAGGGGGGGAGCCCCAACCCCTTCTCCTACTCCCTCGAGAGGTCGGTGGTGGTCGGGGGCTCCATCTACACCTTGAGGCTGTACATATGGAGGATGACATGGTGATGATAATGAGGAGGAACCCAGGCCTTTCCGGGTCTAGGAGGGGTCAGTCAAGGATCCTTGAGGCCGTCGTCGCGGCGGCGGTCATCTTCATAGTCTTCTCGGTCTCATCCTTCCTGGTCAGGGCCTCCGATATCAGGGTCCTACAGGAGAGGGGCGACCTAGACAGGCTGGGATACAACGTCCTACATAGGCTGGTCGAGTCGGGGGCCTACGGCGAGATCATGGAGAGGGCAGGCTCCCAGCCGGAGCTGGCGGAGCTCCATCTCAAGGAGGTCCTCCAGAGGGCGCTGCCCCAGTCCATCTACTTCAACCTGACCATCACCCAGTGCGATGGATTAACCCTCATGACCCTCCCCATAAACCCACGCAACATCCATGGAGACACCATCCCCAATCAACTCGAGGTCTCATCCACCAGCCTCATCTACACCTCCAGGGATGGGAGGATCTACCTCCTCACCCTCACCCTCATGAGGGAGGGGGGAAACTGAAGATGATGAACGGGATATACGCCCATGGGAATTTGGGGAAGGGCCGGGTTAGGAGGGGATCCCACATTCTCTCCAGGAGGGGCCAGTTCGTCATCATCGCCGCCCTCCTGATCTCCCTCCTAACCCTCTCCTTATCCCTCTCCATCCATAGGCTCAGCCTCCACAGGCAGCAGCTCGTACACGAGCCCGTGGAGGAGCTCGTTCTGGGATTATCCAGCGACCTAGACCGCTGCCTGGCCCACGCCCTGAGCAGGGCCAGCGAGAGGTACTATGAGACCGGCTCGAACCAGCTAGCGGAGGAGGCTGGGAGGGCCTTCATATCCAAATGGGTCAAGTCCGTCATGGCCTCCTTCTCCTCCCTGGGCCTAGGGTTGGCCATGAACTCCAGCTCAGGGGTCTCGGGTAAGATAAACGTGGACTTCAACCTGGACTGGGGGAGGGAGAGGGGCCTCAGCCAGGTCTACACGGAGTTCAGGCTAGACATAGGGTCCTACGGCTTCAGGGGGTGGGTAGGCCACTCGGGAAAGTACGTTAAGCTTGACCTCTACCCTGACCTCCTCAAATCCTCAGGGGGATCATGGGGGGAGCCTGGGAACACCTCCCTAGTCTTCAGGCTCGTGGAGGGTAAGGATGTCGAGGAGAACCCCATACCCAACCTATCGACCGAGGACCTGATGGTCTGGGTCAACCTGACCAGAACATGCATCGTCCAGGGAAACGTCACGGACCTGAGATACCTCGGCATGGGCCGGTACAACGTCACCTTCACCCCAAGGGTTAACAACAACACCATGGGGGTATCCTTGATGGTGATCACCCCTGGGGAGAGGGTCTACGTCGCGGCCTTCCTCCCCTATCAGGAGATCTACATAACCCTGAGAAGCCAGCTCAACACCTCTCAAACCCCCACAGACATGGGCCTAATCCAGCTCGGAAACACCACCTACAATCCATCTGCGCAACCCCACCCCATCAACCCAGGAGAGTACCATCTCAAATACACGCCTGAGAGCGGCTACATATTCCTCAACTGGACAACGACAGGCCAGGTCCAAGTAGATGACCCTCACTCCTCCAACACGAAGGCCGTTGTCTACGGCAACGGGACCATCACGGCCTACTACGCCCCATATACCCCACCCCAGCCCCCACCCCCCGAGACCGGCCTCATCGTCAACCTAAACAGCGTCGAGGATGGGGGGGAGACGGAGAACTTGGGCATTATAAGGCTCGGAGAGGCCAACTACAGCCTCCCAGCCTCAGCCCCTCTCAACGGAAGCCTCTACCAGCTAGAATACATCCCGGAGGCCGGATACTCCTTCGTGGGCTGGACCTCAAGCGGCTATGTAACCATAGATGACCCGCGCTCACCAAGCACCACAGTTGTGGTCAGCGGGAACGGCTCCATCACCGCCCACTATAAGGCCCTGAAGATCCTGCTGAGGAGCAGACATTGGATGAACCAGCTCCAGGAGAACCTGGGGAACATAACCCTCCACGGGGAGGTCTACCCCCTGCCTAAGCTCCTCAGGATCCTCTCAGGAGATCACCAGGTCAGGTACAATCCTGAGAACTCCAGCTACACATTCCTATACTGGGAGTCGGAGGGGGGAGTAATACCGGAGAACAGCACGAGTATAGAGACAACGCTGACCGTAGTAGGAGATGGAAATCTAACCGCCATCTATGACCTCACTCCAGACATGCCGCCCCAGAATGATGAGGACTGGAGCACCCTCTATGTGGACAGCGGATACTCCCTGAACCCCTTATTCATGTGCTCCAACTCATCTGGTAAGCTGACCCCACCATTCAGCCATGGAAAGGATAATCAGGAGGCGATCCTAGAGTCTCCCTCCACGCCCGGGAACATAAACCTAACGGATAAGGTAAGGATAATCCTACACCTGAGACCCAACCCACCATCAAGTGTTAAGAAAATAAATGTGACATTAAGCTATAGAAATAATGAAACCAGTGACACTTTAGGAGAAGGCTCCATTGATATATACTCCCAAGGAGAATACAATTTATCTATAAATATCTCAGAAAATCAAAGGCATATCCCCGTAAATAGCGTGATCGTGATGAGGATAATTGTCATCCTCGAGGGCCCCCCATATGGAACCCTATTCTTATATTATGGGCCCAATAAGCCCAGCCGCGTGATACTATACGACAATTAAGGCGGAGCATCATTGGGCCCATAAGATGAAAGGGCATGAAGAGAGGCAAGAATCATATACAAACAGCCTCCAAGCCAGCTCCAAGTGAGTTAATAAGCCTGATAATCCATTACATGGTTGGGCCTATTTGGTGATGGAGAGGCTCTCAACAGGCGTCAAGGCCTTAGATGAGATGCTTGCGGGCGGGATCCCTAGAGGGTTCTCCGTCGCCGTTACCGGGGAGCCTGGCACGGGGAAGACCATCCTCTGCATCCACTTCACAGCTCAGGGCATCAGCGAGGGGGATCGGTGCATCTACGTGACCACGGAGGAGAGCAGGGACTCCATTATAACCCAAGCAAGCCAGTTCGGATTCGACTTCTCCAAAGCCATGAAGGAGGGCAAACTCATAATCATCGACGCCCTTATGGGCCCCGAGGATCAGTGGACCATAAGGTCGCTCAGCGTCGAGGAGCTGGTGAACAAGGTCATAGAAGCCAAGAAGGCGTTGGGCTATGGAAGGGCTAGGCTTGTTATAGACAGCCTCTCGGCCTTCTGGTTGGACAAGCCAGCGATGTCCAGGAGGCACTCATACTTCGTGAAGAAGGTCCTAGCCAAATGGGACTTCACCATCCTAGCCACCAGCCAGTACGCCATAACAACCTCTCTTCCATACGATGAGCCAGTTATCGTAAGAATAAATGGAGAGGTGCAGATAGTTCCAATAGGCGAACTAGTAGATAGAATTATGGTAGAGCCATCAGCGAAAACAATAGAGGCTGCCTCTCTAGATTGGAGAGACTTCAAGATTAAATGGATGAATGTTGAAGCAGGAATAAAACATAGGTATACTGGAAAAATTTACAGATTGAAACTAGAGGGAGGAAGAGAAATATCTGTAACCAAAGACCATAGCTTATTTATAATTAGAGATGGAAATATAAAATGCCTTCCAACTAGCGAAATAAAAACAGGAGACTACATATTAGTACCTATTAGATTGCCTAATGCTTCTACAGGAATTAATGAAATAGATCTATTGAGTTGTCATGATGTGTTTTCAGGTTATGATGTATATGTTCATAATATTTCTGATGAAAATATCAATAATCCGAAGCTCAAACAGATTATAATGAAAAAGTATAAAAAAGGTCATGATACTACAAGATGGTATTGGAGAAAATGTAGAACCTATCCTTTAAAGGTTTTAAATGATGCGGGATTGACTACTCATCAGATAGATGGGGATAGCATTTCAATAATCTATAGAACTAAAAATTTGAAAGGAATTGCGACTAAGAATGTAAAAAGAATCTTAGAGTTAAATGCAGATATATTTAGGTTCCTAGGATATTATGTAAGTGAAGGTAGCATAAAAGATGATAAAATTATACTGACTTTTGGGGTAGGAGAAGGTGATTATGCAAATGATGTATCTAAATGTATAGATGTATGTTTTGGACTTGACGTAAAAAAATATGAAATACAGAATAAACTTTCAGTAGAAGTAAATAGTAGGATATTAAGTCGCATTTTACATGGAGTCTTCCAAGTGGAGACTGGAGCCCATAATAAGCGCATACCTCGAATGGTCTTCAATTCTCCAAAAAATCTACAGAAGGAGTTTCTAAAAGGCCTCTACAAAGGAGATGGATACATTTCACGGAGATCCATAACTTATACTACTATAAGTAGAGAATTGACAAACGATCTAACATATCTTATGTTAATGAATGATATTGTATCATCAATCCATCCGAGAACAATGGGCGGATATAATGTTTGCGTTACAGGTGGAGAGGATAGATCTAAACTTGCTGACATACTAAATATAAAAATTGGAGATAAGGAATCAAGAATATCAAAGTTAAGAGGTATCCCGAGTGAAATAGTTCTCCCCATAATTAAAGCAATTACATATTATAAAACAAAAGGCACAAATTATACTCACTTAAACAGAAAGGAGGTAAGCAATGTAAGAGTTTTATCAAAAGTGTTTGGACCAAGGAAGTTTAGAGAAAAATATAATCTATTAAGAATGATAAAACAGAAAGGCTTAGAATTAGAAGAGATCTTTTTAAGAACGCGCATTCCAAAAAATCGATTAAGGAAGATTTTAAACTATTTAAAAAGTGATGGCTTAGCAATAAATGATGGGGGAAAATTCACATTAAGCGAGAAAGGAGAAAATATTATAAGAAGATTAGAGATATTATCTAAACTAGTTTCAGGCGATGTAGGCTTTATGAAGGTCAGAGAAATAAAAGTCGAAGATCTCCAAGACTCTTTCGTTTACGATATATCGGTCCCGGGAGCTGAGAACTTTGTTGCAGGATTTGGTGGCATAATATGTCATAATTCAGAGGCCTTCGGGTGGGGCATCGAACACATAGCTGATGGCATCATCCGATTCAGGAGGGCTGTGAGGGATGGGGTTCTTAGAAGATTCCTCCTCATTGAGAAGATGAGGCAGACCCCCCACAGCCTCGAGATGCATGAGATCTCCATCATCGATGGGAAGGGGCTGGTTATACTGGGCCCCTTGGAGATGAGGAGGGAGGACGTAGCCCTCCCAAGGAGGGTTATGGAGAGGATCCAGAGAGCCTCTGAGAAGAGGGATGCAACCCTACCCTGAATCAAGCCCTTATAGGGGGTTTTAGTTGGCCGTCACTATTCATGAGATGAAGAGATTTAAGTACATATGTCCCAATTATCGGTGATGATCAAGGGCGTGCTTCCTAGAGAGCTCGAGGAGCGGTTCAGGAGGAGGGCCATGGAGAAGTTCGGTCATTCGAGGGGTGCCATCTCCAAGGCCCTTGAGGCAGCCATAAGGCTCTGGCTTAGATATGATTACGAATTGACTGACGAGGAGGAATTTAACAATAGGGCATTTGAATATTTAATTGGAGATCTGGAATCAAAATATCCTGGGATGTACATAGTTATAGCGGAAGGCAGGATTATCTCCGCCCATAATTCTCTTGAAGAAGCCCTGAAAATGGGGGAGGAAAAGCATAACCACCGAATTGTATTCAAGGTGGGCGAGAGGCCATTCGAGAGGGTGAGGCTGGGCTGGAAAGCATCGATAAGGCCTGTTGGCCATATATGAAATCTAACAGCGTCAAGTTTCCAGTCTTAGGTCTATATGTAAAGGGACCCCTAGAGACGCTGCCGTTGGCAGAAGCGATCATCCGCATCGACACGGGATATGATGGCTTCATCCTTCTAAGCGAAATGAGATATAGAAGGATGGGGTTCTACCTATCAGAGCTACCGAGGAGATAATGGCCTGAGGGGGAGACAGTCACAGGGGAGATCCTGAAACTCAGAAGAGCATTCACCATAATACAGATACCGACCCTCGACATGAGGCTCGAAGGATATGTAGACACCTTTAGAGGGAATGTGGAAGACCTCATAGGCTTAAAACTCATAGAGAAATTGAAGCTACTCCTCAATGGGCCGGAGCAGCAAGCATGCATCATCCACTAAAGGCATTTCAACCTGCTTTACAATTATTATAATTAACTAGGATTAAATGATTGAATATGGTGAAAGGGAGTTATGAATTCTCCCCATAACCTAGCCCAGGAGCATTACTCTAATATCGAGGTCAAACGTGAGATCGCGGAGTTCTGTAAGGGTAGATGGGCAGCGGTTCACTGCACCGACAGGGGAGGCAGCCTCATCTTCAGGAGATACCTAGCGGAAAGGCCTTTAGTGATAGAGAAGGTGGAAGACCTTCCAGCCCTGTTCGAGGGGCTTGGGGGGAGGCTGAGATCCATATATGCGACGGCCAACAAGTACAGAGTGATAAGGGATATCGGAGATGTCTCAGACCCAGAAAACATCAGCCGATGCACCCCAACATGGGACATAGACTCAACCCTATCCAACTGGAGGGAGACGGTAAGGGTGGCGGAGAGGATCATAAAGATTCTTGAAGGTGAGGGAATACGGGAATCGGTCTACCTGAAATGGTCTGGAAATGGATGTCACATCCACATCCATGAGGAGGCCATATCTGAGGAGGCCCTGAAGAAGGCCAACCCCCTAGACCTAGCCTACGCCATGGTGGAGTATGTGAGGATGAGGCTTGAAGCCGGGATGGTTGAGGAACGCACCTCCTGGGGGATAAGGGTGGAGAATAAAATGGACCCT
The DNA here is from genome assembly GCA_938048735.1 of uncultured archaeon. Taxonomy (GTDB): domain Archaea; phylum Thermoproteota; class Bathyarchaeia; order TCS64; family TCS64; genus JAGTRB01. The sequence goes on from CALIUM010000003.1 coordinate 12,614, forward strand.
GGAAGGGTCTTCACATGCCCCCTAAGCCTCCACCGCACCCTCGATGCCGTCTGCATCTGCATGAAGCCCGACGACCTAGAAGAGTTCTCACCAGAATGGATCAAACCGGAGAAATTCAGGCATGATCATGACTGGAGGAGCTTTAAAAAGGGGGAGGCAGACAAGCTGGCCCTGAAAGCATTTGAGATCATAGGGAACTATCCAATATATAGGAGGAGAAGAACAAGAAAAACTAGGAAATTGGATGAACAAATAATTGAATGGTTAAAGAAAGAATAATGAGAGAACTGCTAAAAAATTTAAAAAATTTAAAGATGTAAAAAGCTTAGCCGACCATCCTGATCCCCGCCACTGGGAGAAAGAGCCTCATCTCAGGCTTGCAGATATTTTAGAGCCCTCACTTGTAATATTATGGGGGGTGGGGCCGACAGGTTAAAGAGCCTGCGGCCCTATTCGAGCTGGGGGAACTGGGGGATGCTATGAACCTTGAGCGGGAGCGAGTTCGGTGAGATAACAGATACATGGAATCCCATAACTGGCTGCCTTCACGGGTGCGTCTACTGCGTCACCGGCGACACATTAGTGCTTACAACCAACTTCGCTTGGAAACCCATTAAGGACATTGAGGTCGGCGAAGAAATTATCGGATTCACAGAGGAGGAGGTTGGTGGATATAGATATTTTGTTAAGTCTAGGGTGATCTTAAAGATAAAAAGGAGAAAAAAGAAGAAAGTGTTTTTGATTAAAGGTGAACATTCTCATGTGAAAGCATCTGAAGATCATATTTGGCTGGTGAAGAGAGGAGGAGGAAAGGAAGGATCAAATAATGTTTGGAGAAAGACTTATCAAGTTGAAAGGTGGAGGTATCCAATAAAATTCTTATTTAAGCCAGAGGAACAACCTAAATTAACAGAAGATTACATGAGAGGATATGTTGCAGGAATTTTTATTGGCGATGGTACATGGGACTTCTATAAAAACAAAAGAAGCTATTTTATTAGAATTGCAATGAAGGATCTTGAAGCACCGATGAGAACCTTTGAGTTTTTAAAGGCTTTAGGTTTATCGAAGGAAAAATCCGAAATTAGAACATATAAGGTGAAGACTTCAGATCTATTCAAGATTGAGTCATGGAGTAAAAAAATTTATGATATGATATTAGACATTATAGAAAATAGAGGAAATTCTGTAGATTTTGCAAAAGGTTTTCTTTCAGGAATTTATGACGCTGAAGGTAGCTACTCAAGTGTTTTAAGAATTTCTAATTATGATGAGAGCGTTATAAAAGATGTTGAGATGTATGGTAAATTTTTGGGTTTTAGTTTTGTCGAAGAAGAAAGAGGTGTTAGGTTGTTGGGAGGATTAAATGAAGTAATTAGGTTTTTTATTATTACAAATCCCATAGTGAAAAGAAAAAAAGAGAAAATATTAAATAAACCATTAAAAAATGCTATAGATGAAAAGGTTGAAATAGAAAAATATGGAGAAGAATACGTTTATGACATAACAACCACAAGCGGGACCTTCATCGCAAATGGTTTCTTAACCCATAATTGCTGGGCCAGGAAGTATGCGGAGAGGCTCGCCTCCATGGGTGTCGAGCCCTATAGGACCCACATCTTTGAACCTGCTTTCGCTGATTGGAGGCTGAGGCAGAGGTTCAGGGATGGGGGGACCGTCTTCGTCTCTGATATGGGGGATATGTGGGGGGACTGGGTTCCAGGGGGATGGATCAATAGGGTCTTGGAGGTTGTGAGATCCAGGCCCAGGACGAGGTTCTTCTTCCTCACCAAGAACCCTAAGAGGTATCTGGAGTACGAGGACCGCCTCAGCGAGAACGTGGTCCTGGGAGCAACCATAGAGACGAACAGGGATTATGGGTTGACGAGAGCCCCTACACCTAGGGAGAGGTATGAGGCCATGGCCCGGCTGAGCTGGCCCCATAAGGTTGTGGTGGTGGAGCCCATCCTGGACTTCGACGGGGAGCTCTTGGACTGGATATGCGAGATCTCCCCGATGATGGTCTATGTGGGCTACGACAACCACGGCAATAACCTCCCGGAGCCGAAGATGGCCAAGACCCAGATCTTACTAGAGGCCTTGAAGGACCTAACAGACCTTAGGGTGAAGACCATAAGAAAGGCCTGGCATGAAACCTGAATTTTAAGCCCGACGACAAACGAGCATTTCTTGGATCAGGGTTGATTCTAAATATCGTTTTAGATAGTTTCTAAATATCGTTTTAGATAGTCTATCGTGGGAGAAAAGCCTTATAATATACCTTAATCATCTTTATTTTCGTGGTAGAACTTGGCTAGGGTTCAGGTTAATTTGAAGCTTGATGAGGGGGTTGTTAGGGAGGTGGAGAGGCTGGTTGAGCAGGGTTGCTTCCGCACTAAGACTGAGGCCTTCATGAAAGCATTACAGCTGTTAATAAGGGTTCATAAAGCTGGGGAGCTGATTAAAAGGTTCGATGAGGTTAGAGAAGGGACGGAGGAGGCGCCGAGCCTAACTGAGGCAGTTATTGAATCTCATGAGGAAGAGGATTCACTTTGAGCCTTAAGGTATGTGTGGACTCCTCTGTGGTCGTGAAGTGGTTCAAAAAGGGAGAGGAGCATGAAGGGGAAGCTTTGAGGCTTAGAGATGAATCCCTCTCATCAAAGACCTGCCCAATCATTTGTGAATGGGCATATCTAGAGGTTGTGAGAGCCCTCGTAAAGGCTGGATACCCGAAAGGGAAGATAGTTGAGGCCTATAAAATCCTCAAAGAGATGGCGGAATTAGGCTTTATCAAAACGGTGCCTGTACAAGA
>CALIUM010000004.1 GCA_938048735.1 uncultured archaeon
CCGGATGCAATAGGAAAATCCCAATAAAGGGAATTGAAAGACTCGGTTCTCTGTCCGATCCGATCCCTGGTTGATCGGAGATGCAATAGGAAAATCCCAATAAAGGGAATTGAAAGTCGACAAAACTAACGCTATCTTCCCCCAACTCATATCTGATGCAATAGGAAAATCCCAATAAAGGGAATTGAAAGAGGAACTAAATAAGCTGTTGAATAGTGTTACTAGGTTATGATGCAATAGGAAAATCCCAATAAAGGGAATTGAAAGGAAGGAAACCAGCAGTAAGGGCTACTAAACCCTGTATGGATGCAATAGGAAAATCCCAATAAAGGGAATTGAAAGTCCTGACGGGCCTCGTCGCCCTCATCATCGGAACCCTTATGCACGATGCAATAGGAAAATCCCAATAAAGGGAATTGAAAGAAGGACTGCAAAAAATAGCATCAAAAATAAACAAAAGCGATGCAATAGGAAAATCCCAATAAAGGGAATTGAAAGATCATGTCCCTATTTTCGTCTCATTTTTTTGTTACATTAAGATGCAATAGGAAAATCCCAATAAAGGGAATTGAAAGAACTGTGGCTGAATCCCGCTCTTGCCTAGGCTGCTGCCTATGGGATGCAATAGGAAAATCCCAATAAAGGGAATTGAAAGCTGACCATTATTCTGGTCATTCCTCACCCCCCTTTTTCGATGCAATAGGAAAATCCCAATAAAGGGAATTGAAAGTTTTGGCGTTAAGGTTTTTACTTGTAACAAAAAGCTTTTATAAATATTTTTAGTTTTTACGTTTGTATGAGTTCCATTGAATATAGATGGATGCCTCTGGAGAGACGATTTCCTAATATTATAGGCCTTTTAAGACGTCTAGCCGACGAAAAAATGTATGGTGTATTGGATCGTATGGTTGGAGCCTTATCTCCAGCTGCGGTGGAGCTGGCTCTCTACGATGCCGTGAGGGTGGCAAAGGCTTGGCCTGAGGATAAGCCTCCTCCTATTCCAATTCCATCGTCAAATGAGGTTGAGCGCTTCCTCGGGGAGGTTAGTGGTGGAGGGATAGAAGGCTTACGCCTAGCTCGGCAGGTGGCATTGAAAGCTCTTACGAGGGAGGCTGATTGAGATGTATGTATCGATTTCGGCCCGCTTTTTAGCCAACGCCGAGGCTATGAATATGGTCGAGAGCATAGGGAATGTTGCAAGGCACCGTAGGGTTCCTATAGTTGTTCCTAGAGAGAATGGCTATACTCTCATTTATGCGCCGGCTGTGAGTGGAGAATCCCTCGCCAATGCATATCAGCGGTGGCTGGCAGACCTGGCCGATAGCAGGAAGTTGCCTGTATGTGGATGCTGCCGACAGCACCTTTTCATAAAACATGGTGACCTAGAGGCGATTAAGCTCGTGAAGAGCCCTTGGGAAGATGCGTTGATAGAAAAGAAGGTAAAGAATCCTGCTGAAGTTGAGAAGCTTATCGTGAAGAACTGTGTCGTTGAAGATGTTGGAGGCTTTCTACTACCTGAGGAAATCCCTGCAAAGCGAACCTCAAAGTTCAGGGTTAGCTTCATGGTTCCAGCTTATGATGCCATCGAGCAGTTGGCGCTTGAGAGCCAGTTCCACGTGAGGTATGCGCCAGACCCCTCTCTACATAAGATCTACTATGTGGAGGTCGGATCTGCCCTCTACGTCTTCCAGATGGGGCTAGAACTCGATGAGATAGGGCGTTCTACATTGATGAGCAGAGAAGAGATAGTTGGCCGTGAGGAGCGAATAAAGCGTGTCGAGGTGGCTTTAGAGGCGCTCTCCCATATGCTGGAGAACAAGATCTTCGGAGCCCGTCTAGCTAGAACCAATCCCATTAGTGAAGTGCGAAGCTTATTGGTCTCAGTTAGTAAACCTCTCCCGTTCCAAGCGAGTCCACCCCATGCTCGTAACTATATGAAAGACACAGTTGAGAGGGCAAGAGACTTTGCTGGGCTGATAAGCGGTGAGGAGATCAAGCTATGGGCTTATGACCAAGAGGGAGCATGTGAGGGTCTAGAGGAAATTAGTAGATATAACACCATCTCCAAGGTCTTCTCCGAGGTCTTGAACTATTTTAAGCAAAACATTGACTAGGGAATCCCGATGACCTCTGACGAGGAGCTGGCCTTACTTTATATTGACCTCGTGTTCACCTGGGGTTTCTCGGTGAAATCTCCCTTCGTGTCGGCCGCCCAGCTGAGCACCCTGCTGCCCCCTCCCTCCACACTTATCGGTGCATTGTCCTACGGGCTGGCTAAGACCTTGAGATGGCCTGAGTGTGAACTTTCAATAGATTCAGGAATGGTCAGCGGCGCTAGACGGGCGGTTCGTCTCATAAGATCCGCCCATCTTGGTTTAAAGGAGGAATGTGGAACATATCCTATGATCTGGACTGACATATCAAGAGTCCACGCCCTGCCCTTTCTGCAGCTACCATATAGGAAGCCCGAGGAGAGAAGTATGTGGTTTGGCATCCACGGGTTTGGAAAGGTGTTGATGCCGAATGGACGAGTGCGATTAGCTTTCGTGGTGGATTCAAACATGGCAGAGAAAGAATTGGGAGATAACTGGCAAAAACTCCTGACAATGGCAGCTGGCTCTATAATATCTATCGGCTCAAAAGAGGGGCTCGTAGCCGTGGACCATGTAACTATTGAGAGGGCAAGGCCAGAAGCTAAGAGAGCTAAGACATCTTACTACTTCCCCCGTGAGTCTGTAATTTATTGTGATCCAAAAGTTGAAGAACTCGAGCAGGCTGAATTCTGGTCCTTTGACATGAACTCGTTCCACTGGTTTAGTGCGAAAGAGGGAAGAACTAGACCCAAAGAGAGACATCCCCCCTCTATAAAACAGTTTATCCTGCCCATATTGAAGGGGAGTAGAAGGCCTTCTCAAGTAGATGTCAAAATATCATCCCAGGGAGTAGCCATCACCACGGATCTAGGGGATCCATGGAAAACAGTGGTCGGGAATAGGAGCTGGTACTATTGAACCGGTCAGCTATTCAAATAGCACTGCCCCCTGAGGGTTTTCTGATTCGTGATTATGCTTTAACAGCCTTGGCCGAGATAGTTGCAGGTGGCACAGGAAGTCTTGAGATCACCGATGGAAGTGCCATAATAAGGGGCGATGAAAAAAACATTCTGGCTAAATATGGGGAGATTCTTCAGCAAGACCTCAAGCATGTTAAACTTTTTCAACCTGACTTCAAATCGAGGGATAAAATTCTTGATCAGGTGCGTAGTTTAACCAAAACAGAACTAGTCGACCTACCAACGGCTAAAATGGAGTATGGTAAATGGGTTGCAACCGGCCAGAATATTCCAGACTCCTTAAGCAGATTAGAGTTTCGGCCAGATACTAAAACCATCTTAAAGTGGGGGATCGATCCTGATATAGAAGCTATACAATATTTTAAGTTGAACTATTACGCAGGAAGAAGATCCTTTCTCCCATCTAGATATATGAATGCCGGAATAAAGCTGGATATTCACACGACCATGCTGTTGTTGCTGGGGGCAAGCTTATCCTTGGTGGGAAATAGGCGTATCGGTAAATCAAATGTTGCGGTTCATCTCTCATATCAGGATCTAGGCGCCAGAACCTTATGGGAGTCCCTGGGAAGATTTATGGCAGATGTCGGCTATCAGACTGAACCTTTGATAATATTCCGTTTAGCCACAGCATTTAGATTGAGAGTCCCAGCCTTCCAACCCATCGCCATTTTTGAGATCTCTCTAGCCGGCAACAGACCCATACTTCTCTCATACCACACAGTCGAATTGGATAACTCTTTATCAAGGTTTGTTGAAAAACTCGGAACAGACAGGTTTCTAGAGAACCTCATGACCTTTGCCCTCCGCAACTGGAATGAAAGTCGCAGAGAGCTCCGACTGGTTGCCCAGGCAGCTTACAACATTGCACTGTCTATATACCTCACCCTAACAAGCTCCTCGGTGGATAGTGAGGGAGAACTTTACCGCATCGCCCGTTACACATATGAAACAACAAGCGACGAGTTCGCGAGGGCTCTCATCCACTGCAGACGGAGCCTTTACCTGTCGCCTCAAGTCAGCGTTAATGACGCCAAAAGCGAATTTAGAAGACTCCTCTCAAAGGTGGTAAATGCCCTCGAAACAACTAAAGGTCTCTGAAGATGGACCCAAGCGGCTATATGGAGCAACTCATTGGTCATGCCCCAAGGCCTGGAATTCAAGAATTTTTCGAGGAGATAGAAAAGGCTGAAAGAAATGGAAAGCCCCTTACAATACTTCTAGAGGCTCCAACATCCTATGGTAAGACGGAGGCTAGTGTAGCGCTGGCAGCCTGGCTGGTGAGGGAGTCGAGCCTAGCTGAGAGGCTAATCCACATTCTGCCCTTCAGGGCGATTGTCGAGGAAAGCTATGATACCGCTAGATCCTTCCTTGAACAACACCTTCCAGAGGTCACTATTGGAGCGCAAGCTATGCATATTCTTGACGCGGAGAAATCTCCATTCTTCCTGAGCCGATTAGTCTACACCACCATCGACTCCTTCATCTACAACCTCTTCAAGCTTCCAGTAGCCGAAGCTGAACGTGACTACAGCCACTTCGACATCCCAAGATATGCCATATACAGTGCATTCCCGGTCTTCGACGAGGCCCACTACTTTGCCGGAGACGACCCCGCGTTTAGAGACACCATAGAACACCAGAACAGGATGTTCGCAGCCTTCAGGGCTGGCCTGGGGGCATTAGCGCAAGGTGGAGTCCCCATCGCAGTTATAACCGCGACGATGCCGAGCAGCTTCATAAGGGCCGTGGGAGAGGCCTCAAACGCTCCGAACCGCGAGGCAGTCCACATTAAGGTAGGCTTAAGCGAGTATGAGAGATCCGGAAACGGTTATAGAGAGATCTGCATTAAAGACCTAGATTTTTTTGAAGAAAGGAAGAACCTCGAAGCGCTCACAAGATTCATTAATGAGGAGAATATTTTAAGGATAGTAGAGGACCACCACTCACGTGGAGATAATGTTCTCATAGTTCGTAACACCGTGAAAAAGGCCTCAGAAACCTATCAACAATTTAAGGATAAAAGCGATGTAAATACCTTGCTTGTTCATGGGAGAATGACATTTGGAGACAGAAAACGAGTTCTAAGCGATGCAAGGTCAAGAATATGTAGGAAAAAATGTGTTTTGATCTCTACACAGGTTATTGAGGCTGGTGTTAACCTAGACTTTGATGTCATAGTCACGGATGCCTCCCCCATGGCAAACCTGATACAAAGAATTGGTAGGGTTGGAAGGAGGCCAAGAGAAAAACCTAGAAATTTCTATGCTTATCTGTTAGAGGGCGATGGTGATGGAGTCTACGAGAAGGAGCTGACCACCAAAAGTATAAAAGTTTTAAAGGATATTTCTACTCATCAAGGCGAAGAATTTTATGTTGGCTGGAGAATGCCTGAAAGAACCATTATAAATAATAGAAAAGTTCCAGGATTCATTACAATCTTGGAAAATACATATCAAAATTGGAATATAGATTGGGATAAAAAACTGTCATCAACCCTTTCAGAGATAGATAGATATTGGCAAATAGATCCAAAATATATCAGAGAATATTCAAAGATTATGTGCAGCCTATTGAGAACATCGGGAGTCATATCTCTAGGAGTAATAGAAGAAGATATAAAAACTATGAGGAATTTAACGATTAGTAATTTATGGAGGAAAATAATAGATAATCTGGTAACAGTTGATTTATCTTGGTTAATAAGACGGTGGAAAGATATCTTAGACCTCGATTTAGAAAAGGGCATTGTGCGCTACATTTCAATACATGAAAATGGAGATGATATTGGAATATACATAGAGGAGAGTATGGAGCTCTTCGATTTATTCAAAGATGGAGCATATAACTGTAAAATTCTTAATAAGTTGAATCAATTTTTAAAAAAGAGGAGTAACAGGTCTTCTCACCCTGTAGCCCTAAAGGTAAGAAAAGACGCTTACACTGCGAGGGGCTTATTAACATGATCTTGCTTGCATGGTGTGGAGAACCACTTGATAAGCATCTTTTAGATACCATGAAGACTTATAAGAAAATAGAGTCGAAGACTGTGGAAGTACTTCTCAACCGATTATCTCAATATACAAGAATTTCAAACATGTTCAGAGATTATGTAAAATTTGCTGCAAGATTATCAATAGGAATGCATGATATAGCAAAAGCTCATCCTAATTACTTACATTGGAATCGATATAGATTACATTTAGAATGTGAGAAACCAAGAAAATATAATTGTGAAAGTTACTGTAAGCCAGATCTCATTCCACAATTTAGAATGCATGAGGTCTTATCAGGATGTATAGTGATGAGATATTTGAATAGGTTGCCGTTGATTTCAGAAATTGGTGAATCCCACTCCGCAATATCTCTTGAATTGGTGATGTCACTTGCGGTTGCATACCATCATGAAGCTATACGAACACCGCTAAATCATAGGGTAGAGGAACAATTATCATATTTTAAGGATTGGAACCCTCTAGAAGATGAGGAAGCAGGGATAATTGTCCGGAGGATCACAGAAGAGGCGTTGAATGGGGCCTCTTTTGGCCCAGCCTTAGATGAGATCCTCGATGAATTTAGTGAAGCGAGGGTCAGGTTCTCTGAAACCCTGAAAGCCTGGAGGGCTCCGGGTAAACCCATAGTTAAGCTGTATGCATTGGTCTGTGGACCGCTGATGATCTGTGATAACCTAGTTGCATTCCGGAATAGAGGGGGTAGGGCGCCCAAATCATTTGTTAAAGAGGCCCTCATAGGCCTACCTGAACTCGGAGTCGAGAGATGAGGATGAATTTCAGGCCATCTCTGTTTGACCCTGAAAAATTTGTGCAGCATCAAGAAAGGCTGAAAAAAAGGCTTTTTTCAGCTAAAAAGCAAAACCAGAGCCTAGATGAGAGGCATAAAAAAACTAGGGGGGGTAGTGTTTTTAGGTTGAGATAGGGCCTAAAAAACAATGCATAGTTGAGGGGGATGAGGCATTGGAGCCAGCTCTTCTCATCGCGGCGGAGCTGGAGGGGGAAGGGTACAAATTAACGACGATAATCAACGCCTTTGAGCTGTATCATGGGCCCAACTCTAGAAGGAATAGAGGAACGTCAAGTACCTCAGGAGAATAGAGATCCAAACCCTGATATGGTCCATAGAGAAGCCTTCCAGCTGAAAAGAAGGGGCTTGGCGAACCTGAAAGATATGAACAAAAGATGAGAAAAAGAACGGTAAAGGGTAATCCTCACCCCTCAACAAGTAAAGGAAATTGAAACTCCTATCACCTTCAATTGTTCCATTATCTATTAATCCTTCGATTTGTCCCCGGATGGGGGTATCCTCCCCCCAGTATGGGCTGTCTTCCAGCTCCGGGCCGACCAGATCATCTTGAAGTGCTTGACCTCTCCCTATTGCTACCCGCACAGGTAATCTAAGGCCCATTTTTATTTCATTCTTTTAATTTATGGCATTATTATCTTGAGCCCTTTTATTTTTTCGTAGTGGGCTTTGTTGTTTTTTAATATTGGGGTTTTTGATGGTAGGCATATGCAGGCATTGAATAGATCTCTTATTTCTAGTGGGGTACATTCGATTTTTTAATTCAGCTCCTTTTTCGGCTGCCATGATTGTACTTTCACGGTTGAAGGCTACTATTTCATGTTGGTTTAGAAGGCTTTCAACTTCGCCCTTTCTTTGCTCACCTTTTTTGATAGATTTGCTCCCAACAGCAGCTCAAAAGCTGTGATGCTTATCATGAGGATCTCAGCTTTCTTCCTCCAGAGGAGAAAGCCGATTTCCCAGGTTCTCATCCTCTCAGATAGTCCACGAGAACATCGGTGTCGACGAATATAGCCTTTGCAGAACCCAGGTCTTCCATAATTTTCTCACTTCATCCATTTTTTTTTTGTCCATCTCCTTGTCCCAAGCACCGGCAAGGTCTTCTATGGGAAGAACCCTCTTCATGATGGCCGTTGTTTCGCCGACCATTTCCATTGGAACATAGCTCCCCTCCTCTATGCCCATCCTCCTTCTAATCTCTCTAGGAATTGTTATCCTGTAATTTCTAGTAACCTTAACCCTCACCATATTCTTACATCTCCTAGTAAAATTTTAATATAAAAATATTGTATATGTAGAAAGACAACTGAACGCCTTGATCAAATCCGCATAAACCAGAGGATCATAAAATGAGCCCCGCTTCAAATCCTAATTTTTTATTGTGACCGAGGCCTTTCTCGCCCTAGGGCCTTTGAATTATTGATCCGGGGGATGACTGTTTCCACGAGCGAGCCACAATATTCTTGGATTCGCAGCCCCCGGCAAGGGTCTGTTTCCACCAGCTCTGGATCAGAGCCACGACCTAAGCTGTAATCTTATATAGTAGTCCTTATTTAGATTACATTTTGGTGAGATATTTGGGTGAGCTAGTTAATGTCTCAGTGAAGGTTCCAAGAGAGTTGAGGGAGAAGATGCGGAGGGTTGACGTGGACTGGAGCGAGTACCTAAGAGGGGCCATAGAGGCAAAGGTTAGGGCCGAGATCTCTAGAAACGCGATGAGGGTTCTGGACGAGATCCGTGGGAGGACGGGAGAGGTGCCTACGGAGGAGCTTGTGAGATGGATAAGGGAGGACAGGCGGAGAGGCCCAGAATAGTCATCGACGCCAGTGTAGCAGCCAAATGGGTCATCCCCGGGGAGCCCTGGGAGGCTGAGGCCAGAGACCTCATGGAGAAGATAGCCTCAGGGGAGGTGGAGGCATACGCTCCACCCATCCTCCCCTACGAGGTGGCCTCCGTCATATGGAGGGCGATATCCCAAGGGTTGTCCAAGCTCAGCGAAGGAGCCGAGGCCCTGAGGGCCCTCGGACAACTTGACCTCAGAATCAAAGCGATGGACTGGGAGGACCTAGCAGAGATCCTGGAAATAGCCATCACAACCAAACTAACCGTATACGACTCAGCATACCTCCAACTCACTAGGAGGAGGGCAGCCAAACTCATCACAGCCGACGATGAACTGAGAAGAAGAGGGGAAAACATAGCCGAAATAGTCCTCCTAAGAGACCTCAACCTTACCACAAAGCAATAAGTACAGAAGCCGCTGCTAAAGGGCCCCATAGCCCCCTCCCCATTATTAAAGGTCTTCGAGAAATACGCCCCAACAATAAACCCCAACACCCTCAAGTTAATACAGAAATCCCCATGCAACGACCCGGGGGCATAAACCCACAGTCGAACTTAAGGCCCAAAGCTTCCAATTCCCTTTTATTATTTTTTACTGCAACCCTGAGATTCCGTACCAGAATCTTAACAGAAAAAACTAATTAAGGGTAGAGGCAGATACAAAAGCTAATTGTTCACAACCTCTTAGACAATATGATAGAATCAGAGCATCTTTCCCCCTTCAAAGTATAATAAGGATAACTTTTTGTACTTGTTAACCGAGGTTTCATGGCTTCTCCTTTGGGCTCAACGATCTTCATAAAGGATGTGGATGAGGAGGCATATAGGAGCTTAAGAGCGAGGCCGTGAAGTCGGGGTTGAGGGATGTGGATAGGTTGAGAAGGGCTGCGGAGGTTATGGACCTTAATGGGGCCAAGCTCACGCAGAGGGAGGGCTGGTCTTCTGTTGAGGTGATAAGGAGTTGGAGGGAGCTTCGCAAACCCCAGTGGCCGACGCCATGGCAGTGGCGATATCATGCTTAGAGCCCATCCAGCCGCCCAGCTCTCAGGATCCGTATTGCGCCTTCTCAGCCCTCGATCTTGCGTTGGGAATGTTGAGATAGCAAAAGGTGAGCAGCATCTGGATGCTTAGATTTTATGTGCTCCTTGTCAAGATCATGTTGGTAGAACTCCTCTTCGCAGTACAACTTAAGCTGATGTTGGGAAGCTTTATAAACCCGTATTACTCATTGTAATACAGTGACTCGATGAGCATCATCACAATCAGAGTTACAAGGGAGATGAAGGAAAAGTTGGAAAAATATAATGTTAATGTAAGCGAGACTGTCAGGGAGTTACTTAATAAATATCTTATAGAGTTAGAATTGAAGGATCTTGCGGAAAGACTCGAGCTGTTAAAAGAGCGCCTAAGTGGGAAAATAGATCCAAAATTGGTCGTTGAGCTTGTGCGGGGGGATAGGGAGACACGGTGAGATACCTTCTTGATGCGTCGGCGCTCCTGCCACTGGTCACCAAGCGTGGCGGACAGCTAATAGTTGAAGCGTCCCGCGAGAATCTGGTTACAACGGACCTCGCATTATATGAAGCTTGCAACAGTCTATGGAAGCTTACAACATTACTGAAGTCGATATCTCTGGAAGACGCCCTGGATGTCGCTGCCATGCTTAAGGAGTTAGTTATGAGAAACATAATCAAATCAATAAATTTCACTAAGCTGGACTCTTCCGAAACACTCAAGAGAGCCTACAAAGAACCGCTGACCTTCTATGATGCCTCATATATCGCAGCCGCCCAGAGCACAGAAGCCATCCTAGTAACAGAAGATGAAAAGCTGCGAAAAGCAGCAGGCAAGTTCGTGAAAACGATAACTTACACAGACCTAGAAAGCAGACTAACCCAATGTTAATAGGTTCCCAAGCGTAATCCTCCACGAGATCATCACGGTTCCCCAGTAGAGCTATAGGATTAAACCTCTACAGACAGCTAACCCTGACAGCAGTCCAGCGAGTGATGCCCCTGAGATATCCCAGGAGCAGCCTCCTCTCCTTCCTGGTGAATATATAGCTTCTCAACCTTCCAGTTCGCAACCGTTGGGAGGTTGGGAGGGGCTTGATTCTCAACCTGTTTCTTGAAAGGGGATTGTTCTCTTAATCGGAACAGTACTCGCAGCTGTTGGGTAGTTCAGAAATTAAGGATCAAAGATGGAGTTGATGGGGGAAGCGGAAGGGCATCGTGGTGGTCGTGATCCTGGATTAGATATCTGAATTAGATGTGGAGATTGGATGGAGGTTGTGGTGGGGAAGGGAGAGGCCACATAGGGGGTGGGATCTGGGACCTAAACCAGCTTAGAGGAATTCTCTTAAAGACCTCTGCCTGGCTCCCCCTTTCTCCCTCTCCCCCCTAACCCTCTCAGCCTTCTCCGCCTCCCCACCCGCCTCAGCCTCCCTAGCCACACCTTCACCCCTCTCCGGGAAGATTATGATCTGCCCGTAGACGCCGTCATATCCTGGGACAACCCTGACCCTCCCCTCCCTGACGCGTATTATGGCCTCGGCCACAGCGGGGTCAACCACCTTCACAAGCTCGTCGAATCCAGCATCTATCAAGACCGAATACTCACTCCCGAAATGTGAGATGAGGGTGTTGTAGATGCTCCAGACCCTCCCCGAGCTCGGTGAACCCGCACCTATAACGGCTGAGATGACCTCGGATAGGGGGAGGAGATGTATATAGCCTGGTGAGCCTGGAGGCCTGAAGCCGGGCGGGCGGTCGGCGAGCTCCTCAACACGCTGCTCAACACCCTTCGTCATCCTCCTATGGCAGACCGGGCACCTATCCCCAAGCCTTATCGCCTCCTCAGGCGGGAGGGAGACCCCGCAACCCCTGTGCCCCGTCCAGTGATACTTGCCATACGCCGGGTCGGTCTCGATGGTGAACCTCAGAATATTCGGGTCCCTCCTCTTAATCGAGTCGAGCAACAGCCAGTAGGATAACTTTTCAAGCTCGAACACATTTGCCTCCCTCCCGAGCCTCCAGGGCCAGCTCGAGTGAGAGTCGCTGTTGGACAGCAGGGCGAAGCCGTCGAGGGAGCTTAGACGCCAGTTCATCCTCGGATCAGAGGATAAACCCGTCTCAAGGGCATACACATATCTAGTCATATCCTGATAGCAGTCCTCCATCCTGTCAAAGCCGCTGAAGGCCCCGAAGACGCTGAACCAGGGGGTCCAGGCATGGGCCGGGAAGACCATATTATCCCTCGAGGTCTCCATAACCTCCTCCACGAGATGAGCCGCCGAGATATCCAAGGTCGGCCTACCATCGGCCTCGAGATCCCCATACCTGGAGAGCCTATCATTCAACTGCTCAGCGACCTCTATGCTCGGCGTCAATATCACATGGTGGACCTTCTTCCTCCCCCCCTCCCAGGTATAGACCGTCGAGACCTCCCCAGTGACCATGAAATAGACATCGGAGAGGGATGGCTCCACAGGCCTATACAAGCCCATCTCAGGGGAGTAGGTGAGCCTCTCCTTAATTTCACGAAGCCACCTCGGATGGGTGAAGTCACCAGTCCCAACGAGAGATAACCCCTTAACCCGGGCGAAGCGGGCTATCTCAGGGATATTCATATTTGAGCTCGTAGCCCGGCTATACCTACTATGAATATGGAGATCAGCTATAACCCTCAAACCATAAGCCTACCATACCTCAACAAAAATAAACTTATTTACATTTCCTAGGAGAACCCACCCCCATCAAAAAATTATAATTCGATAGAGATGAACCCAAAATATCTCGCAAATATGTGATTAATTATGATCGAGGAAAGAGTTAAGTGTTTTAAGCTGGATTGATCTGTTGGCTTGAATGGAACCCGACCCACTAAGCATGGCCGAGGAGCTCATGACAGACTTCGCATACCGGACGGGGATTCTGGGGGTGGGAGGCCGAGGAGGTACCTCTGGACAGATGCCTTCGCGGTCTGCAATCTCCTAGGGCTCTACCACGGGAGGGGCGACGAGAGGTATAGGGAGCTCGCACTTAGAACCGTCGAACAGGTTCACCTCATCCTAGGAAGGCACAGGGAGGACGACCCAAGAAGGGGCTGGCTGAGCGGGCTGAGCGAAGAGGAGGGGCTGAGGCACCCCACAATAGGAGGCTTAAGGATTGGTAAGAGGCTCCCAGAGAGGAGGCCAGGTGAACCCCTAGACGAGGCTTTAGAGTGGAGCGGGACGGCCAATACTACCACTATCTCACCAGGTGGATGCATGCATTAAACAGGGTCAGCGAGGGGCTGGGGGACCCAAGATACAACCAATGGGCCATAGAGCTCGCCAAGAGGGTGCATGAGGCATTCATCTACAGAGCCCCAGACGGGCGGAGGCTTATCCACTGGAAGATGAGCATAGACCTGACCCGACCCCTGACCCCCTCTATGGGCCAACACGACCCACTAGACGGCTTCGTCATCTACAATGAGATACAAGCCTCCGCTCCAGCGGAGAGGAACTGGCCAAGCCTCAACAGGGAGATCGGGGAGCTGGAGGAGATCTGCGGGGAGATGGACTGGACCACGGACGACCCCCTCGGCATAGGAGGCCTCCTCTGGAACGCCTACCTCCTAGCCAAGCTCATCTCAAGAGGCCGCGTAGAGCGCATGGATCTCCTAATCGAAGCCCTAAGCGCCTCCCTGATCGGCCTAGCATCACACTCAGAGTCCGGAGCCCTCAGTCTCCCAGCCAGCAGGAGGCTTGCCTTCAGGGAGATGGGATTAATCATCGGCCTCAAGGCTGCGGAGAGGCTTCAGAGGCTAGCTTCAACAGATCCAAGGCTCTCCAGAGACAAAGAGCTGAGCTCAATGGTTAAGGGTCTAACCCACTACTCCAAGCTGGCAGATGAGATCGAGAGGTTCTGGCTCAAACCCATAAACAGGGAGAACGAGCTCTGGAGGGAGCATAGGGAGATAAACATGGTCATGCTCGCCACAAGCCTAGCGCCAGACGGCTTCCTAGGAGGAGACTAAAAACATGAATAAAAATTCTATGAAATCGATCCAATATGCTTGAATCATCTATCGACTCCTTACAGACACCATCATCCCACATAAATTATATGATAAAAGTATAATAGGTATATCCCTGCTATAATCAAAAATATGCCACTAGATCTTTGAATCAAGGGTGTGGCATACCCTATCTTCTCTATCATCAATTCTTTAACTCTAGCCATCAGGATCCCAGTTACGATGAGGGGAAGACCAACCCCAACCGAGTAGGCGAGAAACATCATCACACCATTTATGAGTCCCCTACTCATAGCATAAAACAATAGGGATAGGAATATCGGGGCTGAGCACCCGACGGCAGCCAAGCCATATGAGAGGCCGAAGAGGTAGAGGCCTGTTAGCCCACCCCGCCCGATGAACCCCAAGGGCAGAGAGATGTGGAGAACCCCCAGATTCATCAGGGTAATGACACCCATAAGGATCATCACGATCCCCGCGATGAGCGTCAGCAAGGGGATTAATTGGGGGAGGAGGGCCCCGAGGCTCGAGGCAGATAGACCTATCAAGGAGAAGATGGATATAAGGCCTAGGGTGCAAACTAAGCCGCCAAAGATAGCCCTTCTCACATCCAGTCTAGAGCCTAGGAAGTAGGCCAGATATCCAGGGAGAAGTGCATAGCCGCAGGGGGATAGGAGGGAGAAGACGCCCGATATGAAGGCGAAGGCGAATCCTGTAAGATCCAACACCATACCCTCATTCTACCCCTTCAGGAGGGCCTCTATCTCCCCCCGAATCACCCCCTCAGATGTCAACCCCACATGCCTATACCTGACACATCCATCCTTATCTATGATTACATACGTCGGGATGCCAGTTACACCGTATATCTGAGCCAAAGGTGGATCCATGGTATCCCTAGCATGGATCCATGTAGCCCCCCCCCCCCTAACCCAGCTCCTGAGCCTATCCTCTGTATCATAGACGGGATCAACGCTGATCGAGATCAGGACTATCCGCCCCCCATACTCCTCCCATAGAACCTTAAGCCCTGGCATCGACGCCCTACAGGGGCCACACCATGTGGCCATAAAATCAAGGAGCACAACCTTCCCCCTAAAATCCTTCAGCTGAAATGGTCTCCCATCCAGATCCCTCAGAGAAAAGTTCGGTGCCTCAGAACCAGGTGAGCGGCATCCGGCCCCCGGCTTGAGGAGCTGCCAAACGCCCCCGAGGAGGATCACAAAGGCGCATGCGATTATAAGCCAGCGAAAAACTCCTCTCAAAACCCCCATCACTGAAACAATCTTCCAGAAATCAGTCAATATAAACTTTATTTTGCAACTTTTTAATTTCGAATAATCTATTCCTAAAATTCCAGCATAAGAGGTCATAAAAACATCAAAATAATTATTAAACATGATCATAATTTTGGTGAAAACTAACTATCAAAATATAGGAGAGAAAATTTATATAACTTTCCTATATCTAGTTTAAGATTCCTGAAGAGATAACATGTTAGAGCGACTAATTTAAAATATGGAAAACTACCATCTGGAATGTGGGAGTTGTCGATAAGGATCGTCCCGGAGCCCGAGAGGCTGGAGTTCAAGGGGGATTGGTTCACCTTCAATGGCTTTGAGAACTTCCCCGAGTTTCTAGCCCAGGAGTTCAAGGTTCCCAAAGGGGACTGGAGCATAGGCTTCAAGCCCGAGGGGGAGGGGACGGGAATCCAGGTTAGAGATGGAAGGATAGAGCTCTGGGGGGATGAGAGGATCTGCTATGCGACAATCCTCCAGCTCATCATGCAGAGCGGGGGGAGGCTGCCAGAGGCGACCATCCAAGAGGGCCTCAGATTCAGTTTTAGGGGTTTCCACCTAGATATAGCCCGGGGAGGGGTCCCAAGGGTCGAGACCTTCAAGAGGATCCTCAGATGGCTGTTCATCCTAAAATATGATCATCTAGCCATATACCTTGAGGACCTTCTCCCCTGGAGGAGGTATCCCCAGATAGGGGGGCTGAGGGGGAGGCTTCAAGAAAAGGAGTTGAGGGAGGTGATAGAATACGGGGAGAGGCTCGGGGTTGAGGTCCTCCCCTCCCTAGAGCTCTCAGGCCACATGGAGAACATCCTAACCCTCCCAGAGTTCAAATCCTACAGTGAATGGCACAACCCAAGGGAGGGGTGCCTAGCCCTAGGAGACCCTGAGGCTAGGGAGTTCGCCTACAGCCTCCTCGAAGAGGTTCTAGAACTCTTCCCATCCAGGTACATCCACCTGGGAGGGGATGAGACCTGGGCCCTGGGGAGGGGGAGAAGCCTCAACAGGACCTGGAGATTCGAAGGGCCGAGGCTAGGCCCCTCCTACCAATATCGAATCCACTCCCCTCATCCCCTAGGAGGTAGCCCCACCCTCCCGCCCTCCTCCTCTCCCCAAACCTATTAACCCCATAGGCTATGGAGCCTGTTCCGGATATGACCACGACGCCGGGTTTACAGGCCGTGGCTCCAGCCACGGCGATCGCTGCATCGGTGTCCACGAAGACCCTTCCCGCTATGCCGAGGCCCTGCATTATATCATTGAAAATCCTCTTTCCCCTTGGCCCTTCAGCTCCAGCCATACCTAGATATGCAACATCAACCCTCTGGATCCCCTGGCATCCCTTGAGAGCCCTAGTCACCGCTTCCTCTATGGCTCTCCTCGCCCCTTCAACTCCAATTGTTATATAGTTGGACGGACCGCTGAGGCCTGCGCTTAAAACCCCCTCATCTGATAACAGGCAGATGGTCTTTGTTGCGCCCCCATCGATACCCATAACATAAATCAAGGCCCCTCTACCCTCATGTCACATCGAGCATTTTTCTAATTATCGAAAATCGTCTTGAAAAATCTTAATAGTCACTCAAGAGTTTCACTCGTGAACATCACCGTGTGAATAAGCATCTTCGTTGTGAGTTCAGTACCAAACTATGCCTTTAACCTTGGTCACCGACCTGTTGATTCAGCTTTTGAAGGAAATGTTTAAGAGTGCTCCTTCTATCATCGTAAATCTCGAGGGAATGTAATATCTTGTATTTTCTTTAATATTCTTTTATGATATGATGTTTTTCCAAAAGCCCATAATTTCTTTTCTCATCATTTCTCCATCGGATTTTATGATCTTTATATTTTTTTGAACATAGTCTGGTAGTAGATTTATGAATTGTTTATATCTTTTATCTCCTAATATGAAGACCGCTCTATCCTCTTTTGATCTCAACGCTCTTCCAAGAGATTGAGATGCCCTCTTTATAGCCGGTAGAACATATCCATAAAATATACCTTTCCTATCGCCATAGATCTTTTTGTAATACTCTAAGTATAGTCTTGTTCTGAGCGTCATCTTGTCGAATGGCACTCCAACCAGGTATATCCCCTCCAATTCCTTTCCGGGGAAGTCCGCGCCCTCAGCGTATCTCCCCGTCATGGTGGCACATAGCACCCCCTTCTCATCTCCATATGCGCACCCTTTGAACTCGTCTAATATCTTTCTGCTAAGTCTTCCTGACATCCCCTGCCTCTCGATGAAGAGCCTTCTTCCGCTGCCCCTTACCGCCTCCTCGAGACCATGGCTCAGGAGGGTCTCCTGTATCCTGTAGCTTGCGGAGAAGACGGCGAGGTTTGTGTTTAGGCTGCCTATGAAGCTGTTTATTGAGGATATGTATGATTTGGCCATCTCCTCCTTCAGCTCCTCCCCCTCAGTTGTCAGCTCCTCTGTTATCAGGGAGAGGGAGTTCCTCTCATCGAACTGTGATGGGAAGGCCCTTCCGGAATACTCCTCCAGCCCTATCACCTCGGCGAAGGAGTCTATAGGCCTTATGGTTCCAGAGCAGAATATGCAGCGGTGGAACCTCCTCCACACATCCCTCAGGGTCTCGCTCGCCCTCATGTCCCACATCTCCAGGAGCAGGTTCCTCTTCTTCTCGGCCGAGGCTAGGAAGACCACCCCCTCTACATCGAGGTTTCTAAGGGCTGAGATCCAGAAGCCGCTGAGCCTGTATAGGCTGGATCGGGGTGCCCTCCCCCTCTCCATCCTCCCCCTCCTGACATATGTGCCCAGCCTCCCCATCTCCTGGATCATCGATCTGAAGGTCTCAAGGTCTCCGGCGCATCGCCTTATGCAACCCTTAACGTCGAACTCCACCTCCTCCTCCCCCATGCTCTTGAGGGTCTCGAGGAAGTATCCATTCATCAGGCGTAGGAACTCCCTCAAACCCTCCGAGCCAGGCGTCTGGATCTCTTTGAGCTCTCTCAACGCGGACCTAAGGGTTCCAAGGGTCACCCTGTCCGAGTTCAGGTTTGAGCAGGCCCTCTGGAGGTTGTGGGCCTCATCCACGACCAGATAGGAGTCCCTGTAGCTGATCAATCGGCGCATGGCCCAGCTAATAGACTCGTCCAGGATGTAGTTGTAGTTCAGCGAAACGAGATCCGCGTAGGGGACGAGGCTCAACTGGAGCATGTAGGGGCATACCCCCATCTCCTCGCAGTACTTCAACGTCTCGGAGTAGAGCCTAGGAGCCCCAGAGAACTCCCTCTGGAGGATGGACCTATGCCTGAGGAAGTTTAGGCGATACCTACAATCCTTATGGGTTCTGCATAGAAATGAGACATCCTCATGCTCCAGCTCGCCCCTAATCTTCAAATCTCTGAGGAGGAGGCACATATCCCTCTTGCCTCGGAGAGAGATGCCGAAGACCCTAATCTTAGTAGCTCTACATATCACCTTAAGCTCCTCTATCGGCCTGTCGGTCTCGGTCCCCGTCCGGACAGCCCATATGATCCGCCTCCCCTCCCTCTGGGCTAAGGGGAGGAGGGCGGCGAGGATGAGGGGGGTCTTACCAAAACCCGTTGGGGCATCGACGACGACATTCCCCCTTTCAACCCCCTCCCTAACATAGGAGAGGAGTTCAAGCTGCCCCTCCCTTAACCCATAGGGAAAGTATGAGAGAGGGCTGGCCAAGACAACACCTCTTGATCAAAAAGGTAGATTATATAGATTTCCAATTAAAAGGAGTCCCCCTTATAAATAAAACAAACATAATAAATATTAAAATCCTAGAAACAATAAAATTAATGTTTATAGAATGAATAAATGAACAATGTTAAATAGATGCACCCCTTCGATGAAGCTTCGACTGAATATGGGTATAAAGGCTCCAGAGATTTATTGGTTGCCAAAATCCCCCTCACCTCTCAGATCCCGATCCTACCAGAGGCCTCATACCCGGCGAGGATGGCTTGAGGGCATGGCGGGCATCCTCCTAATCTTTATATCGGATAGCCCATTCTATGGTTTATCTAGATAGCTGGAGATGGCTGAGATGTCTAGGCCATGGCATGGATTAGATGCCGAGGAGGTCATGAGGGCCTTAGGCGTCGATCGGAAGGGCTTGACGAGCAGGGAGGCCTCAGAGAGGCTTCAGAGATATGGATACAACGAGTTGAGGAAGGTCAAGCGTAGAACCGCCCTTCACATGTTCCTCGACGAGTTCAAGGACATATTCATACTTCTCCTGATCGCTGCGACGATATTCTCGGCGATAATAGGATATTATGAGGTGATCCGTGGCGGGGAATTCTTGGAATCGTTTGCAGATGTGATCACGATAAGCGCCATAGTACTCCTATGCGCCGTTACAGGCTTCGTCCAAGAGTATAGGGCTGAAAGGGCGCTCGAGGCCCTGAAGAGGCTGGCAGCCCCTAAGGCTAGGGTGATAAGGGATGGGATGGAGATTATGATACCCGCTAGGGAGGTGGTTCCAGGAGACCTCTTAGCCCTGGAGGAGGGGGACCAGGTCCCAGCCGACGCCCGCCTCATAGAGGTGGTTGAACTCAAGGCTAACGAGGCCGTCCTGACAGGGGAGTCTACACCCGTTGAGAAGGCTTTAACAACCCTAGATGAGGATACGCCGGTCTCCGAGAGGAGGAACATGGTCTTCTCCGCAACCCACATAGTCTACGGGAGGGGGAAGGCCATAGTCACGGCGACGGGGATGGAGACGGAGTTCGGCAAGATAGCCGAGATGGTTCAGAGGGCGGAGGAGGAGGAGACCCCCCTCAAGAGGAAGCTGGACAGGTTCGCGGGTAGAATAGCCAGGATTGTGGTCGTGGTCTGCGCAGTCATCTTCGCCCTCGAGGCCTTCGAGGTCGCCCTTCAAGGTCAACTAGAGGTTGAGGGGTTCATACAGGCCTTCATGTCCTCCATAGCCCTGGCCATCTCAGCCGTCCCGGAGGGGCTCCCAGCCGTAGTCACCATCGCCCTCGCCCTTGGGGCTAGAGAGTTCGCGAAGAGGAATGCTATAGTTAGAAGGCTCTCCTCAGCCGAGAGCCTTGGAGCCGTCACCGTGATATGCTCGGACAAGACCGGGACCATAACCAAGGGGGAGATGACCGTAAGAAGGCTATATGTGAGTGGGAGGAGCATAGAGGTGACGGGGGTTGGCTATGAGCCTAAGGGCGATTTCCTCCTCGGAGAAGACCCCGTGAAGGGTGAGGACCTGGAACTCCTGCTGAGAATCGGCTGCCTCTGCAACAATGCAAGCCTAAGGAGGAATAGCCAGGATAAATCTTGGGAGATCTTCGGAGACCCGACAGAAGGGGCCCTCATCGTGGCAGCGGCTAAGGCCGGACTTGAAAAGGAGTCTCTGGAGAAGACATATCCTAGAATAGGGGAGATCCCATTCACATCGGAGAGAAAGAGAATGACAACCATACATAAAACACCCGATGGAGAAATACATGCATATATGAAGGGAGCACCAGAAACAGTATTAGAGAGATGTAGTTATATAATTGAGAATGGTAAGAAGAAGAGATTAACTAAAAAGATCCGTGAAGAACTGCTCAAGATAAACGAGAAATTCGCCGGAGAAGCCCTAAGGGTCTTGGCAATGGCATATAAAAGCCTACCTAAAACCCTCACCAGGTTTGACGGTGAGGTCGTCGAAAACGCGATGGTATTCGTGGGGCTTGAGGGGATGATAGACCCCCCGAGGGAGGAAGCCATAGAGGCCAACAAGTTATGCCAGAAGGCCGGGATAAAAACCGTCATGATAACGGGCGATCACAAGCTCACAGCCATCGCTGTCGCCAGAGATGTCGGAATATTCAGGGAGGGGGACCTCGTCCTCACAGGGGCTGAGATGATGGCCATGAGCGAAGAGGAGTTCGACGAGATAGTCGAGAAGGTGACGGTCTACGCAAGGGTGTCACCCGAGCACAAGTTGAGGATAGTGAACGCCCTGAAGAGGAAGGGGCACATAGTCGCGATGACCGGAGACGGGGTGAACGACGCCCCAGCCGTGAAATCAGCCGATGTAGGGGTAGCCATGGGGATAACTGGAACCGATGTCACGAGGGAGGCCTCGGACCTCATATTGACCGACGACAACTTCGCGACGATCGTGAAGGCGGTCGAGCAGGGGAGAGCCATATACGACAACGTAAGGAAATACGCCAGATTCCTCCTCGCCTGCAACTTCGACGAGCTCCTGGTGATAGGGACCTTCGCCATCCTAGGGGGAATATTCGGGGCGGAGATGTTCCCCCTTCCCCTGCTGCCGGCCATGATACTTTGGATAAACCTTGTAACCGATGGAGGCCCAGCCATAGCATTGGCCACCGACCCGCCAGACATCGACGTGATGGAGAGGCCGCCCCGCAAGCCAGAGGAGGGGATCCTCCATGGAATGTGGGCCTTCATCATAACATCCTTCATACTCCAAGCAGCTGGAACATTCCTAGTATTCTGCTTGGAATACTATGTCTGGCCCTCCCACCCATGGAACTTCCCCTGGGGCATAGACGAGGAGGCGAGGAGGCTGACCTACATAGAGGCGACCACGACGGCCTTCGTACAGGCAGCCATGTTCGAGCTATTCGTCGTCTGGAACTGCCGCTCAGAGAAGCATAGCGTCTGGCGGATGGGGAGAAAGGCCTTCGAGAACAAGTTCCTCGTGATAGCCGTCCTAGTCTCCTCAGCCCTAACCATTGGAATAACCTACATACCGATAACCCAGAGGCTATTCCACCTGACAGCCCTCAGCATGAGAGACCTCGCATATGTGATAGGTGTCGCGAGCTGGGGCCTCTTCGTCCTCCCGGAGGCCTTAATGGGGAGAAAAGTCTGGAAATGGTCCTAAGACCCAACCTCCAACATCCCGACATCAGGATATCCCTCCAGCTCACATCCGGTTACATCCAACCTGTAGCCTAGGCCACGGACACGTCGAAAGGCCCGACGGTCAGCTCCCCAGCCTCGGCTGGGTCAGGGCTTCAAGGCAGAGAAGCTTCATCCCCCCACAGACGTATGACTAAATATAGTCTTCTTTCTACAGCTTTGAAAGTTAAGGGGCGAGGAAGGAAATGAATATAAGGATCTACCAAGACCCGAGTTATAATAGATTGGAAAAGAGTTTAATTAGGATACTACCGGTATCGATTGCTCTAATACTTGCCCTGTCTACGGCGGTAAATGCACCTGCGTCAACCCCTATAAGCGGAGCCTCAGTCACAGCCTCTGGGGATCACGGGTATGGAACGACCAAGACGGGTCTAGACGGAGTCTTCAGGATAACCGACGGGCTAGGCGAAGGGATATATACAGTGAAGGTTGAAGCCGAGAAATACATCTCAAGGGTGATAGAGAATATAGAGGTCAAAGCTCTCAAGGAGACGGACCTCGGCGATATCATCCTAGAGCCCTCAGCAGTCATAAGGGGAGTCGTGGAGATCCCTGAGGGCAAACCCGCGCCATCAGTACCCATTGCCTTGAAGGATCAAGGTGGAAATGTGGTTATATGGAAAGCGGCCTCTAGCGACGGCTCCTTCACCTTTGACACCGATGTGAGAAACGGGACCTACAGCATAGAGGCCTATGCCTTCTCCTTCGAGGGTGTGGATTATCAGATGATTAGCATAGGGTTCACCCAGATCACCATCCCAATTCCCAGAGGGGGAGCCTCATACCTAGAGGGATACGCCTCCGGTTCAGTCCATGGCATCAAAGCCCTCCAAGGCGAGAGGGTTGAGGGCGTAGTGGTCAGGCTCGGCCTCTCCGGCATAATCTCCGGCAAGGTCACAGACCTCCAAGGCAACCCGATACCCGGCGTCTTCGTATACGCCTACCAGCCAGAGAGCAGTGGCCTATCCGGCTTCTTCTCCATAACAGGAAGGGATGGGAGATACAGGATAGCCAACAACCTAGCGACAGGAGACTACAACGTGACCCTACTGTTTCCGAAGGGCTATGTCTGGAGCTTCATGAACGCCAAGAGGGTTCACGTGGAGGCTGGAAAGGAGACATCCAACATCGACTTCAAGCTCGAGAGATCAGGGGTGATCTCAGGTCTGGTTCTATACAGCGACAATACCCCAGCGGCTAATGTATCCATAGTGGCAGGCTCAATGGACGGGGAATACTTCGGCTTCACAACCTCAGATGTCGACGGCACCTTCAGGATAGACTCCGGCCTGGGAACCGCAACATATCAGGTCATGGCCTTCGCCGAGGCAGCCTTCAGCATGCCGATCACTGTTCAGGTGAAGGCAGGAGAGGAGACGAAGGATGTCAAGCTTATCATCAGGGCGGCTGGGAGGGGGATGGCCATCATAGAGGGCAGAGCCGTAGACGAGAGGGAGAACCCCCTTGAAGGGGTCAGGATAACAGCGTTGGGCAGCTCTGTGGAAACCGGGAAGGATGGAGGCTACAGGCTAATGGTGGCACTTCCAATGGGTGTGAGCACCACCAGCACCACCGTTGAAGCCCACAAGCCAGGTTATAAACCAGCCTTCAGGGAGAACGTGAAGGTATCCGCAGGGGAGACGGTCAAGGATGTTAACTTCAAGCTAGAGACCCTAAGGCTGGGGGTCATAAAGGGGAGGGTGCTCGCCTCGGCACCACCGGCCCCACCCATAAAGAAGCTGGCATCTCTATCCTTAACCCTCTCCCCCCAGACCGTGAAGGTGGGGGACCAGGTTACCGTCTCGGGGAGGTTAAACCCCAGCCTACCAGGAGAGGTCTCAATACTCATCGCCTCGGACACCATCTTCGAGGAGGTTGCCAGGGTGAGCCTGAAGGATGGAGGTTACACATACAGCTTCTCACCCCCGAGGGCCGGGAGCTACAGGATAAAGGCCTCATGGCCAGGAGACCCCGAGTACAGCCAAGCAGAATCCACGGTATCGACATTAACCGTTGAGAAATTATCCTCAACGATATCACTATCTGCCTCGAAGACCAGCGCCACAGTGGGTGAAACAGTCAAGATATCAGGCTCGATCTCTCCCTTCAAGACCGCCACCGAGGTTGTATTAGCCGTCTCAAGCCCGACGGAGAAAAAAGAGTATAGGGTCTCCTCCCAAGACGGAAAGTTCGAGTATAACCTTAAGCTTGAGGCGAAGGGCACGTGGAGGGTTAAAGCAATGATCCCAGAGAGTTCAGTCTACACAAAAGCGGAGTCGAGCGAGATCCAGATAACAGCCGAGGAGGTGAAGGCCGAGGAGAGGAGATGTATAATAGCCACCGTCACCTTCGGCTCAGAGGTGGCGCCGGAGGTTAACCTCCTGAGAGCCTTCAGGGATGGGCTCATACTCTCCACCCAGGCCGGCAGAGGTTTCTATCTGGCCTTCGACGCCTTCTACTACTCCTGGAGCACACCCGTGGCCAACTTCATAGAGGAGAACCCGATCCTGAAACCCGTAGTTAAAACCCTGATATATCCACTCCTCGGTATCCTCAAGCTCACGGCTTGGGCCTCATCACCACTATTCGGGCTGAGCCCTGAGCTGGCCTCCGTACTCGCGGGCCTCTTAGCCTCATCACTTATAGGGGCCATCTACGTCTCACCAATACTCATGGCCTCCTCAATCCTGGCGGAGAAGCGGGGTAGAGGGCTTAAACCCTCGATCAAGACCATGAAGATCCTATGGTGCTCAGCCGCTGCATCCCTAATGCTCATAGGCCTCGGCCTCCTCCTAGGTAGCAGCCCACTGCTAGTTGTCTCGACATCCTCCTATGTACTCTCAATCATAGCCTCGACATCAGCCTCCATTCTATACATATACACGATGATGAAAAATAAAAACTAAAAATCTATCCATAAAACCCCCTTTTTATTAGACATATATCCTTAAATAGAACCGCTATAAAGTGAGATCATCATTAAATTCATAGATTAAATGAGAGAAAAATTTTATGGTTGAGATCTTCCCAAAATCCATGAAAAACTTCTTAATCATAAATAACATTTAACTATTTCTCCTACAATACATGATCTTAAATAAATGGCTTGAACTGATCCTTAAATCTCTCGATCATCTTTTTAGGATCCTCACCTTATTCCAAAGACCGGGATAAGCCCTTTAAAAACTGGAAGATCAGCCCTCTATGAATATTTTGAATATTTTGAGCATGTGGAGGAGTCCCGTTCCCATCCCCCCTTTCAGGGCTCCTCCTCGACCGATCCTGGCTCTATATGTTTCCATGGCTCCTCAACTCTTGGGATGAATCTGGTGACGCCGAAGCCCCCAGTCTTGTTCCCCCCTATGTTTGAGAACTCCGCGAACCTGGCCAGCATGGATGTCACCCTGTTCCACTCGCCTTGATCCCCCATCTCATATGTCGCCCACCCCATGAATCCCACCACCCTTCTAAGCCTCATTGGCGCAAGCCTAGTCCGGAGCTCATACTCGCAGACGCCCGCGTTCCTCTCAAGCCACTCCCTGTAGGATTGATGATCCTCCTTCCCAAAGCGCTTCCCATCGGAGAAGTTGTTCCATGTTCTCATGAGGTTGGTGAAGACCTTTACGGGGTCGGGGAACATCGAGTGGAATCTGCTGCCCAGGGTGGTGAGATAAGTGGGGGAGCTGAATATGAGCCTGAACCTATCCGTGGATCTCGCCTCCCTCTCAAGCTCCTCATAGCTCTTCGACTTGAAGCTGAGAGATGCGACCCTGAAGACCGTGTCATAGATCAGGACCTCACTCTGACCCTGAAAATATCTGATTAGAAGGCCTGCATGGTCTTCCCTTAAAAACCTGAAGTTAACCCTGCATGGAGAGGATGGATCGAGGATGTAGCCCCCCTCGCCCCTATAGATGCTCCTGAACCTCAGGGGGGTCACGCTATAAGGCTTGGAGACGTTGAGTTCGTGGAGAAGGCTTGAGGCGGCTGGGTCAACCCTCCTGACCATATGTAGGAGAAGACCCCTGGCCAGATGCCCCGTGAAGGGGGGCATGAGAACCGGCTCCTCAGCGTACATCTCGAGACCTATATCGGAGGGCAACCCAAACTAGAGTTGGAGATATTCAAGTTAAAACTTTCTAGAAGGGATTATCTTCAGAAGATATCGACGGAAGGTATGCTCCTAAGAGGATCAAAGGGTTATCGTTTTCTCCCCAAGGAGGCTTCGAGGAAAGCCCCAATCTCCTCTGAGGAGTGTAGTTCAAGTGGAGATCCACAGCTCTTCAAGGAGGCCTCGACATCCTTGATGCCAGCCCCCGTCACAACGAGGACAACCCTGTCATCCCGGTCTATGATTCCCCCCTCAAGCATCCTCCTAGCACAGGCGACTGGAACCGCCCCAGCGGGCTCGGCGAAGATCCCCTCAGTCGAGGCCAGAAGCCTCTGGGCATGGAGAATCTCGGCGTCGGGGGCCATCTCTGCATGGCCCCCCGAAGCCCTAAGGATCCTCAGAGCCCTCCTCCCGCTTGGGGGGTCTGGGTTGGCTATGGCTGAGGCCATGGTCCTGGGCTCCGGATTCGGCTCCACATATTCTAAGCCCCTCATATAGCTCCTCACTATCGGTGCGTTCCCCTCGGCCTGGACAAGCCCCATCCTCGGAAGCCCATCGACCAGGCCCAGCTCCCTCAGCTCCCACCACCCCTTCCAGACCGCGCTGAAGTTCCCCGCCGAGCTTGTCGGAACCAGGATCCAGTCAGGCACCCTCCAGCCGAGCTCCTCAGCCACCTCAAGGGAGATGGTCTTCTGACCCTCAACCCTCATCGGGGCATCGTTGTGAACCATGTAGATACCCAGCCCTCCCCCCAACCTCAGAGCCTCCCTGCATATCTCGGGGTAAGGTGCATCAACCTCGGCCACCTCCGCGCCGCAGACCAAGGTCTGGGCCACCTTCCCAAGGGGCGTGCCCCTAGGGATCAGAACGATGCATCTCAACCCTCCCCTGGCAGCGTAGGAGGCCAGAGAAGCAGCCATGTTGCCGGAGGAGACGCACCCCACAGCCCTCGCCCCCACCTCCAGAGCCATGCTCACCCCCACGGTTGAGCCCCTATCCTTGAAGGACCAGGTGGGGTTCCTCGTCTCATCCTTTATGTAGAGCTCCTCGAGGCCGAGCTCCCTCCCAAGCCTCCTACCCCTTATAAGGGGGGTTCCCCCCTCCCGTAGGGTTATAATATGATCCGGGTTTGAGACGGGGAGGAGCGCCCTGTATCTCCAGATCCCCGAGCCCTTGAAGCCCCCCTTCTCTATCTCCTCTAAAGCCTCATCATAATCGTAGACGACCTCGAGGGGATAATCGCAGCGGCCACACCTATAGGCCATTTCCCATACTTCATGCTCCTCCCCGCATATACCGCAGACCATTTTAAGGGCCGATCCAAACCTTCCGGTGGGCATCCTCTAAAATGGTCTTCACGCCTATTGGAGATATAAGCGATCCAGCTACCCTCCCAGCCCAGTGAACTGGGTTGTCAGGATCGGCAGCACTCCGAGGGCTAGGGGGATGGGGAGGCCGGGGATGGAGCCCAGCCTATAAGCTATGAGGAGGTTGAGGGTGCATCCGACCATCATAAGGGTTGAGGCTTGGAGGGCCATCAATACCCCGAAGTACCTCACGGTGTGGGATGCGACAAGGGAGTAGAATATTATATCTCCTATCCCCACCTCAACCCCCTCGAGGGGGATGGCTATCCTCAGGCCCTCTCGACCCTCCCCTTCGGATCTCACCCACCTTGAGAAGAATATGTCGTAGACCGAGAAGGCTGCTAGGAGTAGAAGGATGCTCGAGGTGGGTGAGTTAACCCCTATGAAGGCTCCCAGAATGGATCCGTAGATGAGGTATAGGAAAGCCATCACCCCCTCGGGTGGAGATACGACCACGGCTAGGGTGGATAGCACGACGATGCACATGAGGAGCCATAATAGCAGGATGGAGGATAGGCCTCCATGTAGCTCGAGGGTCCCTCTTGCCATGAGGATGGCTGTGAAGGCTCCCAGAATTATGAGGCCCCTCAGAATGAGCGCCTTGGCATACTTGATGGCTGAGGCTAGGAGGGATGAGATTATTATGGATGGGATAGATAAGGAGATGACGTTCAATAGAACCTCGACAGGTGTCTTCTCCCTAGGAAAGGGCATTATGGGGTAGGCGGATGCCCCCCTCCCAAGGCCTATTGAGAGAGCCAGGGAAAGAGATAGGGCGGCCGCGAGGATGACCGCCTTTAAGAGCCCCCGCCTCATCACCCCTTCCACTACTCAACCATGTGGCAGGCGACTAGGTGCCCATCCTCCACCTCAACCAACATCGGCTCATCCCTCTCGCATATCTCGAGGCGGAAGGGGCACCTCGTGTGGAACCTGCATCCGGGTGGAGGGGCTATAGGGCTGGGTATCTCCCCCCTCAGGAGAACCCTATCCCTCTTGACATCGGGATTGATATCGGGGAAGGCCGAGATGAGGGCCTTCGTGTATGGATGTTGAGGGTTCTGAAAAACATCTTCTGAGACGCCCTTCTCCATTATCTTCCCAAGGTACATGATTGCCAGCTTATCACTCATGTACCTTACGACGGCTAGGTTATGGGCTATGAGGAGGTATGTCAGCTTGAACTCCCTCTTCAGCTCCTGGAGGAGATTCAGGATGGTCGCCTGGATAGAGACATCGAGGGATGAGACGGGCTCATCGGCTACGATGAACTTCGGCCTGAGGGCGATAGCCCTAGCGATCGCTATCCTCTGTCTCTGCCCCCCGCTGAACTCGTGGGGATATCTGTCCACATAGTACTTCCCAGGGTTCAAGCCGACAATATCCAGCAGCTCTATGACCCTCCCTCTCCTCTCCTCCCCCTTCAACCCTAGGTGGATGGTTAGGGGCTCACCGACGATCTCCTCAACGGTCATCCTCGGGTTGAGGGAGGCGTAGGGGTTCTGGAAGACCATCTGCATATCCCTCCTGAGCCTCCTCCTCTCCTCCTCCCTCAAGGAGAAGATGTCCCTCCCCTCGAAGAGTATCTCGCCCTCTGTGGGCTCGACGAGCTGCATCAAGACCAGGCCGGTTGTGGTCTTTCCACTTCCGCTCTCACCTACCAGGCTGAAGGTCTCGCCCCTCTCTATCTCAAGGTCTATAGAGTCTACGGCCCTAACCCATCTCCTCTCCCTGGAGAGGAGCTTATCTATCCAGCTCTTCTCAACAGGGTAGTACTTTTTCAACCCCTTGACCTTAACTATGGGCTGCATCTCTATTTAGCCTCCTCCCATCACGGGATGATGGCAGAGGACATAGTGCCCCTCCTCCAGCTCTATGAGCTGGGGGTCCTCCTTACACTTCTCATCTGCATATTTGCACCTTGGGGAGAACCTACACCCGGGGGGAGGCTCAATGAGGTCTGGGACTGAGCCCTCGATTCCTATCAGCCTCTCCTTCTTGAATCCGACCCTGGGGATGGATTCTAGGAGGCCGACGGTGTAGGGGTGCCTAGGCTCCCTTAGGATCCTCCTAATGTCGGAGTACTCCACGATCTTCCCTGCGTACATAACAGCGACCCTCTCGCACAGCTCGGCTATGACGCCGAGGTCGTGGCTAATTATCAGGGATGACATCCCGAGTTCCCTCTTCAGATCCTTCATCAGCTCGAGGAGCTGGGCCTGGATTATCACATCCAGGGCCGTGGTCGGCTCGTCGGCTATCATCAGCTCGGGGTGGCATGAGAGGGCCATGGCCATCATAGCCCTCTGCCTCATCCCCCCGCTGAGCTGGTGGGGATAGCTCATGGCGACATCCCTTGGGGATGGGATCCCCACAACCTCCAGGGTTGAGATGACCTTCTCCCAGGCCTCTCTCCTGCTGAGCCTTTGATGTCGAATTATGCCCTCGGCTATCTGGTCCCCTATCCTCATAACGGGGTTGAAGAAGGTCATGGGGTCCTGGAAGCTCATGGCTATCCTCGCCCCCCTGACCCCCCTCATCTCAGCCTCAGAGAGCTTCAGTAGGTCTCTACCCCTCAGAAGGACCTCGCCTCCCACGATCCTTCCCGGGGCTGGGACGAGCCTCATTATTGAGAGGGCTGCTGTGGACTTCCCGCAGCCCGATTCGCCTACAAGGCCGACGGTCTCCCCCTCGAGTACCGTGAAGCTTATCCCATCCACGGCCTTAACTGTGCCCCTCATGGTTGGGAAGTAGGTTCTAAGATCCCTCACCTCTAGAACCGGCTCTCCTCCTCCCATTGGTCACCTCTCCCTGAGCCTCGGATTCAGGGCGTCGTTGAGCCCGTCTCCGATGAGGTTGAAGGCCATTACGGTTATGAATATGGCCGCCCCCGGGAAGGCCGCCATCCACCAAGCCCTCCTGACATACATCTGAGCTATGCTGAGCATCCTACCCCAGCTTACGAGGCTCGGGTCTCCTAGGCCGAGGAAGCTGAGGCCAGCCTCTGTGAGGATGGCCGAACCCACCTGCAGGGAGGAGTTCACTATGACGGGGTAGATCCCGTTTGGCAGGAGGTGCCTGAATATGATCCTGAGGTGGCTCGCGCCCACAACCCTAGCGGCCTGCACGAACTCCTGCTCCCTGAGGGAGAGGAAGGTCGACCTGAGGAGGCGGGCTGTCCCAGGCCACGTCATGAATCCTATGACCAGCACCACGTTCCTCAGGCTGCTTCCAAATAGGGCGACGATGAGGAGGATAAGGAAGAAGTTGGGGATTATAAGGAGCATATCGGTGAGCCTCATGAGGATGTCCTCCACCCTCCCACCATAATAGCCTGATAGGGCTCCAACGATTATCCCGATCGAGGAGGCTATGAATACTGCGGAGAACCCCACTAGGAGTGAGGTCTTACTACCGAACATTACTAGCTTCAGGATATCCCTCCCCAGGTCATCTGTGCCGAAGGGATGGGAGAAGGAGGGGGGGAGGAGGACCTCGCTGGGGTAGATCCCAAAGGGATTGTAGGGGTCCAAAAGGTCTGTGAGCACCGCTGTAGCTGTGAGCAGGAACAGTATCGCGAGGCCCATTACAGCCGGCCTATTCCTGCTGTAGGACCTCCAGAAGCCCCTGAGACCCCGTGAATATCTCTCCAGCCTTCCCAGAGATAACCTTTCTATCGAGGATCCCACCTCACTTATACCTCACTCTTGGGTCCAATATCGCATATAGGATGTCTACTATGAAGTTCGCTAAGACAACGGTTATTGAGACTATGATGAATATGCCCATCAAGACCGGATAGTCCCTAGTGATAATGGAATCATAGACAAGTCTTCCGATTCCAGGCCAGGAGAAGACCGTCTCGGTCAGCGTAGCCCCTGTCAACATTAGGCCGAGATTGAGGCCTAGAACCGTCGTTACGGGTAGCATCGCATTCCTGAAGGCATGCCTATAATACACAGCCCTGTCATCCAGCCCCTTCCCCCAAGCCGTCGTTATGTAGTCCTTCCTCAGCTCCTCCAGCATACTAGCTCTAGTCAGCCTCGTATACAGGGCTAGGTAGGTGGTTCCCAGCGTCGTCGCAGGCAGTATGAGGTGTCTAAGGGTGTCTATCACCGCCTCCCACCCCTCCAGCTGCGCCCCAATCGTCGACATCCCCATCGTAGGGAGCCAGCGGAGGTAAACTGAGAAGACTATTATGAGTAGCATCCCAAGCCAGAAAGTTGGTATTGAATACCCCAATACGGATATGGTGGAGGCCAAGTTGTCCACCAGTGAGTAGGGCCTCTTAGAGGAGGAAACTCCTAGGAAAATTCCAAGGACGAAGGCGAACATTATGCTCGTAGTCATCAGGAGGAGGGTGTTAGGAACCCTCTCAAGTATTACTTGGAGTACTGGGGTCCTATACCTGTAAGAGGTGCCGAGGTTTCCGCTGAAAACATTCAGGATGTATATGAGGAGCTGCTCGTGGAGAGGTTTGTCAAGCCCGAACTCCCTCGTCAGCTTCTCTATATACTCCTTTGGAACTACCTCCCCCCCGCCTACTAGGTAATCTATCGGGCTTCCCGGGGCGAGGTGCATGAGGGTGAAGTTTATGACTATGGCGAAGATGCATAGGGGAATGAGCTGGGGTATCCTCCTAAGGATATACCTCCTCATCGACAAATCAGGGCACCACTCAAAAAAATGGAGGGATTATTTACATCTTTCTCCTTCTCATGAAGAAGTAGCCGGCGGCTCCCGCGATGGCTATGACGACTACGGCGATGGCTGCATAGAGGCCTATTGGCGGTGGGGGCGTGGGGATCTTGAGGGCAGCCTCAGCTGTGGATACCGCTGCGTCGTATCTCCCCTCGGAGAGGGCCTTCTTAGCCTCCTGGAGCTTGGCTAAAGCCTCATCCACCTTCCCCCAGTTGCCAGCCTGGTACTCCTTCAGCTTAGATTCAACCTCTTTGATCTTCGCCTCAGCAGCCTCCGGGGTTGCTAGGCTCCCCTTCGTCCACCATACCCTGTCGAAGTGGTTGCAGTACCAATAGGCACCTGTCTCGTTCAGGCCCCTATAATCGGTTCTAGCAGCGGCGAATAGGACCCTCTCCTGTATTGGTATGATGGGGAGGTCCTCCATCATTATCATCTGCATTCTCCTGAACAGCTCAGCCCTCTTGGCTGGGTCTACAGTCTTCCTCGACTCATCCCAGAGCCTATTGACCTCTGAGTTGTTATACCTCACGAACTGCCAGCTTCCTGGGGCAATAGCTGAGCCGTGGTAGTAGACATAGAGCCTGTCCGGATCAGGGCCGGTTGCATGGCCGAACCATGCTAGGTCGTAGTCGTACTTGACTGTTATCCACTCCTTCAGGGTGGGCCAGTCGGCCGAGACCAGCTTAACCTTTATTCCCACCTTCTCGAGTTGAGATTTTATTATCTCTGACCCCCTCTCCCTCGGCGTGTCCCCGGCGGTGTAGTAGAGTCGGAGTTCGAACCTATACCCGTCCGGGCCTCTGGGATAGCCCGCCTCGTCTAGGAGCTGCTCAGCCTTCTTAGGGTCATACTCATACTTCGGGACATTTGGCTCGTAGAAGTCCTTGAGGGCTGATGAGACCCAGCTGTGCTGCACCTTTCCGAACCCCCCTAGGGCTAGGTCAATTATCTCCTGTCGGTTTATGGCGTGGAGGATGGCGTGCCTCACCTTCTTATTCATCAGTATCGGGTTCTCATTACCCGCAGGGCTGGTTCCCTGGTTTATCCCCAGATAGTTAGTCAACCCCAGCGGGGTGAAGATGGGGAAGACATAGATGCCCTCAATCCCCTGGAGCCTCTTCACCTCGGGCTCCGGGACCATGTTTATGGCTCCGGCCTCCCCCGTCTCAAGCGCCGCTATCTGGGAGGCCGTGTTGGGGGCGACCTTGTATATGATCCTGTCCAGGTAGGGGAGGCCCTTGATATAGTAATCCTTGTTCTTCTCCAGGACAATCCGGTCTCCCTTCACCCACTCGACGAACTTGAAGGGCCCCGACCCTATGGGCTTCTCGTTATATGGGTTCTTCCAGATGTCGGTGCCCTCATACAGGTGCTTAGGGATTATCATATGGTTCCTCCAGAAGGCGAATCCCAGGGGCATGAGGATGGGGCTGGGCTCCTTGAGGTGGAAGACGACGGTGTAATCGTCAGGGGTTGTTATATGATCTATCACGGAGAAGAATGGGCGCTGGGGTAGGGCCAGCTTTGGGTCTAGGTAGAGGTCGAATGTGAACTTGACATCAGCCGATGTGAGGGGCTTTCCATCATGCCACTTCACATTCTTCCTCAGGTAGAAGGTATAGGTCAACCCGTCAGGGGATATCTCCCACCTCTCGGCCAGGTCAGGCCTATAGACCAGGTTCCCCTTCTCGTCTATGCCCCTGTCTATGAGGGAGCTGAATATCTGGTTTGCCACCAAGAAGGAGGGATCATCTATCGTGAGGAGGGGGTTGAGGGTGCTCGAGTCGCTTATCCTCAGGAAGACGAGGGTCCCACCATACCTTGGGGTCTCAGCCTGAGATACATCGTATGACTCTCGGGGGGCATCTGCAACCCCGGAGATAGATGAGAGGAGCAGGATCGCCGAGAGTATAGCAACCGAATATCTGTAAGTTCTCAGCATCATACCGATTTCCATACCCCTATTGATCCCCAGCTTATAGATAAATCCATCGGGCAACGTGGGTTTAATGGGGCTTTAAGTTTAGAATCGGGCTTCTAATGGCATGAACTGGTTTGTGGCGGGGCTGATTTAGCCTTATCCCTGACGGCTATGGAGCGGGAGGCTCCAGGTCGGATATTGGGCAATAGGGATGTCTTCATCTAGAGCCATGGCCTCGAGCTAGGAAGGGTGAAATAGGATAATCGATGCGAAGGGGATTGATAGTGGCCCTCTAATAAACGTCCACTTCCACTTGGATTTCACCCCTTTACACCATCACACATATACGATGGCAATGAGGCCAAACCATAATGATATATCCATGTGTAGGCGGGGACAAATTAAATAGCGACTCCCCTCATAGGGTGAGAAAATGTCGATTAAAGATGTTCTCATGGGTGTTCCGGATTATAGGGAGTTCATGTCCATTGACGAGCTTAATGAGAGCTCCCTCCTCCTCGATGAGAGGCATCCTGAGGTGGTGAGACTTTTCAAGTTAGGCGAATCGGCTAGGGGGGAGCCGATATATGCCCTGAGGGTTGGGGAGGGAGCCCTTAAGGCCGTCCTAATAGGTTTCCCCCACCCAAATGAGCCTATTGGCAGCCTGACCATCGAGTATCTATCGAATAGGCTGGCCGAGGATGAAGGGCTGAGGAGGGAGCTGTGATTCACCTGGTACTTCATAAAGGCTGCAGATGTCGACGGGGCTCGGCTTAACGAGGGCTGGTTAAGGGTGAGTACGATAACATAAGGCACATGCTCAACTTCTATAGGACTCCAGGATACAGGCAGGTTGAGTGGACCTTCCCTGTTGAGTACAAGACCCTCAATTGGAACACCCCTTCACCCGAGACTCAGGCCGTGATGAACCTGATAGACTCTGCTAAGCCCGACCTTGTCTATTCTCTCCATAACTCCGCCTTCGGGGGTGTCTACTTCTACGTCTCAGAGCCATGTCCACCTTTATACCCTAGGCTTCAGGGGTTAGCGGCCTCGGAGGGCCTCCCCCTCCACCTTGGAGAGCCTGAGGCGCCGTATATGAAGCGTCTGGATGACGCGGTCTTCCAGCTTCCCCCAATGAGCGAGATATACGACTTCTACGAGAAACATGGGACAGATGATCCGGCGAGCATAATTAATCATGGGACGAGTGCCATGGATTATGCCAAGAGGGTGAGCGGGGCCTTCACCATAATCTGCGAGTTACCCTACATATATGACGAGAAGATATTCGACACCAGGCCCACCGATGTGGTTAGGAGGGAGGCGATCCTCAGGGGTATAGAGCTCTCCATGAAGGTTTTCAAGAGGGTTGAGGGGTGCTGGAGGGCCTTTGAAGGAGAGCTTGACTCCACCTCGCCCTTCTACGAGGTGGTTCTAGAGTACCTCAAGCGGCATGAGCGTCAGATGGAGGCCAAGCGGAGGTGGGCTGAGAGGGACCCATCCCTAGACAGGCCCGCCACCGCCTCGGAGCTCTTCAACAACATCACCATAACCAGATACTACTCCATGAGGATCATAGGCCAGCTGATACGCCTAATAGACGATGGTTTGAAGCTTAATCCGAAAGGGAACCTCAAGATGGAGAGGAGCTCTCTCTTAGAGGAGCTTAACAGGATGAACTTAGATCTGGAGAAGGAGTCCAAGTATCGGGTTATACCCATCCAGAAGTTGGTGAGAGTTCAGGTTGGAGCAGCCTTGGAAGCCATAGAGTATTTAAAGTCTCGCCCGCATCCCTCCACTTAGATAGATAGGGGGGATTATCAATAAATCGACGACATGTACGGCCTCATGACGAATGTAGAGGTGGGCCTCTTTCCAGAGCCCTTTTGAAAATCCAATATTAAGATCTATTACAGATTCGAGTTCTCATCCAGCCTCAAGGCTTCGTGCTTGGGCTCGAGGCTCTCATTCCAAAGAAGTCTGCTAGGGAGGTGAATCCCTCAACTTGACAGAGAGATGGCCCAAAATGTTCAATTTTTCCAGAGCTGGCCATCAAAGCCGATTCCAAATTCCACCTAGACCGAAAAAATTTTCAATTACATGTAAATATTTGTCTTGAGTAGTTTGTCTCAGGATTTTGCCAGTTTTATTCTGGATGAGGCCTCTAGGAGGGGCGCCAGCTACACCGATGTCAGGATCGTCAGCATCGAGAACGAGGTTTTGAATATTAGGAACGGCTCCCCGGAGCAGGTTGAGCTTCAGGGGCTGAGGGGATTCGGGGTTAGGGTTATAGTGAACGGCTCCTGGGGCTTCGCAGCCTCCGTCGACCTAAACAGGGATGAGGCCGTCAACGTGGTCAAGAGGGCTGTTGATATAGCCAGGGCAAG
The DNA here is from genome assembly GCA_938048735.1 of uncultured archaeon. Taxonomy (GTDB): domain Archaea; phylum Thermoproteota; class Bathyarchaeia; order TCS64; family TCS64; genus JAGTRB01. Next base: position 36,443 of record CALIUM010000004.1, read on the forward strand.
CTCGAGGCTGAAGAAGAGGGATGTGATTCTGGCCTGGGAGGATGCGAGGAGGGCGGAGTACTCCACACCGTACAAGAAGGATCCTTTCGAGGTTCCAATTGAGGAGAAGCTTGAGGTCTTGATGGATGCTGAGAGGAGCCTCGCGGCGTGCTCCCCCCTGATAAAGACCTCCAACAGCTACTACCGCGGCTACAGGGAGAGGAAGCTCTTCATGAGCAGCGAAGGCTCGGAGATCTCCCAAACCATAACCTGGTGCGGCGGGGGCATAATGGCGGTGGCCGTGAGGGGGGGTGAGGTCCAGGTTAGATCCTACCCCTCCTCCTTCAGGGGGGACTACTCGACCTCCGGCTACGAGTACTTCGAGTCCCTCCACCTGGCAGACCACGCCGAGGAGGTGGGCATGGAGCTGGTGAAGCTCATGGACGCCGAGAGGTGCCCCTCGGGAGAGATGGACCTGCTTCTCACCGGGGACCAGCTGGCCCTCCAGATACATGAAAGCTGCGGCCACCCCACAGAGCTTGACAGGGTAATGGGGACTGAGGCGGATATGGCCGGCACCAGCTTCCTCACCCCAGATAAGCTGGGGAGGTTCATGTACGGCTCGAAGAATGTGAACCTCGTCGCCGACGCCACCGTTCCAGGGGGGCTTGGAACCTTCGGCTACGACGATGAGGGGGTTAAGGCCAAGAGGGTCCACCTGGTCAGGGAGGGCCTATTTGTGGGTTATCAGACCTCGAGGGAGACGGCCGCGGCCCTAGACCTGAAGGAGAGCAGCGGGGGGATGAGGGCGGACTCCCCTCTCTCCCTCCCAATAATCAGGATGACGAACATAAACCTCCTCCCCGGAGACTGGAAGGCCGAGGAGATCATCGAGGATACCAGGGACGGGATCCTTATGATGACCAACAGGTCCTGGAGCATAGATGACAAGAGGATAAACTTCCAGTTCGGTACGGAGGTAGGCTGGAGGATAAAGGACGGGAGCAGGGAGGCTCTGGTAAAGAACCCGACCTATATGGGGGTGACCCCGAGGTTCTGGGGCTCCTGCGACGCGGTCAGCGGGGACGACTGGAGGATGTGGGGAACCCCGAGCTGCGGGAAGGGGATTCCCGGACAGGTGATGTACGTGGGCCACGGCTGCGGGACGGCGAGGTTCAGGAGGACTAGAGTGGGGCTGATATGACTAGAGGTGGTTGGATGGTCCTAGATAGGCTTCTGGATCTGGCCGAGAGGGCTGTTAAAACTGCTTTGAGGATGGGGGCCCACCAGTCCCAGGCATCATCCTTCATCCTCGACGCGGCCCTGACAAGGTACGCGAACTCCCAGATCCACCAGAACGTCGCCTTCAGGTCTGGAGGGATCTCCATCAGGGTGGTCCTCCAGGACAAGAGGATGGGAGACATAGAGGCCTTCACCCTCGAGGAGGAGGGGGCTGAGAAGGCCGTTGAGGACGCCATAAGGATAGCCAGGGCATCGAGGCCAAATCCGGACTTCAAAGGCCTGCCGGAGCCAATGCCTTGGGGCCCCTTGGAGGGGGCCTTCGACGAGGAGACCTCCCTCTGCACACCCCACGACAGGGTTCAGATGGTGAGGGAGGCCATAGAGACAGCCCACGCCAGGTCGCCCCTGGTTAGGGCTGTGGCTGGGAACCTCTCCACAAACTCGGCTTACTTCGCGGTGGTCAACTCCCTGGGGGTCTCGGCCAGGGCTTCCCTGACCACCGCGGGCATGAAGACGACGGTCATCTCAGAGCTCGAAGGGAGTGAGGGGTTCAGCACGGCCGAGAGCTACTCCAGAAGGGTGGGGGACATAGACCCAGCCCAGCTCGCGGATGAGGCTGCCGAGAGGTCTGTTAAGGGGGTTAAACCCGTGAGGGCTCAGCTAGGGGATTACGAGGTCGTCTTATCCCCCCTCGCGGTTAGGGCTCTATTCACCTACATATCCAGTATGGGGTTCTCAGCATCCTCATACCAGGATGGGAGCTCCTTCGTCAGGTACTTCACAGGCCAGAGGGTCTTCGACGAGAAGCTGAACGTCAAGGACGACGCGTTTGACCCCAGAACCCTCTACATGCTCCCCATAGACGGGGAGGGTGTTCCCAAGAGCAGGATGAAACTCATAGCCTCAGGCGAGGCGCTCTTGGATGGTATCTGCTATGACTCCCTAAGGGCTGGCAGAGAGAATAAGAAGAGCACAGGCCATTCACCTCCACCCATAGGTAGGAGGCTCCTCGACCGCCCGGTTCCATACAACGTTGTAGTGGACCCCGGAGACTCGAACTTGGATGAGATGATAGAGGAGACGAAGTATGGGCTGTTCATAACCGACCTATGGTACATAAGGCCCGTCGAGCCCACGAGGGTCGTCTTGACAGGGCTGACCAGAGACGGGACCTTCCTCATAGAGGATGGAGAGCTCTCGAAACCGGTCTTGAACCTCAGATTCACCGACAGCATGCTCTCAGCCCTCTCAGAGATCCCCCTCCTGGGCGAGGAGGTTAAGACCTTCGAGACCAACGCCGTGCCCGCGATGAAGCTGAAGAAGATAAGGTTCGTGGGAGTATCAGCCTACTAGCCTCAAAAATCTTAACCCTCTATTTTTATAGACCTCTATCAGAACCATAATCATCATCCCCTTTAGATCTAAATAGAAGAGATAATGGAGAAAATTTAAATTAGTGCCACCTATAATAAAACTTATTAATAGAAAAAGGAAAAAAATAAATAAAGAATGTGGTAATAATTTTATAGATTTAATTAGATGCTATGATTATCTGTTGAGAGTTAAAACTTGGTCTATGGGTATAGGAGATTAAGTCAAGCAGTTGAGATGTTCATGTTCTTAGATGTTGAACAGTCATTCTAAAGCCTAGCATTATATCGACCACTAGTTCAACATTCCCATTGATAGGAATGTTCGATGAGTTAAATATAAGAAGTGCTGTATCGCTTGCCTTCGCTCTACTCCTCCTGAGTAGCCTTGTGGTGGCCATATTCAACTGGAGGAGCATATACCTCCCCCACGAGCCTCTATTAGACCCCAGCCCTCTGAAGAGGTTCTCCTCCGATGATGAGTTGAGGGCCTTCCTTAACCGGAGCTGTCCAGGGAGTGCGATCTTCTATGGACCCCTTGGCTGGCGGATACCAAGGGGGACGATATCTCTGAGTCAAGCGTTGAGTGCAAAGATGGAGGCTATACCTGAGGCTCCCGATTACTCTGGCACCAATATTCAGGTTGAGGGGGTTGACGAGGCAGACCTGGTGAAGACGGATGGTAGATATATCTACATCTCAGCAAACAGCTCCATCGTTATCGTTAGGGCCTATCCACCAGAAAGTGCGGAGGTTCTCTCCAGTATCCCCCTAAACCGCTCCGTTAGTGAGGTATTCTTGAACGGGGATAAGCTTGCCGTCTTCCTCCTAGAAGGGCCGTCGAAATATGTCTTTACCCCTAGGAGGTTGATGGCTCCACTGTTTGAGGCATCGACCATTGTCAAGATCTTCGACATCTCTAACAGGTCTCATCCTGTGGAGGAGAGGAGCATAGAGGTTGATGGATACTACGTGAGTTCGAGGATGATAGGGGAGTACATCTATCTGGTCACGATTCAGCCCGCCTATCTTAAGGGCGGTGAGGTGGCCACCCCGAAGATAAGGACGAGGGAACTAGTCGTAACCATCCCGGTATCATCCATATACTATGCCAACTATACTGACGGCTCATATGCCTACACAAACATCTTCTCCATGAGCATATCGGATCCAGGGAAGCCCTTAAACCATGAGTCCTTCCTTGTAGGGGCTTCAAGCTGCATCTACGTTTCCACCAGCCATATCTACATAACGGTCCCGAGATATGAGCAACTAGGGGCTGGAAGGGTTGAGGAGAGCTCCATATACAAGATAAGGATCGATGATGGGAAGATACTTCACGTGGCTGGGGGCGAGGTCCCTGGATGGGTACTGAACCAGTTCTCCATGGACGAGTTCAACGGCTACTTCAGGATAGCAACAACGATGGGGAGGTACTTGGGCGAGGCTGTGAGGCTGAGGAATAATGTGTACATCCTGAACTCTAGCCTAGGCATCGTTGGGAGGCTTGAGGGGCTGGCCCCCGGTGAGGAGATCTACTCAACCAGGTTTATTGGCTCCAAGTGCTATCTAGTAACCTTCAAGAAGGTTGACCCCCTCTTCGTCTTGGACCTGAGCAGCCCCACCAATCCGAAGGTGCTCGGAAGGTTGAAGATCCCGGGGTACTCCAACTACCTCCACCCATATGATGAAGGCCACCTGATAGGCATCGGAAAGGAGACCGTCGAGGCCGAAGGGGGAGGCTTCGCTTGGTATCAGGGAGTGAAGATATCCCTATTCGATGTCAGCGATGTGGAGAACCCGAAGGAGTTGGCAAAATACACGGTTGGAGATAGAGGGACGGACTCCCCAGTTTTGAGGGATCATAAGGCACTTTTATTCATCAGGCCTAGGGGCGTGCTCGTGCTCCCGATACTGGAGGCTAGGATAAACCCTGGGGCCTATCCCGGAGGGGTTCCACCCAACGCCCAGGGCAACTACATATATCAGGGAGCCTACATCTTCAGGGTATCCCTGGAGGGTGGAATAGAGCTCTTGGGCAGGATCACCCACATGGATGGCATTGATGATCTGGCCAGGAGCGGCCTCTACTTCGAATCCCCTTACTCTGTTAAGAGGGCGCTCTACATCGAGGATACAATTTACACCATATCGGATAGGATGATTAAGATGAACAGCCTAGAAACTCTAAAAGAGATCAACAGGATCATACTTCCACAGCAATATTGAAATACCTCAATTTTCTGCTTTTATGGTCGGCTGCAATCCTTTTAGAGGGGTTCACCATCTAAAGGATGGGGTTGGGATGCTGGACATAAAGCTGATCAGGGAGCATCCGGAGCAGGTGCGGCAGAACATCGCTAGGAGGAATGACCCCGAGAAGCTTAGGCTCCTAGATGAGGTCATAGAGCTGGACAGGAGATGGAGGGAGCTGACAACCAAGGTGAACGAGCTCAGGAGGAGACGGAACGAGCTGAGCGAGGAGATCGGGCGCCTCATCAAGGAGGGCAGGGACCCCTCAGAGCTGAGGAGGATGGCGGAGATGATACCAGAGATGATCAAAGAGGCCGAGGCGGAGAGAGACGAGTGCTGGGAGAGGGTGAGGAATGGCTTGATGAGGCTTCCCAACCTCCTTCACGAGTCGGTGCCATACGGCGTGGATGAGAGCCAGAACGTGGAGGTGAGGAGGTGGGGTGAACCTCCAAGGTTCTCCTTCCAGCCCAGGAGCCACGTCGAGGTCGCCTCCTCCCTCGGCCTCATAGACCTCGAGAGGGCGGCGAAGGTCTCTGGGGCGGGCTTCTACTACCTAAAGAATGAATTGGTCCTCCTCGACTACGCGATAATCCGCTTCGCCGTGGACCACCTCCTCTCGAAGGGCTACAGCCTCATAGAGCCCCCCTTCATGCTCAGGAGGAGGCCCTACGAGGGGGCCACGGACCTCTCTGACTTCGAGAAGGTGATGTACAAGGTTGAGGGGGAGGATCTATACCTGATAGCGACGAGCGAGCACTCCATCGCGGCGATGTTCATGGATGAGGTCCTCAACGCGGAGGACCTGCCCATTAAGCTCGTGGGGGTGAGCCCATGCTTCAGGAGGGAGGTTGGAACCCATGGAAAGTACACGAAGGGCCTATTCAGGGTCCACCAGTTCAACAAGGTCGAGCAGTTCATATTCTGCCTCCCCGAGCAGAGCTGGGAGCTCCACGAGGAGCTCCAGCGGAACAGTGAGGAGCTATACCAATTGCTCGGCCTCCACTACAGGGTGATGAATGTCTGCACCGGGGACATAGGAAGCTTAGCGGCGAAGAAGTATGACATAGAGGTCTGGATGGCCGATGGGGTTTACAGGGAGAGCGGGAGCAACAGCAACTGCACGGACTACCAAGCGAGGAGGCTCAACATCAGGTATAGGCTCAAGGAGGGGCAGCCCCCAGCCGGCTATGTCCACACCCTGAACAACACCGCCCTCGCCACAAGCAGGACGATGCTCGCCATCTTGGAGCAGTACCAGCAGGAGGATGGCTCAGTTATAGTTCCAGAGCCCCTGAGGAAGTACATGAATGGCATCGAACGCATAGAGGGGATTCTGAACCCCCTGAAGCTGTGATGGCTCCTTCGATGAGGAGAGAGCCTAGAGCATCAATATTAGACTGGGCTTCACTCTTTTAGAAATACAATTTCCACGTCGAATGGTCTTCTTTCTATCTCCCTAGGGAGTTCCTCCTCCTTCCTCGCGAAAACGGCCTTGGCCTTGTTCAGCTTAGCTGTGGCGATACACCCGCAGTCGGCTGAGGAGATAGCTCTTTCACATTTGATCCTACCTATCTCTTTAGCAAGCTCTGTTGTGCTGCAGATTTTTAACACTTGAGATCTCAGCATGATGTTTATTTTTTTCCTCCGCGAATTCAATTCCTCTTAATCTACATAGTACATAGAATATTTCGGATATGGCAAATATGGAGCAGTTCACCGTCTCCTCAGCCCTCAATGTCTCGAAGTACTTCTTTAGGCCTCTTCAGCTTCCGTCCCCATGAGATACTCTAAAAGGGCGCTTAAGCGCGGTATCTCCCCTCAACTCTTCCAAGCCTTTCATCCTCCCTATAAGCTCCTTAAGGAGGGTGAGGGCTTCATCCTCCATCCCTAAACATCCGAAGAGGGAGAGCATCCCCGAGACATCCCTATTCGCTGAGCGATAGATGTTTATCAGGTGCTTTATGACATCATTTAGGGAGGTTCTCCTACCCAGCTTAGACTGCAGCTCAGCTGCAATATAGAAGAGCTCCCTCTTTACTCTCTTTCCACCTTAATAGTGGACATGTTCCCACTTTCTACAGTATCTATAGAAAATATAAAGGCTTTCCATGAAGAAGCCATGAACGATGTTGAGTGCATAGATGGGATCCTAAAACCCCGAAGCTTTGAGGCCCTTGAACCCGGTGGACACCTAAAGCTCAGAGTTGAGTTCTCCCCACTTATATTATGGTATCATCATAAGGTGTTTCGGCTTTATAGGCTTCAGAAAGGGTTAAAGCATGAGAATTATTGGACCATCTAGGGGCAGTATAGAATGTCTATAGATGCTCTGAGGGTGGCCTATGAGGGGTTGATGGAGAGGGCTAGGGAGCTGATCATCCTAGACTCGGCCTCGGCGATCATCCACTGGGATATGGAGACCATGATGCCCCCTGCAGCGGTCCCCCTGAGGAGCCAGCAGCTATCCCTGATCGAGAGGATCATGCACAAGATGCTCACAGATCCTCAGGTGGGCATCCTCCTCAAGGAGGTGTCGAGCCATCCCCTATATGAAAGCCTCGATGAGGTCCAGAGGAGGAATGTCCACCTTATAAGGAAGGCTTATGAGGAGGCTGTGAGGCTTCCTGAGGAGCTAGTGGCTGAGACTGCCAAGCAGAGGGCCATCACCATCGACGTCTGGAAGAAGGCCAAGGCCTCCAAGGACTACAAGCCTTTCAGCCCCCATCTGGAGAAGCTCCTCGAGCTCAGGAGGAGGGCTGCGGAGCTCCTCATGGAGGTGAAGGGGGTTAAAACCCCATACGACGCATTGATAGACATCTTCGAGCCTAGGATGACATCCGACGCAATAGCCAAGATCTTCGGCGAACTCAGGCCCAAGTTGATAAGGATAATGGATAAGTGCATCTCCTCAGGCCAGCCCGACACATCCTTCCTAAGAAGAAGGGTTCCAATAGAGGTCCAGAGGAGGGTCTCAGAGGCCTTGGCCTCCTTCATAGGGTATGATATCAGCTCTAGGGAGGCTTGGGGTAGGATAGATGAGACCGAGCATCCCTTCACGACGGGATACTACGACGATGTCAGGATAACAACCCACTACTACGAGGATCAGTTCACCTCAAGCATATTCTCAGTGCTCCATGAGGGGGGGCACGCCCTCTACGAGAGGGGCCTCCCTAGGGAGTGGATGTACCAGCCTGTGGGATCATCATGCTCATATGGAGTCCATGAGTCCCAGTCCAGATTCGTCGAGAACATAGTCGGGAGGAGCATGGAGTTCTGGAGCCACTTCCTCCCCAAGCTCAAGGAGCTGACCGGCAGCACGCTGGAGGATGTTAGCCTCGAGTCCTTCGTCAGGGCGGTGAACAAGGTTGAGCCATCGAAGATAAGGGTCAGGGCGGATGAGGTGACCTACGGCCTCCACATAATAATCAGATTCGAGCTTGAGAGGAGCCTCTTCAACGACGAGGTGGGAGTAGCTGAACTCCCATCCGCCTGGAACGAGAGGTATGAGAAGTACCTAGGGGTTGAGGTGGAGGACGACTCAGAGGGGGTTATGCAGGACACCCACTGGGCTGGGGGCTCATTCGGATACTTCCCGAGCTACACCCTCGGCAACATATACAGCGGCCAGATCCTCAAGGCGATGGAGCGGGACCTCCCCGACTGGAGAAGCCTCATAAGATCGGGAAGCTTCAAGGAGGTGGGAGACTGGCTCACAAACCACGTCCACAGGTACGGCAGGCTCTACGACCCCGCAGACCTAATTAAACTAGTATCGGGATCCGAACCAACCATAGACCCCTTCATCGAGTACCTCGAGGAGAAATACTCCACCCTATACGGCTTCAAGGCATGAGGCCCATGGGAATCCCAGAGGAGCTCAGGCAGGTTTACAGGAGGCAGGGCTACCACCTCGCTGGAGCCCACAGCGCTGTCAAGACCTGCCACTGGACGAGGAGGAGCCTGAACACCGGGGGAGAGGAGCACTGCTACAAGCAGAGGTTCTACGGCATCCCATCCCACAGGTGCCTCCAGATGACCCCAAGCCTAGGAAGATGCCTACAGAGCTGTATATTCTGCTGGAGGGCCCAGCCGAGCGACCTAGGCATAGACTGGGAGCAGACAAGCTTCCCACTGGAGGAGGTTGAGGAGCCAGAGGCCATAGTGGAAGGGTGCCTAGAGGCCCACAGGAGGGCCATAAGGGGCTTCGGGGGTAACCCGAGGGTTCAGAGGGGACTACTGGAGGAGGCCCTACAACCCGTCCACGCAGCCATAAGCCTGGAGGGGGAGCCGACCCTCTACCCATACCTAGGAGACCTCGTCGAGGCCTTCTTCAACCACGGGTTCAAATCCGTCTTCATCGTGACCAACGGCCTCAGGCCTGAGGCCCTCTCAACCCTCAGCCGCGAGCCGAGCCAGCTATACGTCAGCCTATGCGCACCGGATGAGGAGACCTACCGGCGGACATGCAGGCCCCTAATCCCGGACGGCTGGAGGAGGCTCATGGAGACCTTGGAGCTGCTGAACAGCTTCAGTTGCCCGACAGTCCTCAGGCACACCTTGGTTCCTGGCCTCAACATGCACAGCCCAGAGGGATACGCCAAGCTCGCGTTGATGTCTGGCGCCACATACCTGGAGCCCAAGGCCGCCAAGTCGGTCGGCTTCGCGAGGCTCCGATTCGGCTATGATGAGATGGCCTGGCACAGGGATATCCGGGCCTTCGCGGAGGAATTGGCTAGGGAGTCCGGATACCGCATCCTTGACGAGCAGCCCCAGAGCTCGATAGTCCTCCTGAGCAGGCTCGATAAACCCATGAAGCTCTACTAGACACTATGGAAAAAACATTTTAACTCATCCCTCGAACCACATTAAGCCTTTACAAATGAGGCTTTTCGATTTTGTCAGGGAGCAAAATATCCCTTGCTCGACGTTGGCGGAAAGGATCTCATCAACATCTAAAATTCAAATAATACTGAGCCGAACATGAAGGAAATTGCAATAAATTAAGCGAAATAGAAAAAGAGGGATAAATCACTAAAATTCATATGAGAATTAAACTTATCCTAGACGAATTAAAGTTTTAGACTTGTTTTTACTTTTTAATGCTGTGTTCTTTAGGAAAAGTTTGTTGTTTTGAGTCCTCTTTTAATTAATGACAAAATGAATCTTCATAATGTTCACCTTAATTTATAAAATCTAAATGAGGGGACTTTAATGTGAATGAAGGGACTTTTATGTGCCCCATATTATTCCAATGTTGTTGTTGATGTCGTCGCAGATTTTTTTAACGGCTTTATGGTTTCCGTCGGTATTGAGTAGTTCTTTTTCGCTCCAGTTGATTGCTTCTCCAATCGTCTGAAGTCCTTGCGCGTTCCACAAGTTGTATTTGTAGTAGTTGTAGGTTGTTTCTTGGCTTAATTGAGTGTTCCAGAAATAGGCTTTAGCTGCAAGGTTTAGCCATACCGCTAACAACTGTTGTTCAGCCGCCTCTTTGATTGTGTGCGATTTCAGCGGCGAAAGGATGTTGTATGCGTCGAGTAAGCTTGTTCTATTTGGGAATTCTTGTTTGAAATATTCAGAGTTTTCAGATATGAATTGTAGGTAACTTTCCAGTTCTGAGGCTGAAATTTGGGCTGCTCCTGGGCTCTTTAGCTTTAGAATCTCCTTCCTATACCATACGGTGAATTGATGTCGCCAAAATCCGATGGATCTCACATCACCATAGTTTTCGCTTTCTTCCCACAAGGCAACGGCCGTTTTAGGCCCATCCATCGTTATTGGTTCGCTTGTGAGAAGCAAGCCCACGGCGTCACCACCCCATCCGACAAATCCATATGGAACTCCGTCAACAAGCTGGTATCCATATTCTAGCATAGCGTAGGCTGTTGCATTTTCGTTATACCAGCCTTCTCCTCTTGGAGAGTCAAATTGTGAAACAACCTTCAGATAGTATTGTGTAAGATAGTAGGCGACTGCTGTATGGTTCGCATCCATGGTAATTGTTATGGGGTTAACCTCAAGTCCTAATAATTCTCCATCAACCTCCCAGTAGATGAACTTATATCTTGTGTCCTCGTCAACCAATACAATGTCAGGAGCTTCTAATGTGACGTTTGCTCCTTTATCATACCATCCCTCCCCAGGGATTGTTATTATATCTTCCGGGCTCGTTTTTACTTTGAGGTAATATCGAATTTGCGGGGTTAAATATGTTCCAGTTTTTAAAACAAGCACAAGACCACTCTTAACCCACAAATTTTTCACCGTGTTTGTTTGGTTATCTTTAAAGTAGAAATTACCTGGAAGCAGTTCTATTCCATCTGTAAAGGTGGCGGTTGGGCCACCATACTGCCAATAAACATCACAACCAAACCCTCCGTCGATAACTTTGCCTGTTTGAAACACAACAGTCGTGTTTTTGGTTGGGCCGATTTGTTGGCTGCTCTTGTGAAAATCTTTAATCTTATACAGGAATCCCATTGAACTTGGCATCAGTAAGTCTTTGCTCACAACACCGTTAGAGAATGTTCCAAACACCCGTTCAGGTTTTCCGTAAGGCCAATAATAAACAACTGTTTCACTGTCTGGGATTAACTCGCCAGCGTGATCTCTGAGCTCAACAGTCACCTTAACCATTTGGAATATGTAGAATGAGTTTGTTGTTGGATTTTGACGTTTAAGTGGTGCAGTGGCATCTTCATATGTTACATCAATAAGAACGTCAGTATGCTTACCATCCATGACACACAACAAAACTCCTTTATCGTTTGTAGTTCCAGGAACATCTTGCTTTGGCTTACCATAATCATGCCATGTGGCGGTAGCACCAGGTTGACCAGTACCATCACTCTTAAGCAGCCTAATGTAGGCAATCGTTTTCTCAGTGCTTGTGCCCGAAACCGTTATCGTTTGAACAGCTGGTGGATATCCTCTCGCACTAAACACAAATCTTATGTCGCCTGGAAGCATTTCCATCGTAGGCTTTGTAAACGTGAATAATGTGCCCGCGCTTGGATTTCCATAATATTGAATGTCACCGCTAAACCATAATGTAACACTTGTCGTGGTAAAAGTCACAATGGGGTTAGCACTAACATCTTGTTGTTTTTCAGTATATGTCTGGCGGTATTCAACACTAAACCAATACGTCCCTGGAAAGAGTTCTTTACTAACTGTTCCGTCAGAACCTGTGGTGCCAAATGTAACCCATGTGCCCGGACTAATGGAACCTCTATATTGGACTTTTCCGCCGCTAATCCCCACACCAGTCGAACTTTTAAGCTCAACAATTATTTCACTTGTTTGGAAAGTTAAATATAAGGGTTCTGTTCCAACATATACATATTTTGAATCCTTTGTATTGGCGTATCTAGCTTCGAAAGTGTACCAACGATTACTCGGTATCGAGTAGCTAAGTTGGCCTGTCTCGTTTGTAACACCGAGTTTATACCATGTACCTGTGCTCGGAGGAATCCCTAAACCCCAAATTTCAACGCCTTGAATAGGATTGTTTTTGCTGTCAACCACGTTGAAGTTAACAAGTGTTTGGTCGGCCGATGCAAAGCTTAAGGCCGTAGCCAAAAGGAGAATGGTAGAAAAGAATGGCAGCGCGATGGAGTAGATCTTCCTATCCATTCTGTTTATCCCTCCTTTCTCATCCCTTTACATTCCCCTATAATGTGGAATTTGGGGCAATCATCACCGGGTCGTCCGGCTCCCCCAGCGTTTATTTTACGCGCCCGCTGGAGAGGCGCGGACTGAGGGGAGAAGGCGTCTAACTCTTCCCCTCCCTTGCGTCTGAGCCTCTCTGGGCAGGCCTCACGGGCGAAGGCTGAGCGGCCTGGCGAGGAGCCCAGCTCCTCGAATAGGCTGTCTATCTTCTCAAGGATGGACTCTGGGATGGGGACGGCGCTAAACTTAACCTTCGCCCCTCGCCCACCCGTTAACTCAGGCTTGAGCGTGGATTTTGATCTCAGCGCGACTCCTCCCCTTTAGAGACGCCTATTACGGTCTAACCCTCAATCTTTAATAATAATGCATATCATAAATATATATTTTTCCCATATTACAGAATATATTTTCTAAACTCTTTTTCTGAACTTCTTTTCTAAAATTTTTAACTACAGCATAAGATAGCCTTCTCACATAAAATGAAGGCGGGAGCGCACAACGATGATACAGCCAAGTTATCTGTGTTGCTGGCGATCTTTTTGGGTTTTATACGGGTCTTATGAAGTTGTACCATGTGGTGAAGAGCCTTATGAGGAGCTTGGGGGATCGGCCCTCTCCTCATAGGGAAGCTGTTAAGCGCCTTGCCCTTGCCTCCATGATTCTAACCCAAGAGCTGAGAATACAGTTAACCGAATTCTTAAGCTCCTAGCGGAAAACGGTGTTCCATATGAAAAAGGTGGTGATCAAAACGGGGTGAAACCGTGGTGATCAAAACGGTCGACTTCAGGGCCTACTGCTATGCGCGGAGCCGGACGAACACAACAGCCTGGGATACATGGTAATTAAGAATGTATCCCTTATTATATTGGGTCTGGAACCCATTTTACCTTCTAAATGGTTAACTCTCTTTAATATGTTCCAAACTTCCAGTCGGACTAGACACTTTCTTCTAAATTTGTGAGATCCTGCTGAACAGCATTCATTTGGATTAGTCCTTGTATGTGATTTAAGTTAATCTTTTAGAAAAAGAATACCTGAATTAGAAAGATTTAGGTTATAGAATTTTTTAAATATGAACCGAAGATATATGAAAATGTGCTGCCTCATCTCAACAGGAGGTCGCTGGTGCTCATAACACTTATCCTACCCCTGATTCTTTACGTGGACTCCCCCCAAGGGGTTTTCGGCGAGTTGGAGCCCAGATCCCAGCCCCTATGGACCTATAAGACCGGCGGTGAGGTTAGGTGCTTGGCCATCTCGGGTGACGGAAACTACATCGCTGCTGGTTGTTCAGACAACAGGGTCTACTATTTCAGCACGAGCAGCGGTACACCCCTCTGGTCTTTCTCTATAGGAGGAACCCCCATAGAGATCTCGATCTCCGATGATGGTTATTACATCGCGGTGGCGGCTGATGATGGGAACATATACCTCTTCGATAGGGAGAAGGGCACTCCCCTCTGGAGCAGAAGGGTGGGATATAAGAATATTTTTCATATCCTCATCACAAGGGATGGAGAATCGATATTTGTGGGCACTGATCATCCTGAAGACCCTGGGGTCTTCATCTTTGAGAGCTCCTCTCAGAGGATGCTCTGGAGGTATGAGTGCATCCCCCATCGCATGGCGGTGTCTGAAGATGAGAGGTACCTCGCGGTGGGGGACAACTCGACCAGCCCCGCCAAGGTTCATTATGTGGAAATAGCGACGAGGAACGTCCTCTGGAGGTGCTCCCTCCTCGCGAACGACATCGCCATCTCACTGGATGGGGAGATTGTAGCAGTCGGGAGCGGGAGTGACAGCTATGTTTACTGCTTCAGGAGGTATCTCGCCATCCCCATATGGGCATACTCAACGGGTGGGCCGGTTGAGGAGGTTCTCATCTCTAGGGATGGGAGATATGTCGCGTCCCTGAGCATGGACCAGAACCTATACCTCTTCGATGGGGAAGCTGGTAGGCCATTATGGAGCTATAAAACTAGAGTTGATCGGGATAGTTTACTCGCCTCACCCTATGATCTGAGCTACATCTTCGTGACCGGGGGTGAAGGCTACTTAAACAATACTAACATATACTGTTTAAGCAGATCTGGCAGCCCCCTGTGGGTGTACGGGGGGTGAGCGTAGATTCCTGAGCATCTCAGCATCCCGTGACGGCAAGTATCTCGTGGCAGGGGATATAGATAAAAACGTCCGCCTCTTTCTGGGTTCTCCCTTGGGAAGCTCCATAACCTGCTCCCTCTCAAGCGAATCCATGAGCAGAGGAGATAAGGTGTCCATCTCCGGTTCGATATCGCCCATCTGCCCTAATGCCCTGGTCTCCATCTACTACAAGCTTGAGGCTGAGGCAACCTGGCGGAGCACCCCCCTCGCCACCGTGAGAACTGATGAGAATAGCTCCTACTCCTATACCTGGTCTCCCCCCTACAAGGGCGTTTACCAAATAATAGCCTGCTGGGACGGGGATGGGAGGCACAGGGGAGGGGCGAGCCAGGTAGTAACCCTTGTGGTTAAGGATAGGAGCGAGATATCCTGCATCCCCTCCATCCTGATCCTGACCATGGGCTCAAGCCTCACCATCACGGGCGGGATCTACCCTCCCCACCCCTCCGCGGCGGTTCGCCTGGAATACAGCCTCGACGGCGGGAAGACCTGGAGCATTTCCGCCACCCTAAAATCGGACTCGGCAGGTAGGTACACCCATGTTTGGAGCCCTTCGAGGGCCGGCTCCTACCTCATCAGATCCCGATGGGAGGGAGACGCCGACCACGGTGGGGCGGTAAGCCCGACGCAGACCATTAAAGTTTTGAGGCAAGCCTCAAACATCACATGCATCCTCCTCCCAACATCCATAACCATAGGGTCATCGGTCAACATCTCAGGCTTAGTCACCCCTCCCCACCCCGCACCTGTGACCATCAAGTACAGCTCAGATGGTGGAGTGACCTGGGTGACCCTCACAACCCTGACACCGGAGGCTGACGGGAGCTACCTCTACACCTGGAGGCCATCAGCCCCCGGCTCTTACCAGCTGAGGGCCTTCCTACACGAGGACCCAGACTACACAGAAGCCGAGAGCCCAGCCCAAAACCTCAACGTCAGCAAGGCGCTAAGCAGCCTCATCTGCACGGCCTCCCCAAAACCACAACCATAGGCATGAACATAACAGTCTCAGGCCGGATGGAGCCATCCAACCTGAGTGGCACCATAACCCTGAGGTACACAAGGCCCGACGGAACGGTGGTGATAAGAGCAGCGGAAGCTGAGGAATCAAGATTTACCGATATCTACACACCCGACAAAGTGGGTTCATGGAGTGTAAGGGCCACATGGCCTGGAGATAATGATGTACTCAGGCAGCGAGAGCGAAACCTCCTTCGAGGTGGCCAAGGCTCCAAGCTATATAACCCGATTCTCAGCCTCCCAAGAGAGGATCAGATTAGGAGAATCCATAACCATAACGGGCTCGATAAATCCACCCCTAGCCGGCGTGACCACAACGATCACCTACAAGAGGCCCGACGGCTCAACGGTCAAGAGAACCCCAACCACCACCTCAGCCGGGGCCTTCAGCGACACCTATAAGCCCGATGCTGCTGGCAAATGGATCGTGGAGGCATCCTGGGAGGGGAACGATGTCTATGAGCCCGCTAAGAGCCTCAGCTTGTCCCTCTTCGTAGAAGAGGTCATGATTCTAGAGCGATACTCATTACTCCTTGAATTGGTAGCCCTTATAGGGGCAATTATTGGAATAACAGCCTACGCCACCATTAGGAGAAGAAAACACCGTTAAGGACAAAGTAAGCCATTAAAGAAAACCCAAAATTCATATCAAATGATTTTAAAATAACCAACTCAATAAAGGGATCATCAATTTTTATTCGTCATCTTAAAAGATCCTTGCACAACCAAATGCCCAGAGCATCCTCAAAGACATTCACTCCCGAAAACAACCACAGACTTGACACCATCCAAAGGGGATGTCATAAAGGGAGATCGACCTCAATCCGGCAGCGTAAAACGTTTAAATTCGTTATAAACATCTACGAAAATGGGCGGCCGTGGTCCAGCCTGGTCAAGATCTTGGCCTTCCAAGCCAATGACCCGGGTTCAAATCCCGGCGGCCGCACTCCTACCATGACCCCTTTCCCAAAATCAGCTGATTTTAAATCCTAAATTAGCTTTTGAGGCAGAAAAAGTTCAACTCAAATTCAACCCAATTTTTCCCGACTCCACGAGATCATCCTCGATCGCGACCCTGATCCTGGCCACAGGTGGCCACCAAATAGCGTTTTGGGGTCCTCAACCCTTAAAAGGAGAGTCCCATTTAGAACAAAACTCAACCCGAAGGCCCTCGGGGCCGAGCCCATTTTAACCTTAGGGTGCTCATAATGAAATAGGGGTTTTTGATCATCAGATCCTTAAACATGTTTATGATGAAATAAATGTCATTTGTGGTATGAGAGGTATATTATACAATGAAATTGTAGAAAAGATTTTTTGGTACTCCTTTTAATAGGATTTTGATAGGAGTTCATAAAATGAGCTCCTAAGTGAGAAAATGGACTTCGGGTGGTGATCCGCAGTATATGGACCCCAACGAAGATAAATAGCCGCATACAGGAGGCCCGGAAAAGCCCCTCACTGAGCCCCATTGAACCCAGCCCTGGAAGTATATACTCAGAGGAGGGGAGAGGGGGTAGGTTTAAGATATGGATAAAGATGAGGATAAAGAAGTGGTGAAAGATACGGATAAAGATGAGCTTCTTTTTCCGAATAATTATCCTTCTCATTACCCTTCTCTCTGTTCCTATATCATCTCTCCCCCAAGCCTTCCTCTTAATTGAACCAAATATCCAGCATACCTAGGTAGAACTGGTTCGCCTACCTCATAAGCTCTATGTATAAATGGGTTGACTTTACTGTCGCATAGAAATGTGCGGAAAGCCCTCAACGAGTGGAGGCTGTAGGGGTTTCTCCCTTAAATGCACCTGCGAATTTATAGGCTGTCTTGCGGAAATACCCTGCATACATACCCCCTTGTCACCTCAAGTTGGATGAGCTGGGTGTAGACAAGCGTGTTCTTTATGTTCCAGTGTCCAAGTATCTGCATCATATGCAGGATATCCTTAGTCCTAGGGTACTCAATTGAAGCCTTCCAGTGCCTGAATGTATAGAAGCTTTTCTTCAACAACTTGGGTTCCCAAGCTTGTAGGCCAGCCTCTCCCTATACCTAACATAGATCCTGCATAGGTTATCAAATCTATAGTAGTTACTGAAGATCCTCTCACCACTCCTGGGTAGGTTCTCAAGCATTCTCATGAGCTTGCTGGAGATCTTGAAGGCCCTCGGGTCACTCCGCTCTCAGGGGTTATAGTTAAAATGGAGGCTTGAAAACTGAATATAAGGAGAGTGGTTTGAGATGCAGATCTTGAAAGATGTTGAGGTGATTATTGAGGGAAAGGCTTCTAGGTTAAGGTCTCTTTTCAATTCTGGTTCAAGCTTCACGGTGATGGGATATGATAGGCTGAGGGAGCTTTTCGGTGAGGTTGAGGTTAGAAAGCTACCTGAAGCAATTGAGGCAGTCCTCTTAAATGGTCAAAAGATGATCATCGATGGCTACCTCGATGCTGAGATCCGCATAGAAAACTACAGAATTTACGATAGGATATATCTATCCAAGGATGTAGTGAAAGAAGTTATCTTGAAGGGTGAAAGGAAATTGCTTCCTGAACTTATTATTGGAGCACCGACCTTAGAAACTTGGGGGCTCGAGCTGGACTTAAAAAGCGGCCAGATAATTCGAAGGGGGAGCTTCATTATCTGAGGAGGATAAGCCCTTTTTATTTGGTAGAGCGAGCAGAGGGTGAACGAGGAAAAGCGAGCTTTATCGAGCGATATTTTCATTTGAATTTTTAAGGTTCTATTTTGCCTCTTTTCTTTCCATATTCGTTTTCATTTGCTTTAAACTCCAAAATGGCTTGGCTAATCTCATCTTTCCTTTTTCTTGGGTTGGCTAAGCTGAAAACTGTTTTTCCATAGGTTCCAGCAGATTTTATCTCTAAAGCTCAAACCCAGGCCCAATTTTGGGATTTCCTCGAGGAGATGGTCATCAATAGTTACTCGTGTTCTGGACATCATTGGCCACCTCTTAAGAATTTCATTCATCATTAGCTGTAGTACTTTCAATGCGCTAGTCGATACTAGTCTAATTTTTGGAAACTAAAAGCGCGTGCTCAGAGATGTTGCCAATCACCCTAAGCCTTAAATGGCGAAACAGTTAAACACATACAGGAAATACATGGGCCATATTTATGTGAAGGCTGATTTCTACAACGCCGTTGACTACGTTGAGTATCTGCTTAAAGAGCGTAAACTAGAGGATGTTAGAAAAGTGAGTACTGAAGCACTTGTGGACACAGGAGCAACCTTCCCCGCCCTACCAGAGGATAAGGCAGAAGAGCTGGGTTTACCTATCTTAGGCGAACACCCAGCTGAAACGGCCGAGGGCGCCAAGGGTGTTAAGCTGGCCGCCCACGCCATCATAAAGATAGAAGAGAGAACCGCAGAAACATACATCATTGTTAGACCAAAAGGCACAACACCGCTCATCGGCGTCGTAGCACTAGAACAAATGGGCTACAAAGTGGATCCAACAACAGGAAAACTCATCAAAGGGCTACCGCTAATGCTCTAAACACCAAGAACATAAACTTCAGCCCAACCTACACCTCCACGAATCACATCTTCATCAAGCCAGCCAAAGAGCAATATGCCACACAGGCCTCCAAGAGGACCTAAACCCAGCTGTGTCAGAGTAGTAGTTGCTAATCTTGCTTACATATTTTTTCTATGTCTTGTAGGTCTAGCACTATGAATTCTTCTCCTCTAATCTTTTCTTTATCCT
>CALIUM010000005.1 GCA_938048735.1 uncultured archaeon
TCGGGGATGGCGACGGCGACCTCACCATATAGGCCCCATAACACGGGTTTGATACTCTAGTATCAATATTACCGTGGTAATAACTGCTGATTGTTTTTCGGGGATCCCTGTGCCAGATCTGGCATGGGATGTTTGGGGCCATCAAAATATTAATTCCTTGTTAACAAGGAATTTGTCACAGTTAAGAACGCACTAAACTAATCATAGGGATGAGAGTAACCACATGTATAATTGTTTTACTAGGCTCAAGATTTGGTTACACCTTTAGCCAGTCAGTGAAAGCCTTTATTAAAGATTGACAAGCCTATATTAATAAGTGAACGTTATGTCTGAGATCGAGGAAGCCTTGGCTTTGGCTGAAGAGGAAGTGCGTTCTCCAGTTGCTATGCGTAGGCGAAACGCCTGCGATAAGGCTTTCTTGGCTGTGATAAAGGCTGTTGACCAGCTACTCGTAAAGCATGGTTATCCAGAGCCTGAACGCCATGGTGAACGTTTTGCTTACCTACGCGAGTTAGAGTCTAAAGTTCCTGAAGTCGGCAAGGCTGAACTCAGCGAGAAACTTGGAGCCAGATTCGGCAAAGCCCATGTGGCGTGCTTCTATGAAGGTAGAGTGGAGCTGGCCCGCGAAGAGGTGGAGAAAGCCAGATGGCTCGTTGAAGAAATCAAGAAGTTTCTCAATTAAGAACCGAGCCTGATGCGAAACTTGGGAGTTCATTCCCCTATACGGAGGACCGAGCAAAAAGAAGATCGGGGAAATTTTCAAAAACTCCGAGGTGAATTATGATTTACGGGGGTGACGACTACATGCAGTTTTTCATGCATGCATTTAACTATCCCTTGACATCCTCACCCCCTTAAAGGCCTTATCAGAGGAAATAAGTCCCAAAAAAAGAATTAATGATTACTTATATGTGGAAGGTTCTAAAAGAAGTCACTTTAATCCTTTAACAGTTTTCTATATCTTTACTTTTAATTAATCTAAGCTGTGATGTGGATTTCCAATCGATCTCCATTTTCTCTGGATTTATCACAACTCCATATTCCCTCTCTGCAGCCTCGATTGAGACCAGGCCGTTTAAGACATCGCGGTGGACAAGTTCGGGGCTTCTTTCTAATGGGTCTCCATAGCCCCCACCTCCCGGGGTTCTTACAACAAATATGTCGCCTTTCTCGATTTTTATAGTACATTTTGAACTTAACTTTATTTTCTCACCATTTTGTTTTATTATATAAAATTCACCTGTAGCTCCAGGCTTTCCCTTGCATAATCCCCATGGTGGTATCTCTGTTCTCTCGGCTAGGATGGAGAGTGTGGCTGAGGGGGCAAGCAGCATCCAGCTTCTCTCAAGGCCCACCCCTCCCCTCCACCTTCCGGGTCCTCCGCTGTCCTCCCTTAGTTCATATTTGAGGAAACGTATCGGGTGTATTGTTTCAATCGCTTCGATGGGCGTGTTCATGGTGTTTGTCATGTGAGAATGAATCGCATCGATCCCATCCAATCCTCTTCTACCTCCATACCCCCCCGCTATGGTCTCATAGAAGGTCCAAGGCCTACCATTTTCGGGGTTTATCCCCCCGACTGCGACGTTATTCATAGTACCTTGACATGCTGCACAGACTCTTTCTGGTAGCACCTGGGCAAAGGCTTTCAATAATACGTCAACATTCCTCTGAGAGGTCTCCACATTCCCGCCGGCGACAGGGGCTGGCGGGATTGGATTCATCAGACTGCCCTCAGGAACTATCACCTTCACAGGCCTGTAGCAGCCGTCATTCATCGGGATATTTGGATCTGTCATACATCTCAAAACATAGTATACCCCAGACAGGGTGACCCCTAAAACGGCGTTCACGGGCCCGTTTACCTGTTTATCGGTTCCCGTGTAGTCGATAACCATATGACTTTTCTTTATAGTTAACTTAACTCTTATTTTGACCTTCTCATTGCTTACCCCAGTGTTTTCAAGATAATCCTCTGCCTCCCAACTTCCAACAGGCATTTTTCCAATCTCTATCCGCATTCTTCTTTCAGAATAATTCATAATTTCTTCCACTGCCTTCCTAAAAGTTTCCACTCCATATTTTTCTATAATTTCTAATACCCTTCTTTTTCCTATGATATTGGCAGCCATCTGAGCCCTCAGATCTCCCATCCTAATTTCTGGAGTTCTAATATTGCTTAGAATTATACTCGCAATTTCCTCGTCAATAACATTGTTTCTAATAAACTTGACCGGAGGAATAATGATACCTTCTTGATATATTTCTGTAGCATCTCCAGCCATGCTTCCAGGTGCTTTCCCTCCCACATCTGAATGGTGAGCTTTGTTAGCCGAGTATGCAATGATCTCATCTTTATAGAATATTGGGGATATCAGGGTTATATCGGGGAGATGGGTTCCACTTATATACGGATCATTAAGTATTATCATATCTCCATCTTCAAGGTCGCCCTTGAATCTTTCAAGCCCCCTTTGAACTGCTAGCTGCATTGATCCCAAATGAACAGGAATATGCTCCGCCTGTGCAGCTAGACGTCTTCTCTCATCGAAAATTGTGCATGAGAAATCCATACGTTCTTTTATGTTTGGTGAGTATGCAGAATTTCTTAGAACAATTCCCATCTCCTCTGCCGCATATATAAGAGCTCCTTTAATAACCTCAACAGTTATAGGGTCTATCTCCAATTCAATAAATCCCCCCTTTCATAGAGATAGCTAGGTTCTCAAATTTGTCGACAGTGGCCATCCAGCCTGGATAGATAACGGTTGTGGCATCATATTGCTCTATAACCGCAGGACCTTCAATAAGGTTTCCTGTTTTAAGTTTTTCCCGTCTATAGATCGGGGTTTCAATATAATCATCTATTTTTTCAAAGAACACATTTCGCTTTCCGATAATAGCATAGCTGGATGGTTTTTCTTCGTTTATACTTTTCTCAATAAATCTAAGTTTCTCGACAAATCCAATACCATTAATTCTAACATTTACTAGTTCTATTGGTTCTTCTCTCACTGCATAGCCATATATCTTCATGTGTTTTTCATGGAAGCTTTCAATGGTTTGGTTGACATTATCTTCTGTGAAGGGTTTTGATGCTGGAACTGTTAATTCATAGCTTTGCCCAAAGTACCTTAGATCCATTTCACGGATAAAATACATATCATTCTTAGGGATATTCTGTTTTTCCAATAATCTAGCACATTTAAACTCAAGTTTTTGAAAAACATCCTCAATTTTATCTACATTTATTTCATCCATTAGCTTCATCACTGCCCTGATGAGGGTGGTCTTAAAATCAGTCATCAACAGTCCATAGGCAGAGAAAAGTCCAGGATTTGGTGGGACAATTATCTTCTTGATGTTTAGCTCCTCTGCCAGTGCACACCCGTGCATTGGTCCCGCCCCACCGAAACACATTAAAACGAGATCCCTAGGGTCATGCCCCCGTTCAACTGAGACGATCCTTAAAATTTTCGACATCGCTGAATTAGCAATTTTTATGATTCCATTCGCAGCTTCAGTTAATTCCAATTTAATTTTTGAACATATTTCGTTCAATATGGCTTTTTCAGAAAGTTCTGGGTATATTTTCATCTCTCCTCCCAGCATATAGTTAGGGTTTAGTCTTCCCAGTACAACATTTGCATCCGTTACGGTGGGATGTTTTCCTCCCTTGCCATAGCATGCTGGCCCAGGGGTCGCCCCTGCACTAAGGGGCCCCACTTGTAGGGCTTTGCCCTCATCAACCCAAGCTATCGTCCCTCCACCGGCGCTACATTCAGCCAGGTCTATGAAGGGGTATCTGACGGGGTAACCGCTGCCCTTAACTATCCTCCCACTGTGGACCTCTCCCGCGACCTCATATTCGCCCGTGATCTCCGGCGTCCCTTCTATCACTGCTCCAGCCTTGGCCGTCGTTCCACCCATGTCGAAGCTAAGAATTCTTCCGAGTCCGAGGAAGCTTCCATAGAAAGCGGAGGCTATAACCCCGGCCGCTGGGCCGGACTCGATCATGGTTATGGGCCTCTTTGAGACGACATCTTTCAAGGCTATCCCCCCGTCGGACTGCATCACGCATAATGGAGCATTAATCCCTAACCTCCTCATTCTTCTCTGCAATTTATCCAGATAGCTGGAGACTATTGGCATTAAAATAGCATTAACAACAGCAGTACTTGTTCTTTCATACTCTCTATATTCAGGCGCTATGTCTGAAGATATGGAAATATAAATTCGAGGTAATAACTTCTTTAAAATTTTTTCTATTCTACGTTCATGCTTTTGATTCATATAGGAAAAGAGCAAAGCAACAGCTACAGCTTCAATATTTTCTTTTTTTAACTTTTCTCCTAATCTTTTCACTTGATCCTCGTTTAAAGGTGTTATGATCTCACCTTTAGGCCCGATCCGTTCATCTACCTCAAAGCGGAGGCTTCGAGGTATGAGGGGGCGCGGCCTCTGGATGAAAAGATCGTAGAGTTTATGCCGGCGCTGCCTGCCAATCTCTAATACATCTCGAAAGCCCCTCGTGGCTATAAGAGCTGTTCTAGGCAGCTCTAATCCTAGCTGTCCAAGGAGGGCGTTCGTGGCTATGGTTGTGGCATGGATAACCCTCGAGATCTCTCCCCCTCCTTTTTTCATTAGAAACTCATGAAATGCTTCAACAACAGCTTTAGCCGGGTCCTCAGGGGTCGAAGATAATTTTATATTCAAAATTTCACCATTCTCCTCGTTCAGCGCGACAACATCGGTGAAGGTCCCCCCTACATCTATACCTAAGCGGTATCTTGCCATTAGACCTCAGCCTACGAAAATCCATACTCATCCATTAGTTTAAGGGGTTTACGGCCACAATCTAAATGAGGAGCTAAAGATAAAAGCTAGGAAGCAAAAGAGAGATTAAATGGGGGAAGATTGAAATGAATTTTAAGGGTCGATAACAAGGCTTAGGATAAAGAAGACGCAAGTGTTAAAATTAGAATTATTGGAAGTGTGAGAAGCCGAAAGGAGTGTTCTGCTTCATAAAGAGTGTGTGGGTTAGTTTGGCAAGTACCTTTTCGATTGCAAACCTTATGAGCCGATCCAGTGGTATCTATACTTAATTTTCTATCGTTTGTGTTTGTAATTTTTCTCCGGTGACCCTCGGACTATAAGCTTTACCTTCAATGAAAGTAAGATGAGAGGGCCAAGGCCCCCGTGTGATACATGTGGATCCTGGGAGACCGGGATGATCAATCTGATCATTTTGTTCAGGGGGTTGCCGGATCAACTTCTTCATAATCCTCTCTTGGAGAATCCTTGATCAGATTGGATCCGGTTCCCATCCCATCTCCTTGGATGGGGCCAAATCCATCCACTCCATATAGGTTTTCTCCGTGGCTTCCTTCAACCATTTCTCCGCCCTTTAGGATCGCCGCGAGAAGGCCAGGGAGGGCGAGGGCGAACGGCATCCTTTTAGGAGGCCGCCCCCTATGTCCGGTTCTGCTCCGGATGCTGGGGGTGAGGAGGAGTAGTCAGTCCAAATCTTGGAGAGTTTGAGGCCGTAAAAAACAGCAATAAATTCATTGAATCAGATTCACCTATCGCCGAGACTTGCCACGAGAGTTAGGATGCATTATTGGGATGATATATAGAGGGCGAGAGAGATGAGGCTAAAGGTTGTCGCCGAATGACCAAAGGAGGTAGATCTTCAAAATGGATGGAAAGACCGCAAGGCCGTTTTGGAAAACTTAAACCCCAATCGTATAGGTAGCTGAAAAATTGGGAGCCCATCCCAAAACAGTTTATGATGCAGTCCTCTAGAGTTACCAAAAAGAACTATCGCTAAATGAGTTGGCTGAGATCTTATTTCACGGTGAAGAAGAATTTTGCGTCTAACGTACTAATTTTCCTCGGAGTGTTATTGAGTCAGATGGAGGAGGGCCAGATAAAAGATAAATATTGAATTGCAGTCGGAGAGTTCAAGTGGAAAAGTTACATTCCATTTGAACTAATCGAATACTTCCCGGAAAGTGAGAGGCGGATACTCTGGGGCCTCACTCACAGCCTTCTTCCACGAGGTGGGTGAATGGAATGAGGAGCGCAAGATCATAAAAGTGAAGCTAGAAAAGAAGATCCTCATCTTCCTAGATCAACTCTATTGGAAGCTAATGGCGAAACTCAGTCACTACTAAGCCACGACTGCAAAACTTGGAGTTTCCTCTTCGGAGGCGGCGCTTTATGCTGTTTTTAAGGACAAGTTTCAATGTAAAAACGAGACCCCCCTAGGATTTTGATGTCCCGGATTCCCACAAGCTCTGATCCTATGGGTTCCCGGCTATAATGGGCTGGGATGATCACCACTCCCCGAGAGGTTCCACCAGCGCTTCTTCACCGGCACGGCCTTTTCAACCTTCACCTATAACGTCGACCTCTCCGTTAAAGGATTTTTACCATTATTGGTGAGGCTCGCCCGGGAGGACCTCAAGATCCGCCGGTTCCTAATCCTCCTACTCGAGGATTAGGGAGAACCCTTAAAGGTGGCGGGCCCGGTGGGATTCGAACCCACGACCTCAGACTTAGGAGGTCTGCGCCCTATCCTGGCTGGGCAACGGGCCCAAGAAGAAGTATATCTAACGTATTTTTAACCTATTCGGAAGCCGTATTCTAGAAGGGGCTTTTAGAGATATATTTTTGAGGAGCTTATGGGTTCTCTCTTTCTTGAGCGGGGGTTCCCGAGACTGGCCAAAGGGGCGAGACTTAAGATCCTGAGCTCGGGAAGAGATCTCGTGGCTTAGGCCTTCGTGGGTTCGAGTCCCACCCCCCGCACTAGGGCTATGGGAGATAATAAACCTAGTGACAACGGATAAAACCATTACTATTTAGAGTCTAACTCGTTTAATTCTTATGTTTACATTCTTTTTGTATAAAAATCAATCAATTTTTATTTGTGCTTAAGAGTTTTGCTGCTAAAAATATGTGCGTACCTGAAATTAGGCCACTTTCTTTATTTACCCATTTTTCTTAGGATGACTATTGGTGAATGGTTGACCCTTTCCAGCATCTCCCATGTCACCTGGGATGGGCCGACGCCGAACCTCTCACCCATATCCCAAACTGTTCTCCCAGCCCCATGTCCTCTAATCCTGTGAGCCAAATCGGCGAGCTCCAGTGCAAGGTCTGGGTTCAGGTCTTCACCGGAGAGGGCGAGGGGAGTGGCCCTAGCCTTAAACCCCAACATCCTCCCTATTAAGAAGGTGAGGAGACCTCCAATATGGATGAGGCCAGGTATCTCCACCCTCCTCGGGGCTAGGTGGAGGTTTCTCCAAGAGTAAGTTGTATCTCCATCCACGATCATCACCGAGAGGCTCAAGCCCGTTGAGGATATAAGGGCATTCCTTATCCTCTCGGCTTCTCTGGAAGGCCTCTTGAGAGGGAGACTTACCAGGCTGTAGGGGAGGTTGCTCGCATCGATCCCCCCCTCGGAGTAGTGCCTTAGGGCCTGGAGGAGGCCGACATATCGAATCGCCAACTGCTTATGAATCGCCCCCTCCTCGAATGGATATCCTCTGAGCCTTATTATGGTCTTTTCCCTCAGCCTTGTAAGCCTTCCTAGGGGCCCTCCCCAGATCCTCCTCATCCAAAAACCCGCGATGAGCCTCGCAACCCTTCCAGCCTTGACCCTCGATTCATCTATGAGGAGTCCTGAGGCGGTTGAGATAGCCTTCTCCGAGACCGTGACGATGTCCCCATCTCGAACGAGGCCCCTCACCGCCTCAACTATCTCCCCGAGGTGGTCGGTTCCGGGCCTCCAGTAGTCCGTCTTCACCCTAATGACCTTGAACTTCAAGAGGAAACCTCCTCCCCCTTTTTCTTAGTTTAGGGTTCACGGCCTCCAATCTAGACTTGATTTAGCCAAACTGCCCAATTGTACCATCATCTAGTTTAGATGAAGGCCTCTAGGATTTAACACGTACTGGGAGATGAGGGCTGAATGATCTAAATATGAAAAACAGCTGTTTTGGAACAATAATCTGTTCATTTATTAATCAAGACTTTTATTCTTGGATATGTTTTAACTCCTAGATAGCTTCCTGTTGTAAACATTATTAAGTTCATTATAATAGCACCTATTGTGGGGTTCTCCGACCAAGGTAAGAATAGCGTGGTGGAGATGAGCCATCTACCCAAGCCTATCTTCAACCCCTCTTTTACCTCTTGACATCCGGTCTTTAAAGAGATGATCATGGTGGAGGTGAGCCCCCCCTAGGAAGAAGAAACCAAACTGTAGGATAGATAAGATGAACTGGAAATGAACAGGCGCCTCGTAGAACCTCAAATTGCTTGATAGTTGCAACCAGGCCCAGACGAATAAGGCTGCTATGAAGGAGCCAACAACAAGGTCGGTGAAATCAATTTGTCCGGAGTTCAAATCGCCGTTTCTCCCTGAATGGGGTATAAAAAAGGGGAGGGTTAAGGAGATCCTCTATTGGGGCGCTCTGGGTTCTCTCCTCATCCTGAGGTAGTCACTTAGTAAGAGGGTTGCAAGGATGACTATGGCTATGGAGGCGAAGGAGGGGGGATGGCTGAGGAGGTTTCGGGCTTGGCCTATCAGGAGGGCCATCCTAGTCATGACGGTGTCGCCGTAGGCAGCGCCGAAGCCTGCCATCATAGTATAACGGGCAATTATAGAGGTGTACTTGAGGGGCCCCCTATGCTCCAATGTGAAATAGAAGTATAGGAGAACCGTGAGGACCATTATTACGATCAGGATGTTATTGAATGTGTCAAGGGGGGGTCTTCGCCACGAGTGGTATGAATGTGGCCCTTATCTGATGGAGGAACTGGGCGAAGACCATGGTCCTCAGAGATAGACCTATGTATGTGCCGACCGCTACGGATAATGGAATCCTATATAGCCAGAAATATTTCTTCGAGAACCTGAAGTACCATAGCAATCCCACTAGTAAGGCTAATGAGAATAGGATTATCTTGGTTGAGGTTAGAGACCATATTGTCCGCCATTGGCTGAGCAGCCAGTCGAGGTTGAAGCCGATCGTATAGGCCGTTGCGACACCGAGGTAAGTGGCCTCGGCGAACCTGAACCATGGGTTCTCCTTATATGTGAAGCTGAATATGCAGAGAAGGAAGAAGGCGGTGAACCAGGGACCCAGAGCCGTTATCACGCCGGCTATCCAATCCGTGACCATAAATCCACCTACCTTTTACCCTTAGCTCGGGTGAAAAAGTAGCCTAGGTTGCCTACGACCACGAAGAGGATGACCAAGATATGGGTCGTGGAGAGGGGATCCTGCTGGGCTAGGGCAACTCCTCTCCTCCCCACGAGAAGCTCATACTCCGCGGCGCTTCTCAGCCCGGCTATGAAGGCCTTCACCTGACCTGCATTATAGTATGGCGCTACCTCAGGCACGGACACCCCGAGGGCCCCTAGGATATAGGGTATTCCGTAGGGGGCGATCCACTGCCTCACCCACTCAGGGTTTCCAGGAGTTCTACTTTGAATGCTTATAAGGAGGTCGAAGTCCTTGGCTCCACTAACCCCCTTCATGATCTCATACGTCTCCAAAGGTTTCTTGTTTATGTAATCCGCTGGGAAAGCCTTGTAGACATCGGATGCGAATTGAGCCATCCCCACCTCCCTCATCGGGTTGTAGCCCATGTGGATGTAGTCCCTCCCGTAGACCTTGCCATAATTCTTTTCAGGATTGAGGGCCCTGATATCATCGGCTGCTATGTCTGAACCGGCCTCCCAGAAGGAGCAGATGTAGACCTTGACATCCTTCGAGAGCAGGTGGTGTAGGGTCGCGATCGTCATGGGGCCGAGCTCGTGTAATCCTGCGAAGCTGAGATCATAGCTTAGAATTACCTTACTGCCAGGTTTAAGGCCATCTATGACCTTGAAGTATTCCCTTGTTCCTGTCGAGATCGATATGGGGAGGCCTATCGGGCTGATCAGAGGCCACAGGATGACTATCCATAGGAGGAGGTATATGATCCGGGAGTCCACTTCCTGAAGTCTCTCCCACACACTTTTCTTCCCCGTTCCAGCCTGCATCCCCTACTCAACCTCCCCTCAAGTATCCCCTCTCTCTTCCTATGAGGGTTCTAGCCCCTAGGGCTAGGGCTCCGAGGGCTGCTCCAATGACGTTCGCTCTCATCGTCGACATGTTCGGAACGTCGAAGATCCATTTTCTTATCGGCGTGAAGCCTGGGCCATATCGCGGTCCCTATCGGTGCGTTGGCGAGCATGACTAGGGTTCCTGAGAGGAGCAGTACGCCGGCCTCGAGTGTTCTGGCCCTGAAGGCCCTGTAGGCGGCTGAGGCTATCCAGAACCCAAGGGATGCGTACATCGCCCCGCTCAGGGGGGTCAACACATAAAGCCTTATCGCTTCGAATAGCTTTGTCCCCTTCCCTAGGCCAAGTGCTGGGATGGGTATTCCAATCAAGGTGTACCCGATCATGGTTATCAGGATCCATGCACTCCAGTACCATCCCCTCCTCCTCTGGGATGCTATACGCCCATGCAGCATCAGGAGGGTAGTGAAGCCTATGAAGAGGGCGAAGGTCTCCATCACGGCATCCCAGTCCACGAAGTCCTTTGCAGCTGACTCCCATGCTGGAACCACCACGAAGTATGG
Source organism: uncultured archaeon (assembly GCA_938048735.1). Taxonomy (GTDB): domain Archaea; phylum Thermoproteota; class Bathyarchaeia; order TCS64; family TCS64; genus JAGTRB01. Next base: position 10,642 of record CALIUM010000005.1, read on the forward strand.
GACCAGCTGGAAGAGGCAGAAGACAGCGGTCAGGATTATCGGGATCTCAACCCTCCTATACCACGCCATCTCGATCACCAGCTTAATATCTTCGTTAAGATATCCGAGCCTGCCGTGACGAATATGACCCCTAGGAGGATGAGTACGATGCCTAGGAGCTTCCCCATGTCTTGGCCCGCTAGGCTTCCGATCATCTCAGCATCCTTTGAGAGGTAGGCCCCAGCGCAGAAGATCTCCTCCCCTATTAGTGCATAGTCACAGGCTGCGACGAAGAAGGGGATCTGATGGATGTTGGCGGTCCCTCCAACCTGGATCGTTCCTATTCTAGCCCCAGTCTCGGCGAGCTGAAGGGACTCAGCCCAGTAGGCACCCACCATTATGTTGGCAGCCGCCCTCTCCCTCCACATCCAGCCCATATAGTTGGAGGAGAATCCGAACTGATCAGAGGAGAGGTATCTCACCTGTTCTGTTGGGTTGAAGTCTTCCGGGCGGCCGGCCTTTTTATATCCTGTCTCAGCGAGCTCGACTGCTATGGGCCATATGACCAGTTGCCTGACTGGGACATAGAGCCTCGTCCCAAGCTCCGCGCACTTCTCAGCCACATAGCTCAGGACTCCAAGGCCCGCGATGGTCTGGGGGCCGTAGGTAGCACCTGCCAGACTGTAGTACAGCCATATTTCCCTTACCCAATATATAGAAGTTATTATAAATAAATAAAGCTTTTCTCTGGGTTGACCCTCTCAGGATTGAGGTTGAACGATGTCAGAAGAGTGGAAAAGATAGAATCATAAATTTCTATTTAAACAAATTATATTCAGAATTTATAGCGTTCTTTTAGATACTCCTTGAGATTTGAGATTGATGCAATCGCTGGGGACCTGTCATCTATGTCTAATGGTGATCTACCTTTGAGATCCGCCTCCACGACCACTGGGTCGTAGGGGATGTAGGCGGCTATTGGTATATCCGCCTCCCTCACGCTCTCCTCGATGAACCTCCTCTCATCATCGCTCCTAATCTTGTTCCCCACAGCGAGAACTTCCCTGATCTCAAGCTCGGAGGCCAGCCTCCTTATCCTTCTGAGGGTCTCTATGGACTTCATCCCAGGCTCGACTACGACGAGCATGGAGTCCATCCTCCGCGTCGTCCCTCTCCCAAGGTGCTCAAGCCCAGCCTCCATATCCATTATGACTATCTCCCTCCTCTGGATGAGGAGGTGCTGCATCAGAACCCTCAAGAGGGCGTAGGCTGGGCACATACAACCCTTATCCGCAGCCCTTACAGTCCCCATCACCAGCAGCTTCACACCGTCCGGGCCGACCACCCCGAACCTGTCAACTATGTCATTAACCGTTGGGGTCATCCTGAATATCACCCCATAAGATGATCCGGGAGGGAACCCAGTCCTCTCCTCTATCAGTTTGGAGTTCTCCGACAGGGGGATGATCCCCTCCGCCTCCTCCCTGGGTATCCCTAGGCTTGAGGCGAGGTTGATGTTCGAATCCGCATCCACAGCTAGGACATTATACCCTTCCCTCGCCAGGAGCCTGGCTAGGGTCGCGGCTATGAAGGTCTTCCCAACTCCCCCCTTGCCTGCTACTGAGAGCTTCAAAGGGTTTCACCCATTCCTACTGGCCTCTCAGAGGTCGAATATCAAGAACTTAATTTTAACTTAAGGAGGAGGAAGGAGGTTTTTCACTCCGTTTCAGGCTTCCAGTTTTCACTCAAGAACTTTGGGATGCCTGAGGAGTCTAGGGGGCCGACCATGGCCTTCCATCCAGAGAGCTCCTCCACCTCCCCACTTATCCTAGCCGCCCTCCCTGGGAGGATTAGCTTCCTGTGCTTCACGATTTCCCCCACCTTGAAGTTCTTCAGGGCCTCTGCGACCGTATCAGCCGTCATCTTCCTCCCCGCTATCGCGCTCTCAACTGATAGGCCCTCGGTGTCCACCACTACCAGGTGGCAGTCTATCTTGGCTGAGTCCAGGTCGGATGCGACGGTGTAATATGTCAGGGCGAAGTTGGAGGTGAGGAGGACTGGGGAAAGCTCGTTGGGGGAGCCGAACCTCCTTACCCCAGGTTCCACGGACACGGGCTTCCTGGGATCGGTGTAAATGTTCTGCCTCAGGATGACTAAGGGGAGGAGGGCCCACCCGCTGATGCTGTGCATTATCAGGGCGTCGGCATACCGAACTATCAGGGCCGCGGCAAGCATCGCCTCATTCCACTCGTTTATAACAGGGTCCTCGGCCTCCTCTCCCCAGACCGTTATGGGGGTTCCCAGGAGGGGGAATCCCAGTAGGTCGTCCCCCTTATCGATCGCTGCGATCCTCAATGCCGTGAAGTTGTTCAGGGTCTCTGGGAGACCCTCAGATCCTAGGGTTCCCGGATCTAGGACTATGTCCTTGACACCATACTCCAGGAGGGTCTTTACTATGGATTTCAATCCATTAAGGTCGAAGGGGGATGAGGCCACGAGGGGGCAGCCGTACATGATGGCCAGTTCTGCCATCTCCCTCCAGTTGTCCTTGGTCGCTGCGTAGATGAGGGGCCTCTTATCCGGGACTGCTGCCAATCCCTGCTCCATAACAGTCGGGTCTAGGGAGCATAGGATGAGGGGCATCTTAGAGGCCTCCCAAGCCTTCCTTACAGCTGCTTCGAATCTACTTGGATCGTTTGATGTTGACCTTATGGCAAGCATGTCCAGCTTCAGCTTCATACCTATATACTCGTACTCGAACTCCCTCACGGCCTTTATCCTGGCTTCCATCTCCTCCTCCTCCATCTCGTCGCTCAGGTCTATGGCTATGACGGTTGGGTGGAAGTAGGTCAGCTCATGGCGGTAGACGACGTATTCCCCTCCAAGGGTCACCTTTCCATCTCCCACCCCCACCTCCACGGCCCTTATCGGGGGCCTTAGGAGGCCCCATAACTTATCGTATAATGGCTTATTCTTTGGGTCCATGAGGGGGGGGCACTTCTCCAGTGGAACCTCCCTGTTGACCAGCCTCGTGGCGAAGGCCATGCAGTTGGTCTCCCCGCACTCCTTACAGTTGGTTCTTGGGAGGAGCTTGTAGACATCTATTGGGCTCAGCTCCTTAGCCGGCATCTATCACCACCTCCTATATCCTTAGTCCAACCCACTCGATGGGCCTCTCGGGTGTGCTCTTCTTCATCAGGTTGTCTATCATCATCTTTATCGCCTTCACCGAGGCCGGATGCATCATCATGAAGTAGTCGACCCCGGCTAGGAGGAGGGTCTCGGCGGTTATCGCCTCCCATAGAGGTCCCCTCAGCTCCCTTGGAGCCCACGTTGGTCCAAGCTGCATCCAAGCCTCCCTCGCCGCCCAAGCATTCGTCGCCCCTGAAGAGATTGGATGGTTGAGCTCTGGATCTCCCTTGAGCGCAGCTAGACGTGCCCTCTCCATCACGGTGAAGGCGTAGTCGAGGCCGTAGCCCAACGCGGCGGTGGTTGTGTCCATGACTATGTGCTCCTTTGGCATATACTCGTAGAGCTTCCTGTTCAGCTCCCTGGCCTTGTTCACGTCCATCGATGTGAAGGCTATAACCCTGTGGCCGTGCTCCTCCACAACCCTCGCTGTGGCCTCAATATCCATATCAAGGGTTACTGAGCCGAATAGGATTCGCTCCCCTTCAGTAGCCTCGGCGACTGCCCTGAAGACCTCCAGATCCTTCTTAGGATCCCCGCAGCCACCTACGGCTATAGGAACTTCTACGGCCTGGAGCACCTCCTCAATGGTCTTCACAGCCTCTTTGGGAGGGGTGTCCTTTATCAGGGGGTCTATGCTCAGGAGGTGGACGTTCACCATCTCCGCCCCAAACCTCTCCACCGAGAGCCTCGCCCACTCAGCAGGGTCGTGGAGGACCTCCCCGACATGCATCTTAACAGCCCTCGGAAGCCTGACCTCTGGATAGTCGAAGACGTCTAGGGCTATAACCGGTCTGTGTGGGGTCTCTTGGAGGAATGAGTAGTAGGCAGGGGCCCTCTCCCCACCTATGATTAATGTTCTAGCCCTGCTTCCACCCTCTGCCCTAGTTGCTCCAAGTTCAACCTCCACAATAACGCCCGGATACTCCTCAACTGGGAGTCGGAACTCGGCCTCTAGGAGGGATGTGGGCTTGGCCTTCACAGGTGCCTCCACCGGTGCTTTCGGAGCTTGAACCATAAACGAACCTGGGCTCAGGCTCAGCTCCAGCTCCTCAAAGTCTATCTCCACATCCTCCAGCTCAACCTCCTGCAGCTTGGCGAGAGCCTCCAGTATATCTAGACCTATTGGGAGGGGTTGGTCCTTCTTCCTAGCCTCAAACATGAGGTCACTTCCCCCTCTCCACCCTTATGATCATCCTCTCCGCCCTGATCTTGGCGTTCTTCAGTATTATTTTGAGGCCCATCCCAGCGGGTATTCCTTGAATTGGCACTATCCCCGGTGGAAGCTCTAATGTTGGGGCTGCCACCTCCTTAGGCGCCTCAGCCTCCACGGGCTTGGCCTCGATCCATCTTTCAACGATGGGATGGCCCCTCTCCTTCAAGAAGCTCCTCAGCCCCTCTAGGTTGGCGACCTCCTTCTCAGTAGCTATCTTGTCAACTATATCTGTAGGTATGAAATCCTTAACCCTCTCCTTGATCTCGGATGGCATCCAGACGATCCTACTCCAGCCTCCATCGGCCTGGAGGAACTTCGGGCTTCTCATATACTCTATTGAGACACCGTGGAAGCCGTCGACCTGCCTACCTCCGGCTGTGAGGTCTGAGAGGGTGACGAAGTCTAAGCCGTTGACCGTTTGGCCCTTGAAACCCCTGTGTACTAGGCCGAACCCATCGACCTCGGGGATGTAGAAGGCCACCCCCTCGAAGCAGCCGCAGCTCGTGTGGGGATATCCGAAAGCCGTGTAGAGCTGGACCCTCTGGATCTCCCCGAGAGATTTTACCTGGATCGTCCTGTTAACCCCCTCATACTCCCCCTTCACCGGGTCTATTAGGGCGCCTTTAGGTATCTCGAAGACCGGCCCCTTGGGGTCGACCTTTGCAGTGGCCCTCCCGTCGAACCAGCTTATCGCTCCGCAGTTTGCGTACCTCTGAGGTGTGATGACGCAGAGATGTGTTGGGGCGAAGGATTGGCATAGGGTGCAGCCATAGAAGACCTCCACCTCATCGTCGCTCATCCCCCTCGCCCTAGCATCCCTCTCCTCGTAGACCCTCATCGCCTTCTCATACCACTCCTTAACCGCTGTGGGATCTGTGATGAAGGTGAACTGTATCTTCTCTATGAAGGGCATCTCGCTCTTGAAGAGGCGATAGAGGACCTTCCCGATGAGGTTGAAGGTGTTGAGGCCCCTCTCATACGACTTCTTGCTAAGCCTAAGCTGGATGTCGTATCTCTGGTTTAGGTGCATGAAGCCCTCTATGAAGTTTAGATACTCGTGGATCCTCCTCTCTATAACCCCCTCTAGGTCCTTCTCCACCTCCTTTCCCGCCACCTCCACCAGGAGGCCGAAGGGGTTGTTTGTCCCCTGCTTGAGCCCTGGGATGTCGGGCCCGATTATGGTTATCTTCCCATCTTCGACCTCATCTAGGCTTCTGGCCTGGACGAGCTCAAACTTGTACTGTTCTCGGGGCCCACCAAGCTCAACCTGCATCTCCCTACCCCTTATCCTCTCCCCCTCATAGATGATGCTTACGCCTACGGGGATGTCCTCGAACATCGACATCTAGCCCGCCCCCTCCAGGTTAGATACAATTCTATCTAAAATCTCTATCCACTCCTCCTGCGGTGAGTATCCCAGAGACCAGCCCGCGTTTGGGTGGTAGGTGTTGTCCAGTGAGATGGTTCTGAGGGATGGGGCGAAGTTCTTCAGGCCCGAGAGGACTAGCCACTCTAGGTAGTATGGTAGGCCCATGAAGACGGCGAGATCATAGGGGCCCCCGTTATCAAGGCCGCTCCAGCTCGGGTCCCTGAGTCTGTCTCCAAGCTCCATTATGGAGATCCCGTGGACTCCCACGGCTCCCCTCCTTCTGAACTCCCCTGAAATGTGGCCTGTGGCCGCGATGGTTATCCTCTTAGAACTGGCCATCCTGATGGCGGTGTCGATCAGGTCTCCGTCCTTCGTCTTGACCTTTATGGCCTCTGAGCCCACCACAAGAAGGATCCTTCTCGCCCTATTCATCATCGAGGCGGCGACCTCCGGCTTGGGGATGAGGAATGCCTTCTTAGGGCCTGCTATCTCGGCCGTCTGCCCTGTGGTTAACTTGGCCGACATCACAGACGCCTCCTAATGAGCCTCTCTAGTAGGGTTGGATCTGGTGATGCTATCTTCCCTTCCACCCACCCTGCTTTCTCTAGGGCGGCCACCACCTGGTCCCTCATTGTGAAGGGTATGTCGGCGTTGCTCCTTACGTAGAGGTGGAGGTCGGGAGGCATCTCTCCGTAATACCGCTGGTAGAGGTCTATGTAGTGGCTTAGCTTAACCGCCCTTCCCTTGCTGGTGTCGTTGGGGCGCATGGTGAGCTTGGCTACCATCACGATCGCCTCCTCAACAGTCTCGGCTGCGTAGAAGAGGTGCTCCGGCGCCGGGCCAATATAAACTCTCTCTCCGGTCCTGGCGTCGTAGACCATCCAGTCCTCCTCCCTCTCCCTTCTTCCCAAGAGCATCCTCCTATACTTGGATCCATGAGGGCCCACAATGACTGGGATCCCGAGCCTCCAGCATCCCGCCGCTATGCTTGCAGCCTTCTGGGACATGGCTCCCCAGGCAACCCCCACAGCCCCAACCCTGTTGTAGATATAGTCGGCTATCTCCTCATAGTTAGCCCTTAAAGGGCGCTTGGCGAAAATATTGGCTATCTTTATAGCTGCTCCCGTTATGTGGGCGTTGGAGATGCAGCTACCAACGTTGACAAGCCCTCCTGCGTCGAAGACCCCTGGGTACTTCTCGTAAAGGCTGAGGCCTTCCTCATCCTTCGTCATTCCAATAGCCATCGCCGCGCATCCTGAGGCGACGACTATGAAGCGCCTCTTCAGGAACTCCTCAGCTATCCTAGCGACATCCCCCCCTCCCTCCGGGTAGTTGGCGCATCCAACAAGGGCCAACACCCCGGGGATCTCCCCGAAGACGATCGCCCTGCCCACCTCTCTTATCTCCACATCCTGGATCGCGCCTCTTCCAACCCTTATTTTAGACCTCTCTTCCGCGATCTTCTTCGATGCCGCTGCATTGATCATGCTGACTATGGGTAGATCCTCTGGACATGCGCTTTCACAGCGTCCGCAGCTCACGCAGAGATCATATAGGGATGAGAGAAGGGTGAAGTCTCCATTTCTGGCCAAGCTCATGGCTTCCATGATCGGGAGGTTGTTGGGGCAGGCTCTAGTACACTCTCCACAATGTCTACATCTCTTAGCCAACTCTCCAGACTCCTCAACTCCTAGAGGCCTCACCCCTTCTCTTCTTGGAGCTATCTTCATCGCGACCTTTACAGCGACTTCTCCCACCTTACGGGGATCAAGTATGAGGGCGCCGGGTATCCTCCTCTCTACAAGGTCCTCGACTATTTTGTCGGGCTCATCATGAGTTCTATCTGGGAGGCCATGACAGCTCATCTCACTCGTCGCGATTAGAGGAGACCCAATCTTCTTGCACTCTAATAGTACATCTGTCCTCACACATTGTTTATCTATAACCACTACATCGGGGATCCCTGATCTTATGAACCTAAGCTCCCATGATATCGGACCTATGATTCTTGCCCTCTTATTATATCTGGCCGTATCATGAGCTGTGCAGCATAATCCCCCTACCTCCACCTCTCCAAATAGCCCTTGATCCATTAAGTAATTCACTATCTCGACGCTCGGTAGCACCTCATGCCCTATGACGAGTATCATGGGCTTCGAAGTATCTATTGCTCCGAATCCGAGATCCGCCAGTGGCGCCTCAGGCTCTCCCTTGGGAAATCCTAGGACTGAGATCTGGGCTATGTCGGCTATCTCCATTGCCACGTGGTCCAGCATGCCTACATGAAAGACCTTTGACTCGTAGTCGAGGTTGTTCCCCTCCTGACCGGTAGCGGTTGATGCTAGAAGTTGGACTATCTGGCTCTCCACATAAGATAGGGCGTCATCCAGGTCTCTCAGGGTTCTTGGCCTAAACCCGCATACGAGGCGGGTGTGAGGGGCCTCCACATTGGTATTCAGGGCGACATCGAGGGGTGTATCCCTCCCATATTCCTCGATCAGATGGTTGAGCATAGCCCTAGCATGTTCGGTATGGGCTGAAGCCCCTATGCAGCATGCTAAGAGGACAATCCTAGACTGTTGTCCAGCCATGGTTATGCCGCAGGCTCCCCTCTTATCACCTGTTAGATCGCATTTACCGAAGGTGCAGAGGCAGCATAGATCACAGAAGGGCATGTAGAAGGGCTTGTACCTGCTGAGCAGCTTAAGGTCCCATTCTCTTAGCGCTGTTATATCCGGGAACGGTGTTGGGCCGAGGGGCTCCTCCCACTCCTCGAGGATCCTACCGACCTGTATCTCAACATCCTTGAATACTCCAAGAGTGGATGAGAACTCCCCTATCTTCAGGCTGAGGTCTCTCTTGACCAAATCCCCACTCTCTCTAGACTCCAATCTGGTGAAATTTCTAGAATTATAAAGTTTTCTGAAAGATCTTAGGGCCTATTGGTCCACTTTCTAAATTGGAATATGTGGAAGTTATCTAACTCCATAACCTTTCTTATCAAAAGATCAGAAAAGCAGACAAGAAAGGATATGATAATAGTTTCTACAATGAAAATGACAAAAATGAGCTATGGTTAGAGTTAAAGAATTGAAATCCCTCAAGCCTAACCAGTATACATCCAAACTATATGCTCCGAGATGGTGGTTCAGCATGGCCTTAGTCGTCAAACCGAGGCCTTAACCGCTCCTTACCACCATAAGGCCCGATATGGACCGAGGGGGGCTTTAGGGTTTAGTTTCCACACACCCAGCCGTCTGTTCAAATTTGTGTCAAGTTCATCAATTTTTGCAGCCTTATACTTGGTAACCTCTTTTGACATTACCCTTTTATCCGTCATGGCGGCTGCTCTAGCATAAATTCCCTCATTCAGAAGATATTTCAAAGCTTTGAAAGGGAGCTCGTAGAATTCCCCAATTGCACCAGTTCTTTGTGTAAAGCCTTCTGGAGTTGCAGCCTTGAAAGAAACTCTAACATAAATGAAACTCGAAAATTGTGATAGTCTTCTTACATAATCCCTATCTGAGCCGAGAAGTATACCATTAGTTTCGAGATAAAAAGGATACTTCGTTTTCCCAACATGTTCCAAGACTGAAAGAAGATGCTCCTTTCCTAATGTGGGTTCGCACCCAGATAATCTAAGCTTTTTCACTTTCCGAATAACCCTTCTCCAATAATCAGAATAAATTATCCCTTCTTCAGCTGCCTTGAAAAGATTTTGAGCAGCCTGCTTAGGAGAATAGAATTTTCCAAACTTTTCAGGAAAGTCTCCTGACCAGTTTGACCAGCAGTAAATGCACCTTAAACAACAGCCAGCTGCATAGCCTGTTGCAATCCCTTTATAAACCGGAACAGAATAAAAACCAGTGTATTTCCTTTCAAGCCCTTCATCTCCCTGCCTAGTTACAATCTTCTCAGTCTCCTTTGCTAGCTCCAATGGGTTGAAAGGCTTAAAACCTCGAGTTAAGAACCTTTGGTATTCATTCATCAAATCCAAATTCCTATTTTTGATGCCCCGCTTTAACTACCTTTCCCCTCTAACTTATATTTGAGAGATGTTTTAAGAACATGTGGATGAAATAAGGAAGATCGGTTCGACAGACAGAATATGGGCGAGAGCTACTAGACTGCACGTTGAGATGTCTCATAAAGGCTGGATGAGCGAAGAATCGAAAAATTCGTGAGAGACTCCGAGAAAAATTTAGAATATAATCATCGATTCAGAAAACCAAGATTTATTTCTTCACATGTTATATGATTAAAGTGTTTTTAAAGAGAGAAGTTTATTTTTCCAATAATATGGGTAAAATTGTTTAATCACAAGTTACTTATCTACTTGACTCGATGAAAAGGTGACACGCATACATTATATCAAAAAGGGGCTGGGCCTCAATGCCCAACTACGTTGGTTTAGGCTTATTCCCTTAGATTGGGGATTATCCTCCCTAAGAGGTTGATGGCCTCCTTAACGTTGGGGCCTAGGGGGGAGCCTGCGACGAACTGGGTGATCCCCTTCCCCCTTAGCTCTTGGATCTTCTCAACACACCTTCTAGGGGTTCCTGTTATGGAGAAGGATTCTACCATCTCATCGGTGACTTCTCTGAAGGCCTCCTCCCACCTCCTCTCAGCCAGTTTTGACCTTATCCTCTCAGCCGCCTCTTGTGCTATCCCATGCCTTGAGAGGATCTGGGGGGGGCTCCCTGCAACTATGTATGCCACCACGGGGATCGCAGCCCTTTGGGCCTTATCTCCATCCTCCGCTATGGAGAAGGAGGTGTAGGCGGCGATATCCAGATCCTCAATCCTCCTCCCAGCTTCCTCGGCCCCTTCTCTTATGCTCTTTACGGCCGAGGCGACGTCCTCAGGGTGGCAGGCATTTATCAGGATCCCGTCACCTAAGGAGCCAGCTAGGCGTAACATCCTTGGCCCCTGAGCACCTATGTAGATGGGTATGACGCCCTGAACCCTGAAGCTGAACCTGGCGCTGGGGGAGGCCTTGAAGATGCTTCCGCTATAGCCTTCCTTCGCCCTTGCAAGCTGTCTCCTTATGAGCTCAACAGCCTCTCTGACCGCGGTCAGAGGCGACTTCTGCTCCACCCCCACCATGTCCAGCGTCGTCTTGTCCCCTGCCCCTAACCCCAAGACGACCCTGCCTGGAGCTATCTCGCTTAGGGATGCTACGCCTTGAGCTGTCAATACGGGGTGTACGAGGTATGGGTTTGTTACCCCCGGGCCTAGAGTTATCCTCTCAGTGTAATTGGCTATCGTGCTTAAGATAACATAGACATTCCGGTTGTTGAAGTGGTCAGTTACCCAGATGTTATCGTATCCCAGCCTCTCCGCCTGGATCGAGTAGTATACCGTCCTCCAGTAGGGCTCCATGGGGACGAACTCTATCCCGAACCTCATTAGAACACCTCATTCTGGGTGAGGGGCTGGATCACTGGGTGGAGCTGATCCTCTCAGCCAGCTCCCTCAGGCCAAACTCGTTCAGTATCGAGCCTGCCTTCGAGGGTTCCAGCTTATTTAAGGCCTCTAGGAGGATTGCTATTCCATCCTCGCTTTCAAGCGTATCCTTCTGCCAGTGGAAAAGGATCGACTTTGCTAGAGAGCTTGGGAGCCTCTCCCCCTCCCTGCTCTCGAGTAGGGCGTCTACGAGCCTCTCTGAGAGCCTCTTATAAATAGATCTTGGAATCCTCTCCACCATACTCCTATAATCCATCATAGATGCCTCTTCAGTGAATGTGTTCTTCCTCCTTAGAAGCCTTTTGCTTCTCCAGCCTCTCGACGAGCATAGAGACCAGGATTTTAGCAATCTCGTCCTTCCCTGTGAGGGGGATATGAACAACGTTCCTCTCTCCGTCTATTATGAAGACCTCGTTAGTCTCTTTCCCGAAGCCCACACCTTCCCTGGCAACATCGTTCGCCACGATGAGATCCATCCCAGAGGCCTTCAGCCTCTCGTAGGCCCTCTCCACTAGAGCCTCATCGGATACGTTGAACTCCGCCTTAAAGCCTATGAGGAATATACCTGGGTCAACCTCCCTGATATGGTCGACTATCTTTGGGAGTGGCTTCAGCTCGATGATCCACCTCCCCTTATCCGAGGGTGTTTTTATCATCTCCCTCCTCGTGGGTCCGAAGTCAGAGACCGCTGCCGTCAGGATGGCTGCGTCATGTTTCAAATCCTTAAGGGCCTTCACAGTGGCCTCCAGCATCTCATAAGTTGTCTCGACCCTTACCAGCCGGACCCTGGATGGGGGTTGAGCCGTCCCGGGGCCGTATATGAATGTTACCTCCGCCCCTCTACGCAATGCCTCCTCCGCTATCGCCACCCCCATCTTCCCAGAGCTTGGGTTGGATACGAACCTGAACGCGTCTATATACTCCCTCGTCGGGCCCGCGGTTACCAGGATCCTCCTACCCTCCAGCTCCCTAGAAGGCCTGAGCCTCCTCACCACAGCTTCAACGATCTCCTCTGTCTCAGGGATCTTCGCCTTCCCCTCCTCCACCCTAGGCATGAGGACCTCAACCCCTATAGACCTGAGCTTCTCGATGTTCTCCCTGACCACCGGATGGTTATACATCGATCCATGCATAGCTGGGGCTATTATGATCGGGATGCCCGAGCCTATCGCAGTGGTTAAAACAGTGGTCACCGGGGTATCATCTATAGCTGAGGCGGCCTTCCCTATCGTATTAGCCGTGCAGGGGGCCACGAGGATGAGGTCAGCTCTATTGGGATGCTCCCCCGCATATGTTACATGCTCGACCCTCCCCGTGAGCTCTGTGACCACTGGGTTGCCGGTGGCCCACTCCATCATGTAAGGGTGTAGTATCCTAGTAGCCATGGGTGTCATGACCGTGTAGACCTCGGCCCCCCGGCGCATGAGTTCACGGGCGATATCTGGGCTCCTGACGGCGGCTACGCTTCCAGTGATGCATAGAACAATTCTTCTCCCTTCCAGCTCTCTCCCCTTTGTCCCTGTGATCCCCTTAGATGTATGCGTTCCGAAAGCCATCTAGAGGCCTCTATTGAGCTGCGTTTTGGGATAAAAAAATCTATTTAGGCTATAGGGATTCGGTCCTCTCCTCTAACTCGTCGAGGCGTTCCTCGATCTCATCCAAGCGTTCCTCTATATCCTCTATCTTCTCCATCAGAACCTTCAACTCTTCCTCAACATCTCTTAATCTGTCCTCGAGGCTCAACCTTGATCTCCCTCACCCAATCATCCAAGATGGTTTATAAACTTAGCCCCTAAGCTTTGGAATATGGGCTTCGAGTTAAGGCTTTCAGGATGTAAAATTGGGAGGTCCTAGGAGGAGCCTCCCTTCCCCTTCTTAGCCTTCTCAAGCTCCCCGAGATACCAGTTTGTGTCTTCGGCCACCCAGTCCTTCACCTTGAGCCTTAAAGGCCTTCCATCCTCCTTCAGGATCACCACCTCCTCTATCTCCGAGTTTATTATCTTCCTCCTGCACCTCTGACATGGGATGGCTGAGGTATATCTTCCATCCGCCTCCACCCCGGCTATGTAGAGGGTTGCTCCAACCCTATCAGCCCGATTTGAGTTTATTATGGCGTTCTCCTCGGCGTGGACGGCGGGGCAGAGGTCATATGAGCTCTGGGAGGGCAGATTTAGCTCGTCCTTTATGCATCCAGCCTGATAACAGTTGATCACCCCCTTCGCGGTCCCATTATAACCCGTGCCCACTATCGTGTCGTCCTTCACGATCACGGCGCCGATCCTCCTCCTGAGGCAGGTCGAACGGGCTGCAACAGCTAGGGCTATATCGAGAAAGTATCTCGTCTTATCGGGGCGGCTCGTAGGCATCGATCATTATATTTCAGCTCTCTATTAAAAAGGGTTACATCGGATATGGATTTTGTTCAGCTTCTACTTCTGAGGTTGAAGGGTTTACCATCCTCCACAATATTGATGGGAATTAATCTCCTCCACTTCTCCATCCAGGATAGGTCCCTATCCTTATCCCTCAACTCGTCTGGTAGCAGCTCCGGTATCGTCTCCACAGCCGAGCCTATGGGATACCATCTGCCACATCTTGTACATACAAGGAGGCCTTCATTCACTTCTATCAGGTTGAGAAACCTATAGAGCACATCGATCTCCCTCCCGAAACCTCTGAGGAGTTCATCCTCAGAGATCTCTCCCAAAGCCTCCAATCGGCCTATCGCCTCAATCGCCTTTTCAAGGAGGAGCTTCGAATACTCACTTTCAGTGAGATCCCTGATGGCCCTTATGGCTGGAGGGCTTATGGTCCCATCCCTTATCTGCTTAGCTAGGTGTCCATATCCCTTCCTGAAGTGATGGGATACCTCCCCTGCTCCCAACGATATCGTCTTCATATTTTGGTCGTCTGTCTCCCATGTGAAGAAGTAGGCCTCTAGAGGATGATGCTTATCCATCGGGCATGCTAGGATATTTAGGAGCCAGGGCCTCATTATCTCACGATATAGATTGTTTTCGATACATAAAAGACTATTCTAACTCAACCTGTTCTGATTGGGTGGAATACCTCCATTTTATGGGATTTAGTAATCATAAACATAGGCGGTTTAGGGCAGAGGATCTATCCTAATTTTACTTCTCCCTTCAGCCGTCTTACGATCTCCTGTGCCCTGTCGAAACGTATCTCTCCGGATTCTACCAGTAGGTCGACGGCCTTATCAATCATCTCCCCCTCTGCCCCTGCCATGATTATGAGGTTTCTCGCGTGGAGCCTCATATGCCCCTTCTGGATCCCCTCTTGGACTAGGGCCCTAAGGGCCCCTAGGTTCTGGGCAAGTCCAACTGCCGCCATTACCTCGGCGAGCTCCCTAGCGGAGGAGATGCCGAGAATCTTTAGGGCTGTTCTGGCTATGGGATGGGTTCTCGTGGCCCCCCCCACCGTGCCGACGGCCATGGGCATCTCTAGAAAGCCCACAAGGTCTCCTTCCCCGTTCTTCGACCATCTGCTGAGGGATCGGTACTGCCCATCCCTTGCAGCGTAGGCGTGAGCCCCAGCCTCGAGAGCCCTGTGATCCTGAGCGGTGGCGAGGGCTACCGCTATGACGCCGTTCATTATACCCTTATTATTCGTTGCAGCCCTGTAGGGGTCGGCGTCGGCGAAGGCCCAGGCCTTCACTATGTCATCCACCACCCTCTCCCCTCCGATGTCCTCTTTTCTAACCAGAGCCTCAGCCCTGACGAGCCTCCGGTCGGCCAGGTTGGAGATTATACGGAGCAGAACCCTTCCCCCCGTGATATCTTCGACGTAGGGGGCTAATGATTCACATATGGTGTTGACGGCGTTAGCTCCCATGGCATCCCTGCAGTCCACTAGAACATGGATGATGAGCATCCTCCCCGCCTCCGTCTCAATGACGCGGGTCTCGATATCCCTGGCACCACCCCCAAGCCTCACGAGCACCGGGTCCTTAGAGTTGGCTATCTCAAGAAGCTTGGGCTTAGCCATCAATATGGCCCTCTCAGCCTTCTCCATGTCGGGTACTTCCACGACCTGTATCTGACCTATCATTATCGGCTCGCTGCTCCAAGCCCTTATCCCATCACCCTCCCTCATCAGCCTGGCCATGTTGCTGGCCGCCGCTACGACGGAGGGCTCCTCAAGAACCATGGGGACCAGGTAGTCCCGCCCGTTAATTCTGAAGTTTACAGCTACCGCGAAGGGGTAAGCCATGGTCCCTATTACGTTCTCGATCATCCTATCCGCGACCTCTAGGGTGAGGCCTCCACCTGATCTTAGATTCTCCATCTCCTCAGTCGATAGACCTGCCCTCGATGCTATTATCTTGAGCCTCTCCTCAAGTCCAAGCCTGTAGAAACCGGATATGCGACTTGAAAGCTCAGCCAAGTCCTTTAACGCTCCTTTATTACATTAAAGGTGGAGACAATTTTATTTAAAATTACCTAGGATATCTGATTTATACTTCAAGGGTCTCTATTCGTGGAGTCAAGGCTCAACGGGTAAAAGGGGAGAAGAGCTGGCCTGACATGGAGGTGCGTTTAAAACTCGTAAGCGTGGGAGGGACCTTCGACGCCCTTCATATCGGACATCACGCCCTGCTCCTCGAGGCCTTCAATGTCGCCGATAGGGTCATAATAGGTTTGACCTCCGACGAGTTCGCTAGGGAGATGCATAAGGATCACCATATAGACTGCTATGAGAAGAGGCTTAGGGAGCTTAAGCAATTCCTCTCAGAGAATGGCCTCCTGGAGAGGGCTGAGATAATACCACTCGACGACCCGTATGGGCCGACAATAGATAGTGAGGAGATGGAGGGCATAGTGGTTAGCGAGGAGACGGAGTGGAGGGCCGAGGAGATAAACCAGCTCAGAACCAAGAGGGGGTTGAAGCCCCTCCTCATCTTCTGCATCAAGATGGTCCTAGCAGAGGATGGTAAACCGGTCTCGAGCACAAGGATCAGGAGGCAGGAGGTGGACAGATTCGGTAGGCTCATCGGCTAAAGGAGGGTCCAGGGCTGGATGATGGAGAGGCATCTCAGAAGACTGAAAGATGACGAACCCCATATGATAGATTTTCTGAGGAGGCTGATAAAGACGCCGAGCCTCTCAGGGCACGAGGAAGAACTAGCTGAACTCATCGTCGAGGAGATGGAACTCCTCGGGTACGATGTCACAGTGGATGAGATGGGGAACGTGATAGGGATTCTAGGGGAGGGGGAGAGGCCAGTAATATTCGACGGTCATATGGATCACGTCTCGGAGGGCTCACCGGAAAGCTGGAGCCATCCACCCTACGAGGCGGAGATCGATGGGGACATGATCTATGGACGGGGAGCGGTCGATATGAAGGCCTCCCTCGCGGCCATGATATACGGCTGCGCGGCCTCGGAGCCCGCTGAAAGGGTGGTCGTCACATGCGTGGTTCACGAGGAGACGAATGAGGGTGTAGCCCTGAGAGAGATAATCGAGAGGAGGGTGCCAAGGCCTGAGGCATGCATTTTAGGGGAGCCCACAGAACTGAAGCTGAGCATAGGTCAGAGGGGTAGAGCCGTTTTCAAGATAACCACCCGTGGTTTGACGAGCCACGCCAGTATGCCTGAGCTGGGTGTGAACTCCATATATCGAATGATCCCTGTGATCGAAAGGTTGAGGCAGGCGAATGAGAAACTGCCTAGGGATCCGTTTCTAGGCGCTGGCTCAATGGCCGTGACCGGGATAAGAAGCAGCCCAGAGGGGCCAGTAGTTCCAGATCTATGCGAGATACTGGTGGATAGGAGGCTCATACCAGAGGAGAGGCTGGAGCGGGTTCTCGAGGAGATGAAGGGTCTGGCTCCCGAAGCCGAGGTCGAGCTGATGGTTGATGAGATGACATGTTACACAGGGCTTCGAGTAGCTGTCCAGCAGTACTTCCCCGGATGGCTCACAAATCCCGAGAACCGGCTGGTAACCCTATGCCTAGAGACTTTGGAGGCTTCGTTGGGGTATAGGCCTGAAACGGCCGTTTGGAGGTTCAGCACAGACGGTGTCGCTACAGCTGGGACGCTGGGTATCCCGACTATTGGCTTCGGCCCAGGAGATCCATCTCTTGCCCATAGGCCGGATGAGAGGGTCTCCCTTACCGATGTTAAGGCGGCTGCTCGGGGATTCTGCGCCCTCTCACTCAGGCTTCAAGGAATATCCCTATCCTAAGAGGGAGGCCGTCCAGACCTAGGGTTTCATGGTTTAATTCACATCTGAGATAGGCCGACCCCGCCTCTTTCGATATCATCCTCTTATCACAGAGTCGAGGCTGAGAGACAAGTTTATCAGTTAACCCCTCAATAATTATTAATTATTATGTTGAGTGGGGCTTTCGCCGTTCTCCCTCTTCACCATGGCAGAGCACCTAGATGGCTCTTCAGCAGGATGGTGAAGCTCGCAGGTTGCATCGTTGAGATAATAATCCATGAGTACGGCGTTCGGGGCCTCTTGGAACGCCTATCAGATCCCTGGTTCTTTCAATCTCTGAGCTGCGTCCTCGGGTACGACTGGCATTCCAGCGGGACCACAACGGTTACCTGCGGAGCCTTGAAGGAGGCCCTGAGGCCCGGGGACTACGGGGTGGCCATTGCCGGTGGGAAGGGGAGGGCCTCGATGAGGGCCCCCTCGGAGATCGACGAGCTGGGTTTGGGGATGGGGTTGAGTACAAGGAAGCTTGATGGGTTGAAGTATGCCAGCCGAATGGCGGCCAAGGTGGACAACGCGCTCATCCAAGATGGCTATACTCTCTATCACCACTCCTTCATCTTCGATGAGAGGGGGGACTGGATCGTTATCCAGCAAGGGATGAATGAAAAGGAGGGGAATGCCCGGAGATATCACTGGCCTTTGGAGCACAAAAGCCTAGTGGAGGAGCCCCACAACGCCATCCTATGCGACAAGAGGCTTCCAACAGTCCTGGATATGACCTCCATCAAGAGCAGGGGGAACAGGATGGCATCCCTCGACATAGCAAGGGATGGGCCTAAACGCCTCAAAGGCCTGCTAAGAGTTGAGGCCCCCATTGGCCAGGGAACCCTAGACGACTGGTCCGAGGGTCGAAAGGCCCTTGTGATGCCCTCAACGATCAACTGGGAGGCCTTGAAGAAAGCCTACGAGTTCCAGCCTGAGAGTTATGAGGAGCTGATCTCGATAAGGGGTTTGGGCCCCTCGACGGTGAGGGGGCTCGCGCTCATAGCTGAGCTGATATATGGTGAGAGGCCGAGCTGGAGTGACCCCGTCAGGTTCAGCTTCGCCTTCGGGGGCAAGGATGGCGTCCCTTTCCCTGTGGATAGGCGGGCCATGGATGAAGCTGTAGATGTGCTGAAGACAGGGATCCTGAGTTCATACCTGAAGAGGGAGGAGAAGCTGAGGGCTCTGGAGAGGCTCAGGAGGTGCGTTCCTCCAGTTAGAAGCTCTAAGCTGATCTGAGTGCCATGGCTAGAACATGGGCGAAGTCCTCAGGCGTTCCGCCAACTATGGAAGTCCCCTTAGCCTTGAAGTAGGAGATCACAGCTTCCCTAGCTCCATCGGGGTTAGCCTCTATGCCGATAAGCCTGTTTTCAAGCTCTTCGAGGTCCTCCTCCGGCGTCATGAAGAAGTCCCCGGTGAACCTCACGAATTTGACCTTTCCATTCACGACCTCAACCCTCGCCCTTATGAGTTTGCCTCCGGGGACCTTGAACTCCGCTTTACCCACCCTTTTCACCTCCTATAGATCCATTCAGGGGAGGAGTACTTCTCCCTCAACTCCCTTGCCAGCTCCTCCTCATATCTGGAAAGTCTTCCGGGCACCAGCTCAACTTTGAGGGCTCTCTTGAACCCCTCAAACATCGCATCTCTCACTTCCCTTAAGGAGACCTCCCTTCCTAGCTCTCTGCGTATGGTTGTGACCCTCTCCTCAGCCTCCTTCAACATCTTATCCCTGAGCTTCTCCTCGGATATCCTGAGAACCCTTGCCATGAGGTGGGGATCGAAGTCTATGAGGAGGGTTCCATGATGGAGCACAACACCGTACTTCCTGACCTGTGCATTTCCCGATATCTTTCTACCCTTAACAACTATGTCGTTTATGGGTTTGAACTCCGCCTTCAGGCCGAGGATGGACAGACCCTCTATAAGCCCTCCGCATAGAACCCTATAGGACTCCATGATGCCACCCGCTATCCTCGGGTCGTCGCCTCCAATAACTATTGTATAGGTGAAGACCCCTCCACTGCTATTCAGTACGGCCCCCCCACCGCTTATCCTCCTCACTATATCGATCCCTTGCCTCTTACACTCCTCCTGATCTACCTCCTCCTCAACGCTCTGGAAGAAGCCTATTATGACCGCTGAAGGCCTCCACATATAGAACCTTAAGGTGTTAGGAGCCCTCTCCTCACCCCTGGCCTTGGCTATAGCCTCATCTACAGCCATGTTCCAATATCCATCCGCTTCCTCCAGATCCAGAAACCTCCAGACCTCCATCAGATCCGCTCCACCTTTCCTGATAGAATCTTTATAAATGAATTAAAAACTAGCGGCCTCAGTAAGTTTATCGTATCTCTCCTTTACCTCAGACATCTTCCCGCAGGAGAACCTTCCCTCTGGGCAGTAACCGAGCTGGTAGCAGTATGGCCCGAGGGGTGGTAGTATTGGATCCGCTGACCTGATCTTCAGAAGCATCATATCCGCCAGGGTTCTTATCTCCCATTGGGCCCTCAAACAGCATCTCAGGCCGAAGAAATGCTTGAGGGCTAAGCCGTTCATCGTGACCAGCAGGTTCGTAGTTGTGGCGTTAGGAAGCACAAACCTGGCATCCTCACCTGGAACCCCAAGTTCCACTAGTTTCACATACAACTCCCCAGCCTTATCGATGAACTCCATATAGGGCTGGAGGGCCCTCTCCCTAATGCTCTCAGGTAATACAACATGCTCCCTAAGCCTCTTAACCTTGACAAATCGCTGACTCTGCTGGGTGAATGAGGCTGTCCTGTGTCTGATAAGCTGATGAGAACAGGCTCGGCTTATCCCCTCAACCGAGAAGGTGAAGGAGATGTGGGGTAGAAGCAGCTCAGGAGGCGGGCATGCCAAACCCAATCCCTTAAGGGCTTCGAGGAGCCGCCCCGTGGAAAGGTAGCTCAGTAGCTCCACCCTCAAGGCTGAGCCCCCTTAAAGCCCTCGGTGAGTTTAGGTACGACGACCCTCATCGTCTCCATCAGGGCCTCTGAGAATGCATCCCTATGCCTCTGGACATATCTCAGAGCTGTCCTGAGATTTGAACTCAAAAGCCAATTTGACCCCCCTAGAGGGGTTACGTAGAAGAAATGGCTTTTCATGAGGATCTCCAGAACCTCATCCTTAGACGCCTCTAGGAGCCAGCATAGCTGATTGTGCTCGAGGAGGCTCCCGTGGTGTAGCTCAACCCTATTTAAAATGGCTCTCAATTTCTCAGGATCCCGCAATAGGCGGCGATAAATATCTATCGGGTTTGATGGGGTGGAGGTTGTCAGTAGAGCCGTCGCTATGATGACCTCGATATCCTGGGTATATGATAACAGTCTCAGCCTCAATCCAGCCTACCTATACAACCAATGCTTCCCCAACTATAAAATCTGAGGGGGGTCTCACCTGGGGTCAAGCTCCACGATCACTCAATTGAATGAAGAGAAGTTCCGGAGAACCTTTAAAAGCATCCACATATAAACTAGCAGTTGGTGCAGAGTTATCATGTCTCTGGATGACTGGTTCAGGAGGTTTTGGCGCCGACGCCCCTTCTTCTTCCCAGATATTGAGAGGATGGTGGAGGACATGGAGAGGGAGATATCTGAGATGTTCAAGGAGATGGAGAGGATGATCCCCCAGGACATGATTAGAGAGTTCCAATTGCCCGATGGGACGGTGAGGAGGGAGTATGGCCCCTTCGTATATGGATACTCCATGAAGATTGGGCCTGATGGTAGGCCCATAATAAGGGAGTTCGGTAACATAAAGCCCTCTCTTGGTGTTGGGGGGCGTCCGCCGCTTAACTTGCAAGAGCAGAGGGAGCCTCTTGTCGATGTTATAGATGAGGCGGAGAGGGTGAGGGTGATCGCAGAGCTTCCCGGTGTTGAGAAAGAGGACATAAACCTCTACGCCACATCGAGCACGCTCACGATATCCGTAGATACCCCTCAGAGAAAATACTATAAGGAGCTTGAGTTACCAGTGGAGGTGGATGAATCCTCTGCAAAATCTACGTATAAAAACGGCATACTAGAAGTTATATTCAATAAGAAAAAAGAAAGAAAGATGGGAAAACCAATAAAAATAGAATGAAATTTCAAATGCAACTGATTTTCTAATAATAAACCAAATTTTTCTAAAATGATTCTCATATACTTCAATCTGCCGTAGAAAACTATTTAATCATCTTTTCACATCCCCCTTTTGGCCGATGATGTGAAGGCATTAGGGCGAATCGATGAGCGATCAGAGTTAAGCTGAGGCCCCTTGTGAGGTTAATTTAAAATGCCGGACGCTCTATCCCAGCTGGTTTGATGTATCCGTTCCCGCGCATTGAAAAAGAGAGTTATAATAATTTTCTAGTATTCAGAGTTGAGATTTTTTATCCTTTGTAAACGATGCAAAACTTTTTTATCTATTGGAATTTTCTTTCAAATTCTAATATCTTCTCTATATTTTATACAAAATTTTTTATATATAGTTGGTAAATGATTATTTGAGGCCTATGCAGGTCCTTGAGTGGGTTCTATCGGAGGCTGAGAGGGGCAGGGATGAGGTGGCCGAGCTCTGCTCAGGCTTGGTTAAGCTCAACTCAGCTCATCCTGAGGGGAGGACGGATGAGTGTGTCGCCTTCATTAAGGAGTATATGGATAGCCATGGAATCTACAATGAGGTCAGGAGTAGGAACCCACTGAAGCCCAATATCTTCGCGAGGGTTGAGGGCTCCTCTGGTAGGAAGATCCTATGGGTTGGACATCTGGATGTCGTTCCGGAGGGGAAGACCGAGTTCTGGAGGTATCCCCCCTACAGCGGAAGGATAACCGAGGATGGACTGGTTTACGGCAGGGGGTCAAGCGACATGAAGGGAGCCTGCGCGGCGGCGATGGTCTCGGCGAGGATCCTCAGCGGGTTGAAGGGTGAACTCCCCAACACCGTTGAGTTCTGGTTCACCGCCGATGAGGAGATCGGAGGGGGGGACGGAGCTAGATGGCTCTCTGAGACTGGGCAGTTCAAGGGCGACGTCTGCATCATCGGCGACGGAACAGGCGGAGGATACGAACTTCCGAGCATAGACATAGGATGCAAAGGAGGAGCCAGGACGAAGCTAATAGCGAGGGGAAGGACGGCTCATGGGAGCACGCCATTCCTCGGGGAGAACGCCATAAAGAGGCTGATAGAGGCGATCCCCTGGGTTGAGAGGATAGGGGAGTACAGGCTTGAGCTTCCAGCCGAGCTAGAGGAACCTATAAAGAACTCGATAGAGTTCCTCTTGAAGACTGAGAGGCTGTCAGAGGAGCAGAGGCTGGCAGCCATGAGGGCCTTCCATCACCCCACGGTGAGCTGTAACATGATCAGCGGGGGGGTCAAGATCAATGTCGTACCGGACTACGCTGAGGCGGAGTTCGATATTAGGTTGACACCGGGGAGCAACGCGTGGAAGGTGAGGGATAGGATAAGGGAGCTCGTGGCAGAGGCTGGAGTGCCTGGAGTTGAGGTCGAGGTTAATGTACCAGAGACCGTTGGCTACTATGAGTCACCCAGCTCATCCTTCGCCCTCCAACTCTCCGAGACTATTGAAAGGGTTGTGGGCAAGAGGCCACTCTTCAAGATACTCACGGGTGGCACCGATGCCATAAGCATCAAGAGGTTCACCGGAATCCCCTGCCTAGGCTATGGAACCTCCCTAACTGGTAAGGCCCACCAGCCGGATGAGTACGTGACCATCGAGAACCTAGTCTTAGGGATCAAGGTATACTCAGCCTTCCCCCTAATCTACAGGGGATAGGCCAGGCAGAGAATCCTTGAGTGATATCTGATAGAAAAATCAAATGACTGTTCTCCCACACCTATTTTTGGAATTTAAGCGCTCTTACCCGTCTTCGGATCTATAGATCGATAGTTTGTTTATGATTTATTATTTCATTCCTAGAGGGTACTGTACTTTCCCGAAAAGATAAATTTTAAACCATGGGTCGAGCAGGAATTTAGCCAAGTTGAGGGGCCCATGGAGAGGCTGATCCACAACGGCGTACTGGTACCTACAAAGTATGAGGCGAAGGGGCTTAGAGTCTGGGTTAGGGGGGTTGAGGTCAGGCTGACCTCAGAGCAGGAGGAGATGGCTGTGGCATGGGCTAGGAAGATAGGGACGCCATACGTCGAGGATCCGGTCTTCGCCGGTAACTTTCATCGAGATTTCTCCAAGAAGCTTGGGATAGAGGTCAAGCCCGGAGATGTTGACTACTCAGAGGTCCTCAGAGAGGTCATGAGAGAGAGGGAGTACAGGGCAAGACTGACCAGGGAGGAGAGGAAGAGGCTGGCTGAGGAGAGGAGGAGAATTAGGGAGGAGAGAAAGGAGTTATACGGCTACGCCTGGGTCGACGGGATAAGGATGGAGGTAGGGAACTACACAGTTGAGCCCAGCTCCATATTCATGGGCCGGGGAAACCATCCGAGGCGTGGATCCTGGAAGGAGGGGCCGAAGGAGGAGGATATAGAACTCAATCTCTCCCCAGATGCCCCGAGGCCTAAGGGCAACTGGAAGGCCATAGTGTGGGATCCCGACGCTATGTGGATAGCCAGGTGGAGGGATAAGCTGAGCGGGAGGATGAAGTATGTCTGGCTCTCAGAATCCTCCTACCTCAAGCAGAGGAGGGAGCTGGAGAAGTTCGAGAAGGCTAGAGAGCTGGGAAACAACATAGAGAGGGTTAAGAGGCACATCTTTGAGAACCTCTCCTCTAAGGATCCTAAGAGGAGGAAGACCGCGACTGTATGCTACCTTATAGACGCCCTGAAGATACGGGTCGGGGACGAGAAGGATGAGGATGAAGCCGACACGGTGGGAGCCTCAACCCTTAGGCCGGAGCACTTAACCTTCAACGAGGATGGCACGGTAACCTTCGACTTCCTCGGGAAGGACTCAATTCGCCACCTCATCACCGCTAGGTTGCCTGAGGAGGTTGTGAGGAACCTTAAGGAGTTCATGGCCGAGGCACGATCAACCATATTCGAGGGCGTGGACTCTGAGAGGGTCAGCGAGTTTCTAAACGAGGTCCACCAAGGTCTATCGGCCAAGGTCTTCAGGACCTTCTACGCAACGAGCGCTGTAGAGAAAGAATTGATGAGGAGGAGAGTTAAGGAGAATGATCCTAAATATTTAAAAAGATATATTGCAATTATGGCGAATCTTGAGGCTGCAAAAATATGTAACCATAAAAGGGCAATACCTAAGAACTGGGAATCATCTCTAAAGAAAAAAGTTGAAAAAATTGAAAAATTAAAAATTGAATATAAAAAATTGGAAAAAAATCTGAAAGAAAAAATGAAGGAAATAGATGTGCGCTTTAAAGATAGATTATATAAAAAAGTGAAGGGTTTAAATGAAGAAAGAAGAAAGATGGATGAAATAAAAGAAATTATAGAAAAGAGAAGGATTGAAGGAAAATCTATAGATAGCTTAAAGGAGAGGTTAATTAAAAAGAAGAATAATGTTGAAAATTTAAGGAATAGTATAAGGAAAATAAAAAATGAATGGGGGGTTTATAGAAAAAGAGTGATTAATAGATTGGATGAATTGAAGGCCAGATATCGAAAGAAGCTTGAGGAGCTCAGAATCCAAGTGGAGATCCAGAGGGAGACCCGCGACTACAACCTAGGTACATCCCTTAAAAGTTACATAGATCCCCGGGTATACTATGAGTGGGGCGAGAGAATCGGATACAGCTGGAGAGAGTACTATCCTGCAACTCTCCAGAGAAAGTTCAGCTGGGTAGAGGCCCGGAAAACGCAGACCGGGTAGACTATAGAGGATTGAGGTTCTGGGGTTGCTCCAGATTCTTTAAATTTGAAATCCCGCTAAGCTATGAGGGGTGTCAAATTGAGAAATCTTGTGAAGAAGAAGCTCAAGGCTGGTGAGGCCAGTATCGGGACCTGGATCACCATAGGCCACCCAGATATCTCCATGTACCTCGCAGATCTCGGTTTCGACTGGCTGGTCTGCGACATGGAGCACGGGCCGTTCGGCCCTGAGACCTACCACTTCATGGTTCAGGGCATGCTATACAACCGGGAGAGGTGCATGCCCATGGCCAGAATCCCGTGGAATGACCCCATATGGGCTAAAAAGGCCCTCGACGCTGGAGCCACGGGTTTGGTTATACCGAGGATAGAGAACGCGGAGATGGCTAGGGACGCCGTGAGGTTCATCAAGTATCCACCCCTGGGGGAGAGAGGGGCAGGCCCAAGGCTGGCGGCATTCGGGGATCCGGACTACTTCGCCACAGCCAATGATGAGACGCTCGTCGTAGTTATGATCGAGACGAGAATGGGAGTGAGAAATATTGATGAGATCTTCTCAGTCGAGGGGGTGGATGCATGCTTCGTCGGCCCATCAGATCTAACAATGGATATGGGTATACATAGAAAATACAATCATCCAGACTTCATAGACGCTTTAGATCGGATTGTGGAGGCTGGAGAGAGGCACGGCGTGGCGCCGGGAATGCACTGCACCACGTCACCTGGGCCAACAAACATAAACGAGGCTCTAGAGAGGGGCTTCAAGTTCTGCGCCATCGACAGCGACGTCGCCTTCCTCAGAGCGGCGGCTTCTCAAGCCCTGAAGGGGATAACCGCATCTAGAGCTGGAGAGGCGGAGAAGGTTGAAGTCTAACCTAGAAACAGGAGAGATCATCCCAATTGGGTGACGTAGATTGGAATCGGCCGATATGTATAAGGAGAGAGCTTGGTCGGATGAGCTATTCAGTAAGGCGGTAGATTTTCATGGGCATAGAGGCCCTTATCTAGCCCTTGGCCTGAGAATGGGCCTAGCGGCCCTTAATGGACTAGATGCCCGAGGATGGTTCGACCTCAGGTGTAGAGTCTACCTTCCTTTGAAGCCTCCGGAATCCTGCACAGTTGACGGAATCCAGTTCTCCACGGGATGCACGCTGGGCAAGAGAAACATAGAAGTGGAGGAAGGCCCTGGAATAAAGGCCAAATTCATTAAGTCTGAGGTATTCTTGACGATAACCTTAAAGGAGGATGTTTTAAGGCGAATCCAATCCCAGCTCTCCATGGGGACTGGGGAGAAGCTATTGAGCTGGCTGGCTGAGGCTGAGGAATCTGAACTTTTCATAATAGAACGTGGATAGGGGCCAACGCCAACATTTTATCTATGGGGAGATGACAGAGACCTTAACCTGCTTCACTCCCCTTTTTGCCATAAGCTCCTGAGCCATCCTCTTGATCTCCCCAGCCTCTCCCGCCACAGAGATGACCCCGAGCATCTTATTTTCCTCCACATAAACCTGCTGGATTGAATTGATGATGCCTCTAAATCTCCTTAATAGGGCGGCTAATTCCTCCAAAAGGCCAGGCCTATCTAGGTAGTGGAGAGCCATAACCACACCGACCAGGAAGCCACCCTCCTCCCTCATCCACTCCACCTCGGTGATGAAGCTACGGAGGGCGTCATGGAGGGCCTTTGACCTGTTGTCATATCGCATATTCCTCCAGGTCTCGTCGAACTCCTTCACAAGGGCTGGGGGAAGTGAAACACTGAACCTGACCACACCCTGTTTCATCAAGCCTCACCAAAATCATTATAAAGGTACTTGATGAAAAAGTTTATATTTGTGTTACTGAAAAAGATAATCGTAACATTGGTGAGGCTATGCCGAGGCTAGATACGAGGGATATTGTGGCCATATCCCTGGTGGCCTCAACGTGGGCCATCCTGAACGTGACCATAACACCGATATTCTGGCAGGCCACACGCCTCCCCATCCTCTGCGATATGGTAGGGGCCTCCCTCTTGATCCTCACAATCTGGTGGACCAAGAAGCCCCTGTGCGCGTCGGCCATGGGGCTCATAGCTACAGTACTCAACTTCATCCTGAGGCCAACAGCGCTCCACTTCCTAGGATTCACAGCCGCAAGCTTCATCTTCGACATCTCTTCATGGGCCATAGGTTATAGAAACCTTCTAGATCGGAGGCTCATTGGCTCAGTCCTTCTAGTCCTCATATCAGTTATATCAACCCTCATAGCTGGCCTCATAATAGGGAGCTTCTTCATGGCTCCAACCCTAGTGTCATCTGCATATGGGGGGATTGCCTTCTTCGCATTCTTTCATGGGTTGGGGGGCTTCATAGGGGGTATTCTCGGGGTGATCATCATCAACGGCCTAAGGGCTAGGGGGATTAAAATCCAAGAATACGAGGTAGGTCGACTCTCAGGTGCTAAGTAATAGGCCTTTAGCCCTTTAATAGTATCATGAAAGATAATCCAGCCATCATCATAAACAGCTGCGTTAAGGAGTCCCTCGGCGAGTTTCTCTTGTGGAGTTCGGGCATCAGGTCGACCGCGGCGATGTAGAGGAAGCCTCCGGCTGAGAAGGGTATCAGATAGAGAATGGCCTCATGGATATAGAAGGCTGTGTAGTAGGCGATGAGGGCGCCCAACACCGCCGCCAAGGCCGAGGCTAGGTTAAGGAGGAGGGCCCTCGATTTGCTGAGCCCTCCATATATAAGGATCCCGAAATCTCCCAGCTCTTGGGGTATCTCATGGAGGATGACAGCCAGAGTTGCTGCCAAGCCGAGCTCGCTGGAGTGGAGAAAGCTCGCGGCTATGATCAACCCATCTATCAGGTTGTGGAGGCCATCTCCAAATAGGTTCAGGTAGACGAAGGAGTGGATCGAACATTCCATGTCATGGCAGTGGCGCCAGTATAGGAACTTCTCCATTACAAAGAAAGACACCATGCCTAGAACAGTAAAATGAAAGGATGATGGACCGAGCCCTTCCAAGGCCTCGGGTAGCATGTGCAGGAGAGCCCCGCCTATCAGGGTGCCCGTGGCGAAGCCTATCAGGGCGAAGATTAACTTCTTCATGATTGAATCGCTGACCCCAAGGAAGAAGACCCCTATCAGGCTGATTAGACTGACCACGGTGACGGAGACAAGGATCTCAACAATCCCTAAAGCTCATCACTCCATTTTGGGGCTAGTTCGTTTCAGTTGTATCGTCATTTATAAATGCTATCTATGGTTTTAGCCCGAAGAGTGAGCGAGGTTGAATGAACCCCTCACATTTAAAGGAGAATCCTCCTCATAGAACCCCGTTAAACCTAAGCCCGACTTCAGGTTCTGAAATAACAGGCAGGTACCCTAACCTTCGAGCCGTAAAAGGATTGGCGGGACGATATTGATTTAATATATTGATGCCGCCGTTTTGAGGGGGCTGGAGCACTTACATTCTACCTTGGAATTCGGCTGCGAAATTAAAATAAATTATTAATCTCGCTATATGGATCTGGAAGTTGTCCTCCATAGATGTCCTTGAGAGCCGCCTGGGAAAGGGGGAAGATCCTAATGCTAGGGCATCTATAGCGGTGCTCCTCCACGGACCTGTTGGAGGATTGGAGGTATTACTTGTAAAGAGAGCCTTGAACCCTTTAGACCCTTGGTCTGGAGATATGGCCTTCCCAGGGGGTAGGCGCCGACTGATCGATAATGATCTTCTAGAGACGGCTCTTAGGGAGACCTTGGAGGAGACGAGCATAGACCTAAGGAATCATAAGTTTTTGGGATCCTTGAATCCAGTTGCCTCTGAGATCGACCCTGGAATGATCGTCCAACCCTTCGTCTTCCTATGCAGCGAGAGGCCGAGGGTTGAATTGAGTTATGAGCTGTGCTCTCATATGTGGATTCCACTCGATAAGCTCAAGAGATCTAGGGGGATGGCCAGAGTTCGGGGTGGTATATCTCCAGCATATCTCGTTGATGGTGAGATCATCTGGGGCCTAACCTACCGGGTCCTTGAGGATCTCCTTGGCCTGATGGATGCCTTCTAAGGTGGATGCCTATCCCATCATCCTTTTAAGAGCCTTTGCTACCTCTCCTGGGAGGCTCCCCACGTGGACCCCTGCCGATCTCAAGGCCTCCATCTTACCCTCTGCCGTGCCCATGTTCCCCTCCACTATAGCCCCTGCATGTCCCATTCTCCTACCTGGAATCGCCGTCCTTCCGGCTATGTAGGCCACTGTTGGCTTGGTGAAGCCTCCCTCAGATATGAACGCTGCTGCCCTCTCCTCCGCGTCTCCGCCTATCTCTCCTATAAGTACGACTGCCTCTGTCTCGCCGTCCTCTTGGAAGCACCTTAACACGTCTACGAAGTCGAGGCCTACGACCGGGTCTCCCCCTATCCCGATACATGTTGATTCTCCTAGGCCTGCCCTTGTGATCTGGGCTGCAACCTCGTATGTGAGGGTCCCACTCCTTGAAACGATCCCCACCCGCCCCTTCCTGAAGACCCCGGAGGGCATAATGCCGAGCTTACACTCCCCAACCCTGATTATTCCTGGAGTGTTTGGCCCTATTATGGTGATTCCCCTCCTCCTAGCCCTCGCTATGATCTCGATGGAGTCCTTAATCGGCACCCCCTCCGTGATTATGACGATGGGGTTTAGACCCGCCTCTATCGCCTCCAGTGCCGCCTCTTTTGCCTGGGGGGCTGGCACAAACATTATGGATGCTTCTGGATCGGCCTCCTCAAGGGCCTCGAAGACGGTGTCGAATACGGGCACCCCCTCAACCTCCCCTCTCCCCCTCCCGGGGGTCACTCCTGCCACTATCTTCGTGCCGTACTCCAGCATCAGCCTTGTGTGGAACCTCCCCTGGGTCCCGGTGATCCCCTGTACGAGGACCCTTGTCCCCTTATCTACAAACCTGACCATATTCACCTTCCACCCGCAAGTAGAACGGACCTTTCAGCAGCCTCCTCCATAGTTCCCATGACCTCCATACCTCCCTCCCTCAGTATGCGAATTCCCTCCTCCTCGTTGGTCCCAGAGAGACGGACTACAATAGGCTTTGTGACCCCGGCCTTGAGCCGGGCGTTAACGATGCCCTTGGCTATCTCATCGCATCTGGTTATGCCTCCCAATATGTTGACAAGTAGAACCTTGATCCTCTTGTCATTTAGAAGGAAGGTGACAGCTTGCTCAACCCTTTCCGGGGGGGCGCCTCCTCCCAGGTCTAGGAAGTTCCTAGGCCTCCCGCCGTAGAGGGTGACGGTGTCAAGGGTCGCCATAGTCAGGCCAGCCCCATTGCCTATAATCCCTATATCTCCATCGAGCTCGACATAGGTCAGCCCTAGCCTCCTGGCCTCCCTCTCCACCTCCGATAACCCCTCCAGTTCGCCTCCCCCATAACTTTGAAGAAGGTTTCCATGGCGGAATAGTGCGTTGTCGTCGATGTTCAGTCTAGCATCAGCAGCCACGAAGTCCTCACCCACCAGGGCCAAGGGGTTGATCTCAAGTATCTCCGCATCGGCCTCAACACCCAAATTGTAGAGCCTCATAGCGATCTCCGAGAGCTTCATCATCAAGCCTCCGGAGAATCCAAGCCTCCTCGCCACCCACCGGGCATGGTAGGGCCTGAACCCCTCAATAGGATCCACATATTGTTTAATGATCTTCTCAGGGGTCCTACTGGCAACCTCCTCTATATCCACACCCCCCTCGCAAGAAGCTAGGATTACATAGGTTCTATATCTCCTGTCAACTGTGAAACCTAGATAGAGCTCCTTCTCTATCTTAAGCCTCTCCTCGACTAAGACCCTCCTAACCTTTATCCCCCTAACCCCGCTCGCCAGAAGCCTTGCTGCAGCCTCCCCAGCCTTCTCCGGGGTCTCAGCGAGGAGTATTCCACCAGCCTTCCCCCTTCCACCGACGGGTACTTGAGCCTTTATGACGACTTGGCCTCCTATCATCTCCGCTACCCTTATGGCCTCCTCGACGCTCTCAGCAACTTTTCCCCTGGGAACCGGGATCCCGAAGCCTCTGAAGACCTCTTTAGCCTCGTATTCTAGGAGCTTCATAGATGACCCCCTATTTAGGAATATTTTGGTGACGAGACTTATAAGATGTTAGTTCATCGAAAACATCTTTATCAAAGGTTTGAATTAAATCGAATTTTATGATTCACCATATATCATGAATAAAATAGAAACCGATTATCCTTAGTTTTATCTTATATCTGCCGACGATGTCTTGAAAATCCGGATAGTCGTCTCAGCCTAAAGATCCTTTGGCATTGAAACCTTTTATCCCTTCTAGGATTTAGGTATATGCGTCATGGAGTACAAAGAGCTTGCTAAAGGTGTGAAGATACCCGTGCTAGGCCTCGGCACGTGGGGGATCGGGGGATGGGAGACTCCAGATCCATCTAGAGATGATGAGAATATCGCCTCCCTGAGGGTTGGCATCGAGCTTGGAATGACCCATATAGATACGGCCGAATTTTATGCCGGGGGCCATTGTGAGGAGGTTGTCGGGGAGGCGATCAAACCATATGATAGGGAGGAGCTTTTCATAACCACTAAGGTCTGGCGCACCCATCTTATGTATGATGATGTGATAAAGGCCATCAAGGGGAGTTTAAGGCGCTTGGGTTTAGATTATGTCGACCTCTATCTCGTCCACTGGCCCAATCCCGAGGTTCCCCTCCAAGAGACGATGAGGGCGATGGAGTACTGCGCGGAGGAGGGATATGCCAGATTCATAGGGGTAAGCAACTTCGACCGATCCCTGCTCGAGGAGGCCCAATCCTATCTGAAGGATCACCGCATCGTCGCAAATCAGGTTGAGTATAGCCTCTTGGAACAGGGGCCCAGGGAAACCCTTCTACCATACTGCCAGAGGGAGGGGGTCATGCTCATCGCCTACACCCCGCTGGCGAAGGGTCGATTGGCCATGCCGGGTAGCCCGGTGTTGGATGGGATGGCTTATAAATATGGGAAGACCCCAGGGCAGGTGGCCCTGAACTGGCTGATCTCCCAGGGTTGGGTTGTTGCCATCCCGAAGGCCTCAAAGATCGAGCACCTAAAGGAAAATGTGGGGGCGGTGGGTTGGAGGCTAAGCCCGGAAGATTGGAGGAGGCTTGGAGAGGCATATAGATAATTGGTCTTATCACCAGAGCCTAGTATTTGAACCTTTCAAGGACTATCGAGGGGCAGATCCTCCTGATCCCATCGATCCCCCCAACCTTCTCCGATATTATCCTAGAAAGCTCCCTCCCATCCCTAGCCCATATCTCGGTCATTATCATGTGGTCCCCTGTGGAGGTTGCCACATACCTGGTCTCCGGGATCTCAGCCAGCCTCTGGGCAGCCTCTAAAAGCTTTGAAGGCTCCACATCGATACCCACAATAGCCACGGTGTTGTATCCAACCTTGGATGGCTCGAGGATGACGGTGAACTTTCTGATGATCCCCTCCTCTTTCATGGAGGCAACCCTCTTCCTCACGGTTGACTCGCTTAAGCCCAACCTCCTGGCTATCTCCGTGAAGGGTGTGCTGGAGTCTGCTTCTAAGAGGCTCAATATCTTTAGGTCGGTCTGGTCAACCATGCCGCCCTCACCATCCGATTTTCGATGAAACCCACGATTCTTTATCCGATTTTCGTACAAAAAATTTTTATAATCATTTCATTTAATAAATTTATCGGATAAGGAGGGTTGCGACATGAGGAAGATGACCGAGGAGAACCTGAAGAGCGCCTTTTCAGGTGAGAGCCAAGCCCATATGAGGTATCTACTCTTCTCTGAGAGGGCTGATATGGAGGGCTACAGGAACCTCTCAAGGCTCTTTAAGGCCATAGCATACGCCGAGCTGGTACACGCCAGAAACCACATCACGGCCCTCGGTATATTGCGCACCTCCTCTGATAACCTCCAGGTTGCGATAGATGGGGAAACATATGAGGTGGAGGAGATGTATCCAGCATACCATACCGTGGCGGAACTGCAGGGGGAGAAAGCGGCTCAGAGGTCGGTGAACTGGGCTCTCCAGGCGGAGAAGGTTCACGCGGGCATGTACATGAGGGCCAAACAGGCCGTGGAAAGGGGCGAGGACCTAAAGATCGGGCCCATCTACATATGCGAGATATGCGGCTACACGGTCGAGGATGCCGCTCCAAGCCGATGCCCAATCTGCGGGGCGATAAAGGAGAAGTTCAAGGAGTTCTAGGAAAGCTCCAAGGATGGTGAATCTCATGTGGAGATGTCTGGCGTGCGGCTACATCCATGATGGAGATAGTCCGCCCGAGAGGTGCCCAAACTGTGGGGCCCCTAAGGAGAGGTTTGAGAGGCTACCCGAAGATAAGGCCCAGCTCATAGAGCGTTCAAGGAGGACCAACCAGCTCCACCTGAAGCTCATGGTACTCGTCGACGAGGTGAAGGGAGTGGGTGAAGAAGGGGTGGAGGACAACCTTGATCCTAGATGCTCAGAGATATTCAGGCAGGCCATTGAGATGGCTGAAATGATAAAGAGGAGGAGCAGGGCCGAGATACAATCTCATATAGGAAAGGGAAAGTGGGGATAAAGCTTAGGAAGCCCACAGTTTCCATAAAGCCAATAATAAATGAGATACAAATTTTTATCATCATGAGGTAGATGGGGCTCATCCCGGTTATCCTCACATGTCCACCGGGTATAGAGGATATCGTGGAGCTTGAACTCAGGGAGTTCTTCGGAGACATCCACGTTGAGAGGCCTTTGGTGGGGGTGGAGGGAAGGGTACTAGCGGAGATACCTGAAGATAGTATCTCTAGAATATACTCAATGAGATCGATCCATCACGTGATGAAGAAGCTTAAATCATTCCAGCTTGATCCCGGAAGGGATTCATTAAGCCTTATCTACGAAGAGGTCAAGGAGGCCGACCTCTCCCCCATCCTGCAAAGAGGGGCAAAATTCAGGATAACCACGGAGAGGATCGGGATTCACAGCTTCACATCTATCGACGTCCAGAGGGTGGCCGGACAGGCTGTTGTGGATAAGTATGGCAATAAGGTCGACCTTGAAAACTATGATGTCGAGATCAGGGTCGATGTCATCAGAGACACTTGCCTTGTCGGGGCCTCGATGACCAGGGAGTCTCTTCACAGGAGGGGATACAGGGTCTTTGAGCATCCGGCGGCGCTCAAACCGACCATCGCCTATGCCATGATCAGATTGGCTCGTCCCGAGGCTGGGATGACCCTCGTCGACCCGATGTGTGGGGGTGGAACCATCCCCATAGAGGCTGCATTATTCATGGGGGAGAAACTTGAGATATACGGTCTAGATATAGAGGAATCATTCATTAAAGGCGCCCGTATGAATTCGGAGGCGGCTGGGGTGGAGGGTTTGATAACCCTGATAAGAGGTGATTGTAGATTCCTATCTAGATTTGTGAGGGATGTGGATCTCATAGTCACGAATCCCCCTTACGGAGTCAGGATGGAGCCTAGATGTAGTATAGAGAAGCTCTATAGGGCCTTCGCCAGAGAGGCGTGTAGGGCTATGAGGATTGGGGGGAGATTAGTGGTGATAACCCTTAGAGGTAGGAGGATGGAGGAGGATCTTCGGCAAGAGGGGTTCTCCATCATCCATAAACGCTCAGTCCTCCATGGAGACATCAAAGTTAAGGTTATAGTCGCTGAGAGGTAGAGGATCTTGATTTAAGCCGCCTAATCTAGCCAGAATTTTTTTATATGGTCCTTCTATAAATCCCTGAGAGAGAGCCAGAGTTTTAAATTCCAGTTGACCCTTGTTGATGGTGATGACCCTACATATATTCCCAGAGGATAGAGTTCACTTCTATTGGGATAGAGAACTTGAGCCTGTAATAAGGATATCTCCAGGAGACACAGTCTCCTACGAGCTGAGGGAGGTCTCAGACGGCCAGATAAATCCCACGTCCACCCTCGAGGTATTGAGGAAGCTAGATTGGGAGAGGGTTTACCCCCTCGCGGGGCCGGTATATGTGGAGGGGGCAGAGGTTGGAGACGCCCTTGAGGTGGAGGTACTAGATATACATCCCGGGCCCTGGGGCTGGTCCGCCATAATACCCGGCTTCGGCCTATTGGAGGATGAGTTCAGGGAGCCGAGGCTGAAGATATGGGACCTCTCTCATGGAGACCACGCCTACTTCAGGGAGGACATAAAGATCCCCCTTGAACCATTCTGCGGGACCATGGGCGTGGCTCCCAGAGAGACTGGAAAGAGAGCCGTAATGCCCCCGGGGATGCATGGAGGTAATATGGATATCAAGCACCTAACACGGGGCTCCAGGCTCCTCCTTCCGGTATGGGTGGAGGGGGCATTATTCTCCGTTGGGGATCCCCACGCGGCTCAGGGTGATGGGGAGGTGTGCGTCACAGGAATAGAGGCCCCGATGCACCTCAGCCTGAGATTTAACCTAAGGAAGGGGCTGAGGCTGGATGCTCCTCAGTATATAACCTCTCCACGCCTTAGATGCGGGGATGAGGGGACTAGATATCATTCAACCATCGGCATAGGCCCAGACCTCCTGGGGGCCTCCAGAGACGCGATCCGCCGAATGGTGAACTTAATAGCTGAGAGGTGGAAGATGGAGCGCTGGGAGGCCTACATACTATGCAGCGTTGTAGTGGATCTGAGGATAAGCGAGGTGGTGGACAAGCCCAACTGGATAGTCTCAGCCCATCTACCCTTATCCATATTTCAAGAAGACATGTGTCGAGAAGGATGACTAAAAAAGCCCAAAAACCGCTCCATCGTTTATAAAACTAAGAATTTATTTATAATTGAATATTTAATTGATTTCGGATCCATGATCATGTCAGATAGAGGTTATATGCTGAGTATGATGGTAAAGGTTAAATAGGTATTTAAAATCTAAATGATGAGAAAAGGCATGTCTAGAGCTAGAGCCAGAGACGAGGAGATCCTTCAGGTTCTTAAAGATATAAAGGCTTTACTGGAGCCCAAACCACCGCCTCCACCCCCTCCTCCACCCCCACCTCCCCCCAAGGGCCTTTGGAACGAGTTTCTGGACTTCGTATCAAAGTACAAGGTTATGGGAATGGCCGTGGCCTTCATCCTAGGCTTATATCTGGGCACCCTTGTACAGGCACTAGTTAATGACCTGATCATGCCTATAATAACGATAATTCTACCAGGTGTTGAATGGGAAGCATTTGTGCTGGGACCGTTCCGCATCGGGCACTTCATAGGAGCCTTAATAACCTTCCTACTGGTAGCCTTCGTGGTCTTCATGTTAGTCAAGATAACAAAAAAATGGGGGATCGAATAACATCCAAATTTATTTCAAATCATAATTTTGAAATCATGTTTAATGACTAGATTAGAATTGAAACGTTAGACTACAATAACACTTTTTGGAATATATTCTTAAGTTATTAGGCGATAATTTTAAGTTTTCATCTTATAATATGATTTATCTAGGAAAAAACTTGTTAGAAAAATGATTCAATTTCTTATTTCTAAAATTTAGTTCTGAATGGATTTGGACATTAATTTACTTTAATATAAATTCTAAAAGTTCTATTTTTATGATTTTGAGGAATTCTTCCATAATAATCCTAATGATTTTACTATTTATTTGTTTTTTAATTTTTCTATTTATTGATGTGTAAGCATTATTATGAGTTTAGGGTAAAGACAAGTAATGTAAAGGTTTGGAATATTTGACAATCATTCACCGCATCCCTCTAGCAACGGGGGGTGTAACTAAAGCTATTCTATAACCCCTCCTCCAGCGCCAACTATGCCCAAAAAGACCTTTGTCATTCCTCTAAAATAATTAGACTTATTAAAGGTTTGGGATATTTGAAGCGGAGGCCAAGACTCTTTATTCGAAAGGTTTAAATATAGCGGTTTCTGCCGATTCTGGATTTGAAGAGGAGGATTAAAAATCATGGAAAATGAAATGAAAAAGGAAGTTAAAATACTTGAAGACTGTATGAAAGTTGCTGAACATGAAAATCTTATTTGGGTTTGTGATGGAGCTGCAAACGTGGGTCAAGTGGGCCAGGCAATTGGTGTTTTGCTCTCAAACTTGGATAAGGGACGAATGTGTTGTACAGTAGCCGTAGCAGCTGGCTCTAAGCGTCATCTAGAGATAGCTGAAAAAGCGAAAAAGAACATAGTTATAAATGGGTGCGCAAATAGATGCGCTTCCAAAGTTTTAGAGAATGCTGGAAAGAAAATAAACTATGAAATAATCATATCTAAGTATTTGCAAAAGGTTCCCACACTTGACATCTATATGGGTGACGCGAAGAAGATAGCCCAAATAATAATTGAAGAAGCCAAGCTTTAAGAATGAAAAAAGCAGGATACGTAAAGGCAGCTAATTTATAAAGTGCCCATATTTCTCTATTTTATATAAAGTGTGGTTCTGTTGACTGTTCTTATAACCCCTTACATAGCAAATAAAATACGATAATACGATAAATCTTTATTTCAGGTGAGTTTAGCTACTTCATGCTCTGTTGTAGGTGGGACTTTTTAGCAAAAGGTATCAAAGTTGATATTAATGGGACCACGAAACCCATGGCGGTTGTAAATTGGATGGTTATTCCCCATATATTGAATAGTGTTACTAAAAAAGGAGATATAGACATTGTCTAAATCCCCCCTCTTTTCATAATTAGCAATCCAACAGCAGTTATAAATCACTGAACCTCCAACACAAAGAAATCTTATTTATAGTCAGAATAATCACTGGAGCAACTTCCACATCCAAAAGACCACCTGTCATAATTGCTCTAAGGTATCCCAAGACAATTCTTCGCATATTTTTAAACTCATCTTCATCAATGTTCAGGGAATTCGTGCCCCCTAGTCTTAACATGAGAATTTAAACCTTCTTCCTAGATGAAAACCTAACTAAAAACTAAAAAGACAATAATTTGAGATTATTTAGGGAAAACCGCCAAAAAAGGCAATCTTGAGTAGTGCAGTGGTGGGATTAGAACCCACGGAGGACTAAAACTTTGAAAAATTATGTCGCATATAACTCTACAAAAACAAGATTTAAAGAACTTCGCCATACCTTTTTCAAAGTGTTAGTTCCTATATGTTCTATTAACAATGACTAAAGGAATGAAGTTTGCATGTTTTAGGGGCTATTCTGGGGGCTTTTTCGAAGTAGGAGTTCTTGGTATTCCGAGTTTATTTTTCCGTATTTTTCTTTGACGGTTCTGCTGATTTTATGCCAGTCTTGGATTATTTTTGGCCATAGCTCGCTGGTTATTAGCTGTTTTGTCACGTATTCTTTTAATGATTTTTCCCGTTTAATTGTTCTTTGGCGCCAGTCAAAGCTTATGAGTCCTGCACGTTTCAAATGTTGAATTGTGTGACCTATTTGGTCGTAATTAAGTGGGTGATCCATGCTTATTGCTAAGTCTTCTAGGATGGAGTCAATTGTTATTTGGTCTTCTGCGCGCAGACAGATGTTGGCTATAACTGTTTGGATGATCCTCGTAGTCTTGGTAAGGTATATCCCAATCCTCTTTGGCGGGATAAGGGTTTGTTCTAGGCGGTAGCTATACCTCCTGTAAAACCAGCTTTTGATGATTTCGGCCAGTGTCAAATAGGTGCCTAGAATCGCGGCTAGGGCTATGAAGAAAGTTGCTGGAGGCTTTACAAATCTGAAAATTTCTCCTAATGGCGTGTAAGGAATTATCAACGCGAATGTTATTATTGCTATGCTGCTGAGGAGCACAAGTCGACTCGGCTTGCTTTTCCAGAAAGGCAACCTTTTTGTTCTAATGACAAAGATTATAAGAGTCTGTGAAGTTAGGGATTCGATGAACCAAGCGGTTTGAAACAGTTGCTCATAAGCGTTAAAGATAAAAAGCATTATAAAGAATGTTAGAAAGTCGAAGATGGAGCTGACAGGTCCGAGGCACACCATGAACTGTCTAATGAAGTGTATATCCCACCTTTTAGGCTTTTCAATGTATTCTTGGTCAACCTCGTCCGTGGATATTGTTGACTGCGAAAAGTCATAGAGCAAATTGTTGAGCAATATCTGTATGGGTAGCATGGGCAGGAAGGGCAGAAACAATGATGCGCCGGCAACGCTGAACATGTTTCCGAAGTTTGAGCTCACGCTCATCATGATATACTTCATAGTGTTGCCGAAGGTTTTCCTACCATCCAAAACACCGTCATAAAGCACTCTCAAATCGTTCTGCAAAAGAATTATGTCAGCGGATTCCTTTGCAACATCAACAGCGTTTTCCACAGATATGCCAATGTCCGCGCTTTTTAGGGATGGCGCATCGTTAATCCCATCCCCTAGAAACCCAACAACGTGTCCATTACCCTTTAAAGCATTCATTATTCTGTCCTTCTGGGCTGGTGTAACCCTGCAGAACACATTTGCTTCTTCGACAACTCTTGCAAGGGCGTCATCATGCATTTGGGCAATCTCGCTTCCAGTGACTATTCCTTTTATATCAAAGCCGAGGTGTTCGCAAACCTTCCTTGTTACCAGTTCATTATCACCTGTGAGAATTTTCAGCTCTATGCTAGCATTTTTCAGAAGCTGCAAGGTTTCTCTCGCTGTTTCTTTAGGAGGGTCAAGAAAAGCTACGAATCCCAAAAACACCAGCTCTTTCTCGTCATTTGCTGTATATGTTGGCTTGTCCTCTCTTAAGCGCTTGTAGGCTACGGCTAGGACCCTATAGCCTTCAGCACTAAGCTCAACATATTTCTGCTCAATTTTTCTGCGTACTTCATCTGTTATGTCGACTATAACCTCTCCAACCTCATAGAAGGAGCAAATCTTGGCAACCTCTTCTGGAGCCCCCTTTGTGACCATGAACCGTTGACTCTGATATTCAACAACTATGGAGAGCCTTCTACGAACAAAATCAAAAGGCACCTCATCAATCTTCTTATAATTTTCAACATCTACCTCTCTAAATCTTAGTATAGCCTCGTCTAAGGGGCTTTTAATTCCAGTTTGGTAGTGGCTGTTGAGGTAGGAATAAAGCAGAACCTTATCGTTTTCGTCGCCGTTAAGATCCACATGTAGGACAAGCTTTATCCGGTTTTCCGTCAAAGTCCCAGTTTTATCCGTGCATAGAATATCCATACTTCCAAAATCTTGTATCGCTGTCAAGCGCTTCACAATCACGTCCTTCTTAGCCATCGACACTGCTCCTTTAGAGAGGTTTACTGTAATTATCATCGGCAAAAGTTCCGGCGTTAATCCCACAGTCAAAGCTACAGCGAAGAGAAGCGAATCAAGCACGCTTCGCATGTAAAGGGCATTAATGAAGAACACAAATATGACTAGCAGAAAAGTTACTTGCATTATCATGTAACCAAAACTTCGAATACCCCTCTGGAACTCCGTCTCAACCTCTCTTTCCACAAGCTTCCCCGCAATTTTCCCATACTCTGTTAGGCTACCAGTTTTCATGACAACAGCAGTTGCTGTCCCGCTCACAACAGAAGTGCCCATAAAAAGATAGTTGCTCCACTCCGTTATAGACGGGTCATAGGATTTCAGCGGCAAGCCAGTCTTCTCAACTGGAAAAGATTCACCAGTCAATGCAGATTGGTTCACGAATAAGTCTTTTGCACTTATAACTCGGGCGTCTGCAGGCACAAGGTCGCCTGCTGAAAGGAATATAATGTCTCCGGGGACAACCTCTGCAAGCCTAACCTCTCTTTTGGTGCCATCCCTCAAAACGGTGGCCGTTGTCGCCACCCTCTGCTTCAGCATTTCAGCCGCCCTTTCAGCCTTAGATTCTTGATAAAAGCCCAAGACTGCGCTGACCATCACTATAACAAATATAATAGCTGTGTTCGCAACTTCACCAAAAAAGCCTGAAATCAGCCCAGCGATAAGGAGAATTATTATCAACGGACTTTTGAAATGGGAAAGGAACTCGATGATGACTGCTCTCCTCTTTTTTCTAACAAGCTCATTATAGCCAAAAAATTCAAGACGCCTTTCTGCTTCCTCAGAGGAAAGCCCATCCATTGAAGACTTCAAGCGTGAAAGAAGCTCTTCAACAGGCGAAGTTAAAACTTCTTCAGCGCTCGGCAGAGCCCAGCCTAAAACTTCGCCAATACTTGACCTTTCTAAATCCTGAACCACCATCATTCCCACCATCCATTCTCGCCGAACAACCTCCAGGGGCTGGACTCTTACATTCTTGCAAAGATACCATCATAAAATTCTTTCCTCAACTCCATAGTTAAAACTGACAATAGTTTCTGTTAGGAGACACTAATGGAAAAGTGCTCCTTGAGAAGCAACGCTGTAATATGCGGATCAGAATTCTAACCCATAGGTGAAATCCACTTCTCATCGTTACTTCCCGTAAGAGAAGATCTAACTCACAAAGAAAGGAAAAGTGCACCATGCAATGTAGATTGTAAACCATGCACACGATACGCTAATGGAAAATGCATCGGATGCCCAACAACAATCAATTTAGAGGAACACTCTAAGAAAATGGAAGAGTGGAAAAATGAGCTTCTTTAGCCAAAATAACCTCGTATAAGGCTTTATTTTTTTAGTGCGGGGGGTGGGATTCGAACCCACGGAGGACTCATCCAGCAGGTCCTGAACCTGCCCCCTTTGGCCCCTCGGGAACCCCCGCCTTTTAGGATTCTAGCCCTGCTTCTCTATGTATTTTTTGTACGCCTCGCTGTCCATCAGCTCTTTGAGTTCGGTCTCTAGGTTCTTGGGTTTAACCTTTGCTATCCATCCCTTTCCGTAGGGGTCTTGGTTTATGAGCTCCGGGCTGTTGGAGAGTTCCTCGTTTACCTCTAGGATGACCCCTGATATCGGGGAGTATATGTCGCTCACGGCCTTCACGGACTCCACGGTCCCCATGACCTCCATCCGGCTCACCTCCCTCCCAACCTCTGGGAGCTCGACGTAGACCAGCTCGTGGAGCTGGTCCTGGGCGTAGTCGCTTATTCCTATGAGGACTGTGCCGTTATCTACCACCTTGACCCACTCATGCTCCTTTGAGTAGCGGAGTTCGCTTGGAAGCTTGTAATCCTTCTTCAACCTTTATCCCTCTTCCATCCATACCTAGATTCATTATAGAAGGGGTGGAACTTAACTATTTTTCCCTTCAGGAGCCTATCCCTTATCTTTATCCTCACGGGTGTATTGAGCTTCGAGTATTCGGGTGGGACATATCCCATGGCTATTCCCTTGTCAAGGGTTGGGCTGTATCCTCCGCTTGTTACGACACCTATCATCGCCTCATTCCAGATCTCATACCCCTTCCTCGGGATCCCCCTCTCCTCCAGGGCTATGCCGACCCTGGTTCTCCTCACCCCCTCCCTGGCCACCCTCATCAGGGCCTCCCGCCCTATGAAGTCCCTCCCCTTCTCAAGCTTTACAACCCATCTTAGGCGGGCCTCGAAGGGGTTGATCTCCTCATCTATATCATTTCCGTAGAGGCACAAGCCAGCCTCCAGGCGTAGGGTATCTCTGGCTCCCAATCCGCAGGGCTTTATCCCGAATCTCTCCCCAGCCTCCAACAGCATCTCCCAAAATCTCACAGCCTTCCAGGGCTCCTGGAGGGGTGTGTCTAAGATGAAGAGCTCGAAGCCATCCTCCCCGGTGTACCCAGTCCTCGCCGCCATTATATCCAACCCCTGAATCCTATACCTTGATATCTGGAACCTCTTCAGTTCCGCCACCTCGCCGCAGAGCTTCTTTAGGGTTTCCTCGGCCTTCGGCCCCTGCAGGGAGAACATGGCCACCTGGTCTGAGACATCTTGGATGCTCACATCAAACCCCTGAGAGTTTCTCTCAAGCCATCTTAGGTCCTTCTCCCTATTTGAGGCGTTATAGACCAAGAAGAACTCATCGTCTGATAGTCGGTATGTTATGAGATCGTCTATTATCCCGCCCCTCTCGTTGCACATGAGGGTGTATAGTCCCTTCATCGGTTCAAGGGTTGAGACTTCGCCGGTGAGCATATAGTCAAGAAACTCCTCCGCTCTCTCTCCCTTCACGAGCGTCCTCCCCATGTGGGTTACATCGAAGAGGCCCACGGAGTTCCTCACAGCTTGATGCTCTGGTATTACACCCTCATACCATACAGGCATCTCGAACCCCGCGAAATCTATGAGTTTGCCATGCTCCCTATGATACTGGTATAGGTGGGTTCTCCTCATGGACAAACACATTCCTCCAAGTGATCAGTTGGGAATATTATAAATCGCTGTCGGAGTTTTACTTATTATTTGATTTGGAAGCATTCGAGCCTCCATCCCAGAGAACAACCTCCACATTCTCCGGTGAGAAGGAGAGCTTCCTGTTACATCTAGGGCACCTGGAGTTGAACTTCCTTATAATCTCATATGGTGACTTTATGATCTCCCCCTCATACAGAACATAGCCGCAATCTGAGCAGATGATCTGCTGAGGCATATGCTCCTTTATGCTTCAGAATTAATTAAACCTTATCCGCTCTCACCAATCGAAAGGGATTTTAAATCGTGAGGGTTACAACTTAGAAGGCTCGAGATGTCCACCAGGTTGAGGAGATTTCTCAGGAGATCCAGGTGGAGGCCCGGAACCACAGAAACCCTGATCGCCGTACTAGTGGTGGCCTTCACGGCCTTCATAGCGGGAGGGGGAATCTACAACATAATCGATAAGCCTCCAACCATCATAGGTTTTTCAGGGGGCTATGTGGCCGTTAGGGGATTGCGGGACGAGCAGACCCTCATGGAGAGCGCCCTCAGCATGCTCTTCCTGATCCTGACCTTCATTGGGCTCCTGACCTCCTATAGGAGCACCCGGGTCGTATATGATATGAGGAGGGCCTCCATGACCCTATTCCTTGGCATCGCCCTGATCGCCCTAGGCCTCTCAGGGAGCTTCTACCTCCTGAGCCTGAAGCAGATGGTCTTAAGGCAGCTTGGATATTGAGAAAATTATGTAGCTAATAGTAGTTGAACGGTGGGATGGGTTGAAGAGGGTAGGTTTCATAGGTCTGGGGATTATGGGGAGCGGGATGTCCATGAACATCCTGAGAGCTGGATTCCCAATAACAGTCTGGAACAGAACCCCTTCAAAGATGAGGCCCCTTATAGAGGCTGGAGCCTCAGGCGCATCATCGCCTAAGGAGGTGGCTGAGCGCTCAGATGTCATCATCGACATAGTCACAGACTCACCGGACGTCGAGGAGGTCATCCTAGGCCCTAATGGGGTTATCCATGGAGCTAGGCCGGGATCCATAGTAGTTGACATGAGTACAATCTCCCCGATTGTGACGAGGCGTATAGCCTCGGA
Source organism: uncultured archaeon (assembly GCA_938048735.1). GTDB lineage: Archaea > Thermoproteota > Bathyarchaeia > TCS64 > TCS64 > JAGTRB01. Next base: position 55,224 of record CALIUM010000005.1, read on the forward strand.
GCTCGAGAAGAGGGGGGTGAGGATGCTCGACGCCCCTGTGAGCGGTGGGGATATAGGAGCTAGGGAGGGGACCCTGAGCATAATGGTCGGCGGGGATGAGGATGCCTTCCAGGAGTGCCTCCCCATATTCAAAGCCATGGGGAAGACCATAATCTACGTGGGGGATCATGGAATGGGACAGATGGTCAAGCTCTGCAACCAGATCCTGGTTGGGATAAACATGCTAGGGGTGGCCGAGGCCCTGATGTTCGCATCCAAGGCTGGAGTCGACCTTGAGAGAGCCTTCACAGCCATATCTGGAGGTGCGGCGAGCAGCTGGCAGCTCATAAATAATGGGGCCAAGCTACTGAAGGGCGACTTGGAGCCCGGATTCAAGGTGAGCCACTACCTAAAGGATCTCAGGCTGATAATGGAGGCCTCAGCTGAGATGAAGCTCCCCATGCTCGGAACAGGACTGGTATACCAGCTCTTCAGGGCGTTGGACGCGGAGGGGTTGGGGGAGAAGGGAACCCAGGCCATCATTAGGGTGATAGAGAAGCTCGCGGGATGCAGCCTTCTGAATGAGAAGACCAAAATTTGATGAGCATGTTTTTAATCATCCTAGGAGATTCCCTTTAACCGATCCCTCCAGCCTTCTAACGCCCTCTTGGGTGCCTATGTACGCGAGGTCTATCAGGTCTATGAAGAGCCCCGTCTCCAATACCCCTGGGATCGCCTTAAGGCTCCATTCAAGCCTCCTTGGATCGCTCACTTCATCGAAGCTGACATCGATGATGAGGTTTCCATTATCGGTCACCACGGGGCCCAATTTCCCGGTTCCCGTTCTAATCCTAGGCTTGGCTCCCATCTTCAAAAGCCTCATGTATACCGGTCTAACGGCGAAGGGGTGAACCTCAACGGGGACTGGGCAGTCGACCCCGAGCCTCTCAGTTAGCTTCGTCTCATCGGCTACGACTATCACCAGCCTTGAGGAGGAGGCCACGACCTTCTCCCTTAAAAGGGCTCCTCCGCCACCCTTGATCGCCCTCAGCTCATGGTCTATCTGGTCGGCTCCATCGATCAAGAGATCTAACTCTGGATGCTCGTCTAGGGTTGTCAACGGGATCCCGGAGGAGATCGCCTCCTGAGCAGCCTGGAGGCTTGTTGGAACCCCTAAAACGTCTCTGAGCTCTCCAGCTTTCAACCGCGCCCCAATCAACCTTATCGCCAACGCTGCCGTTGTTCCACTCCCCAAGCCTATGACAAAGCCGCTCTCAACATGTTCAACGGCCCTCTCAGATGCCTGCCTCTTCATGATCTCCCTTCGATCCACAGCCTCATCAGGCCTCTATCTCCAGCTTTTCTAGCTCCTCAAGCTCTTTAAGTACCTCCCTCCTGAGCTGCTCCAGCTTCTCATCGATCTCAGACCTCTTAGGAGCCTTAGGCTTCTCGACCTCCCCCTCCTTGGCCTCTCTCTCAGCCTCCTCTTTGCCCTCCTCCTTGACCCTTCTCCTCTTCTTCTCCAACTCAGGCTGAGCCTCTGGCTGAGCCTTCAACTCACCTATATTCAACTCCTTCAGGATGGAATCTATCTTCCTCTGGGTGTTGTTCAAGGTCGCCTCAAATTTTTTGATTATCTCATTCCTTATGTTCTCAAGCTCGTGGAGGGTCAATATCAACTCTGATCGCTTGATCTCCTCTGCAACCCTCTTCATCTCATCCTCATAATCCTTTGAGATCCTTATCCGCTCCTCCCGGGTTATCTCCCCGAGGTCCTCCGCCTCGAATAGTCTCTTCAGGGCCATGCTTAGAAGCTCCCTTCTCAGGGTGAGGATCCTGATCTCACTCCTAGCCTTCTCTACCTGGCCTGGCTGTATATACCTCGCAGTATCGGGTGCTTGACGCCCTTCCCCAGAGGGGGCCAAGGCCTTGTCAACCTCGGCCACCGGGGCCTTCTCCACCCCAGGCACTTCAATTTCCTTATTCGCCCCTCTCCCCCCCTTCGTAGCCCTCACAAAGAGGTATATAGCCAATACGGCCACGGCGATGGCGCCAACTCCAACCATCAGCTCCGCTGAAATAGGAGCCTCCATCCCCTAATCCAACAATAATAATAATCTATGCTATTTAAGCCTGAGCTTGAATACCCAGTTGAAGTGCACCCCCACAAATAGAGAGGTCTTAGGACGGTTACATATGTATCCATGTAGGGGGCTATGTGGATTCTGCTGTTTTCGGGGTTTCTGAAAGGTTTATGACGATGTCCATCTTGCTAAGGAGAAGATCCATGAGATACCTTTCGACCTTGGAGACCCCCGTTCCATAATCGAAAGAGAGAGAGCCTCCATAATAACCATTTCCTATGAAGGTCTTTGATGCCTCTAATACCTCAAATACTGCCTTGTAGCATCCAGACTGGAAATATATCGAGACATCATTAATGAACAATATAGGGGTAGGATCATCTAGAAATTCTCTCAGAAGGGGCTCTATGAATTTCCTATTGGCCTCAACCATAAGCAGCAGCTGGCCCGGTGATGTGGCTGAGAGTCTAGGAGCCATGACCATGCTGGGTTGGAGGTATCTAATCCCTCCAGGCAGCTTCATCATCTCAGCTATACATCCACCGATTCTCCTCCCACCATACACCATGGTTCTAGGCGCCATATCTATTATTGTGATGTCCCTCGAATAGCCTCTGGCTAAGGCGTCACCCAGGATCCTGATGGTCATCCCTGTCTTTCCAACTCCGACATCTCCAACTATGAGAGTCCTCTTCAAAATATAATCCTTGAATTTACTACTTAAAGTCAACATTTAGCCCACCTATTCAAGGCCAGCCAATAACTATTTAATGTTATCCAATCTTTCCTCCATAAATTAAGTATCATTTGAAGATGTCATCGTATAACTTGAAATAATAATTAAGTCCAGAGTCTTGACACTCCCATGGCTTAAGCCTGTGGGATTCTCGGTTTTTCTAGGCATGACCTTTCATCATACCGAACTCGGGCTGTGTCAAATCAGCCCCTGCTATGGACGTATAGCCCATAGCCCGCTTAAGGATGTTCAAGGCTCCGTTATAGTCCGCATGACATGAGTAGCCGCAGTTTAAGCATCTAAAGGAGCCTCCGACTCGAAGCCCCTCATACCCGCTGATCCTCGCCATTTTATCATAAACTCATGACTTTTGCTTAAGCATTTATTAGAAGACTGAGCTTGTAGCGATTAACAGGGAGGCCCTCTGGAGGGATCCACTCCTTGTTTAGAGGGTCAAGCCATAGATGCATACCTAAGCCTATGTCGTCAATGTTTTCGGGCTTAATCTTTATTTGGTTCGGGAATGTTTCCCCCGTTGTCGAACCCAGATTAAGTATATGGCTCGCAGATCCATACAAGTTACATTCCTTCAACTATTCATATGTTATAACGAAAAGGTTATATATTAACATATATTAACATTTTTGGAGAAATAACAATGTCTGATGATGATATTGCCTTAAAAGAGGCTGTGGAAGAGGCGTTACGTGGCGTTCTAGATCCCGAGCTTGGGGCTAGCTTGATGGATTTGGGGATGATCAAAAGTGTAACTGTTAAGGATGGTATCGCGACAATCGAGATGATGTTGACAACACCCTTCTGCCCGCTAGCGATGCAATTAACATCCGATGTGATGAGGGCTGCTGAGGGAGTTAAAGGTATAGTGAGGGCGGAGGTCAAAATCGTAGAGTTCGGCTTTTCTCCTTTTCAAAGATAGTATTGACGTTTCGGAAAATGCTGTTAGTTCCAGGAACGCGCGTTAAAAAAGGGGATCATCTGCATGGAATGAAAGATGTACAAATAATATGTAACAGGTTAGAATTACAGAATAAAATTATTCTGGGTTTTGGTGTAGGGGATGGTAGTTCAAGTTTTCTTCTTCTTAACGGAAAAGGGGTCTTTTGATATCTCTTGATCATGATATAAAAATACCCTAAAAGGGTTGAAATGGGAAACGATACTAAAAGGTCATGCTAATTCAGAGGATGGAAGGTATTTCTTTCAAAAGAGATTCGTTGGATATGGTTTTTCCCAGATATTTTATGCATTGTGTTGTGGCTTATGTTAGATATTTTCAGGAGTTGGAGCGAGTCATCGATCCGGAAGCGGAAATCGTATTAATAGACCTTTGTCTTAATGGTAAAAGATTTTTGGACAAGGGTCATTTTGGCAAGACTTCATCCATATTGTGTTGTGGCATACTCCCAAGATATTAACTAATATATAAAATTAATTGGGATCGAAATTCGTCATTAAAGTCGTTTAAAGCTAAATACTATATCAAACCATAAGCTTAAGAGTTATATTCATAACAAATTGAAATTCATTATTAAAAGAAAATGTTAACATAATAAAAGGAAAAAGAAACTTCTATATTTTATATATCAATCATTAAGATAAGTGAAGTAGAAAAGTCAAAATGAGAACAAGAAAGAGGTGTCACGAAACTGTCAAGTGTGATGCCAAAAGAACTTGCTCTCTAACAAAGTTTATGAGCCCTTTGAACTTGTAAAGCGATGCTTTGTTTTCGCCGCTATCTTTACGAACGCTAGCATGGATGGCACCTCCCAGAGTGGACCTACTGCCGTGGCAAGAGCTGCGCCTGAGCCCACACCGAAGACTGTTATGGCCGTGGCGATCGCGACTTCAAATTGTGTTCCTGAGCTGATGAAGGCGATGGTTACGGCATCTCTATATTGGAAACCGAGAAACCAGGGTATGATGTAAAAAAGCGAAGCCATTAGGAAGAAGTGAGCTAGTAAAGGAGCCGATATCAAGCCAACCAAAAGGGGCTGCTCTGCAATTATCTCACCCTTTAAAGAAAATAGAACTATAATGGTTACAAGTAGCGCTACGACTGCTATATTACCTATAATCGGTTGAAACCTTACTTTAAACCAGATTTCTCCCCTCTTCTTAAATAAAATCCATCTTGTAGTCTGACCTAAGGCTAACGGCAAACCGACAAAGAGAATGACGCTTTTAGCTATAGGATCTATAGGAATTGGAATGCCGCCTACACCCAAGTATAAGGCTGCTAAGGGAGTGTAAAGTATGAGCGTTGACAAGGCGTTGATGGCGGTAATTACTACACCTTTGGCGACATCCCCTCCAGCCAGAAGGATCCAGAATAGGACCATGCCTGTGCAAGGCGCTATACCGAGGAGGATTACGCCAGCTGTAAACTGAGGATAGCTGTTAAGGAAGAGGCGGGCGAGGAGTGTCATGAGGGCTGGAGCCACCACCCAGTTGCCAACCAACGTGAGGATTGCTGGTTTAGGAGACTTGGCTGCTTTAACCAATTCCTTAAATTCTATGCTCGCCATGGTGGGATACATTATGAAAAAAAGAGCAACACCCATTGGAATCGAGATACCGCTAACTTGAAGCTGTTCAATCCATACACCCAACATTGGGGCGAGCTTCCCTAGAAGGAGGCCCAAGACCATTGACATGATAACCCATACAGTCGTGTACTTCTCTAATTTCCCAAGGGTTGGACGGGACTGCATCAAGCCTGTGCCTTCACTCTCTTTTATTTTCCACTAGCTAAAGTAGGATTTTTATGAGATCATATGCATAAAGGGCGGTTTTTATATTTATTTATTAAAAGCCCCGGGCGGGATTCGAACCCGCGGCCAACAACTTACGAGGCTGCCGCTCTGGCCACTGAGCTACCGGGGCCCTCAACTATTCCTGGGGATAAGCCCATCTTTAAGAATATATCGCGGCCTTGAGGGGTGTGGGTCCGCGTTTTGGGCTATGGCGCTGGTTCCGATGCTATGACCCCAGCCAGCTCTAGCTCCCTGATCCTCTCCTCCGTATAGCCCAGAAGGCCCATGAGGATCTCCCTGTTATGCTGCCCTAATAGGGGTGCTGCTGTGACCACCTTAGCGGGGGTCTCGGAGAACTTGACGGGGAAGTTTGGAACCTTGACCCTGCCAGCCTTCGGGTGCTCAAGCTCGATGAACATCCCTCTAGCTATCAGGTGGGTGTCCTTCACCACCTCGTCGACGTGGTATACCGGTGCCACTGGGACATCTGCTTTCACGAATAGCTCTACGGCCTCGTCCCTGGTCATCTCGGCAACCCTCCTCTCCACATCCTCCTTGCTTATCTCCTCAGCTCCAAGGCATCTCTTCAGGTTGTCTATGGAGGAGGGGGAGAAGGCCGCCAGCCTTATCCAGCCCCCGTCCTTCGTCCTCATAAGCCCCCCCACACCCCTCGTCGCCGGATACTTGCTCCTCAGCTCCCACGGCTTCATTCCCGAGAGAGTGTAGCAAGTGATACCGGTGTTAAGGGCGACCATGCAGTCCAGTTGAGATACGTCGATCATCTGGCCCTTCCCGGTCTTGTCTCTATACCTGATGGCTGCTATTATGCTCATAGCTGCGAAGAGGGCAGGCCCCAGGTCACCATAGGCCTGGGCCATCTCTATGGGAGGCCCGTTAGGGTCAACGCCGTCACCCGTCAGCCTCGTGTGACCGCTCATAGCCTCCGCGATCATGGCGTATGACCCCCTCTTCATATAGGGGCCGTACTGGCCGAAGCCGGATAGGGCTGCATAGATGATGCGAGGGTTGAGCTCCCTTAAGACTTCGTATCCGAGACCCAACCTCTCCATCGTCCCTGGGCTGAAGTTCTGAACGACCACGTCGGATATCTTTACCAGCTCCTTGAATATGGCCACCCCCTCCGGGCTCTTCAGGTTGAGGGTCAGGTCCTTCTTGTTGAGGTTCAGGTGGTGGAAGGTGTAGGTCACCCCACCGAAGAGGGCTCCCTCCGCCACCCTATCTATAGCCCCCCATGGGGGCTCGATCCTTATGACCTCCGCCCCTAGGTCGGCCAGCATCATGGTGCAGAAGGGGCCGAACCATACGTGGGTCAGATCCAGAACCCTGATGTCGTCGAGGATCCCCATCGAACCACCACTTGCGGAATCCTTTTGGAATCCTCATACCCATATAAGACCCTTTTTATCGACCTCCCACCAGTCTGATAGTGGGCTTTATGGTTACTGTTAGGGATGTTGGGGAGAGGAGGCTTATAGAGCTCATGATGGGGGTTCTAACCCCGATGCCCTCGGCCCCTATCCCCTTCTGGGATGATGTATCCGGATGGGGGCTTGGAGATGGGAGGGTCGCCGTCCTGAAGACGGACATGCTGGTATGGAGGACGGATGTGCCCAGGGGGATGACCCCCTTCCAGGCTGCTAGGAAGGCGGTGGTTATGAACTTCAGCGACCTCGCCTCTAAAGGGGTTAAACCCCTAGCCTTCATGGCCTCCCTCGGCATACCCTCGAACATGGAGGTGGAGGCGGTTCTTGATATGGCTAGGGGGTTCGACTCCGGCTCTAGGGAGTATGGGGCCTATATGGTCGGGGGGGACACGAACGAGGCTGGGGAGGTTGTGATAGGGGGGGTGGCCTTCGGCCTAGCTGATGAGAAGACTATAATGAGGAGGGATGGAGCCAGGCCCGGTGACATCCTAGCTACAACTGGAAGCTTCGGAAGGACGGCTGCGGCCTTCAAGGTCCTAATAGATGGGTATGAGGCGCCGAAGGGGATAATGGACTCCATTTTAGAATCTGTCTATATGCCCAAGGCCAGGGTCTCAGAGGGGCTAGCCTTGGCTGAGACCGGTGCCGTCTCGGCCTCTATGGACTCGAGCGACGGGCTTGCGATGAGCCTCTACGACCTCTCCAGGAGCAGCCATGTCGGATTCAGGATAGATAGACTACCGGCCTCCCCTGAGGCTAGGGAGTTTGGAGAGGCCTGCGGGATAGAACTTGAGGAGCTCATATTCTACGGTGGAGAGGAATATGAACTGGTCTTCACTCTCAAGCCTGAACTTGTGGATTCTGCTAGAAATGCTCTGAGAAGAGTTAATTGTGAGATGATAGAATTTGGAGAGGTCATTGATGAGATTAAAATAACCTATATGCATGATGGGGAAGAAAAGCCCATAAAGCCCCTTGGATGGAATCACTTTAGAACTATGGATTAACTTTATTTTTTATCTCAGTAGCCTAACTCAGAGGGTCTAGATAACGTTTTAGGAGATTATTATTGGAACTATTAAAAGTGCGGCCATGTTCATCAATTTCATGAATATGTTGAGCGATGGACCAGCAACATCTTTCAGGGGATCTCCAACGGTATCCCCGGTCACGGCCGCCGCATGAGTAGGAGTGCCCTTCATCCAGAACTCCCTTTCAATGTGTTTTTTAGCGTTATCCCATATACCCCCTCCGAAGGTGAAGAAGGGGGATAATATGGAGGAGGAGGTAAGAGCTCCCAAGAGCATGGCGCTTAGAGCATACTTTCCAAGGAGCAGCCCAACTATCATTGGAGCGGCTATCCCTAGCAGCCCTGGAAGGGGCATCTGATATAGGGCATATCTGGTGGCTATGTCCACACACCTTGAGTAGTCTGGCCTCTCCCTCCCTTCTAGGATTCCTGGGTGCTCCCTGAATTGTCTTCTAACCTCTTCAACCACCCTGTAGGCTGTTCTGGCTGTGGCACCTATAGCATAGGAGGAGAAGAGGAATGGGAGGACCCCTCCCAAAAGGACACCTACTATAAAGGAGGGGTCTACGGAGAAGGCCTCCAGCCTGACCCCGGTCATCTCGTTAAAGGTTACTAGGATCACGACGGATGAGAAGGCTCCACTCGCTGCGGCGAAGGCCTTTGTGTAGGCCTTGGTGGTGTTACCCATGGAGTCGAGCTCGGACAGAGCCTCTAGGCTCTTCCTACCTGTCCCAGCCATCTCGGCTATGCCGGCTGCATTATCGCTTATAGGGCCGAAGGCATCGCCCGACATGATTATACCTGTGGCTAGGTCTGTACCTAGATTGGCTCCGACTATACCATATAGGGAGCCCCCTGTTATGTGATATGAGAAGAGAATGCTCAAAAGTACCAGAAGTATTGGTATGAAGGGGCTTTGTAATGCATATGATAAACCGGTTATGATGTTTATGGCCGCTCCATACTCGGATGATCTAGCCACATTTCTAACGGGGAATCTTTCTAATCCCAAGTAATGCTGGGAAACCAGACCGATGATGAGCATGGTCACCATGCCACTCAGAACGGAGTAGAAAATCCTCATGTCCCCAAGTAAGAGAATCGAAGAGATGAGGGCTCCAATAGAGCATAAGGCAACGGTAACTATCAGGCTTATGTTAAAGGATGTCATGGGCTTTATACCTCTCCACCTTCTTGTGATGAGGATCCCTATGATGGTCGAAGATACACCGACGACGCCAAGTGCCAGTGGAAAAAGAGCCGAATCCCTCCCAAGGGGGTGTAGGAGTAGTGAGCCTAGGAGCATCGCTGTCACGTAGTCGTCGCTTATAGATTCGAAGAGGTCTGAACCTCTTCCTGCGCAGTCACCAACGTTATCCCCGACCTGGTCAGCTATGACGGCTGGGTTTCTAGGATCATCCTCAGGTATCTTATGCTCTATTTTACCCACCAGGTCCGCTCCAATGTCTGCAGCCTTTGTGAATATGCCCCCTCCCAACTGGGCGAAGAGGGCTGATAAGCTTGAACCAAAGCCAAAGGCTATTAGAGGGGCTGGATCCCTAAATAGCCAGACAAGTGTTGAAACTCCTAGGAGGCTTAGTCCCGTCACGGATAATCCCATTATGCCTCCCCCTCTGAAGGCTGTTGAGAAGGCCTTCGATGGGGATGACATCGCTGCGTATGCTGTCCTCACATTAGCCCTCACCGCTACCACCATACCTATGTAGGCCGAGAGTAGGGATAGGAAGACGCCTGATAGGAAGGATCCAACATATCTTGGATCTCTCGTAAAGATCCACAGGATGGTTGAAATGAGAAGGGAGAATAGGATTATCGTCCTATACTGCCTTCTGATGAAGGCCTTGGCCCCCTCCTCTATAGAACTGGCTATACTGAGCATATGGTCGTCCTCCACTGGCTCCCTTATGATGGAGTAGGCTAGATACGCCATGACAGCCATCGCCAATAGGCCTGTAAATATGGGGGCGAAATAGGGATCCATCCCTCAGCCTCCTTAAAGCGAATCGGCGATATGCCACAACTTAATAAGCTTTATTTTCAGTTCAAGTGGGCCTCCCAGTAGATTTTGTTGTTGGAATTTAACCTTAGATATAAATTTATTTGTTTTTTCTTCGTAAAATTACTTAATTAATGTCTTTTTAGTTGACCTCCAACCTTTTGGAGGGTGTCCCAACACCCCATAAAAGCCTCTTTTTCAAACCCTTTCGATCAATAGTTCCGTCTCCGAAGAGGCATAAATGAACCAAACCCTTTTTCAAACTTCACCTCTATAGAATGATTGCTGATCGATTTGGGCGAGGCCTCCACTTCCAAGGTGATGGAAAGGATCCAACTGTGGAAGCAGAGGCTCATCGACCTGAGCATGCGGAACCGCCTGATCTATTTCACCCCCGCAAAGAGCTCCTATATTGGTATATCGACTCCAGACATGAAGACCATCTTCGAGAGGCTAGTTGTCAAGGGGAAGGGGTGGGAGATCTGGCAGCCTCCAAGGGATGGATGGATGAATGCTTCAAGGTCTACGCGTCCTGGGAGGAGCCAGCTCGTGCCCCAAACAGATGATCCTCAACTGGTTGAGCGGACCCTGAGGAGCCTCTATAGACGCTCCACATCAGAGTACAGAGAGAGAGGTGTTAGAATCCTCTACATGACCTTTGGAATGCTCAACTGGAGGGAGGCCGGGTCAGGGGAGGCGATAAGGTCCCCGATACTTCTAGTTCCAATAGAGTTGAGGAGGGATAACCCCCGCTCACCCTACAGGGTAGAGGTTCCTCCCGTGGAGGAGGAGGTGGTCCTGAATCCTGCCTTAACCCTCAAGCTGAGGTATGATTATAAGTTCGAGCTCCCACCCCTCCCGGACTTCGAGGAGGTAGATGTTCTCAGCTACCTCCAAGAGGTTTCAGCCTCCTGTGGGGAGCTGGGGTGGAAGGTGGAGGGGGAGGTGGGGATCGGGCTCTTCTCCTTTTACAAGTTGGTGATGTACCAAGACCTCTCCGAGAATGCCGATGAGATAGCTAAGAACCCGATCATATCAGCTCTAGCTGGGATGCCGAACCCGAAGCTGATAAAGGGCCCTCTCCCTAGGGAGGATGAACTCGACGAGATACTTGAGCCGAAGAAGATGTTCCAAGTTCTCGACGCCGACAGCAGCCAGCAGCTCTGCATCCAGTATGCTTTGAGGGGCCAGTCCTTCGTCATCCATGGCCCACCAGGCACGGGGAAGAGCCAGACGATAGCCAACATCATATCCGAGTTTATAGCCGCTGGGAGGAGTGTCCTATTCGTAAGCGAGAAGATGGCTGCCCTAGAGGTGGTCTACAACAGGCTGAAGGAGAGGGGGCTGGATGACTTCTGCCTCGAGCTCCACAGCCACAAGGCGAACAAGAGGGAGGTGGTCGCGGAACTTAACAGAGCACTGAACGAGCACCTGAAGCCAAGGGCTAGGCTATCCGAAGAGGAGCTGGATAGGCTGAAGGAGAGGAGGGACCTCCTCAACAGCTATGTGAAGGCCCTGCATATGGAGAGACCACCCTTAGGGCTCTCAGCCTTCGAGCTGCTCGGGAGGCTCGCCAAGCTTGAGGATGCTCCATTCATCCCGTCGGAGTATCAGGGACTCAAATCCCTCACCCCCCAGAAGCTCCAAGAACTGGAGAAATTGGTAAGAGACCTCTCAAATGTGTGGTACATCGCATTAGAGGGGAGGTTTCCATGGAGGGGGTGCAGGGAGGAGGCCTTCACCTCTGAATCCCGCTCCAGGTGGGCAACCCTACTCAGGCAGCTCCTCGAGGCCTTGGAGGAGCTGGAGGCCATCAGAGGCTACAGCGAGATGCTGGGCCTAGGTGTCCCGAGAACTCTTGGGGAGCTTGAGAGGTTGAGGGAGATCTCCATCCTGGTTTCGAGCTCCCCTAGGCCCCCAAGAAGATGGCTTGAGGGGGGAGGGCTGAAAGGGATAGAGGAGGAGGCCCTGAAAAGGCTTGAGGGCTACTCAGAGTATTGGAGGTCTAGGGATAAGCTGATGAAGCTATACAGCCCAAGCATATTCAGGCTTCCAAGGGGGGTCGCGGATGAGGCTGAGAGGAGATGGGCGAGGGTAAAGGAGTTATTATCTCAGAACACTGATGACGACGTAGACCTCCCAAGGCTTAGAGAAGAGTTGGCCCCCTATGTGGAGGCCTTGCCCAGATCGATGGAGGAGTGGAAAACCCAAGCAGCTGAGATAGCCGGCATATTCGGCCTACAGGTGAAGATCGACTCGATAGAGAAGATAGCCAGAATGGCTGAGCTTGCGAGCCTCTGCGAGGCTAAAAATAGGCCGGAGGCGGAGTGGCTCGACATAGAAGGCCTGAAAGAGGCGACGAAGACGATCAGGGAGGCTGAGGGGTTATACCTTCGCAGGGATGGCCTGAAAAAGGATCTGCTGGAGAGATATCATGATGATTTTCTAAACCTAGATCCAAAACCCATAATAGATTGGCTCGAGGGGCCGGGCAGCTCCCCATTCAGATACCTTAGACCTCAGTACCACCGGATCAGGGGGCTCCTCACAAGGATGAGCAGAAGACGGGAGCCTCTGAACAGGATTTTAGAGGATCTAAAGGCCGTTGAGGAGTTGAGAACTCTTGAGGATGAGATAGCCTCCCGTCGAGAGGACCTCAGGAGGGTAATGAAGTCATATTACAGGGATCCCACCCCCGACTTCAACTCCGCTGGGGAGGCCCTGAAGAACGCCTGGAAAGCCCTAAAGATAACGGGGGGAAGGCGGATCCCCCTAGGGGTGGCCCTCAACCTCGCAGCTGGAAGTAGACCCTCAGAGGAGCTTCTACTCACCGGGAGGAGGCTCAGAGCCGCCCTGAACGAGTGGAGGCTGAGAACCCTAAAGCTGAGGGGCCTCCTCCCATATGGGAAGCTTCCGAATACGGGTAAGCCTCTTACAAAGAGCCCCCTTGACATGGTGGCGGAATGGTCATCTGAGCTGGCTAGAAGGTTCTCCTTCCTGGATGAGGTATGCGCCCCAGCATTATCATCGAGGTTCTCGGATCACCCCCATTCCCTAGCGGAGCTCATCTCCGACTTGAGGGAGGTGGAGGCCCTCCAAGCCTTTGAGGAAGCTGTTGAGGCAGAGTCTGAGGAGGTTAAAGCTATCTTTGGTAGGCGATATACCGGCATAACGACGGATTGGTCCGCTATACTTGGGGATATAGATTGGTGTAAGAGGCTTCTAAGCATCCTAAAGGAGCCCCCACAACCCCTCATAGCCTACATCTCGGATGGAGGGTTCCCTCCTCCCCCCGATCCTGAGATAGGCCCAAGGCTGGAGAGGCTCTACGGCCTGATGAAAACCCTTGAAGACGGCTTCACTCAACCCCTATGGGGTAAGGATAGAGGGACCCTAACCCTTGAGGAGATCAGGGGGAAGGTCTCGGAGCTGCGCTCCAGGCTTGATGAGCTCCAATCCTGGGTTGACTTCAAGAGGATCACGGCGGATCTAGAGGGGAAAGGGCTCGGAGAATTCCTGAGGAGGCTATTAGAACTCAAGCCCGAGGCCTCGAGGCTGCTGGATGTGTTCCATAAGTCTATTTACAGCGGCCTCATAGACCTCATCTTCCAAGAGGAGCCTATCTTAGGAAGCTTCAGGGGGCAGAGGCATGAGCAGCTGATAAGGGAGTTTCAGGAGCTGGACCAGAGGTTCATCGCCCTCTCAGCCTCCCGCGTCATAGAGAGGGCAAATGAGCAGAAGCCTCAGGGGGTCTTCCTACAGGTCCCGGACTCCGAGATAGCCATCCTGAGGAGGGAGGCCCTCAAGAAGAGCCGGCACATGCCCATCCGAAACCTCTTCGAGAGGATCCCGACCCTCCTCAAGAGGCTTAAACCCTGCCTCCTCATGAGCCCCATCTCGGTGAGCCAGTTCCTCTCTCCAAAGCTCCGCTTCGACCTGGTGATCTTCGATGAGGCCTCCCAGATATGCACAGAGGACGCTGTGGGAGCCATCTATAGGGGGGATCAGCTGATCGTGGCCGGTGACAACAAGCAGCTCCCCCCAACCCCATTCTTCCAGTACTCTTTGGATGAGGATTTCGACTGGGATGAGACATTCGATTACGAGCTCGATGTCTTCGAGAGCGTCCTAGATGAGTGCCTATCCATAGGGTTGCCCGTGAATATGTTAAGATGGCATTATAGAAGCAGGCATGACTCCCTGATAAACTTCTCAAACGAGAGGTTCTACGAGAGAAGGCTGAACCTCTTCCCCCATCCGGGGAGGAGGGACCCGAGCCTCGGCGTCAAGTTCATCTACGTCCCTGACGGGGTCTACGACCGGGGCGGGGCTAGGAACAATCCCAGGGAGGCCGAGGTGGTGGCGGATCTCGTCTTTGAGCACTTCAAAAACTTTCCTGAGAAGACCCTCGGAGTCATAACATTCAACATAAGCCAGATGAACACCATCCAAGATGTGATAGAGCAAAGGCTTAGGGATCACCCCGAATATGAGAGGTTCTTCGTCGAGGACCGGCTCCAGGGATTCTTCGTTAAGAACCTCGAGAACGTTATGGGCGATGAGCGTGACGTGATAATCTTCAGCGTGGGATATGGCTATGATCATAATGGCCGTATGACGCTGAACTTTGGACCCCTCAACAAGCCTGGGGGTGAGAGGAGGCTGAACGTCGCTATAACCAGGGCCAGGGAGAGGGTCATAATAGTGAGCTCCATAAAGGCCTCAGATATCGATATAGATGCAACAAAGGCCCCTGGGGTTCACCATCTCCACGGCTACCTCCTATATGCTGAGAGGTTATCCGAGGCCTATCAACAGGCAGAAAAGGGAGGGGAGGAGCCCACCAACCCACTGGAGGAGGACATCTTATCCGAACTCAGCAGGATGGGCTATGAGGCCGCCGTCGGGGTTGGCCCAAGCTCCTTCAAGGTCGACATAGGGGTTAAGGACCCCAAGAACCCAGATAGGTTCATTCTAGGCATCCTACTGGACGGTGAGAACTACCGCTCCGCACACACAGCTAGGGACAGGGACCGCCTGAGGCAGCAGATACTGGAAGGGCTTGGATGGAGGATACACAGGATCTGGTCCCCGGACTGGGTTCACAGGAGGGAGACGGAGGTTAAGAGGCTGAAGTCAGCCATTGAGATGGCTCTACAGCCGCGAAGGGCCGCTGTCAGTAGGCATACCACACCTCCGAGTATATCCCCAACCAAGAGAAGCGTCCATGTGAAGGTTACAGAGGCAGCCGGGTCGAGCCTCCCGGGAGTTGAGACGTACCGACCCACAAGGCTCAGGGCCAGGCGCATAACCAGTGGGGGAAATAACCCAGATATGGGGGGGATAATCCGCCAGTATCGTGAGAGGGTTAAGGAGCTCCTCCCAATCCTAGTAGAAGGGGATGGGCCCATTCATCTCGAGCATGCCTACATTCGAATAAATAGGGCCCTAGGCCTCAAGCCCCTAGACGG
This sequence comes from uncultured archaeon, assembly GCA_938048735.1. Lineage (GTDB taxonomy): Archaea > Thermoproteota > Bathyarchaeia > TCS64 > TCS64 > JAGTRB01. Next base: position 70,760 of record CALIUM010000005.1, read on the forward strand.
GTTGAAGGATGCCTTCCTAGAGGAGGCGAAGAACCTCCATAAGAAGGGCAGGCTGGTAATGAGGGGTGGCTTCCTCTGGGCCAAGTGGCCGATGGAGGTGAAGATAAGAGTCCCATCCGAGAGTCTAGAAAACTCCTTCAGACCATTGAGGTTCATACCTCCGGAAGAGTTAAGGGCTGCCATCACCCTACTGGCGGGCTACTCCATAGGTGTGGGAAGGGAGTCCCTAATCAGAGAAACAGCCCGCCTATTCGGCTTCAAGAAGCTCACGAGGACCATAAAGGAAGAGTTGGACAAGATTCTGGAAGGTTTACTTAAAGAGGGAACCCTAACCAGCCTAGAGGGATGTATAACCAAAAATAGATAATTATACATGAAGTAGATATATAAATCTTGAAATAAACAAGAGTGTCTAATGTGTTTTCAAATTAATGGATTGAATTTTATCATTTTTCAAGGAAGTAGTCTAAAGAAGGCAAATTTATTTAAATAATTTATATTAATATAATCTGATTGCAGATCCTGCCAAGTTCACCTCCCAAACCAGCCATCACGTCCCTAAATGCCAGCTTATAAAGCAGCCGAAAAAGGCAGCTTCCACTGAATGGAGCGTTTTAATGGCGGGCCCGATGGGACTCGAACCCATGTTCTCCGGCTCCGGAGGCCGGTGCCTTATCCAAGCTCGGCTACGGGCCCTAAAATCTTCTCGATAGAGCATCAGTTGGGTATAACCATCACAGATTTCTAAATTTACCGATATTGAAAAACCCTTCGAGTAAGGCATATATGGCAACGAGGAGCAGCTTTCCCGAAGATTCATCTTAAAACACATCGACTATTCATAATTTTAATATGATGGAGGTGTCTTTTCATCCGAGGTTTGGATATGCCTGCCAAGCATGCGCTGGTTAGAGAGCCCGGGAATAGTTATGGCGGATGTATATCTTCTCATCCCCTCAAACATATGATAGATCTTAAGCTCGCACGGGAGCAGCACAGGAGATATTGTAAAGTTCTGAGCGAGCTTGGGCTTGAGGTGATCCATCTTCCCCGGGACGACCTCTTACCTGACTCCTGCTTCGTGGAGGATAACGCCGTCATCCATAGGGACAGGGCGCTTATCTGCAGGATGGCTAGGGAGAGCAGGAGGGGCGAGGAGGAGGCCGTGGAGGAGTTTCTCAAGGGTTATCTGAGGGTTAAGAGGGCCACTCCTCCGGCCACCGTTGAGGGTGGGGATGTTATCCACCTTCGAGACCGGCTTATTAGCGGGGTGACTGAGCGCACAAATATGGAGGGGGTCGCCCAGATGAGAGACTGGCTCGAGGTCCCCGTCGAGACCATAGTGGATCCGGGAATTGTACACCTGAAGAGCTATGTCACATATCTTGGGGATGATGTGATGATCGCCACAAGGCCCTACGTGCATCATCCAGCCCTTATGGGTTTCAGGGTTCTGGTCGTTCCCGATGAGGAGGCCTATGCGGCCAACACCCTGACCATAGGTGAGACGGTTCTAATGCCTGAGGGATACCCCAGATCTCATGAGATTGTCAGGGAGGCGGGGTTTGACGTCATCCCCCTACCCATGACAGAGTTTGAGAAGTGTGAGGGTGCCCTGACATGCCTATCCCTAATCTTCTAGGTTCTCTCTGAGATGGGGAGGCCTCTCTTCAAAATAAAGCCATTGAAGTTAAATATATGGGCTTCATATAGAGTTGAATGTGATATGCTGGAAGAGGCTATAAAAGAGCTTGGGAAACTGTTCGAAAAGGAGGAGAATGTTTTAGCTGCCTATCTTTTTGGATCCTATTTAAGGGGAGATCAAACTTCTAGAAGTGACATTGACATAGCTATATTACTTCATGAATTCCCTAAAAAATCTCTTAAATATTATTTACACCTTATTAATATACTTACTGAGATGCTAGGAGACGATGTTGATTTAACTATTCTAAATTTTGCTCCACCTCTCTTAAAATTTCAAATAATAAAAAATGGTAAAGTTATTTATTGCAGAAGCAATAGGTCTAGAATAAATTTTGAGGCGAGATCTATGTGTGAATATTTGGATTTTCGAAGGGCTATGGAGAGGTATGATGAATGTATGATGAAGCAAATTCTGGAATAGATAAAACACTGATAATGACAAAATTAAGTAAACTTAAACAGTATATAAAATATTTAAAGGATATTGGAAAGGCCTCTTTGAAGGATTTCAAAACAGATTTTATGATTAGTGGAGCAGCTGAAAGATATCTCCAAGTTTCAATCGAGTGCGTCATAGATATCGGCAATGAGATCATATCTCTACTTCAACTTAGAAGGCCTGAACGCTATAGAGATATCCCAAGCATATTGGCCGAGGCAGGGATAATCCCAGAGGATTTTGAAAATTTAATGGCGTCAATGATAGGATTCAGAAATCTCCTCGTCCACGACTATGCATCAATAAACCTGGACCTTGTCTATGAATTTCTACAAACGAAGATATCAGATTTTGAGATATTCTCCAGATATATCGCCAAGTGGTTAGAAGGTTTAAGTAGACATTAATATGCTAAAATTCAACTACTTTAAAGGTTGGCCGCATTCAAGCTTCTGGATCGATCATGGATTGGTGGGGGGTTCGTATGGTGTTGTGAGGAGCCTCTTAGCATTCTCGACGATGGATGGGCCTATCCCCCTCACCTTGCTCAAGGGGCCTATTACCCTCCTTGTCCTCCCGCTCTTGGATATCTCCACCTCAGCCCTCTCGAACTCCTCGAAAACCCTCAGGGGGGTCCTGAGGTGGTTTAGGAGCTCCTCGGCGAGGGCTCTCCCTATCTTCGGTATGCCTGACAATAGGAAGATCTGCTGCTCCTGGAGGGAGACCTTCCTCTTCACCTCTCTAAGCTGGATTGTTCTCCTCTCCTCCACCTGCTCCCTGTGGGCCAGTCTGTGGATGAGCATCGAGGTCGACTCGAGGCCATCCGTTGGGATTATGGAGAAGCCGAAGTCTAGCGCCAGGCTGGCCAACGCGCCGTAGACGGAGGAAGGCCTGATCCGCGTGTGCCTCAAGGCCCTTGGTAGATGCCCCTCCAACACCAGTATGGGCCTCTCATAGGTGGAGGCCATCTCCTTCGCCTGGCTGAAGAGGCGTCCGTCCTTGAGGCTTCCGAGGAAGTCATCCACATCCTTCCTCTCAACCCCACATCTATCCGAGACTATGAAGTCGCATACTGGTAGCCTTCTCACCTCAACCTCGCATCCAGCAAGCCTAAGATAGTTCACAACCTCATCATGTGCGGAGGCCTCTAGGCTGTCTACTACCACCCTGAGGGGCTTATTCATCCTCCAACTCCCCCACATCCAAGGATATCTCGATCCCCTTCGGCCTCCCAACACCCTTTAGGGTTCTCACCATGCCCATGACTACATTCCCTATGAAGCTCCTCACAAAGGGGTTCAGCGGTATCGGTTTTCCATCGACCTTCAACCTAACTCCCCCACCAAATAGAACAGTGCAGCCCTCCGCGACAGCTTTACCTGCTAAGATCGCCTTGGCAAGGGCTTTACAACCCTCATAGCCGCATGAGCCGCAGTCCAATCCTGGAAGGATTGGGAAAGCCTTCTCCAAGACCAGGCCAGCGAGGTCTCCTATCCTGCTTACCGGGATAACCGGTATATCCATCTCGTAGAGAGACGTCTCTTCATCCGATGTCAGGGCCACCGCTATCTCCAAGCCGTTGGATAAGAGCTCTATATCCCTCGGAGCTGAGGGTACGATGATCCTGGCTATTCTATCCATGGATTTGAAACCTTCTAGGATCACGAAGTCAACCGATCCAAGGAGGGGTATGATCTCACTCAGGTCTGTGGGATGGTTGAGATAGAGAGCGGAGCCTTTGGAACTCAGGATGGCTGTTGAGTATGAGCCTGCCTCCTTGTGCCGCCATGTATCCTTTCCAGGGATATCTAGGGGATGCTCACCAGATGCATGTTTAACCGTTCCGACCCGGTAGCCGCGTCGTGAGAGCTCCCGGACTAGGGCCTCGACAACCCTAGTCTTTCCAGCCCCCTTAAAGCCCACCACGGCAACAGCCTTGGGAGGAGACATCGACCTCGAAATTATCGGATGCTCGGAGGATTTAACGCTCTCGCACGTCGACTCGGGTTTCATAAACAGGAGCTGGGGCTCACCCACAACACTGAATCCAACGGCTAGAAAAAGTTACCTAGCCAAAAATTTCCACCCCTTTAAGGGTTGAATGCACAGAACAATTTTGAATGTTCCCTGAAACGTGAATTTATTTTCATATAGCATCTTTAAAGAAAAGGTTCGAAGAATAACAGAAAATATTGAAGTTATTGAGATTCCTGAATCTCTTAGGAGGATCAACGAGGCATTTATAAGTATGTGTGAGGAAAAATGGATTATGAGGAAATGTGCGTCTCTTATGATATTAAAAGGCTTGTTTTTCCATTAACATTACTAACAGAAGCCACTATTGGAGGATAAATTAACAATGCAGTTCAGTTAAAGTAATTTAAAGAATTCGAATCTATTTTATTTATGGTAGTTGTCTTATGTGTTTAGCCATTGCGTTTTCAAAACTTATCATAGTACTATTCATTTGATCTTGAATAGTTGGTCAGTCGTCTAGGTTTTCTAATCTTATATTTTCAATAGTTTTCACCATCGAGAAGCTCTCTTCCCCACCCCAATGCTGTCATGAATATGCCTCGGGAGCCAGTTAGAACAGCTCAAGTGTTGGAGGATACTTTTTGAATTTCACTTTTCCCTCCTTTACATCCAAAATCAGTTCATACGGCTCTATTATATCCATTCCGACTATGACGTCTTCTCTCAATCCATCTACGACTCCGAACGTGTGTTCTAAGGGGAGTTCGCACTCGTTTATTACGACCTTAGCGGTCAAATACCCAACCATACGTGTCTTCGCGTCTTCAACAGCCAGCAGTACTTCCTTGGGTTTCTCATACCTTACGAAGGCTAGCTTTTCGGCCAGCTTTAAGCTCGTATAGCTCTTAGTAGCTCCAGTATCGAATAACGCGGAGGCCTTCACAGACTCACCGTTTGCGTGCAACTCTACATCTCCCAGAATTCTTCTTGCCACGTTCATCTCTTGATATACCTTCGATATAAGCCTTCTCCAATCCCTTTGCTCACCCGTACTAGGCCTCCGCACACTTTCGCCAACTCATAGGCATCCAGTTTTTGTAGGAGTTTTAATGGAGAATATCGTTGAGTTGAAAAGCTAAGTAAGCCGTTCAAATGTGCTAATTAAATGAATTCTTACTATTTCAATTAGCTCGCTTATATTATTTCAAATTCTATTGGTCTTTTCCTAGGTTTTGGTCCTTCAGGTGTGAACACTATGTCCCAAGCATCCATTTCAGGTCTGCCTATGGCGAGTTGCACGTCCTCCCTGAGGTTTTCTGCGACTTCAAAGATGACTTCCCCAGGCACCTCAACTCCTTGAAAAACCATGCGGGTTATGCAGTGTCCCACGATCTTAAGCCTACCTTCCTTTTCAGCTGTTCTAACATCGTAGGCTCTTTCTGAGGGTATGAAGGAGCCCAGCTTTTCGGAGAGGGTTTTAGATATGACGCTCCTGCTCGCCCCAGTATCCACAAGTGCCTTAATTCTTAGCATCTGCCCTCCATTCGAGTTCAACATCTGCAAGGGCTTGCTCAGGCTTCATAACACTTCCCCCTAAAGGGCTGAGAGAAGTATTTAGCCCTTTCCTGATCCAGCATCATGGAGCTTAGCCTAATTAGCGCTTATATTATTCCTATTGTCGGAAAAAATTTTTCCCTTCCTTTTAGCGTTCAAGGTTATTTCATACGGCTACCATTGTGGGAAATAGGTATGAGTAAAGACCTTAACTCGCTTTTCGCGTCCATTCCCGAGGTCTAACGGTTATTCAGAGACTCAAGCCCTCTCTACAGAGGGGAAACTCTAACCTCAGCCCAGGGATTCAACATCCACCTATTAGGAAGCAAGAGATACCTAAGATCAAGGCTGGAGGCACTAACTCCGGAAGGGCTTAAAGAGGTTAAGAAGGCATTATCGGTTGGATTGACCCATCCAAAGCTGATGAAGAAACTCATGAGAAAAGAGATGATCTTCAGATACAGAGAGGAGGCTATAACCAGCCTTGATGAGGCCGAGACAGACAAACAAGAAGGCCTGATCCTCACGCTTGGTGGTCTTCCTGGACCACCCTGAGATAAACCTCTCGGCCTCGACGGTAATGAGGCAGCATGGGACAAAATCTATATTCGACGCATATTATGCAGCTACCGCATTAAACCAGGTGCCCGATCATACCTGATATCTAACAATATGAGGTCTATAATAGGATAACATGATTGAAGAGGTGCGACCTAGGAAAGCTGGTCGAGGGATGATGGTTGAGGGTTGCCGTAGTGGAGGAGGAGAGATGCAGACCTGATAAGTGCGACCTGGTCTGCGTCCGATTCTGCCCCATGGTCAGGAGCAGGAGGGAGGCCATAAGGGTAGAGGGGGGGAGGGCCTACGTGGCCGAGCCCCTCTGCAGCGGCTGTGGCATATGCGTGAGGAAATGCCCCTTCCAAGCCCTGAAGGTTGTGAACCTCCCCGACGAGCTGGGCTCCGACCTGATCCACAGGTTCGGCCCCAACACCTTCGCCCTATACAGGCTTCCCACACCCAGAAGGGGCGCGGTTGTGGGTCTCCTTGGGAGAAATGGGATGGGAAAGACCCTGGCATTGAGGATCCTCTCAGGGGAGGTTACGCCTAACCTTGGATCATTCTCAAACCCTCCAAGCAGGGAGGAGGTATTGAGGAGCTTCGCCGGCCTCCCCCTACACGATTACCTCATGGACATATACGAGAAGAGATTGAAGGCGGTCTATAAGCCCCAGTATGTTGACCTCATCCCTAAGGCCGTCTCTGGAAGGGTGGGGGAGGCCCTCAGCAGGCTCGATGAGAGGGGGGCCCTTAAGGGGATGGTTGAAGCCCTTGAGCTTGAGGGGCTCCTAGATAGGAGCTTCGATGTCCTCAGCGGCGGTGAGCTTCAACGGGTGGCCATAGCGGCCGCAGCCTGCAGGGAGGCCGATGTGTACCTCTTCGACGAGCCCTCAAGCCACTTGGACATATACCAGCGGATGAACGCGGCCAAGGTGATCAGGAGCCTCACGGCTGATGGGAGGATGGTCCTCGTGGCGGAGCACGACCTGGCGGTCCTCGACTACCTCTCCGATGACATATTCCTCTTCTACGGTGAGCCGGGCGTCTACGGGATAGTCTCGAAGGTCCATGGGGTTAGGGAGGGGATAAACATCTACATCAGGGGCTACATACCTGACGAGAACATCCGCTTCAGGGAGGCCCCCATAGCCTTCCACGTGAAGCCTCCAACGCAGCCCCCGGCCAGATCGAGGCCCCTGCTGAGGTGGTCAGAGCTGAGGAAATCCTACGGAGATTTCACCCTCTCCGTCGAACCTGGGGAGATAGGGGAGGGCGAGGTGATAGGGGTGCTGGGGAAGAACGGGGTTGGAAAGACGACCTTCGTGAAGATGCTGGCCGGGCTCGAGACCCCGGATTATGGCTCGGTCATCTGCGGAGAGGTGAAGATGAGCTATAAGCCCCAGTACCTTACGGGCACGATGGAGGGGAGGGTTGAAGACATCCTGAAGGAGGCTGCGGGGAGGAGATATGAGGAGAACTGGTTCGCAGCGGAGGTCATTGAACCCCTAAACCTTAAGAGGCTTCTGGAGAGGGATGTGGAGGACCTGAGCGGGGGGGAACTCCAGCGCGTGGCCATAGCCAGATGCCTCTCCACAAAGGCTGAGATCTACCTCCTGGACGAGCCGAGCGCCTACCTGGACGTCGAGGAGCGCCTCTCCATGGCCAGGGCGATAAGGAGGATAACTAAGATGAACGGCTCCACCGCGATAGTCGTGGAGCACGACATAGTGGCCCAGGACTTCATAGCTGACAGGCTGATGGTATTCACTGGGCAGAGCGGCCTCAAGGGGCTGGGCGGTAGGCCTCAGAGGCTGGAGGAGGGGATGAACTCCTTCCTCAAGGAGATGGGGGTAACCTTCAGGAGAGACCCGGACACTAAGAGGCCTAGGGTAAACAAGGAGGGTTCGAAGCTCGACCGTGAGCAGAAGAGAGAGGGAAGATACTACTATGTCTGAAAAGCTTAAATAAATTATTTGAGCATAAAATTATAAAAAATTTAAAAATATAAAATGTGGGTATATTAAAAAAGCGAATTTAGTAAAAGGCAAATATCATATTAGAAAAAGGGCTATTTTTCTCTTCTCTTTCAGAGCCAGTATATTAGTCCAGCTATGATCCAGAGAATTATCGTGCTTACTGGGGGTTATAGAGCAGTGAGCATAATACCCGAGTAAGGATGGTTTACTTGCTGGAGGAGGTATAAAGGTTGATTCCTAGAAGGAGGAAGACCATGGCTCCAAGTTTATATACAGTTTTCATATCATTAAATTAGATGAATCTTTTATTTAAATTTTTCTATAAATTAATGATCTTTAGAATTCAATATCCCCTTCATTAACTCTATAGGGGATATTTAGGCTGCTCTGGACGTAGATGGTCACCGTATATGTTCCGGCCGACGATTCTAGGAAGACCACTTTGATGCTCTTAGTGGCTTCAATTATGATATGAGGTGTATTTGAATGAAAACCTTTATGTATCTCTAATTTCAATTTTTTGTTTATGGCTCTATTATTTTATGGAATTCTCTGAAAGCCGCTCTTATTATCTTTTTAAGTTCTTCCGGTAGGTCGTCATAATCTTGGATTCTTAGTCCTCTAGCTCTCCAAAGCCATTTTTCAAACATATTTTTTAATCTAGGCTCTATCTCTCTTGATGTCATCCATTCATAGAATTCCTTATAGTATGGAAGGTTTCTACTGTACGGAGAGATCTTCTCTATTCGTTCAGGTTTGAACCCCTTCCTGATCAGGAAATCCTTGTATAGGGCGAACTCCTCAGGGGAGAAGTCTATTATGGCCTTCCCCGAATCCTCATCCTCCCCCTTATACCTGTATGGGGGGGCCCAGACGGGATAGGGCCTCCCAGCAACCCTCGGGGGAGGGGTGACTGAGACTGGGGCCCTGGGCCTCCTAACTATTCGGCTCAGCTGTGAGGTTATCTTATCCGCGAGGGCATCGATCTCCACGGATGCCATCCACTTGGCATCCTCTCGATCTAGGTCCCTGAACCTCCTCGCAAGCTCCAGGTACTTCTCGGAGTACTCCGAGATTATGTGCGTATTTATTATGATCCCGGCCCTGATCAGCTTGGAGAAGAACCTGTTCCTGAGCTCCTTCTCGTCCTTTCTCCCTAGACCCTTCTCCGGCTCCCTCTCCTCCCACACCCGATCGCTAGGAAACCCCCTTGGGGGAAATCCTCCCATCTTTTTTATCAAGTTAAATCGTCAAAGAATTTAAAAGATTCTTCTATGGAGGGGCTCCACCCTCCCTTTCCAGGTCAAATGGGGTTCTTTAGGATCCTTATTGCTGGGTTGTGCATGTTAGTGATGCCTAGATTTAAATATTTTAGTTATAACTAGAATATGATGAGAGCCGGTGGCCTCGCCGCATCCTCGATAATGGCTGCCCTCGTCTGCGTCGCCACAATCTTCATAGTCGTACCCATACCTGCCACGCAGGGATACTTCAATGTGGGGGATGCTATGGTCATGGTGGCGGCCCTCACCTTCGGCCCTCTAGTCGGAGCCGCGGCCGGGGGGATAGGCTCATCGCTGGCGGATATTATAATGGGCTACTCCTACTTCGCCCCATACACCCTCATAATAAAGGGGCTTGAGGGGTTGCTGGCTGGATGGATCTACTACCGGGGGAAGAAGGGAGGACCCTTGATGATGCTCCTGGCCTGGCTTGCTGGTGGGGCGGTCATGGTGACGGGCTACTTCATGGTAGAGTACTCAATCCTGGGTTATGGGGCTGGCGCCTTTGTGGAACTCCCCTTCAACATGGTTCAAATGGCCGTCGCAGGCATAGTCGGCATACCAGTATCCATGGCTCTGAAGAGGAGGATCAGAATATATGGAGCAACTTGAAACAACTTCCCCGTTTTTGAGGATTGAATATGTATCACCTTTTGACCCCATATTTAGTGATTGAAAAAAATAAGATGATTAAAAATTTATATTAGTTTGAGCTATTGCTCATAGCAAAGGTGATTTTTTGAGTTATGGTGGGGTCTCCCGTAAGAGCCTCATAGTCATAATCATCCTCTGCGTCCTCCTGGCCTCTAGCCTCCTTTACCAGTTCGTGACGCCCGTGATGAGGGTGGAGAGGGAGAGGCCCATCATCGGGATAATTAGGGTGGAGGGGACGATCATAGAGGCCTCAGATGCGGGTAGGATAACCTCATCGATAAGCAGCGCCATATTGAACGGGAGCGTGAAGGCCGTGGTCCTGATGATCAACTCGCCGGGCGGCTACGCCCATCTCATCGAGCAGATCTACCTAGACATACTCGAGCTTAAACGGGAGAAGCCCATCGTGGCCGCAGCGGTAACAGCCCTCTCGGGCGGCTATTATATAGCCGTAGCAGCCGATTATATCTACGCCCACCCCACATCCATGGTCGGGAATGTTGGGGTTATCGGGACCGCCCCACCGGTCTTGATCCCCTCGGAGAGGGTGATAGAGACGGGGCCTCAGAAGTGGACCGGTTTCTCGAGGCTCCTATTCCCCTTCAACCTCACCCACGCCCTGGAGAGCTTCGTCTCAGCCGTCTTGAAGGGGAGGGGAGATAGGCTCAAGGTTTCATCCAACACCATAAGGAGGGGCCTGGTATACCTCGGAAGCGAGGCCAGGGAGGCGGGCCTAATAGACGAGATCGGGTCCCTTCAAGCGGCCATTGAGCACGCTGCTAGGCTCGCGAACCTGACAGAGTACCGCGTGGAGGAGATCCAGCCATCCCTGAACAGGACCGGAGCCCTATCCTCTATGGGCAACAAGACCAGCGTGATGGATGAGGACCTGACCCTTGAGACCCTGAATAGGATTCATCCTCCTCCAGCGGTCTACTACCTATACCTACCATTAAGAGGGGGGACTAGATCCCCTCTCCTCCTCTCTCAAGGGGAGGAGCCTAAGCTAAATGTGTCTTCAAGGGTTGAGGGGGCGAATGTCGTTGTGGATCTATCCCATGGGAATATGATCTCGGCTTGGGAGCTCGACATCTTGGCCGCGGAGATCTCCAAGAGGAATATAACCCTCGGCTTCGCCTCCAAGTGGGATGATGTGGACTCGTCTCTGGAGACCGCCTCAGCCCTGATAATAGCCGCCCCAACCCTCGACTACTCCAAGAAGGAGGTGGATAGGATATCCAAATTCGTCGGTGAGGGGCGCATCCTCCTCCTATTCTCCGATCCATCATCAGAGTTCCTGAGCCCCTCATCCCTGCTGGGCCCCATAAACTCAGTCGCCAACAGGTTCGGGTTATCCTTCGCCAAGGGATACCTATACAACGAGGAGGATCACTATGGGTTCTATAGGAACATAATCCTGAGGGATTTCACCAACAGCTCGCTGACGAGCGGACTTGAGAGGGTTGTCCTGTTCACCTCAACCCACATATACTCTGATGGGATGGGGGTTGCCAGGGCCCCCAGCGGGACATACTCCTCCACCGCTGAGAGGCCCGGGGTCTACACCCCCATAGCCATTGTGGAGAGGAACGGGACGGTCGCGGCCTTCGGCGATATAACCTTCCTGATGGAGCCCTACTGCTATGTGGAGGACAATTACAGATTGATCCTGAACATCGTCTCGGCGATATCCGGGGTGGAGGTCAGGCCTCCCGAGCGTGGGGAAGAGGGGGGGCGGATGGTGACAAGGCCCGAGCTCCCTGTGGGGACTGAGAAGGTCTACAGGGAGGTGGTGGATGGGGAGGAGCATACGATGAGGTGGGTTAAGGTCAGCGAGGAGGTGATCAGGGTCGAACGCCCGGACAGGAAAACCACCTACTACCTCGACGAGAGGGGGGCCCTCCTAAGATGGGAGTCGGATGGGATGGAGGCCTCCTACGATGAGCCCATACCCGAGGAGCCCTACCCCCTGACCGAGGGGGAGAGATGGACATATGGAAGCCTCTATAACCTAACCATCAAGGGGAGGACCTATAGGGGGAGGCTGTCGGGGGAGGGGGAGGTCGAGGGGTTCAGGACGGTGGAGGCTGAGGATGGCAAGAGCTACTTCACAGCGGAGGTGAGGCTGAGGGAGAGGGATGAGATAATGATGGAGGAGACGAACATGACGATAATCTCGGAGGGATCCCTCTGGATATCCTCTGAGGTGGGACTGGTTAAGGGGGAATACACGACCAAGTACTATGTTGAAGGCATATTAACGGGGAAGGAGACTAGGAGGCAGATACTCACCTCGATAAAGAAGGGGGGCCAGGGATTATAGGCTAAAGGGGTTTAGGTGGCCTTTTGAATTCATGGTATTTCTCTAGTTTTCTCTGCTAGGCCCAGCACAGCGGCTATGTAGACCCTAGCCTGGGCTTTCAGGGAGTCCAGGTATACGAACTCGTCCGGGCCGTGGGCGTGCTCTCCCCTTGGGCCGAAGCCTACGGTGGGGATGCCGGAGTACCTGTAGAATCGGCCGTCTGTTACCCCAGCCCACTCGACGAAGAGCTCGGGCTCCACCCCCAACGCCAAGCGGACGGCGCTTTGGAAGGCCTTGACAAGCTCGTTCTCCGGATCTGTGTAGTTGGGCGGATCGTATATGTAGCCCCCCTTCTCATCCCTCTCAGCTAGGATCTCCCAACCCCAGTCCGGGTCCCCTCTCCCAGCCTCCCTCAGCGCCATCTCCACCTCGGCCATCACTGTCTCAGCTGTCTCCCCTATTATCAGCCTCCTGTCCACCCCGATGGTGCATTCCGCGGGGACCTGGTTCAGGACCTCCCCTCCCCTTATGGTGTTCACGCTTATGACCGGGTATCCTATCCATGGATGGAATCGGTCTATCCCCTTCTCCAGCGCCAAGACAGCCTTTGAGGCCTTGGCTATGGCGTTTATACCCTCAACCCTGGCGTAGGCCGTGTGGGTGGCCCTCCCCCTGAACCTTATGTGGAACTGGAAGAGGCCCCTCTCAGCAATCCGGATCTTGAGGTTGCTCTTCTCCCCTATCACGACGTAGTCCGGCTTCCTGAGCTGCCCCCTCCTCATCTCCTCCAGCAGGAGCTTGGTCCCCTGTACTCCCCCTCGCTCCTCATCCGGGACGAGTTGGATGCCAACGGAGCAGGGTGGGTTCAGCCTCTCCAGAACCTCTAACACGTGGATGATGACGGCGCATGAGGCCTTCATGTCCGAGGAACCCCTCCCATAAAGCCTGCCGTTCTCCACCCAGGGTTTGAAGGGGTTCCCACTCCAGGCCCAAGGGTCTGGAACTGGAACCGTGTCTAGGTGGCCATTAAAGACTATGTAGGGGGATCCCTCGGGGTTTATATTCGAGAGGACTATCGGCCTCTCCCCCGAGCCCCTGAACTCCGCTGGGAGGCCCGAGGCCTCCAATATCTCCCCGGCGTGTCTTGCGACCTTCAACTCCTCCCCTGTAACGCTGGGGATCTCTATCAGCTCCTCAGCCAGCTCGAGGATCCTCCCATCGTCTATCATGGAGAAGGCCTTGCTCAACATATCCTCCATAACTTCCATCCACCATAAAGCATTGGAAAATTCAAGCTCTCCGGATATTAAAGTTCCGCCTCTATGCCGAATCTATCACCAATGAAGTAGTGATATATAATGGGGTGGCTTCATCAGGGCTCGATCCCAGATAGGCCGATAAAGCCAAGCGGTGTATTTGACGCCGTTTTTTAGAGATGTCTTCTGGGAGGGTTAAGGGTTTGTTTGGGGTCTGCTGAGGCGCCTTCTTATGAGGTGGGAGATGCCTTTCAAGGTTCCCACTCCCCCCTCACGGGGGCCTGTTAGGCCGTTGGGCTCGATGATCAAGGTGAGGATTATGACGAGCATGGGCACCAGGGGCTCGTATCCCCCTATCCAGAGCCCGAAGATCTTTATGAGGATTCCTGGCAGGATCGTCTGGGCTAAGGCGAGTATCAGCCCACCCAGGATGGCTCCGTAGAGGTTGTCGAGGCCTCCTAGGACGCTTCCGGCCATGACGCTCATGAGGAGCTGGTCTGACCTGTCAAGCCTCGTCGGGGACCAGAGGCTTAGAACCGCGCCTGCCAGGGTGGATGTGGAGCCGGTGAGGAACCAGGAGGCTAGGTGGACGTGGAAGGTGTTCACGCCTAGGGACTGGGCGAGCTCAGGGTTCTCCACAGTTGCCTTAAGGGCTATTCCGAACTTGACCTTTGTGAGGAAGTGGTGGAGGGAGGAGATGAGGATGGTGCTGATGAGGGGGGCTGCGAAGAGGACTGCTGGGTATCCCCATAGGTTGTGGTCGTATGCCCTTAGGATGAACCCGCCGGCCCTGAACCCGTATGTCATGAGGATCCAGTAGGAGTATATGTAGAGCGTGGCGTTAAGGATGAAGGAGAGGGCGAACATGGCGAAGGAGAGCATTATCCCGCTCGATCCAGCCCTCTGGAGAGGCCTTACTATGAGCAGGTAGATGACGATGCCGAGGCCCCCTCCGAGGATGGAGATGAGGGGCCATGAGAGGTAGGGATTGAAGCCGTATAGGCGGACCATGGAGTATGTTAGCATGGTCCCCACCGATGCGAGGGAGGTGTGGGCGAAGTTAGGGAACCTCTCGAGCATGTATGTTAGAGAGAAGCCTATACATAGGATGATCAGCATAGATGCATATATGATCACTCCCATTATGGTGGGGTCGAGCATCCATCACCATGGAGCCAACATTTTAATAAATCCGATCATCCATAGGATGGCCCCATGAGAGGCCTCAAGCCCCTCAGGGTCGTCATGCCGGTGGCCGTATCGGCTTTATCATCCATCTCCCTTCTGAGGGTTTTCCCGGGGTTTGAGGCCCCCATGGAGCTGGAGCTCCTCTTCCTGTTCGTCGTGACCGCCCTCAGCCACATGACGATTGTGGCCCGAGACTTGTTCCTGCCCCTCTTCCTCTCCTTAACCTCAAGGCATAACCCCCTCCTGCTCGGCTTTGCGTCCGGGTCAGGGGGTTCCCTTGGGAATCTGACCCTCTACTACCTAGGGAGGGGCATCGCCCTTTCGACTAGTGGTGGAGGGGGTGATGGGCTGGGTTATTGGATGAGGAGGTATGGCCTCCTCGCCGTCCTGCTGGTCTCCGTTACGCCCCTTCCCGATACGCCGGTGATCCTCCTCTCAGGCTCCTCTGGGCTCCCCCTTAGATGGGTTGTCCTGGCTCAGTGGGCTGGGAAGATGGCCCTCTACACCCTTGGGGCTGCTGTTGGAGGGCTCATATTCGAGGGGCTCTCCGGGGCTATTGGGGAGCCATATGCATCCATCTTGGTGGTCTCCTCCTCAATCCTCCTCTGCCTACTTCTAACCTGGAGCAGGGGGGTGAGGGCGCTCCAGAGGTTTTGGAGGTTTCTTATCAGCCCTTTCCAATCCTTCTGAGCAGGCCTTCGACATCGAGGGTGTTGGCCACACTACCCGCCTCCAGCCAACCCCTCCTCGCGACGGCAACTCCCAGGGGGAGGAAGTCCATCTGGCTGGGCGTGTGGGCGTCTGTGCCTATGTAGAGGGTCACCCCCCTCTCCCCCGCCTTCCTGCTGTTCAGCTCGTTCAGGTCCAATCGGTCCGGGAAGGCGTTTATCTCCATCAACACCCCCTGCCTTGACGCCTCCTCTAGCACCCTATCCAGGTCTAGGGGGTATCCTCTCCTCCTCTGGATTATCCTTCCCGTCGGGTGGGCTATGGCTGAGACATGGTCGTTGTGTATCGCCTTGATGAGCCTCTCGGTCATCTGCTTCTCATCGGACTTGAATCCGGAGTGGATGGCTGCGATCACAAGGTCGAGGTCCCTGAGGACGGAGCTGGATAGGTCTAGGCTTCCGTCGGCCTTGATGTTGCACTCCACCCCCTTAAGGATGGTTAAGCCCTCCATCCTCTCGTTAAGCCTGTCTATCTCCCTCATCTGCTCCCTCAGCCTCTCCTCGTCCAGGCCCCTGGCTATGCCCAGGGTCTTCGAGTGGTCGCATATGGCTATGTACTCCAGCCCCATCTCCCTCGCCTTCTCGGCCATCTCCTCTAAGGTTCCTGTCCCGTCGCTCCAGTTTGTGTGGATGTGGAGGTCCCCCCTCACCTCCCCATACCCCACCAGCCTCGGGAGCCCCCCTGACGCTGCGGCCTCTATCTCCCCCCTGTCCTCCCTAAGCTCGGGCTCTATCCAGCCTAGGCCTAGGTGGCGGTATATCTCCCTTTCATCCTCCCCCGCTATTTTCTTCCCGGAGTCCCTCTCGAAGAGGCCGTACTCGCTGAGCTTGAGGCCCCTCTCCTTGGCCATTTTTCTGAGCTTTATGTTATGCTCCTTTGAGCCTGTGAAGTACTGGAGGGCGGCCCCATAGGATTCTGGCGGGACAACTCTGAGGTCCACCCTTACCCCCTTACCAAGCATCACTGTGCTCTTAGTTCTCCCCCTAGAGATCACCCTTGTGATGTTCGGCATGGAGGTGAAGCGCTTCACGACCATCGAGGGCCTCTCGGAGGATACGAGTATGTCGAGGTCTCCAACAGTCTCAGCCATCCTCCTGGCCGATCCAACGGCCTTCACCTCTATGGCGGCCTCATCCCCCTTCAGGTAGGAGGTGATGCCCCTGATCAGGGGGAGGATCCCTCCCAGGAGGTGGCGCTCCAGTCTGCTCCTATGTTCCTGTATGGCCTTAAGGATGTTCTCCTCGGTCTTCGCCCCGAATCCCCTGACCCCTCTGAGCCTACCTTCCCTAGCCGCTGCCTCGAGCTGGTCTATGGAGGTTAATCCGAGCTCCCTGTTGAGCCTCAGGGCGGTCTTGGGGCCCACCCCCTCCAGCTGCATGAGCTCGAGGACCCCTGGGGGAAGCGACTCCCTGAGCTCCTCAAGGAGGGCGCAGCTCCCAGTCTCAAGGTACTCCCCGATTATGGAGGCGATGCTCCTCCCCACCCCGGGTATCTCCATGAGCTTCCCCTCGGCGTGGATCTCCCCTATATCCTCTGTGAGGGAGGCTATCCTCTGGGCCGCGGTCCTGAAGGCCCTGCTCCTGAATAGGTCGCCATTGGCCTCGTAGATCTCGCCTATCTCGTTTAGGACCCCCGCCACCTCTGAGTTGAGGCTCATCCGGATCTGAGGTTAACTCCGAACCCTTAAATGTGAAATGCCCCGCCCATTTATGGAGGGTTTGGGTTGAAGGGTGAGGTTCTTGGGCTAGTCAAGGAGGAGGAGGTGGTGGATCTGGCCTCCGAGCTCGTGAGGATACCTAGCTTCACCACCAGGGAGACCCCAGCGGCCGAGTATATGAGGGACTACTTCGAGGACCTGGGGTTTGAGGTGGAGATGCAGGAGGTCCAGCCTGGGAGGAGGCAGGTGGTGGCTAGGCTTAGGGGGAGGGGAGGGGGGAGAAGCATGATGTTCAACGGCCACCTGGATATAGACCCATTAACCGAGTCCTGGAGGTGGGACCCCTTCCAGCCTAGAAGGGAGGGGAACAGGCTCTGGGGGGCTGGGGTGCACAACATGAAGTCCGGGGTCGCAGCCATGTCAGTGGCGGCCGCTGCTGTGAAGAGGTCTGGGATCGAGCTTAAAGGGGACCTGATAGTCGCATGCGTCGTTGGGGAGCTCCAGGGAGGGGTCGGAACCATCCACCTGGTCAGGAGCGGTGTATGGGCTGATATGGCCATAGTCCCAGAGCCCTACAGCGTGGAGAACATATTGACCAAATGCGTCGGGGTCCACCAATTCGCCATAAACACCATTGGGAGGAGCGAGCACATTAGCAGGATGGAGGAGAGCATAGACGCCATACAGAAGATGATAAAGGTGATGGAGAGGCTCAGAGGCCTGAGGTTCGAGGTGAGGGACCCTGATCTCCCGGGAGCCCCAAGATGGGTTGTGGGGAGTATAATCGGGGGGAGGGGGAGAGACCATGATCTGGCAGGGCCCTACAACATACCCGACTTCTGCACGATCATCGTTGACTTCAGGTATCCCCCAGGCCTCACCCCTGAGATGATAAACTCCAAGGTGGTCGAGCTCCTGGAGGAGATTAGGAGGGAGGACCCAGAGTTCAGGTACGAGTTCGAGTACCCGGTGAACCCCAAGTTCAGGGTCGCGGCCAACCCAATGCCACCCATGGATGTAAGCCCAGACGCTGAGGTGGTCCGGATCCTGAAGGAGAGCCATAGGGAGGTGACCGGCTCGTACCCAAAGAGGGTAGGGGCTGTTCCGCCATACAGCTACTGCGGGAACGATACGGCCCACCTGGCCCTAGCAGGGATGGAGTGCTGCCTCTATGGCCCCAGGGGGTACCCTGAAGAGGTTGAGAAGCACGTCAGGGTGGACGAGATGCTCATCTGCGCCAGGAGCCTAGCCCTCACGGCTGCCAAGGTCTGCACCATGGAGAAGATGTGAGGCCATCCGAGATCCTTAATATCCCCCAACTCGAGTATTTATCGGAGGTTGAAGGTATGGCTTTGCAGATCCCCCTGACCCCTGAGGATATATCCGAGGGCGTCGACCTGGACTTCAGGGAGGTTGAGGAGCACTGGAACGTCTACCAGTTGGAGGACGGCTCTCTCCTGAAGGTGAAATTGGTGCTCATAGGGGTGAAGAGGCTTAAGAAGTACAACCCGGACGGGACGCCGATATACCTCATAAACAGCCAGAATATCGTCAGGGTTGTGAAGATTCCGCCGGAGCTCAAGGCAAAGCCGAGGGAGCCGAGCCTAAAGCCCCAGTGAGCTATACTCGCCTAACCTGTTAAAAGGCCCCTTTGGGGCGCCTCTAGGAGGTTGAACAGCTCGTTTGGATTATGCCTTCCTAGATTTGGCTTGTCAATGAGGTCGGGGGGCTGCATCGAGAGCGCCGCGTACAATGTATCTAAAAATGATATATTTAAATAGAACTATAAAGGAGTTTTAAGGGATAACCATGAGAGGATCCATTGGAATCCTTATGACCCTACTCATCGTAGTGGCTTTTCTACCCCTTCTCTGGCTAACTTTGGGGTTTGGAAGCTTTCAGATGGGGCCTTATAGGTGCTGTGGGGGATGGGGTTTGCCTGGGTGGTGGGGTTGGCCTCTGATGGGTTGGATGCCAATAGGCTTCATCCTCTTTTGGGCTCTTGTGGGTCTGGGAATATACTTGATTATCAAAGGTCTAGGACCCGGTGGAGCCGAGGCAGACAGGGCCTTGGAAATAGCTAGAGAGAGGTACGCCCGAGGTGAGATAACATCTGAGGAGTATGAGGAGATGAGGAGGAAGCTCTCTAAGAGGGGGAGGAATGAAGAGTAGGAGCGTTGCCTCAGGCCTTGCACTGTTATCTCCAGGCGGGGCTACTCACATCGGGGATATCAAAGCATAGAGATTGAAGATGCCTTGGAGATCGCCCAAAGATATCTGGAATCGCTGGGCAACCCTGACATAGCTATAGATTAAATCATGGAGTTCGAACAGAACTTCTACATCATCTACTTTGAGAAGTCTACGAGAATCGGTGCCTTCGAGATGCTCATCGACAAGTAAACTGGCCGAATCTTCCCGGACCTAACATGTTTGGAACATAAAGTACGGCCACAGGGGCATGATGGGCGGAGGGGATCCGGCTCCGACTGGGTAGATGCCTATATCAGAAAGGGAGGCTTTAACCCTGGCTCAGGCTTTCCTCGACAAGAAATACCCTGGAGCGGTGGTGGAGGAGGCACACCACTTCTACGGCTACTACACCATTCATGTCTTAAAGGGCGATGTGATCTTGGGCATGCTGAGCGTGAACGGTTATAGCGGAAGCGTCTGGTATCACACTTGCATGGAGCATATATTCAGATTGGAAGTGTGAGCTAAAAAACATGTTAAAGGATAAGAGCATATCATTGGAGAGAGTTAGATGATCATGAAAATGATCTTTATTATCTAACTAAAAAATAAAATTATAGCCTTCACATCGTTATAAAATAAAAGAATTGGGATTCTCCTCTAAAATTTGAGATCTGGAAGGTTTTTAAATTCTTAATCTTCTGGTGTTTTATACTGTTCTCCTCGCCCCGCAGTGAGGGCATATGATCTCTGTCTGGGGCATCAGGGTTCCACAGTACTTGCATGGTATCATGACGACCTCCTTCTCCTTTACTATGACCTCCTTTATGACGGGGGCCGCTGCGGGCTGGGCGACCTGGATCTCCATGGTTCTGCTGACGACGTCAGGTCTACCATCAACCCCTATGACGCCCTTTATGCTCCAGACCACGTTATTGCTGATGCTCTTATATGTGGGCCTCCCCGTCGGGGGCAGGCCTATGCTGAGGGGGATCTCCTCCCTATATCCCCTGTAAATCTTCGTTGCGCCTCTCAGGGTTGGCTTGGCTGAGTATAGGATTGCATGCTCCCAGACCTCCCTCTCCACCTCCCTCCCCTTCTCCTTATCGTACTCCCTCTTCGTCTTCTTCGCCGACTCCACGCAGCTTATCTCGCATCTTATATCCGTGGCATCGAAGTCCTCCTCTGATGATATAACTAATACTCCCTCGATGTTCTCACCTAGGGTGTAGCTCTCCCTCTTCAGATTCAGGTTAACAGAGGCCTTTGGAGGGATGAACTTATCCCTGAGCTTCTTTAGGAAGGATATTCACCATTCCCCCCGAGATCTCTCCCGATTTCTATTGAGGCTGATCCCAATTTAAGGTTGACCCCATGATCCAAACTTGATAGGCCTAACCAGTATGATAGCTAGTTCTGGGATAGCTTGGCCCCACAGTTGGGGCAGAACTTCGCCCCTTGTTGGATCTCGAATCCGCAGCTTGGGCATTTGAGGGTCTGGGCTAGGGGTCTCCCGCACATCATGCAGAACTTGGCCCCCGGTGGGTTGGGGTGTCCGCAGCTCGGGCAGGTAACCCCCCCTACGGTGGCTTGGAGGGGGGTTCCGCAGTTCCCGCAGAACTTCGAGGCCGCGGGGTTCTGGAACCCGCACCTTGGGCATTGGATCACCTGCTGGCCCGGCGGAGGCTGTTGGAATAGGGGTGGGATGATGGCTATCCCCGCCCCTACGGCTGCTCCAGGGCTCTTGGATAGGCTCTCCGCTGTCCGTTGGACGGTCTCCATCCTAAGGACCTCCCCTGCGCCTATCCCGGTTCTCAGGTAGAATATCCGGTCCCTCCACTCGGGGGTTGTGTCTATCCCCTCGAACTTCAGGTCTATCAGCTCCAAGCCGATCCTTGATAGGGCTTCGAATAGGAAGCTCTTGGTTAGGAGGCTCGTCTCGTCGAGCTTCCCGTAGACCTCGGCCAGGGAGTACTGGCTCAGGGTGTCTATTAGCCTCTCGTTGAAGTATCCCCTTAGGAAGCTCTGGAGGCCTTCCGTCGTGTACAGGCCCTGGCCTCCCACAACCTCGTTCACGAATAGGTTCGGGTCCTCAACCCTGAACCAGAAGCTCCCATAGAACTTCAGAGGGGCGAGCTCCCTCGTCTGGCCCTGGGCCCCAAACCTTCCGAGGAACTGCTTGAGGGAGATGAACACGACGGACGCCCTGAATGGAACCCTGTCGAAGCCCGCGATGGTGGATAGGAGCTTCGTGATGAGGGGTAGGTTCGCGGTGGTCAGGACGTGCCTCCCAGCCCTGAAGACGTCGTAGGCCTTCCCATCCCTGAAGAAGACAGCGGCCTCATACTCGTGGACCACGAGGTTGTCACCCCAGGCTATCTCCTCTACGGGATACCTCCAGACAATCTCCCCCTCCCTCACATTCCTCCACTCGAT
>CALIUM010000006.1 GCA_938048735.1 uncultured archaeon
GAGAGGTGAGTATCATGAGGCCAGGTTTCAGAGGTACTGGACCCCCGAGAGGGTTGGCAGGATCCTCACGAGGATGAGCATATTCAAGCGGAAGCTGGCCAAAGGGACCCACTACACCATAACCGAGACGCGTCTCAAAGAGCTCAAAGCCAGATACGAGCCAAACCCCATCAAGGTCAGTGGAGGTAGTGGAGGTAGTGGAGGTGATTTGGGGGATGCATTCACCTCCCCGCTACCTGCTTTAGCTGATCTCTATGATATTGAGGGTGAGGCACGGTTTAAATCCCAGTTAAAAGGGGCTGAATCCTTAAAAGAGCCATTAAAATCGCCTAAAGATCCGAGGGGGGAGATCGGGGAGATCATCAGAGGATTGCCTGATATCGAGCATATGCTGGAGGCCCCCACCCCCAAAAATACCTCCACTACTTCCACTACCTCCACTAGATCTCAGGAGGGTTCTCAGCCGCTCAGCCCCGTGGAGGAGGCCATCCTCGGGATCCTGGAGCTGGAGGGGAGCCTCGGGGATCTTCTGCTGAAGCAACGGGTTGAGGCGAGGATTGGCAGAAGATTGGAGGCCGAGGAGTATCAGGGCATCCTCAGGGACCTGGACCGCAGAGGTTTGATCCACCTGACAGGCGAGGCCGTGAACAGGCCCAAGAAGAGGTCTGAGACTGAGACCCCCTCACAGGATCCCCAGCCAAGCCTCACCCAAGCCCTAGGAGAGCTGGGCCTGCTACCATCAGACGAGGAGTTCACCCCCGAGGATCTCTCGGCGAGGTATGGGTGGCCTGTGGGGTTTGTGGAGAGGGTCTTGAAGGTGGCTGAGAGGGATGGCCTCGTGTTCCGAGCACCATCGGGGAGGTGGAGGAGGGTCTGAATGGGTGGTAGGTGGTTTTTGGGGGTGCCACCTGAGGGGCGCATCCTGAAGCGCCGCCGGGATATATTTGAGTTAATGGGTGTGGAGCCCATATCCTTCAGCGAGCTTGAGCGGATGGCCAGGGCCCTTGGGATCGGCACAGCCACCCTATGCAGGCATCTCAAATCCCTCGTGGAGATCGGCCTCATCAGGAGGATGGTAGACCCCTCCACCCATCCCCCGAGGGTCTTCTATCATAGGGCTCCGCTCCCCAGCCCCTCCGATGAGGCCATAATCCCACCCCAGCCAGACCAGCCCGGGAAGCTTGAGGCATGGATCACTGGATGCCTACACCACCTGAAATACAGGCTCCTCATCCACCTAGCCATAGGCCTCTCCAGGGAGCGGGAGGAGGAGCTCCAAGGGTTTCAGAGAGAGCTCAGGCAGGCCTTTCAACTCCTCATAAGAACCCAAGGGGAGGCTAGGGAGGGGACCATCCTCACCCACCTACTCACAATGGCCTCCAGGGAGCGGGAGGAGGCCGAGAAGCTGCTCCATCCAGGATCCGGGAAAAGGAGGAGGGCCTAGTTGGCCCGAGGGGTTTCCTCAACGCCTCCCTACGAGAAGGGGAGGAGCTTCGAGTACCTGGTGAAGAGGCACCTGGAGAGGGAAGGATACAGGGTCTTCAGGGTTGCGGGGAGCCGAGGCCCATCAGACCTTGTGGCCGCCAGGCGAGGCGAGCTGCTCCTAGTCCAGTGCAGAACCAGAGGATACCTCCCTCCGAAAAGGAGGGAGAGGTTGAGGATGCTGGCTGAGGAGGTCGGGGCCAGGGCCATAATCGCCCAAAGGAAGGGGAGGAAGCTCAACCTGGAGGAGATTTGAGGAAGGTGGGGATGAGGAGTAATAGGCATGGGAGGGGCACCCTGAGGATGGATTCCATTAAGGAGAGGTCCGATGTCGAGGAGAGGTTGAGGAGGGAGCTCCGGAGGCTCCAGCGCCTCTACGGCCTAGGCCTAGGATTGATGGGGGTCCGCTGGCTCCCCAGGGAGGATGGAAGCCTCTCAGGGGAGGTGAGGGATTCCACCATCTACATCTACGAGCCTGACCCCTCCAAGGCCCTTGAGACCCTGAGGCACGAGGTCCTAGACCACCACCTCACAGGCGAGGTCTTAGAGCCCCTCGTGGGATTGATCAACCTCCAGAAATCCGCCATAGAGAGGATGGTCTACAAGAAGAAGGAGGAGTTGATCGAGAAGCTCTCCAAGCTTGTCTAGAGCCACCGCCAGATCAATGTGAATCGTTTATGCGATGGATCGAGGATCGATATGGCGGATCAGCCTCTCCTTATCAGTATCCTCCCGCTCCGTAGGACAGTCTGTACTTCCCATCCCTCGGCTAGGTACCTCTCAAGCTCCTCCTCACTGACGATCCTCGGATCCGGGTTCCTAGGCTTAAGGGCCTCCAGCTTGAGGGGTTCTAGGCCAAGCTCCTCGCATATCAGCCACACATGTGCCTCCTCCTCCCCCTTACCCATCTCCCTCAACCTGGCCACCCTCACCTCCACATCCTCTATGCCCAGCTTCTGGATCAGGTACTGCCTCACCTGGGGCTTGGATAGGTCCAGGACGCCGCTCTCCACCATGGTCCTTATGGTGGTCAGCTCAGGATCCTCCCTTCTCAGCTGCCTGGTGGAGAGGTATTCCTCGCACCTCATATAGGCGGCCCTCATGTCCTCTATCACATCCTCGGGGAGCCTCCCCTTGTTCACGGTGTATCTGGCCTCTATGTCGCCCTTGTGGCCCATGAAGAACTGGCGGTATGCGTGGCTTATCCTACCCCTGCTCTCAGCAAGCATCAGCTGAGTATCAAAGTATGCCCTCAGGACATACGGCCGCCACTTAAACCTAGGCCTCATCGCATCCCTGATCTCCTTAGTGACGGTCTTAGTAGTAACGTGATCTGAGGCTCTAGAACCCCGCCTCCAGCCTGTCTCCTCATACCCAGGGTTCACAGCTATCACCGCGGAGTGGGGATCCAGCCTCTCACCCATCGCAAGCCTCCTCTCCAGGTATGCCTTCAGGTACTCGCACCCCTCGCTGCTGAGGAATGTGAAGTACCTGTGCCCAGCCTTGCTCAGCTCAGGCCTCACGACGACCATCGTCGGGATCCTGGTGAAGATGACCTCGCCGCCCTCGATCCTCACCTCTGGGAGATCCCTAATCTTCAACCCGTCATCACCCCTGAGGTTGCCCAGAACCTGTGGCCTGAGCCCTGAGAAGGCCATCAGGGCCATGGAGCACCTAGCCCTCTCCCCAGCATAGAGGAGTATCAGGCTCAACTCCCTTTGCGTGGGAACCCTCTCATCCTCGATGGTTGGAGCGGCATCTCTATTCCCAACCTTTATCCTCCTAACAAGCCTCACCTCATTAAAGCCCAGCCAGGAACGGACGGCCTTCAAGTGATTCGCAATATAGCCAGGCGAACGCCCCTCCCGATGAAGCCCAGCCACAAAGTCCGAGAGCATATCCTCAACCCTCCTCCGGTCCTCTATGGCAAGCTCGACAAGACCCCTAGGAGTAAGACCAACCTTCCTGAGGAACCTAAACAGGACCTTGGCAGACTCCCTAGCAGTAGCTTCACTCCCCCTAGAGAGATCCTCAAACCACCTCCTAAATGTCGGATCCTCGTCCAAAAGACGGGCCCAACGGCCCCTCATTCAACCCTCCCCTAAACTGGATATGGCTCCACAAGTATTTAAGTGAATCTATTTGGAATAAAATTCTTGGCGGGTCCGGAGGGATTTGAACCCTCGACCCTCAGCTTAAGAGGCTGACGCTCTACCTTGCTGAGCTACGGACCCCGTCGAATATCTTGATGGGATTGGATTTAAACTTTTCAGAGCTGGGCTCAAGTCACGATAATATTTTAAAAATGGGTGGATATTAAATGAGGACCTGTTATGGTTAGGATAGATGGTAATGAGTTTCCTGAGGATCTGTTCTATCACAGGGAGCATATGTGGGTTAGGGTTGAGGATGGGAGGGTTAGGGTGGGTTATAATGATTGGGCGCAGTCGGCAGCTGGGAGGCTGCTGAAGATAAACACGAGGAGGGTTGGGAGCGTGGTTCAGGAGGGTAAGACCCTTGGGACGATTGAGAGTGGGAAGTGGGTTGGGCCTCTTAAGGCGCCTGTGACCGGGAAGATCGTCGAGATTAATGAGGAGGTCTTGAAGAGGCCCTCGTTAATAAATGAAGATCCCTATGGGAGGGGATGGGTCGCAGTTATAGAGCCGACCGATCTCGAGAACGAGCTTAAAAACCTGATTAAGGGCTCGGATAGAACTATGTTGGAGACTTGGCTGAGGAGTGAGAAGGAGATCCATAAGGTTTAACCCGGAGCAAGTGATCTCAGGTTGGAGGCTTGGAGGCTCATAGACCTTGGCCTAGCAGAGCCATTGGTGGCTCAGGCATTCTATGAGGCTGTTGCAGAGGCCCTTCAGAGGGGGCTGGTCGGGAATACCCTCATCCTCCTTCAACCGGCCAGCCCATATGTCTGTATTGGATACCATCAGGATCTGGAGGGGGAGATAGATCTAAATTACTGCCAGAAGAGGGGCCTTCCAGTGATAAGGCGCGGCCAGGGCGGAGGAGCCACATACCTAGATTCTAACCAGGTATTCTATCAGATCGTGGCCAGGGACAGCCCGGTGGTCCCTAGGAATATTGAGGAGATGTTCAGGAGATTTTTAATGGTGACGGTTGAGACCTACAAGAGGTTGGGGGTCGATGCCAGCTTCAAACCAATAAACGATGTGGTGGTTGGAGATAGAAAAATATCTGGGAACGGGGCGGGACTCCACGAGGATGTATCCATCCTGGTCGGGAATATCATCCTAGACCTTGATTATGAGGCGATGGCCTCGGTTCTAAGGGTTCCAGACGAGAAGTTCAGGGACAAGATTGCCAAGAGCATGAGGGATTGGGTTACCTCTCTTAGGAGGGAGTTGGGTTACGCCCCATCACCTGAGGAGGTGAAGAGGGTCTACTCCTCAGCCTTCCAGGAGATTTTAGGTGTGAGGCTTCTTAGAGGCGAGCCCACTACAATGGAGTGGAGGATATTCCAAGAAGAGGTGAAGCCCAGGCACACTTCAAAGGAGTGGCTTTACATGGAGTCTCCAAAGGCTGGGGAGGGGAGAGAAGTGAAGATAGCTGGGGACGTCAAGGTTGCGGAGATAGACTACAAGGCTAAAAAGCTGATAAGGGTCAGGGCAGAGATCAAGGGGAGTAAGATACTAAGCATCAACATCAGAGGTGATTTTTTCGCCGTGCCGAAGGAGGTTGTGGGGAGGCTTGAAGAGATGCTCATAGGACTCGAACTTGAGATGGAGCCAGTCTCCAACGCAGTGGAGAGGTTCTACAGGGATTCAGAAGCCCAGATCCTAGGATTAGAGCCCAGAGACCTCATAAATGCAGTGTTGAAACTTAAGGAACATCTATAATCATCTAGATTTTGAGAAAACTATTATCATTAAGAAGGCCCCGATACCTTGAGTTGACCAGTCCAATTATTATAGATCTGGATCTTTTAGACGATGAGCAGAGTTCCTAGAGGGTTTTAATATTTTAATTTAAAATATGACTTTACTCTATTACGGGTGATATGTCTGAAGAGTTCACTACTAGGCCTTTGATAATGGGTACCCATGGGGTGGTCGCTTCCACCCACTACCTGGCCTCCGAGGTTGGCCTCCAGATCCTGAGGCGTGGAGGCAACGTGATTGATGCAGGGGCAGCCATATGGTTCTGCCAGACTGTGCTTGAGCCCCACCTCGCGGGCCCGGCTGGAGAGGCGTCGATCCTCATATACTGGGCAGATGATGATGAGGTTCTAGCCGTGAATGGCCAAGGACCAGCTCCGAAGGCTGCAACCATCGACTGGTTCAAGGGTGAGGGATATGAGCTTATCCCTGGGGACGGTTTCCTCCCAGCCGTCGTCCCTGGAGCCCTCGACGCATGGATACTGCTCCTAAAGGAGTTTGGAACCCTCAGCCTAGAGGAGGTCGTTAAGCCTTCGGTTGAGATGGCTGACGAGGGGTTTCCAGTATATCTCGGCCTCTCGAGGGCAATATTGAGGTGTGAGGAGAGATTTAGATCAGAGTGGCCAATCTCGGCCGAGATATACCTGCCGAATGGGAAGCCCCCCGAGGTGGGCACAATATCAGAAATCCTCCACTTGCCCACACACTGAAGGGGCTCATTGATGCGGAGAGGAGGGAAAGGAGGAGGGGGAGGGGCAGAGGCGCGGGTCTTGAGGCTGCCAGAGACCACTTCTACAGAGGGCCGATAGCCAAGACAATAGTGGATTTCATGGGCAG
Source organism: uncultured archaeon (assembly GCA_938048735.1). GTDB lineage: Archaea > Thermoproteota > Bathyarchaeia > TCS64 > TCS64 > JAGTRB01. Next base: position 6,231 of record CALIUM010000006.1, read on the forward strand.
CTTCAAGTGCAGGGACTCCTATGGTAAGGAGCACTATGGACTGATGACGCTTGAGGACTTTGAGGGGTTCTCAGCCCGTCTCGAGCGGCCGGTGTCGACGACCTATAGAGGCTACACGGTATACAAGTGCGGCCCTTGGAGCCAGGGTCCAGTCTTCCTACAGCAGCTGAACATCCTTGAGGGATTCGACCTAGAGGCGATGGGCCATAACTCAGCTCAGTACCTTCACACCCTAGTTGAGGCGGCCAAGCTGGCCTTCGCTGACAGAGAGAGATACTACGCAGATCCCGACTATGTAGATGTCCCCCTTGATGTACTCCTCTCAAAGGATTATGCGGAGGAGAGGCGAAGGTTGATAGACCCCGAAAGGGCCTCGTTTGAGATGAGGCCGGGGGATACATCAATCTTTACACATGAAAGGAGCGGGATAGAGATGGACACCGTTCAATTAGATATAATTGACAGCTGGGGGAACATGATCTCAGCAACCCCAAGCGGAGGTTGGATAACCTCTTCTCCCCTCATCCCAGGCCTAGGATTCCCGATGGGCACAAGGGCCCAGATGTTCCATCTAGATCCCGAGCATGTTGAGGGGCTTGAGCCGGGGAAGAGGCCCAGCACCACCCTTTCACCAAGCCTCGTGAAGAGAGATGGCGCCCCGTATATGGCATTCGGAACCCCAGGCGGAGACCAGCAGGATCAATGGACCCTCCAGCTATTCCTCAACCATGTGGATTTTGGTATGAACATTCAGAGGGCAATTGACATGCCTTCTGTTCATACAACCCACTTCCCCGCATCATTCTGGCCTCATGATGCCCATCCCGGAGTCGTTCATATAGAACCTGGAATATCCGAGGAGGCCATCGAAGGGTTAAGGAGGAGAGGACATATAACAGTAATAGACCAGCCCTGGAGCCATGGAAGATGCCTAGCCGTAGCCATAGACCAGAAAACTGGATTAAAGCTCGGCGGAGCCTCCCCAAGGGTTGGAACATCCTATGCAATAGGATGGTAGACTACCAAAAAATATGAAGATTAAGCTCGGATCAAAAAAAGATTGTAGAGTACGAGTTTATTTCATGTTTTATAAAAATATTCTTCAATGCAGATTGATGATGTATGTTATTTGTAATACTTTAAGTTGGATAAATAAATTTTAATGTGGGATAGAGCCCATATAGACCAGAGAAGAATATGTAGAATACATCAATCAGATCGTGGACCCTTTGAAGGATAGGCGAGAGGCTCATCTCAATAGTTCTCTTCGGAGGCGTTCCAAGAGGAGATGCTCGAGAGAGGAGCGATGTGGACCTCCTAGTGGTTTCGGACTAATTCCTATTTAGGTAGATTACGGCTCTTCAAAGAGGTTGAGGACGCCTTGAAGGCTTAGAGACGCGGCATTGCTGGTCACAACGGGGACTTGCATATAGGTTTAAGTTGGGGATAATTGATACTTTGGGGACCAATATGGCAGTCCTTGAGGACTTCATAAGTGATCTCCTTAGGATCCACCCCGAGATGCCCCGCATAGTTCTGATTTCAGTCGTTTTAATAGCGGTGGGCATAGGCTATACCATTCTAAGCCGTTCCCTGACGAGGCTGAGTAAGAGGCTTGAGCTCGACCCCCATATCACCAACTCTTTGAGGCTCGTTTTGAGGGTTTTGGCCCTATTCGTCTGCATAACCGTGGTCTTCACCGTCTATGAGCTTCCGACGACTTGGTTTGTTGGGGGCTCAGCCCTGGTCGGGGCCATTGTGGGCTTCGGCTCCTCCCAGACTATAAACAACATAGCCGCGGGCTTCTACGTCATCCTGAGCCGCCCCTTCAGGGTTAAGGACTACGTCAGGATAGGCGACGTCGAAGGCCAGGTGGAGGAGATCTCCATAAACTACACGAAGCTCTACACCCCGACCTTCAACCTCCTCCTCATACCCAACACCCAGGTGATGAACAGCAGGATCCTCAACCTCACCCACGAGGGCCTCATAAAATACACCTTCACCATAACCTTCCCCCATACATCACCCCTCACCGTTGATGAAATATCGAAGAGGTGCATAGAGCCAGCCATAGAGGAGTTCCATGGGAAATACAAGGATAAAGTGTTGAGGAAGGCCGAGTATTACTTCCAGGAGAGCGTTAGCTTAGGGAGGTCCTTCAGGATAAGGATATTCGTTCCTAAGGGAGAGGCTCGAGCCCTCTTTAGCCTCCAGCCCGAGCTTGCTGGTATGATCCTGAACAGATGGGATATTGAAAGGGTAAGGGCCACCTAAGGTTATCTTATCGAATTAGATGGAAAAATTTAATTCCACAACTGAGTTACAATTAGATCATGAAAGAGCCGATATGGATATTCAGGGATTTCCTGAAGTGCTCTGGATGTAGACGTTGCGAGCTGGCCTGCAGCCTGAATCATGAGGGTTGGTTCTGGCCCGAGGCTTCGAGGGTGCGGGTCTTCATGCCATTCCCGGGGCTGGAGGTGCCCCACCTATGCGCCCAGTGCGACGACTACCCCTGCGTGAAGTCCTGCCCGGTTGAGGCCCTCAGGGTGGATGAGACGACCGCCGTCCTGGTGGACAGGGATAAGTGTATAGGTTGTGGAAGGTGCATAGAGGCCTGCCCAGGAAAGGTACCGTTTCTATATCCCAAGGATGGGAAGGCCACGATATGTGACCTCTGCGGCGGGGACCCCCAATGCGTGAAGGTCTGTAACGAGGCTGGTTACTTAGCCCTTCAACTAGTTAGGGAGGGCCAGAACGTCAATAGGAAACTCTTCTCCAGGGAACCTATAGAGGTTGCAAAGGAGATTGCTTTGAACCTTTTTGGAGAGAAAGGGACAGAGGTGATATAGATGCCCAGGGGATATGCCGGGAAGCTTCTTGAGGTAGATCTATCTAGGGAGAAGATATGGGAGACAACGCTAGAGGAGCGGATTCTGGAGGCCTTCTTCGGAGGGAGAGGCCTTGCCGCCAAGATCCTCTGGGATAGGCTTGGAGATATATGGCCTCAGGTCGACCCACTAGGCCCCGAGAATATTTTTCTAGCCCTCACGGGCCCCTTGACAGGATTATATCCGGGAACCAGGATATGCTGCTCGGGGAAGTCCCCCCTAAGCAACGGCGTGATAGGGGCGACGGCGAGCTCAGAGTTCGCCTCAGAGCTTAAGACGGCGGGGTATGATGGGGTAATCGTATCGGGAAGGGCGAGCAGCCCCATCTACCTCCTGGTCACCGAAGATGGAGGGGAGATCAGAGGAGCTGACCACCTATGGGGCAAGACGGGGGAGGAGACGATAAGGATACTGAACAGGGAGATCTCAGAGGAGCTAGAGAGAAGGAGATCTAATGTGGGGCTTTACAAGGAGCCCGGCATCATATACATAGGCCCAGCAGGGGAGAATAGGATTAGAACCGCTGCTGTGATGACGAAGATCTGCCACGCTGCTGGGTACGGAGGGTACGGGGCGGTGATGGGTTCCAAGAACCTCAAGGCAATAGCGGTCAAGGGCCGTGGGCCCCTCCCCGAGGTGGAGGCACCTGAGACCGTGAGGATCCTTTGGAGGGAGATCCACAGCAACCTCATATCCAGGGAGAGGTTCAGGCGATGGGGAACAGGATATGGAGGCTACTCCGTAGGGGCAGAGACGAGCTCAGAGCCGGTATTAAACTGGCAGAGCGAGTGGCATGATGAGAGGGGCCTAGGGGGGCCTAGGTTCGAGGTTCCCTACTGGGCCAAGAGATATTGGTCGGACTTCAACTGCACTCTAAACTGCATGAAGCTCAGCTGCATAAAGGCCGGGAGGTGGAAGGGCGATATAACCGACGCGCCGGACTACGAGATGCAAGCCTATCTCGGCCCAAACCTAGGTATATTCAACGCAGAGGATGCCACACATCTAAGCGCCGTCTTCGATAACCTAGGCCTCTCAGGGATAAACTCTGGAAACACCATGGCCTTCGCCGCCGAGTTATACCAGAGGGGCATCCTGACAAAGGAGGACCTGGGCTTCGAGCTGAGGTGGGGCGACGCTGAGGCATTCACCAAGCTCGCCCTGATGATCTCTAAAAGGGAGGGGATAGGTGACATATTGGCCGAAGGGACATATAGGGCGGCCTTAAAGATCTCGGAGCTTAAAGGAATAGACGTGACCCCCTACGCGGTCCACGTTAAGGGGGTTGAGGTCGGAGCCCATGGGACGAGGAGCGGAAGGGATATGAACCCCATAGGCTACGCAGCCTCAGTTCAAGGGGGAGATCACACATCAAGCACAAGAGACGGATATGATGATATGAGGTGGTCCGTATTCAACGATTCAGCAGTCGTATGCGGATTCTGCTCATATGATAGGCTTATATGGGACTTCGCAAGGGCTGTTACGGGCTGGAACATAACTAGGCATAGATGGTGCACGGAGCATGGCCCAAGGATAGTCACCCTCCAGCAGGTCCTCCTATTACTCGGGGGGCCCGACATATACTGGAATCCGGAGAAGGATTTCGACAATCCGCCTAGGTTCTACGAGCCCCTCCCAGAAGGCCCATATAAGGGGAAGTCCACGGACAGGGCGGCCGTAGAGATGATGAAGAGGAACTATTACAAGGTGCTGGGTTGGGATGATAGAGGGATCCCGAAAAGAGAGATGTTGGAGAGACTTGGCTTAGAATACCTCGAGACCACAGTTTCAAAGCTCAGAAAGACATAAAGATATAAATAACATGAGAAGGAGATTAGGAAAGCAGATAGATCTAAAAATGGGTGGGATTAGGATGTCGGTTATGGAGGTAATCAGGAAGAGGAGGAGTATTAGGAAATACAAGCCCTCAGAGATACCCAGAGAGCACCTCTTGGAGATCCTTGAGGCTGGACGCCTAGCCCCCTCAGCGGGGAACAGGCAGCCTTGGAGGTTCATAGTTGTTAGGGGGGCCGAGCAGAGGAGGAAGATTGCTGAGGCTGCCAGGGGACAGATGTTCATAGCCGACGCGTCTGCGGTGGTCATAGCCCTCGCGGATCCTGAGGCCTCACCAAGATGGTGCGATAGGGATGTGATGATAGCGGTTGAGAACATGGTCCTAGCAGCTGCGGAGCTCGGTTATGGAAGCTGCTATATAGGAGCCTTCGAGGAAGAGAAGGTCAAGAGCCTTCTAAAGATACCAGAGGGGCTAAGAGTTGTGGTTCTTCTACCCCTCGGGGTTCCCGATGAGGCCCCACCCCAGAGGCCGAGGAAGGGGTTTAATGAGATCTTCTATGGAGAGGAGTATGGAAGGCCTCTGCCCTAAACCCCTCCCCTTTCCCTCTTTAGAGACGGTCATCCAGCTATTCCGCTTTCTTTCCTCTTTTATTCCTCTGCCTTGTAGACTATTTCTCCGCCTATTATGGTGGTGAGAACCCTCGCTTTGAGGATCTCATCGGGATCTGTGGAGGTTATATCTCTGTCAAGGATGATCATGTCGGCTAATTTCCCAGGCTCTATGGAGCCCTTCTCCCTCTCGGCCCCCTCTAGACAGGCCCCATTTATTGTGTAGACCCTTCTCGCCTCTATGACTGGGAGGGTCTCCTCCTCGGGTGATGCAGTGTTCATGACTGTCAATGAACCCCGGGAAGAACAAGCCTACCTTCCAGCTCTATAACCCTTGTAGAGGGCCCTATCAACCTCTTCACATCACCGTTACTGCCTACCTTTATTATCCTGCCGTACTTTACCGCGACGGCCTCGGCGACCCTGTTCTCAGGGTCGACGGTCAGAACCTTACCTCCAAGTAGGACTAGGTCTGCGGCCATCTCTGATGGAAGCTCAAACCCAAACAATCTTGATCGAGAAAACAATTAGTCATATTAACTATATAACATTCACCTCAAGATTCGATGAATTCCAAATTTATAATTTCAATTTCCAGCGCCCAATCTATTTTATTTTTAATTATTTCTTATAATTATGAGATGCTGTTAAGATTTGATGTGAATTAAACAAAGGTTATATTTGTCTCGCCACATACTGGTTATGCATGAGGGTTACTGTTAGGGCCTTCGGTAGCCTGATACCCCTGCTGGGAGATGCGTTAACCCTTGATCTCGAGGAAGGCTCCAAGATAAGCGTTTTAAAAAGGCTGCTCTCGGAGAGGTTGGGGGGGAGAGCCCTAGAGGAGCGGGGCGAATCTCATGGGCTCATGGGGGAGGGTGAAGCCCTGCTCATCCTTCTGAATGGGAGGAATATAGAGACCCTTGAAAGAGATGAGACGGAGCTTAGGGATGGAGATGTCGTGTTCCTCCTCCCCCCCTTCGCGGGGGGATGACCGAGAATCAGTCCAACTTGAAGAGCAAAAAAACTTATTGCCTTAAAGCGATCATTAAACGGTGGAAATTTTGAAGGGATGGAATGGACGCCTCCTGAGATTTGACCTATCCACGGGTAGAAAGACCGTTGAGGAGTACCCTAGGGATCTTGCTGAGAGGTTTGTCGGGGGGAGAGGCTTCGCAGTAAAACTGTTATGGGATGAGCTGAGGCCGGGAACAGATCCGCTGAGCCCCGAGAATATCCTCATCTTCGCCGCAGGCCCCCTAACGGGCTTCGCGCTGCCGAGCAGCGGAAAGCTCGTGGTAGCGTCGAAGAGCCCCCTCACTGGGGGATATGGAGATGGAAACCTCGGCTCAACCGCCGCGGTCAACCTGAGGAAAGCTGGTTACGACGCGGTGATCATAACAGGAAGGGCGGCCAGGCCCAGCTATCTCCTAATCGAGGATGATAGGGCCGAGCTGAGGGATGCCTCCGACCTGTGGGGCCTCGACTCCTTCAAGGCCGAGAAAAGATTGAAGGATGTTCACGGGAGGGGCTCAGGAACCCTGCTGATAGGCCCTGCGGGCGAAAACCTTGTGGGCTTCGCGACAGTCGTCTCCCAGGAGGGGAGGGCGGGTGGAAGGCCTGGAATGGGGGCTGTGATGGGCTCCAAGAACCTCAAGGCCCTGGTCATCAACGGCTCTGGGGAGCCCCAAGCCCACGACCCTAAAGGGCTGAGGGAGCTGGGTCAGGAGGGCTACCAGTCGATATTGAAGAGGGACAACTACGGCTTCTGGAGGAGACAGGGGACTATGGCCACGGTCGAATGGTGCCAGGTCAACAGCACGCTTCCAACCTATAACTTCAAGGAGGGAGTCTTCGAGGGGGCAGATGCCATAAGCGGGACAACGATGGAGAAGATGGTGGTAAAGCAGAGGGGATGCCCCAACTGCAATATGATATGCGGTAATGTTGTGATAGACTCAGAGGGGAGGGAGAGCGAGCTGGACTACGAGAATGTCGCCATGCTAGGTTCCAATATAGGGCTGGGAGACCTGAGGAAGGTGGCCACCCTGAACAGGATGTGCGACGAACTCGGTTTAGATACCATCGGGGCCGGCAACACGCTCGGGTTCGCCATGGAGTCCGCCGAGAGGGGGGTTCTAGACCTAGATATAACCTGGGGAGACTTCGAGGGTGCTAAGGTCCTAATAGAAGATCTGGCATATAGGAGGGGTGTTGGAGACCTCCTATCCTTAGGGGTGAAGAAGGCCTCTGATAGGCTGGGAGGAGAGGCAAAAAGATGGGCAATACACGTCAAAGGGCTTGAGTGCAGCGCCTATGACTGCCACCTTGTTCCCGGCATGGCCCTCAGCTTCGCGACCTCCCCCATAGGGGCCCACCATAAGGACGCATGGGTTATATCTTGGGAGATATCCACGGGGAGGAGGGCTGAGTACAACCCTGAGAAGGCGGATAAGGTGATAGAGTTCCAGAGGATAAGGGGAGGGATGTTCGAGGAGTTCGTTACATGCAGATTCCCCTGGATAGAACTCGGATTCGAGATGGAATGGTACATAAAGTTTTTCGAGGCTGCCACAGGGGTGAAGACGAGCCTCGAGGAGATGTATAACTTAGGGGACAGGGTCTACGCGTTGATCAGGGCCTTCTGGGTGAGGGAGTTCGGGGGCCAGTGGGGCAGGGAGCAGGACTATCCACCATCCAGATGGTTCGATGAACCTTTGAAGGAGGGGCCGATAAAGGGATCCCACCTGGATAGGGAGAAGTACGACAAGCTCCTGCAGACATACTACGACAAGAGAGGATGGGATGAGAGGGGAATACCCAGGAAGGCCACCCTCCAAAGATTAGGGCTGGGCGAAGAGGCAAGGGAGCTGGAGAGATATACAACCCTGAAATAGCCCCTCAATTTTCCAGTTTTTTATACCTCTCTCCTATCTAGGAATACTCCCATGAGATTCTAAGATCATCCAAACCTGAGCTTCAAATATAGAGAACTTGGGACTCAACCTCTCCATATGTAGCTTAGAAGGGGAAAACCCTTTCAATGCCTTATCAGTTTTATATATGAAACCATATGAGATATCATGTAAGGAGGAAAGATAAGGAGATCGTTGATGAGAGGACCCTGAGGGAGATCCTGAAGAGGTCCCGTTACATCACCATAGCCATGTGTCGGGGTGGTGAGCCCTACCTCGTCACCTTAAACCATGGCTATGATGAGGAGAAGAACCGAATATACTTCCACTGCGCCACTGAGGGGAAGAAGCTGGACTTCCTGAGGGAGAACCCCAGAGTATGGGGTCAAGCCATAATAGACTATGGATACCAGGAGGGGGCGTGCAACCATCTTTATGCCTCGGTCATGTTCGAGGGCAGAGTCACCTTCATCACAGAGGGGGAGGAGAAGCTCTACGCACTCAGGTTGATGATAAGGCATCAGGATAAAAACCCTGAGGCGCTTTTGAGGAGGCTTGAGGAATGGATGAGGGATGGAACCCTAGACAGGGCCCTAGTGGGAAGGATAGATATCGAGGAACTCACAGGGAAGAAGTCCCCCGAGGTCTCAATATAACCAATAATCTCATGCGACGTTACATTCACATCTTTATTATCGCGGGAAGAAGGAGTTGACTCTATGTCGCCCAGCGGAGTTAAGCCTGATAGAACCCTAGACTGCATGGGGCTGCACTGCCCAGAGCCGGTCCTAAGAACCAGGATCGAGCTGGACAAGATGGCCCCTGGAATGGTGCTCGAGGTGCTTGCCGACGACCCAGAGGCTGAAGAGGATATAAAACGTCTGGCCACCCGTCTCGGCCACGAGATACTGAGCATAGAATCAGAGGGTGGGAGGGTGAGATTCCTCATCAAGAGGAGATAGGGCCCTTCAAGCCTATTGAGGGATGACTAGGGCATTCTCCCACAATGATGGGCCCTAGAATTTATGAGGATGCTTAGGGATCAACTCCTTGGAGGATGTTGAGCTAAAATGAGAATAGCTGTTTCTACACTCTTCTGCCTACACAAGCCCCTTGAAGAGGCCCTCACGGATATCCTCCTCTCGGGCTCCAAGCTTGTCGAGCTGACGGATGACGGCTCCCATGCCTTGAATAGGCCGAGGGTTGAGAGGCTTCTGGAGCTGAGGAGCTCCTATGGCTTGGAGTACTCCCTGCACGCTCCCTTCTCGAGTATGAATATAGCAGCGCCTGACGAGTATCTGAGGGAGGCCATGCTTAGACGCCTGGAGACCTCTATTAAATGGGCCTCAGCCTTGGAGGTTGAGGCCCTCGTGTTCCATCCAGGGGCGGCCACCGCCATAGAGTATTTCACGCCGGGAGTCGGCTGGAACCTGAACATCAGCTCTGTTAAGAGGATCATAAAATTCGCAGGGGAATACGGGGTCGAGGCGATGATAGAGAATTGCCCTGAGCCTTACCCCTTCCTAATGAAGTCCGTGGAGAGCTTCAACAGGTTCTATGAGGAGTCTGGGTTGGATCTGAAGATCGTCTTGGATATAGCCCACGCCCACCTCAGGGGTGAGATAGATGACTTCATAAAGCTCCTGGGAGGCAGGATCGGGCACATCCATGTGAGCGACAATAATGGGCAGATGGATGAGCACCTAGAGGTGGGTAAGGGGTCGATCGATTGGAAGAGAGTTCTCCCCATGATAAGGGATACCAGCTTCAAAGGCTGGATAGTCATAGAGTCCTTCAAGGGAGTGGAGAGGAGCATAAGGGTGCTGGAAGGGCTTTTAGAAGGCTCTAGGGGGGAAGTTCGACCTCCATCATGTCTGTAGCGATCACGGTGTTTGGGAAGACCCCTCTAGCCTGTTCGAGGAGGATGGATGCATCCGGATAGCGTGAGCTTATATGAATTAGGAAGAGGGATTTAACCCCTGCAGCCGAGGCCACCTCGGCTGCCTGTCTAGCCGTGGAGTGGCCATCCCTATCCGCCCTCTCGGCCAACTCTTCATTAAATGTGGCCTCGTGTATGAGGATGTCGGCCCCATCAGCAAACTCTACAAGTCTTCTACTTGGTCTTGTGTCCCCGCTATAAACTATCTTCCTCCCAGCTCTAGGTGGATCCACGACTTCATCTGGCTTTATGACCCTTCCATCCTCTAGGATGACCTCTTCACCGTACTGTAGCCTCCTCCATAGAGGACCTTCTGATATTCCCAGCATCCTAGCCCTGTCTGGATGAAATCTCCCCGGCCTCGGGTTCTCTATTAGGCCATAAGACCAGCATTCACCATCATGCTCGGCTTTCAAGGCCTCAATCCTATACTCGGGTACAGAGTAGATGGTACCCTCCTCCACGAGCTCTATCACCTCGAGGGGGAAGCCCGGGGCACCCAGTATAGAGCTGAAAGCCTTTATAAAGGAGGCGAGGCCTCTGGGCCCGTATACCTGTAGGGGGTGCTCTCTCTCGAGGAGGCTCATTGTCTGGAGAAGACCGGGCAGCCCGAGAACATGATCCCCGTGGAGGTGGGTTATGAAGATTCTCATGGGGCGGTTGAAGCTCACATGGGCAGCTGCCATCCTATGCTGAGTCCCCTCTCCGCAATCGAATAGGAGAACCTCCCTCTTCCTCAGTATAACTATGGCGGGGGATCCCCTCTCCCCTGTGGGTATGCTCCCCCCCGTTCCTAGAAATATGATCTTCATCCCCGATCCAGCCTTAATGTGTCTCCTTCAGTTCTCAACTTAGGAGACCCCTCATGGTCTTCAACATCAAGCCTTAAAAATCATCGTTAATTAATACCTAAATCTAAAGGGGAGGGGTTGGAGTTAATTATAGCTCCATTTTTATGCCATCAGAGTGGCGACCTCTATACTCTCAGTGGTGTGCTCTGGCCTAGGCACTCCTCCTTCTTCTCCAGTAGCCTTTCTATCTCTTCCGTGAGCCTCTCCATGGGCCTATAGCCCACTATCTCTCCTATGATTCTGCCACTACAGATCAGCTTTAGGGTTGGGGTTCCTAGGATTCCAAGGCTCAAGGCGAGCCTCTGGTTCTCCGGGCTTTGAAGGATGTTGACCTTCAAGAATTTGACCTTATCCCCAAACCTCTCCGGGAGCTGATCATATATCGGGTTTAGCCTTAGGCACCACCCACACATGGGATGCCAAAAGTCTACCACCACAGGCTTCTCCGACCTCAGAACCTCTCTCTCCCAGTCACCTGCCTGGATCTCAACAACTTTAGGGCTCATAGTGCTTATTTAGATCGAAAGGAAACTAATAATAGTTGCTCTCCTCCTTCATACCTCCTTAAATATTAGGGCGCCGTCAGTTATGGTTAACTCATATAACTGGTTTGGATAGGGCCTCAGCTTGAAGGCTTCCATCTCCTCTGCTGTTAGGATCAGGGTCATCTTCCTCATCTCTATTTCCCCCTCCCCTCCACCTGGGAGAACCTGCTGCATGGTCTTGCCTATCTGCATCACCATCTTACCTATCTCTTCTGGAAGCTCGGGGGGTGTCACCATAACCATCGGCGGGCGGGGCCTGACCTCAACGAACTCTATCTGGTAACCCTCCCTATTCTCTACATCCCTAACCGCCGTTATTGAGTGAACCTTCAGCTTTATCTTCGAGCTAATCATATGACATAATAATGTCTGAGGAGCACCTTGAAATAGGTTATCCTGAGGCATTTCCCTGCAACTCATGAAGGAGGTTGGCTGAAAGAGGTGGAGGCTCGATTTAAAATCCACGAGTCTATAAACGAGATATAGATATGGAGAGTTTACAGTTTTATTGTTTTTAGATGATCTGCTATCAATTTCGCGACCGAGACCGTGCTAAGATGTGTGGGGATGGTGTCGGTGGCCAGGATGTGGTCTGCCCCAGCCTCTTTTATTCGCCTCTCGGCATCTCCTAGAAATAGGGCGTGGGTGCAGGCCGCAGCCACCCTCCTAGCCCCTAGGCTCTTGAGAATGGCCACGGCCCTGGCCGTGGTTCCCCCCGTGCTCACCATATCATCGAATACGACTGCATCCCTTCCATAGACATCCAAATCCTCAGCCCACATCATAATATCTCCAGTCTTCCTATCCCTCCTCTTTTGGAAAGCCTTGAATCCTCCTCCCAGCTCTTGATCCGCCAACCTTGCAAGCCCTAGAGCTCCAGTGTCCGGGCTGATGCTTAGGGCACCAGCATAGCCCAGCCCTCGGAGATACCTTGCGAGCAAGGGTATCGCTGAGATGTTCCAGACCTCTATGCCCCCGCGGAGTTTTCTCAAGGAGTCTTCATTATGAACATCCACCACCATGAGACCCTCGACCCCAGAATTCTCCAGAAGACGAAGGATGACCTCGAGGCTGAGAGCCTCTCCCTCCATAAAGCGCTTATCTTGACGTGCATACGCAAGGTATGGGACCACGCATAAAATCCCCCTGGCCCCTAGATCTTTCACCGTTCTGGCCATCAGGAGGAGCTGGATGAGGTGCCTGTCCTGGGGTGGTGATGTTGTCTGGATGATGACAGCGGTCTCCCCACGTACATCCACAGCCACCCTTATATAGCTCTCCCCATCCGGGAAGATTCGGTGCTCCACCGGCTCGGCGGGTATCCCTAATTCAATTCCTATCTTCCTCCCGAGTTCAATCGATGCAGGCCCAGATAAGAGGATCATACCCAGTCATCATTGATCAAGAGGATCTTAAGATATTATCTCATGTAAGCCATGGGTGTAAGGTATGAACTCAGATTAGACTGAATGCTAGAAGCAGCCCAGCGGCGGAGATGGAGAACATCCATGCTTTAGGGCTCCATCTAAGGATCTTCGCCCCGTCTAGGGATCCGAGAGGGATTAGGTTGAAGAGGGCAAGTACAGAGTTTATGGAGAGCCCAACCTCAGCGAGTACAGCCAAGAGGGGATCACCCGTCGCCATCTTTACAACCAAGAAGGTTAAGGCCTGAAGTATATTCGTCAGGGGACCCGCGAGGGCTATTAGGCCAAAGCCCCTGCTATATAACGGAATGGCGACGATCACAGCTCCAGGCGCCACGATCTTGATTGGAGAGAAGAAGGAGATCAGGGTTACAAGCAGCCCCAAGGCGTTTATCCTGAACTCAGCCCAGTATCCCAGTCTCATGGCTGAGAATTTATGGGCAAGTTCATGGATGAGGAAGGCAGATATGAAGATGCCCACCGCGGCCATCGCCACCAAGGGCCTCTTCAGGGCGAGACTTCCAAGCCAAAGTAATGGAATGGCAGATATGATCAATATGCTGATGGCTAGATCCCTCAGCTCCCTATGGGTAAAGGCACCACTAAGAGGAAAAACGCCTCTCATGGGATAAAGACTTGAGGGTGGGATGTAGCCGTTGGAACCTCTCCTAAGATACTCGATCTTGGAGCGGATCCCAGTACAATCATGGGCCTCCGGCAGCCTATGCTCATAGCAGTAGTATCCCCCACAGTAGCTGCACTTGAAGGGCATATATGAATCCCTTCCACACTTCTCGCATCGTACCATTAGCTATTCATCCTTTCCACGCCCTAGGGTACAGACCTATATAAGAGCCTTCAGTTTAAAGCTTGCAGCTCCCAGCTCCTAGTATATAAGCCTTAGAAGAGGAAGGGACGCCTGTGTATCTCCCTTTTCCCTATTATGGGGATGGCCTCTCCGCAGTACTTACATCTGTTCTCGTCGGTTAGGTGCCAGCCCACGATCTCATACCCCTCCCTCTCTATCACGGCCTTGCCGCACCTCGGGCAGAAGGTATTCTCATATTCCGTGAAAGGGACATTGCCGACATAGACATACCTCACACCCTCCCCCATGGCTATCTCCCTCGCCTTTATCAGATTCTCAACCGGTGTGGGCGGGAGGTGGCTGAATTTATAGTGGGGGAAGAATCTGCTCAGGTGGAGGGGGGTATCAGGGCCTAGGTTATCCACAAGGTATCTGGCCATTTCCCTCGTCTCATCTTTCCAGTCGTGAACCTCGGGGATTATGAGGAATGTGATCTCCACATGAACCCCCCTCCTCGCCATCAAAACCGTCGCATCAAGCACGCTCTTCAGATCCGCGCTGCAGTACTTCCTGTAGAATGGCTCGCTGAAGGCCTTCCAGTCCACATTAGCGGCATCTATGACATCCACAACCCTCACCAAGGCCTCCTCCGAGATATACCCATTAGTGACAAGGACATTCTTGACCCCCTCCCCCCTTGCAAGCCTAGCGACATCCTCCACATAATCCAGGTTTATCAGGGGCTCATTGTAAGTGTATGCTATACTGGTGCACTCCTCCCTCTTCGCCCCTTTGACCACATCCTCAGGGGAAACATATCTGACGGGCACCTCACCAGGCTTCGACTGGGAGAGATGCCAGTTCTGGCACCATGGACAGGTGAAGCTGCAGCCCACGCTGCTTATGGAGTAGGCGAGGCTCCCTGGGTAAAAGTGGGCTAGGGGCTTCTTCTCTATGGGGTCAACCGCGATGGCTGAGAGCTGGCCGTAGGTAAGGGAGATGAGGCGGCCACCCTTGTTCTCCTTGGTGTTGCAGAAACCCCTCTGACCTGGCTTTATAACGCACCTCCTTGGGCAGATTATACAGCGTACACTGTCATCCTTAAAGGGTTCTGAGAACCTTGACTCCCTCTCTGATAATCTGCTCATCGATTGAGGATACTCATAGGGACCTATAAACCGTCTCTAAGGTAAAGCTTGTATTGGGCCGTTCTTTATTGTTATGGGATGTGGAGGCTTATCCGCCCGGATGCCGCCTTCGCCCTTGAGGAGCCGGGGGTCAAGGGGAGCCTAACGAGATATGTGGGGATAGTTGAGGGGAGGAAGCTGGCGAAGTTCTTGATAGCTAGGTCCATGCCTGTCGAGTTTGAACCCGACGCTTCGACGATGGAGCTTTGGAAGATACATGAAAAAGGATTGAAGGATTACCAGGAGTTCGAGGGATTGGTGGACGAGGGGGAGGCCCCTGGGATGATGGAGGAGGCCCTCTCATTCCTGGACCTAAAGATAGAGATCGCTAGGAGGATTATGGAGAGCTGCCACTTCTGCGTCAGGAGGTGCGGGGTCAATCGCCTCTCAGGGGGCCTGGGATACTGTAGATGCGGCCCCGAGTTCAGAGTCTCAACATTTTTCCCCCATATGGGGGAGGAGCCTGAGCTCGTCCCCTCGGGAACCGTCTTCACCTGCGGATGTACCATAAGATGCCTCCACTGTCAGAACTGGGAGATAAGCCAGTGGGCTGAGCAGGGGAAACCCTACGACCCATATAGGATGGCCAGGGTTGTTGAAGGGTTGAGGAGGCAGGGGTGCAGAAACCTGAACATGGTTGGTGGGGAGCCCACACCAAACACCTGGCTCTGGCTGAGGACCATGAAGGAGATAAAAGTGAACATCCCAACAGTCTGGAACAGCAATAGCTACTACAGCGAGGAGACCTCGAGGCTGCTATCAGGCCTAATAGACGTATACCTGCTGGACTTCAAGTACGGGAACGATGAATGTGCCGAGGCCATCTCCGATGCCTCGGGCTACTGGGAGGCCGCCACCAGAAATCATCTCAGGGCTAAGATGTATGGTGAGCTGATAATAAGGGTGCTGGTTCTTCCAGGCCATAATGAATGCTGCACCAAGCCGATCTTGAACTGGATCTCGAAGAACCTAGGCCCTATGACGAGGGTTAACCTGATGTTCCAGTACCGCCCAGAGTATAGGGCTCATGAGAGGATTGAGCTGAGGAGGAGGCTGACCCCATTAGAGATGGCCGAGGCCAGGAGAATAGCTGAGGAGGCTGGACTAAAGAACCTGGTAGAATGAGCCTTAAGCCTATTCTCGGGGTTCCATATCATCAAATAGGCATGGTGGAACAGTTATCAGAGCTGGCAGGTCGATTTAACATTGACCTTGTGGATTTCTAATTCGCTTTTTCCTAATGTTTTAGGTTGAGAGGATGAATTGGCTGCATATTCATCCCGGCGGTCTGGCCTCCCTCTCTTCATCTATGATGTTACCCAGAATATTTCTCAATCCTTTTAACGCCTATCCTCATCTTAAGCCCGTCTATATCAAAATCCTTTACATGGGAATCCCTCGGGGGCTCACCCTTGATGAGGGAGATTGATAGGGTCTCTTCGGCTATATAGTCTCCCTCGACCTCGAAGGCCTCCTCCACCCTCGGGTCGCCCGCGTAGTATACCTCTATCTGGTCATCTATGTTGAAGCCGGCCTCCTTCCTCAGGGCTTGGATCCTCCTCACTATATCCCTTGCAAGCCCTTCATACTGAAGATCCCTGCTCAGCTCCACGTTCACGCCCACCAAAATCTCCTCCTCCTCTGCGACCGAGTATCCCGGGAGGGGTTCGGCTGTGACCTCGACCTCATCTGGCAGTATCTCCACCCTACGACCATCAACATCAACCTCTACCCTCTCCCCCCTCATCAGCCTCTTAGCTTCCTCGTTTCCAAGGAGGTCTATCGCCCCGGAGACCTTCGGGTATAGGCTGCCGTATTTCTTGCCCAGGATTCTGGCTATGGGTTTAATATGGTATCTCAGGAGCTGCTCCCTATCCTCTGATATCCTCAATCTCTTCACGTTTAGCTCATCCCTAATCAGTTCAGCCATCCTCCTCAACCCATCAACCTTGGAGGGGGGTGAGATCACCACAGCCTCCAGGAGAGGCTGCCTGAGCTTTATGCCGCTCTTACCTCTAGCTGCTCTTCCCAGGCTGCAAACCCTCATGGCATTATCCATATCCGCCATGAGTTCATAATCTATCAGGGACGGATCCGCCTCAGGCCACGAGTTTAGGTGTACACTCTCTGGGGCCTCAGGCTCAACACTCCTGACCAGCCTCTGATAGATGGCCTCTGAAATGAATGGCGTTATAGGGGCCAGCAGCAGCGTTAAGGTCTTCAGGCATTTATATAGGGTTGAGTAGCCGGCCCTCTTACCCTCATCGGCCTCGCTCTTCCAGAACCTCCTCCGGCTCCTCCTAACATACCACCTAGAGAGGACATCTATGAAACTCCATATTAGAGAGGTTGCTGTGTAGGCGTCATAGTTATCTAGGGACTCCGTCACCCCCTTGATGGTGGAGTGGAGCTTAGATATGATCCATCTGTCCAGAATGGAGAGGGTGCCGCCAGATTGGGCTGGGGTCCAGCCGTCAAGCTTCGCGTATATGGCGAAGAAGTTGTATATGTTTATGAGAGGCATGAAGAAGTCCCTCTTTACCTCAGCAGCCCTATTATAGCCGAAGAGGACGTCGCCCTCGGGCTTGGTTGTGCAGTACATCCACCTCATCACGTCGGCCCCCATCCTCTCCGCCGCTTCGTCGAACCAGATGGCGTTCCCCCAGCTCTTGTGCATCTCCCTTCCATCCTCAGCTAGGACAAGGCCATGGCCCAGGCAGACCTTGAAGGGGCTCCTCCTCTCCAGGATGGTGCTCATGGCGAGCATGGCGTAGAACCAGTTCCTGTACTGGCCTGGGAAGGACTCGGTTATGAAGTCTGCTGGGAACCACTTCATCCAGTAACCCCTATCCTCTCTGTATCTTAGGGTTGAGAAGGCCACGATACCGGCATCTAGCCATGGGTTTCCGACATCAGGTATCCTTGAGGCCTTGGCGCCACACCTCTCGCACCTGATCTTCACCAGGTCTATGTAGGGCCTATGGGGGCTGTGGCCTTCGAAGGCCTCCCATCCCTCCACGGCTCTCCTCTTCAGCTCCTCCTTGCTCCCGATCACGTCGAACCATCCACACTCCTGGCAGGCCCAGATGGGTAGAGCCAGCCCCCAGTATCTCTTCTTGGAGATCATCCAGTCATCCATGTTCTGAAGCCAGTCCAGCTCCCTCTTCAGCCCGAACTCTGGGATCCATCTGACCTGCATCGCCGACTCCATGATCTGGTAGCGGAGGTTTCTCTCCTTCTCCTCCTCAGTTAACTCCTCAAGGGGCTTATTGAGCTTCTCCCCCATCGAGATGAACCATTCCTCGACCAGCCTGAAGACGAGTTCACTCCCGCAGCGCCAGCAGACGGGGTACCTGTGAGTGTATGGCTCCTCCCTAAAGAGGAGCCCCTTCTCCAATAGGTTTCTGGAGATGACCTCAGCTGAGTTATAGACATGGGTTCCGGTGAGGGGGCCATAACCCTCCAAGAAGACGCCGAACTCGTCTAGGGGAGCCACGGCCGGGAGGCTGTACCTCCTCCCAAGCTCCAGGTCCTCCTTCCCGGCGCCTGGGGCTATGTGGACTAGGCCGGTCCCCTCGGTCTCGCTCACCCCCTCCCATATTATGACCCTATGGGCCTCCGGCGCCCCCAGCCTCCTAGGGGCTTCAAGCTCGTCGTAAGGTCCCCGATACCTCCACCCCTCCATGTCAGCGCCCCTAAGCTCTCGGAGGATCTCATATTGGCCCTGGGGGAAGACCTTTTCAAGCGCCCCCTTTGAGAGGTATAGGATCTCTCCATCATGCCGCACCTCAACGTATGTTAGGTCTGGGTGGACGGCTACAGCGACGTTCGAGGTTAGGGTCCAAGGCGTCGTAGTCCAGATGAGGAGGGAACCCTCCCTATCCCTCAGGGGGAATTTGACATAGAGGCTTTTGTGGGTGACCTCCTTATAGCCTTCTGTAACTATCTCATGCTGGCTCAATCCGGTTCCGCATCTTGGGCACCAGGGCATCGAGTCCTCCCCCTTGTAGATCCAACCCTTCTCATGACACCTCTTCAGGAGTTCCCAGATCATGTAGTTGTTCTCGTCTGAGAGGGTGAAGTAGCTCCCCCCTAACTCATAGGAACCGAGCCTGCCAACCAGGCTCTCAGCGGTGCCGATAAATAGTCCTCTTGGGCTGAGGTATGATGTCTCGGCCATGGGATCCTCCAGGGCGTCCGCCAGCTTCCTCAGCTCGTCAGGGTTGTCCCAGTCCATCCACATCCCAAGCCTTATCGACTGCTCCGTCTGGAGGGCTGCGTACCTTAGAACCCTCTGCTTGCACCTCTTCACAAATTCCGCTATCCCGTAGGCCTCGATCTCCCGCTTGGAGTTGAATCCGAGCTCCCTCTCAAGCTCAACCTCCACCCATAGTCCCTGGCAGTCGAAGCCGTTCTGGTAGCGCTGGTCGAAGCCCCTCATAGCCTTGTATCGTTGCCAGAGATCCTTGTAGGTTCTACCCCAAGCGTGGTGGACACCCATTGGGTTATTAGCCGTTATTGGACCGTCTATAAAGCTCCATGTGGGCCCTCCCCGGTTCTTCTCCCTCCTCTTCTCGAAGGCCCTTATCTCCCTCCAGAACCCAAGTACCTCCTGCTCAATTTTTGGGATCTCCAGATCACCTTCAAAGGCCTCAAACAATTCTAGCCTCCCCCCAAAAGGGCTGTAAAACACCAGTTCTTGGTTGGATGGCGTCCCCTGAGGCTTCTTGAAAGTCTAGATTTTAGGGTCACCGGACACCAGGGACACCCGACTATTGAAAATCTTTGTAGAATAAAAAACTATTGAAAGGGTTTGACTTGAGCCCATTTCCTCTATTGATGCTAGGATGGTTCCGGTTCTCAGTTGTGGGATGTTATCCCTAATCTCGAGGCTATTTGAGTGAATTGACGCATGTCCCTCAAACCCAAAAGGCCTAGATTCCCTATGTGAACCCTTTCAAGGTGTTTTCTCGCAGCCCTATAACAATCCACAGCCTGTTCGAGGGGGGTTACTGGGAGGTCCTGCATCAGGTGGGCTGGGTGGAATATGAGGAGGCTGTATGGGATCTCGGGGTCATGAGCTGCTATGAACTCCGCGATAGCTTCAACCTCCCTAGAATCCACATATCCTGGGACGAGCAGGGTTGTGGCTGTGAGTAGGGGGAGGTCAGGCCTCTCGGAGTATAGTTCATCCGCGATCATCTCGAAGTTCCTATATGCCCGCTCGTTTGGGACTCCGCTCAGGGCTAGGCTGAGCTCGGGGGTGAAGGCCTTCAAGTCGAACTTAACATTACCTCCGGTCACGAGGGAGATCTCCGCGGCCCTCCTCACCAACACCTTATCTCCACACCCATTCCATTCAAAGCATACTCTGAGGGGTTTATCCCCCCTAGCCTCAATGGCAGCCTCCGATGCCTTGATGGCGAACGGGAGCTGGGGCTCCGGCGACCCCCCGAAGAAGCATATACATGATATTTTTGGGTCCCTTTCCACCCAGCTGGCGAACTCCTCAACCGAGACCGTATCCCCCTCATTAAACACTTTATGGGAGGGGTTCTGGCAGAATAGGCAGTCGAAGTTGCATCCATATAGGAAGACGGCGAGGTTGCTGTAGCCCCACTCAGGCCCCTTCGTGTAGCTGTACTTTGGATAGCCAGCCCCCGTCCCTCCGGGGCAGAACCAGGCTGAGCAGCAGTTGGTTATATGGGGGTCTAGATATGCATATAGAAGGCCTCTCTCGGTGCTGGTTAGGGATCTTAAAACCCCCTTCTCATTCCACCTCAAACCACAGTAACCTCTCTCCCCCTCTCCCATGACGCAGGAGTTTGAGCAGAGCCTACAGGGGAGGCCTCCAGGTGTTTGAGGAGGTCTCGGAGGAAGACCATATTTCACCCTACCCCTCTCATGCCCCCTCTCAATATACCTCATAACCTCTCCAGACCCCCCTCTTATACAGTTCAGGCATACGCCGAGGGCCTCGGCCACAAGGCTCGAGGCCTCCCCGCAGATCCCGCATCTGCCCCAATACCCCTTCTGGATCCTCAAATCTCACTCCTCTAAATGAACCGGCTCCTAAATTAGTTACTAAAACAAAGACATAGTGATAAGAAAATCACAAAACATTGAATATCAGGAGACTCTCGGGATCCATTGGGCTGACCCCGAAGGGAGGTTTATCGTATAGGAGGTTTAAGCCTAGTCCAAAGCATCATATAAATCTTCTTAAAGGTGGAGGGTGGAAATACGAATCTTTCTCGAGAACCTCCCTAAAATTAAGATAAGTTTCCCTATATATCCTCCTATTACCATGATTTCCAAAATCGGCTAGTCGTTTTACCCTATGAAAGAATTTTTATCCATTTATAAAAATTAACGAGGCTTTTTTAAATCCTATTTAATTTTATATATCTTTTGTAGGTCTTTAGTCTGGTGAAAACCTTGGCCAAACCATTCATAGTTGGAACCTCAAACGCTAGGGATATGCTCCCAAGAGGTTTAGAGATATTGAGGAGGGGGGGCTCCGCTATGGACGCTGTGGAGGAAACCATCCGAGCCGTGGAGGAGAACCCACTAGACACCGGTGTAGGCTTGGGTGGGATACCCAACCTCCTGGGCATCCCCCAGCTTGACGCCTCGATAATGGATGGCAGAACCCTAAGGGCAGGGGCTGTCGCAGCAGTAGAGGGATACCTCCACCCGATATCTATAGCTCGTAAGGTTCTAGAGGTCTCGCCCCACGTCCTACTGGTGGGCCGGGGAGCCGAACTCTTCGCCGAGGCCATGGGATTCAAGCGCCAAGAACTCCTAACTGAGAGGAGCCTGAAGGTATACAGGGCCTTCCTCGAGGATGCTCTTGGAGGCCTTGACGAGAGCTTTGGGGATGCGAGGGCCTATTGGACTGATTATGTGAGGATCTTCAAGCTTAGAGACTGGTACATGAAGCTCTCAGATATCTATCATGGGACCGTTAATGTGATGGCGATGGATGGGAATGGTGATATCTGCTCAGGGGTCTCCACGAGCGGAACGGCCCTGAAGCTTCCAGGTAGGGTTGGGGACTCTCCTATAATAGGGGCTGGGAACTACTGTGACAATAGGGTCGGAGCCGCGGCCTGCACCGGGAGGGGAGAGCTCTCTATAAGGCTTTCGACCGCGAGGAGCATAATATTCTATATGGAGAATGGCATGAGCGTCCAAGAGGCCTGCGTCAGGGCCATGAGGGAGGCCTTAGCCCTTGGAGAGTATGGCGGCCTAAGCTGCCTGGCCTTCGATAAGGATGGGAACACCATGTCGGCCTCGATAAGCCGGGAACCGATATATTACTATATGGATGTGGACTCGGAGGAGCCGGAGCAGAGGAGGGGGGTATGGGTTAGGGCTGAGGGAGGCTTGAGCCACAGGGGTTATGACCCAAGGCTCATAACCAGAAACGTCTACGGTGAGAGGCGCCCAGTGCTGGGGGAGGTTGTGGCCATACTCCACATAACCTTCGAGAAGAGGGGGCTCAAGCTCATCGAGGCGATGAGCAGGGCCCTACTCCAAGGAGAGATCCATGAACTCATGATAACCGACGAGGAGCCAACCCTAGGGGGAACCGTGGACAGGGTCTCCGCGATAGCGTTCTTCGAGGTCAAGAGTGGAGGGGTCATAGTTGTGGGAGATGAAGTAACCCTCGATGGTAGGCCCTTAGGAACCTTGGGGGGTTTTGACCTCACCCATATGCCAAACCACATGAACATCCTCAT
Organism: uncultured archaeon; assembly: GCA_938048735.1. Lineage (GTDB taxonomy): Archaea > Thermoproteota > Bathyarchaeia > TCS64 > TCS64 > JAGTRB01. The sequence continues at coordinate 28,945 of CALIUM010000006.1, forward strand.
CAGATCTAACTCGCTTGAAGCTCCAAGAGTCAACCTAGGGGATCTGGTAATCTTCCATGGGTCCCGCACAGCGCATTAGGCTCTATCCAAGGACCCGGTTCTCGGAGCTTTTACAAATGCGGCGGAGAGGGCTCCAAGGAACATGAGGATCGAGATAACTATGAGGCCCAGACCATATGTCGAGGTCACATCTCTCACATATCCGAGAATGAAGGGAAGGGCCAGGGCCCCAAGGGATGCGAAGGTGTTGTGGATGCCGGATATCCTCCCCGCGGACACCACTCCATATAGTTTGGGAATTATGGTGAATGATGGGCTCCGGCTGAAGTTAACAAGCCAGCCCATCAACAATACGATTAGATACAAGGCCGAACCGGAACTAGGGTGATTTAGGAATATCGCGGCTGGTGCCAGGCCCATAAAGGTCGAGAAAAGGATCAATCTCTCCCCGACGCGGTCTGAGATAATACCTCCAAGGGGGTTTGAGAGCATACCCGAGATATTGAAGAGGGATAGGGCAGCCCCGGCCGCTATGATGCTGAGGCCATGCTCCTCGCTCAACAGCAAGGGGAGCCACGCGATGAAGGTGTAATATGAGCCCAGGCGGAGGAACTGGATGAAGGCTAGAAGCCAGAAGCTCCTGCTTCTGAATAGGCTCTTTAGATCTCCTTCGATTCCCCCGCGCTGACCCTCTCTGTCCCTAAGGCTGAGCCAGGCCGGAAGGGATGATAACACCCCGATGACGCCGAAGAGTATTAGGGTCTTCCTCCATCCCAGAGTGATGCTTATGAGAGGGGATGCCCAAGACGCGAACACTAGGCCTAAGCTTCCTCCTATGCTCAGCACTCCGAGCATCGTCCCCCTTAAACCAGATGAGAACCAGGTTGAGACCAGTTTCACAGATGGTACGAAGATCCCAGCCCCTAGAAGCCCAGCTAGGAACCTCGACGCCATGACCTGCCATATAGAGCCAGATAGCCCGAAGAGGATCATGGCGGAAGCCGTTCCAATCAGGCTCATCGTCATGACCCTCCTGCAGCCATATCTGTCGGCTAGGTATCCCCAAGGTATCTGGCCTATGGTGTACCCCACGTGGTAGGAGGACATCAGGGCTCCGCTGAGGGTGTAAGTGAGGGCCAACTCCTCCTTTATGAGGATTAAGACTGGGGAATAGGCCGAGTTGAGGAGGTTCAATATGAAGAGGGAGAGGAACCCTCCCAATAGAATACCAAGGTTGTCCTGAAGCCTTCCTCCCATATTCCCAATACCTTCAAGATCCCAGATTTATTTCATACCCCTTTAACGCATGCCTCAACCAGGAGAAAGAGGATCGGGATGAGAAGAATTTGAGGTTGACCCTCTCTGAGCTGGAGATCACTCCTTTTTTCCGACTATGACATACATACTAGCGTATCTTTCTTCATCAGTTTCAAATATTTGTTTATTCCTTATCCCCAAGAAATATTCTTCCTTAATTATTTTGAAAAACTCGGATATAGGCTTTTTAATCTCATTTAAATCACTAATTTTTATTTTTCTGAAGTAGTCTTGAGGATCTTTTATCTCTTCGTTAAAATAGTCTGATTTAGGATTTAAAATCATTACCAAAATTTTTCCATTTTTCTTTAATGCTCTATGAATTTCTTTTATAGCTCTGTAATAGTTTTCTAGGAATTCAAGGGTTGCCACAGAAAATATAGCTTCAATTTTTGATTCTCTAAACATAAGATGGTTTACATCTCCAATAATAAACATACCTTTACTCCTATTTGACGCCTCTTTTATCATTTCCTCTGAAATGTCTAAACCTATAATACTAAATTTTGATAGGTATTTTTCAAATTCCCCAATTCCACATCCAACATCAACAATCAAATTAAATTCCTTCATTTCATTTAAGATATATTCAGATTCCCTTAATATAATCCCTCTTCCAAAATCACTTTCATAAAAATTAATAAATCTCTTTACAATTTCCATCAACCCGATCACCTATCAACATCAAGGAAGGGTTGCTTTTCATATTTAATCGTAACTACGGACAGCGTTTCGCAGTAAGAAATCATCATCAAAGCCCTCTCTTTTGCGTCATGTCTGTTCTTGGCCTGGCGCCAGTCAACAGAGAAAGCCATGATGGCTCCCTCAGAATCTCCTCAATTGTCAAGCCATTAAAGACTCCTAGCATATTCCAATGCAGCCGTCAAATGCGAAGTTATTTTTGTTAGGCATGATGCTCTGGTTGGCTGCGAGGGAGCGCGAGGAGGCCATGGAGGTGCTCCCACAGCCCCTCGAAATGGAGAGTGGGATATTGTGGGCCGCGTGCACCTCTACATCGCCATTGAACTCCTCGAAAAGGCCCACTCCCTAGGCCTTAATCTCTCAAAAGTCGCTGAAAACTTCCTCTGAAAAGTCATAGAGGCCCTGGAATCGACGGATTTTCAAAATCTTCAAAAAGAAGCTCAAATTGGTGGGCCGGGCCGGACTTGAACCGGCGACCTCTGCCTCGTAAGGGCAGCGTCCCAACCAAGCTAGACGACCGGCCCTCACTGGTCGGCTTACTCTATTATCCGGAGGCGATGAACCTCGATATCTCTTCATGAAGGGCTCTTAACCTATCTATGGCTGGGTGCTCCCTTCCCAACTCTTCGGCGAATTTTTCTATCGTCTCCTCTATTGGGATCCTCCGATCCCCCTCTATGAGCTTGTCGGCGTAGGCTACGATCTTCTCCTCCATCGTCTCTGGTACATAGTTCCCACCCCTTAGGCCTAGCTTCTCCGCCTCCTCTGAGGTGATCCCCCCTCCGACATGCCTCTCTATTATCCTAGCCAGGGGTTCTGGAAGGCCCTTCTCCCTTGCCATCTGTCCACCTACGACGCCATGTTCAACCGAGTGGGTCCTGCATCTTCCAATATCATGGAGGAGGGCCCCGGCCTCTACGAGCCTCATGTCTACATCTGCTCCATTCCTCCTGATAATCTCAGCCAGCTCCATCGCTATCCTCGCTACGCTTATGCAGTGCTCTATGATGGGGGGGTTGCATCCAGCCTTCCTCATGATAAATATAGCCTCCTCCCTATTTGGTATCTTCAAACCTTCAACTCCTCCTCCAGCTCCTCTATCTTCTTCTTCAGGAAGTCTATGGAGGCACTGTTGTCGAGAGGGTTTAGGGGTCTACCGCACGACGGGCATTTGAAGACCGTCTCTATGGCCTCCTCGAAGGCCACCTTTGGGCAGCTGGATGAGCCGCAGTGGTAGAACTCGTGCTGTTGCTCATACTCGAGTCTAGTCTTGAGCTTCTTCAGGATCTTCTGCTTCACCCCCTGGATATAGGCGTCCACAAGCTCCGGCTGGAGCCTCCACTGGAAGATGAACCATCCCGTATCCTTATCCCTCGACCTCCTACTCGTGACAAGGCTGTGATTATAGAGCTTATAGAGTAGCCTCCTAACGTTGTTTATCTGGATACCGGTCTTCGCCGAGATCTCCTCGACGGTGGTGTCACCGCTCTCACGTAGGGCCTTGACTATCTTCACCCCCTCCTCACCCCCGAGGATCTCGACGAGTTCTAGGAGGTTCTCCTCATTACTGTTCAAGGCCCATCCTTCGCATTCTTTTCTAAATACATATGTATATCAAGAACTTAAATCTTTAAAGAGAAGAGGCCAAAATCGTAATGACTCCTTCAAGAGTGTTCTCTAGGCGCCTTGAGGAGCGAGTTGAGAATCCTTCGAGTCCAGGACCCTATGAAAATGGGCATATAAATTTGCCTTCTATATTTCATGAGCTACTGTGGGGTTTTAACTTCGAGTGGGGAAAAACTCGATTGGGATCTTTAGGTCTTAGGTTTTCAACCCGCTTCCCCTTAGCCTGGGGAACTATTCTGAGCCTCGCCCCTTCGTGGGCGAGGCTCAGCTCCTTTCCTTCATGGAGTTCATGGAGGAAGACCGCCAGTGCACTCACCTCGGAGTGGGGTTGGGAGGTCACTGAGACGTTCCAGTCGGCTAGTTTGAAGACCTCCCCTGGAACCTTCGCCCCTCCAACAACTATCAGCTTCGGGGCCGGCTCCGCCCTGATCAGCGGAACCACATCCGTCAGGGGGAGACCGTACATCGTGAGGTGGATCACCTTGCCCCTCTCCTTCCATGCTTTAACGGTTCTCCTCCAATCTGAGACATATTCTAGGGTGAATCTTCCGCCCCAATCTTCGCAGACCTTCCTGATGGAATCCTCCATCGAAGGATCCCTAACCCCACTGTAGTAGGCCCCGGAGGCCCCGAAGGCCCTAGCAGCGAGCATGAGGTGGGTTGTAACCCTCTCATCTCTATGGGGCCTATGGCCTAGTCTTAGCACGTATAGGGACATTCCCAGAGGTTGATCAAAGGCGGGGCCCTTTTAATTTGCTCCCATCACGGAGACATTTACTCTTTTTTTAGTAACAACTTTTATATTGGTAAATGGGGACCTCTTGAGGTGGTCGATATGAGGGGGAGATCCACGAAGAGCATCGTTATGACAGGAATTATGGGAGCCTTTGGGAATGCCCTCTCCTTCCTCTCCATAAGGGTAGCGCCCCTGGTTCCCTCCCTCCCCCTAGGCCCCATCAGCGTCTCGATAGCCCTCGACATGTCACATATAGCGACGTTTATCGCGGCCCTCTTCGGAGGCCCCATCCCGGGCTGCCTAACTGGGCTGATCGGGGGCCTCTTAGCATCCTACGAGTTCGGATTCTCGAAGGGGAACCTGATAACCGGTTTCGGCCTACCCATCGGAAAGGCCCTCACCGGTTTGACGGCTGGGATTATCCTAAGGAGATTTGGGTCGAGATTGAGGAATGGGGTTATGATGGTGCCCATAACGATGGCCTCCTACATCCCTGAGGGAACTTACACTGCCCTCCTCTTCATCTACATCTTCCCAATAGCCTTCGGGCTTCCAATGTGGATTGCCAGCATGTTAACCCTTCAGATCCTCACAAAGGCGTTTATAGAGATGGCCGTGATGGGATTCATCTTCATGGGCCTAATCAGAAACAAGGGGTTCTATGAGTACATCAGGGGGCTATTCTCCTAGACCCCTCCTCCCGGGAACCCCTCCTTACTAGACCATCCTTAATCCAATCGGTTTTTATAACTCAAAATATTATAGAGTAGGCTGTTATGGGCCAGGTAATAGACTTTCACAACCACTTCTATCCAAGAGCCTACCTGGAGGAGTTGAAGAAGGGAGTGGGCTTCGCATCTCTATCCAGGGATGAGATGGGAAGGCTGATCATCAATTATGAGGGGGACTACAACATAGTGGTGGGCCCCCACATCGACCTGGAGGAGAGGCTCAAGGCCATGGATAGATGGGGCATTGACATCCAGGTCTTGACCCTTACGACGCCCGGGGTGGAGAGGGAGACGGCTGAAAGGGGGTTAAGGCTCGCCAAGGCCACCAACGACGAGTTTGGAAGGATCGTGGAGAAGTATCCAGACAGGTTCGCCGCCCTCGCAGCCCTGCCTATGCAGGATCCCACGGCGGCCGCGGAGGAGCTTGAGAGGGCTGTTAAGGAGTGCGGCCTCAGAGGGGCCACATTGATGTCTAATGTGGGTGGGAGGCCACTGGACTGGGGGCCCTTCATCCAGGTCTATGAGAAGGCCGTCGAGCTTGATGTCCCCCTCTTCATCCACCCGGCCAGCCCCATCAACCAAGGGGGCATGGGCGATTATAGGCTGGTCCCCATCCTGGGCTTCGGGGTGGATACCACCCTATCCATCCTAAGATTGGTCTTCAGCGGCGTCCTTAAGAGGCTCCCAGGATTGAAGCTTGTAGCCTCCCACCTCGGAGGGGTCTTCCCATACCTGAGGGGGAGGATAGACCGAGGCTTCGAGGCCTACCCAGAATGCAAAGTCAATATCTCAGAGCCTCCCTCCCATTACCTCAGGGAGATATGGATGGACTCCATCTGCTATGATGAGGATATCCTTATGTCCACGATCTCCTTCTCAGGAGCTGAGAAGATAGTTCTAGGCAGCGACCACCCCCACCAGATAGGGGACATTGAGAGGGCTGTGGAGAGGGTCAGGAGGCTTCCAATAGGAGAAGGGGAGAAGAATATGATCCTCGGGGAGAACGCGGCTAGACTCCTAAAACTATGATTGAAACGGTTCTTTACCAGCAGAATGAGGCCCCTCATAACCCAGGAGGGGGCTATAGACATCTATCCTCCTGTCATGGATTATGTGGTTAAGGCTGGTCCTCATCTTCTTCAACCTGGAATCTGTGAGGTTGAGGTCTGCGTAGATCGTCTCTTCACCCTCATAGCTGGCTGGGCCAGCCAAGATCCTCCCTCTTGGAGAGACCACCACACTCCTTCCAAGAAAGGATTGACCCCTCTCAACCCCGACCCTGTCGGCTGCGGCTATGAAGACGCCGTTCATATGGGCTTGGGCCACGCAGAGGGCCTCGACCAGGCGCCCCTCCTCAACCTTATCCCTGATGCAGACCCAGTTCGTCGGCATAAGGACGATGTCAGCCCCCTTCAGTGAGTATATCCTTATGGTCTCTGGGAACCAGAGGTCGTAGCAGATGCCCATGGCCAACCTCCCAAGGGTTGTCTGGAAGACTGGGAGGCCCAGGTCTCCAGGCTCGAAGAAGAGCTTCTCCCTATCCCAGAGGTGGAGCTTCCTATACTTACCTAGATACCCCGTGGGCCCCAATAGCACTGAGGTGTTGTATAGAGCCGAGCCGTCCCTCTCGGCGACACCTCCTATAAGGTAGATCCCCCGGCTCTTGGTGAGCTCGGCCCATTCCTCTACCGTCTCACCATGAGGAACCTCCTCAGAAAGCTCATAGGCCTCCCTTCTAGACTCGAAGACATAACCCGTGTTAGAGAGTTCAGGTAGGAGGATCAGCTCGGCTCCTTTATCAGCAGCCTCCTGAGCGAGCTTCAGAACCCTCCTCAGGTTCTCCTCCTTCTCCCCGACCCTCGGCTCAAATTGGATGCATGCAACCCTTACCGGGCTCTCACCAACTCCAGTGGGCCTCAAAAAACCACCAGTATTATCATACTAATATAGCTATTAATAATCTGCGTAGAGCAGCATCCCAAATCTAACAAAATGCGGGCCCTACAAAGAAGTTAGGCAGGGAACATAAGCATTCCTTATCTTCATATTTTCTTTGGCGCCGCCGGACGGACTTGAACCGTCGACCAACTGGTTAACAGCCAGGCGCTCTACCGGACTGAGCTACGGCGGCCTCGAAATAACATAGAAGCCTGAGGTTAATAAAAATTTAATCATCCATTCTTGGTGGTTTTAAAGGTGGATGCGTAGTGGTGTTGCGGATTCCAGCTAGCTTCTCCAAAACAACATGTCGCCCTCTTTGAGGCTGTCCACAAAGGCCCTACTAACCTGATGGAGGGCTTAACATCTTGAGGTGTTTTGATGAAGCCTCGTCCATTTTAGGGCGGGATGAGGAGGGATACGATCCCTCCCAGCCAATAGCCGAATGCTGCGGCCGCCGTTAGAGCTACGGCTACTAGGATGGCCGTTGCAATTTTTTGGTTGATGCTATACTCCCTATCAGTTTTCTCCAATCTAAAACGACCCAATTCAAATCTATTTCTTATTTGATAAATGGATTGTGAATTTGTAATATGTATTAAGGGTTTACCATTTTGATTTGCTATAATGATCATCTTTAGAGTTGCTTATCATGTGGGTTAACGCCATCCTTAAATCTAGAGGCCCTTTTGAATCTCTGGATGGAGATCCTTCAGGCATCTGAGGAGGCGGTTAGGAGGGCTGCGGCCATCATCAGGCTTGGAGGGGTGGTTATATACCCAACTGAGACGGTCTATGGCTTGGGCTGTGATCCGGCCAATGTGGACGCCGCTAAGAGGGTATGCATGATTAAGGGTAGGGTGGATAAGCCCCTACCCCTAGCCTGCTCAGATGTGGATGTTGCTAGGAGGCTTGTGGAGTTTAACCCTCCTGCTGAGAGGCTCGCCTCCAGGTTCTGGCCTGGCCCCTTGGTCTTGGTTCTTCCAGCGAGGGTTGACTATTCCATCTGGGTCACCAGGGGGGCGAGGACCCTCGGTGTGAGGGTTCCAGATCACGCCGTGGCTAGGAGGCTTGCGGAACTCTCGGGTGGAGTTATAGTTAGCACGAGTGCGAATAGGTCTGGGGGGCCCCCTCCCACCACGGCTGGAGAGGCTGCTGAGGCCCTTGGAGGGGAGGTGGACCTCATCCTAGATGGTGGTAGAACACCCCTTGGGGAGCCATCCACCGTGGTGGATCTGAGTGGGGAGGAGGTCTGGATCCTAAGGAAGGGGCCGATAAGGTCTGAGCAGATCAGGGAGGCCCTAGGACTCTAGAGGCTCCAACCCTCTGGAACGAGCTTCACTATGTTCTTTTCAAGCGGGGCCCCTATTGAAGAGGCTACAGGCTCGCATTTGGTCCTGAGAATGAAGAGGGTTGGGTGGTGGGCTGGCTCCTCGGTCAGGGTCTCCCAGTTGGCCATCCCCTTAGCCAGGATGATATCAGCCTCTCTAAACCTCCTCCTGAACTCTTCCGATGCCTCCTCCAGGTTGATGCCTATCGAATCCGACCCGGTGTCAACCACTTCATCGGCCTCCTCAGCCATTCCAGTGGCAATGGCGTCTTCCATCAAGGCGTCGTTCAGGGCTGGACCCCCCTTCACGGCCACCACGACCCTGCAGCCTAATCTCTTAAGCTCTCTAACCAGCAATCTATCCAGGGCTATCTCCCCAGCGTTGTCAGCGAGGAGGAGCACCTCAATCCCCGGGCCTAGAAGCCTCCTGAAGACCTCTGTGTCGTCGATGTAGAGCTCCTCCGCCTCGAACCTTCCGAGAACCTCGTTTATATCGTGGCTGTGCCCTGGCACATCGTACTCTATGATGTTTCCAAGGCAGGATAACCTCAAAGCTGTTCTGAGACGCTCATCTTCGGGTTGCGCCTCCAAGAACTCCCCCAATGCCGGGAGTAGGCGGAGGGACTCCTCGTTCGCTCTCCTCTTCATCTCCCTGTAGGGGTCGTTACAGCCTGTCATCCTCCTTATCAACCTGTCCCTTTCAGCCCCAAGCCTTGAGGGGACGGCTTTAGGGTTGAATTTCTCCCCCATTAGTTGAAGGAGCCCCCTGAAAGCCTCGAAGCGAAGCTTCTCATCCTCCGTCGCCCTCAGGATCTCCATGTAGCCCCTGTGCATCAAACAGTATCCGCAGCGAGAACCGACCTTCATAGGCTCCGATAGGGGATGGGGCCACTATATAAAAACTTGTAGTCCTTATTCTATCTTTGATGGTCTCATTATCATCAGATTTCAACCTCATCGCGACTACGACGAGGGGTTTGGAGAGCGAGGCCTCCAGCGAGCTCTGGATGCTCTTGAGGGAGTTGGGGGATGAGAACCCAAGCGTGGGCCACGCCCATGTTAGGGGCCTCATACTTGCTAAGACCTCCCTAGACCCGCTGGAGGCGGTGAGGCTTCTCAAAGAGGAGTTAAGGAGGAATCCGCAGGATTTCAGATATCTCCTGAGGGTCATACCTGTTGAGGTGATCGTCCCAACTGAGCTGGATAGCATCGCGAAGGCCGCCCACCAGCTGGCCTCCAGGATAGGGATGGAAGAAACATTTAGGATAACCGTTGAAAAGAGGAGGACAGAGCTCAGCAGCAGGGAGGCCATAGAGGCGGTCGCATCCGGAATTAAGAGGAGGGTGGACCTCGAGAACCCTGACTGGGTGGTATTGATAGAGATCGTGGGGAGGTATACAGGGATCTCTGTTGTACGTCCTGACTCCATCCTGAACGTGCAGAAGATGAAGGCCGAATCACCGGTGAACAGCTAAAAGGGCTCCCCTCTCTATTACGAGGCTGGTCAAGGCCTCATGGGGGTCTCCACCGACGGCCTCCAGCTCCTCCCCCGTGACCCCGTAAACATCCATAAGGATCCTCAACTTCTCTCCGCTGACCGACAGGACGGAGTCGTCCTTGGCGCCTAGGAGCTTGGAGACCCTCTCGAAGCACCCTTGGGCCTCATCCCTCTCCTGGGACATCACGAGAAGAGCCATATTCTTGGTAGACTTGGAGACGCCCAAAACCTCCAATGCTTCTGAGATCTGGTCCCTGCATGAGGCGTAGAGGAGGATCTCCATGGCCAGGCTCCTTGACAGTGCTGAACCGGTTTTGAAGGCCCTATCGGCGTTCACGGCGGCCATGTATATGTGCTCCCAGCCTGCGACCCTGTCGGCGTCGAAGAGCTGGAAGGTGCAGGGGGCGGCCGCCTCGCCTATCCTCCTGAGGAGGGATTCAACATCGCTCACTTGAACATCCCTGAAGCCCCCAATCAAGAGATACCAGCCTGAATCCCTAATCCTAGCCCTGTAGGTCATGGCGCAGCCTCTCATAGCCCAACTTCATGGCTAAGGCTATCCTAGCAACCCTCCTCCCAACCCCCCTCGCGTTGGAGATGGCAATCTTATCCTCCTCAACCCTTCTCCAGCCAGCCTCTCCTTGGAGAGTTGCGACCCCGAACTGGCCCATGGTTAGGGGGTCCTCGCACCCCCCTACAAAGATCATGCCGTGGACGAGGGCGAAGTGGGCTATAGCCTCGATCACCCTCTCTCCACCCCCGTGGCGGAGGCCTGAGACCGAGAGGGCTGAGGCCACCTTCCCCCCGAGCCTATGCCCCCCCATCTTCAAGGGCCTGGTTCGATCCATGAAGCTCTTCATAATGCCAGGAACCGATCCAAAGTAGCTTGGAGCAGCCAGGATGATGGCATCAGCTCCCAAAAGCCTCTCTAGGATCCTGCCCATATCATCCTCTGAGTCTAAGGGGCATGGCTTCCCCCTAACACAGATGTTACATCCGTTGCAGGGGAGAATCCTATAATCTGAGAGGCTTAACAGCTCCGTGTCAACCCCCTCCTCAGAAGCAGCCTCAAGGGAGACCCTCAGCAACAGCTCGGTGTTCTTACCCTTCCTCGGGGATCCAGAAACCCCTAAAACTCTCACACCAGACATAATGCATCTCACTCTAAGAGACAATAACCTATAAAGTCCTTCTCCCTCCCCATAAATAATAATGGATTCATCAATATGACTTCATCTATAAGACTTAGATTCTCTCAGCTCCCTTACACGGGTCCCTAGAGTGGACCGGAGCTTGGGCCTATGATTATAGAGCAGGCCACGTTGAAGAGGGTTGAGATTGAGAAGAGCCTAGATGATGAAGGACTCCCTCTCCACATTCCGCCTCTCTATCCCTATATCTGAAACCCTGAACCGTTTACCCCCATATAGCTCGGCCTCCTTCTCACCCGCATAAAGTGCGGCTGTTATCCTGCCTAGGGCGTCGCACTTCATTATCCCGCTACCGCTCGCAGCCCCCACATATATTAGATCTGGAGCTAATGCCTCCACAACCGGGGTCTGGTCAAGGCTGTTTATCGAGTACTGCCCAGCCCACATGTTCACAGGCCTCAGATCCCTGAAGCATGGGAAGTACTTGACCAGCACATGGTAGATGTTATTGGTATAGTACTCCTCTTCGGGCTGGGGGTCCTCCTCCAAGCCGAACCTCCTCCCGAGGTTGTCGGCGCACCCCAGCCAGACGCTCCCCTCAGTCAACTCGGGCTTGAAGTACACCCCAGCCTTGGGGAGTATGGTGAAGGGGAGGACCCCATGCTCGTTCAGGCCCTCAACCTGGAATAGGCCCTTAAGCCTGGGGTCTTTGAAGGTGAATATCTGCCTCTTCTTAGCCCTCATGAAGGGATCCAGCCCAATGGGTTCCAAGAGCCTCCCGGACCAGACGCCGGCCGCGACTATGGTGGTCTCCGCCCTTATTTCCCCCCTGCTAGTCTCAGCCCCAGCCACGTGGACATCCTGCCAGATGAAGGGCTCCCCGGGGAGGCCTAGCTCAACCTCGGGCTTAAGCATAAGCCTCTTGACCTCAACGCCATATCTGATCTCTCCACCAAGCTTGAGGAACATCTCCTCATAGCACCTGACAAGAGAGTCAGCATCGATGCTCCCACATTTTCTCCCAAGAACCCCAAAATCAACAGGCTCCAGGCCCAGGAGCTCGGCCTCCTCATCCCCCTCAAAATCAACCACAAGGTCAGGGATCTTCCCACTCAGCTCACCCCTCTTAAATACCGCCAAATCAACACCTCTCGACCTTATCTTTTCTAAAGCTTCTGAGTGATGGCTATACTGCTTCTCGCTGAAGAGCCATAGGTAACCTATCTTGGCCAGTTTAAGGTCATACCCAAGATCCTCCTGAAGATGTATGAACCAGTCAATGGTCGAGTCGGCGAGAAGATAGTTAGTCTCGGATCCGAAGACGTTTCTGAAGGCTCCCTCACTCTTAGCGCTGTTACCCTGCCCAGGCCCCCCAAACCTCTCAACAACAAGAACTCTCTTATTGGGGTGCCTAACCTTCAGGTGGTAGGCCGAACTCAGGCCCAGAATGCCCGCACCTATGACTAAGACGTCGCACTCCATATTCATCACCATTAGAGAATGATTTCAAAGATACCTTTAATATTTATGCACTTTGAAATTTCCTTCACCGCTAGCCAAATTCAAGATAAAAATATCCTGACGAAAAATAGAGGAAACAAGCGAAAAAATCATTTTTTAATTTTGAATCTCCCTATAACCAGAGGGATCTTTTAGAACAACGTATCGAAGATCACCTTAAAGTTAATACTGGCCATTTAGTTAAATGTTATCTCTTTGACATAAGGGCAGATGAGGAGGACCAAGTCATCGTTTACCAAGTTTTCTGGCGAGTTCAGATAGTTCAGGGTGGACGCATCGGCCCTTATCGAGGATCTGCTCCCCATCAAGCCAGACTGATGAGTTGAGGCAGATGCCGTCTGAGTGGGTTGCTGCGGGCCTCCAAGGCATGTTCCCTATACCCCACTCCGTGCATCCCCAGACCCTCTCATCTTCAACTATGTTTCCAGTCAGCCTAGCTCCAGGGTTGAAGCCGTAACATATGTGAGCCATCTTCAGCATGTTTGGATCGTTGAAGCTTCTGAGCCAAGCCTCATAATCAGCGGCCTCCTTTCCGCCATCGAACTTTATTATGTCCCCCTTCTCCACCGTTAGCTCTATCGGCTCTTTTAGAAGCCCTATTGGAGGAAAAACCGAGCCGTCGAAGACTATCTTCCCGTTAATGGTCTGGTGTAATATTGACCATCCTATCTGCCCGGCCATCATGTGCGGCCCAGGTGTATCAGCGTAGCCTGACGCGTATCTCGGCCTCCCTTTGGGATCATTCTTGAAGGTGACATCGCAGCCCGCCGGCGTTGTGATCTGCACCTCCTTAGCTGATGTCGTTAGTACTGCCACCCTTTCCAAGAACTTCCTCAGAAGTGGATAATCTATCCTCCCGATGCACCTAATCATCATCTCCGCATTCATACCGACGAGGCAAAGGTATCTGAGACGTGGATTCTCCTTCATGACGATGTCATACGGCGTCGAGTATAACAGCCACTCATTATTGAACTCGACCCAGGCGTCAGCCCCCTTGAGGGCGCCAATTAGGGCTTCTTGAGGTAGCATAGGGTCTGCGGCCTTCCCGACCCCCAAGGGGGAAGCAAGCCAGATGACCATGGGCTTAGCCCCCAAGGCGAAGGCGGACCTAGCCGTCGCCTCCACCACACGCATGTCCGACTCCGTGTCAGAGGTGATTATAAACGTCTCGCCCTCCTTGAGCTTGAATAGCTCCCTCGTGAGGATGTCAGCAGCCCTCCCCAACTCGAACTCGTATATCTTCGACATAACAGATCACCCAATCATGGGTATATTATCAATGTATAAAAATTTTCATTTTAAACTTAACTCAGAATACATTGATATATAGACCTCATTTTTGGAATACCATAAAGGTAAGAAAGTGTAATTAACATATAATAACAAAATCTGTGTTCGAATATGATGGTCAAAATCTAGTTATTCTTTAGTATCTCAACAAGTTATAATGTTAAAGGAGGATGATGTGAGGATTTTATCTTTTTTCAAGGTGGTTCATTGTTACTCAATTTTAATTTCGACCATAATTAACTAGATAATACAAATGAATCCCTTTCCATTTGTCATGAATAAAAGGTTTTAAATTACAATCAGGCCCTTCAATACGTTTACCTTACAACCTAATTATTTAAAGTGTTTTTTATTATAAACTCTCAGGTATGAAGGTTGCCAATCTTTTGTATGTGGTGGATTCCCATACTGAGGGAGAGCCTACCAGAATCATCCTTGCGGGGTTTCCCAGGCTTGAGGGCTCAAACATTATTGAGAGGAGGGAGTTCCTGAGGAGGCATTATGACTGGTTGAGGACCTCTCTTCTATTCGAGCCTAGGGGGCATAAAGACCAGTTCGGTGCATTGGTTCTCCCCTCCGAGGCGGGGGGTGTGGACTACCAGCTCATCTTCATGGATGGTGAGGGGTATCTCGATATGTGTGGGCATGCGACAATGGGGGTCACTACGGCCCTCATAGAGATGGGGCTCGTCCAGCCTGATGAGCCCATCACTAGAGTCACTTATGAGACGGCCTCGGGGTTGGTGGAGGCGAGGGCCAGGGTGGTGGGGGGTCGTGTCTCCGAGGTCTCAGTTATCGATGTCCCAAGCTACCATCTCGGAACCTTTGAGATTAGGCTCGGGGGAGAACCCCTGAGCGTCGACATCGCTTATGGTGGAAACTACTATGCCATAGCCGAGGCGAGAGAACTGAAGACCCGGGTTCGAAGGGAGAAGGTGGAGGAGCTGGTTAGAAAGGGGATAGCCCTGAGAGATGAGGCATCAAGACAAGTAGCAGTATCTCATCCGGATGGTAGGGCCCTCCAGGAGAGGGTGAAGCTGGCGATGATCACAGACGAGCCTGAGCTCCCTCAAAGCTCTGGGAAGAACATCGTGGTCTTCGGGAGGGGGCAGTTCGACAGGAGCCCCTGCGCTACGGGTACTGCGGCCAGGCTGGCCACCATGCACGCCAAAGGCCTGATAAAGGTTGATGAGCCCTTCATCCATGAGAGCATAATGAACACAACCTTCAGGGCTAGGATCCTTAGGACAACGTGGGTTGGAGGATGCGAGGCCATAATACCAGAGATCACTGGGAGGGCCTTCATAACCCAACTCTTAGAGGTGGTGATAAACCCTGATGACCCCTTAAAATACGGCTTTAGTATATGTTGAGGGAGCGCCTTCACTTGATGGGCCATCTTGTCCTAAGGTCTTCAATCTCTTTGAAGTGAGGGTCATCTGAGACTAGATGGGATTTTTGAATTTGAGCCGTCGCTGCGATGATGCTATCGGCCATCGGTATTCTATGCCTGCTCCTCAGCTCAGCACTCCTGACGGCAACCTCATAGTTTACATCAACTATGCGGAAGTCTCTGCGAATGGCCTCACTCCTCAGGATCGCGACCTCTCTACCCTCCCTCTCTAGGCTGATGCGATAGATCTCGTGAACTGTCACCGCGGATACCATCCTCTCCCTCACCGACCTTAGCTCTTCCTTGAACTTTCTCAGGAGATCAGAGTCGCTGGAGTAGAAGTATTCGATGAAGAATCGGGTGTCGTAAGTGCTTCTCTCAGGCATCCTCCTCCCTCATCCGATCAAGCATCCCCTTCAACTCCTCCACATCGCCCCTTCCAGCGCCGCTCCCACCCAGGTCGAATATGCTCTGGAGCTTCTTTATCACGATTCGGCCCCCCTCCTCAAAAACCTCAACCTTCGATCCCTCCTCGATGTTGAACTTCTTCCTCAACTCTATGGGTATGGTTATCTGCCCCTTCCTAGTGACTGAGACCTCAGTCATACTTCATCAAAGGAAGTACTATTAAAAAGTACTACTTAAACCTTGGGAGGTGGAGCATGGTTTCTCCTAGAGGCCTCCACGGTAAACTCAGGATTCGCGAAGCTCATCAATTAAATATTGGGATGTGTGAGCTCTTTGCGGTGGTTTTGAGGATGAATATCTCCAGAGATAGTGAGGGGGATGTCGTCAGGCCTTCTAGGTGGTGGGAGGCCCTTCCTAGGCCCATCTACGCCCACCTGAGGAGGCTCGAGTCAAGTCAGCCATGGTTTGAGGTCTATAAGGTGGAGCCCGGGGTCTACGTCTTTTATGAGCCGGGGCAGTTCGAGGAGGCGATCTCCTACCTGGTCCTGGGGAGGGATAGGGCGGCCTTGGTAGACACGGGGTGCGGGATAGGGGATATA
Organism: uncultured archaeon; assembly: GCA_938048735.1. Classification (GTDB taxonomy): domain Archaea; phylum Thermoproteota; class Bathyarchaeia; order TCS64; family TCS64; genus JAGTRB01. Next base: position 45,188 of record CALIUM010000006.1, read on the forward strand.
AGGGCTCTTTCGAGGGAGTTCACGGACCTGCCCATCATGGTTGTGAATACCCACCACCACATCGACCATGTAGCCCAGAACCACCTCTTCGAGGAGGTGGCCATCTTCGATCATCCCATGGCTAGGAGGGCGGCGGAGGAGGGGTATAGCCATGAAGAGGCCATTAAGCTCCTCTCTGAGGGGCTTGTCTGGAAGCCGTTCCCCGAAGGGTTCAACCCCGAAGCCTACTCTGTGCCCCCTTTCAGGGTTACCCGCTGGCTCAGGGATGGGGACGTCATCGACCTCGGCGGGAGGAGGCTTGAGGTAATTCACACTCCCGGCCACTCCCCAGACTCCATATGCCTCCTTGATAGGGAGTCCCGCCTCCTATGGACTGGGGACACCTTCTACACCGGGGCGATCTACACATACCTACCAGGGGGAGACCTGGAGAGGCTTATAGAGAGTTATAGAAGATTGGTCGACCTCTTCCCCCTATATGATAGGCTGATGCCCAGCCATAACGAGCCATGGATAGAGAAGGAGATCCTCCTAGAGGTCTTGAAGGCCGCTGAGGAGATCAAAGCAGGCATCGGGAGATATTTAGAAGGGGAAGGAGGGATCAGAAGATATGATTATGGGAGGTTCTCCCTTATAGTATCCCCGAGATGAACCTTAAAACGAAGATCCATTTTTATTTCCAAATTGAATCCCAGCTTTAACAAGGGTTTCAACCCATGCGATGGAATTAAATAGCCTCTCAACCTCCAGAATATCCCGGGGAAGATGTTTAGGAAGATCCTCGTCGCGGTCGATGGATCGGAGCCGTCTAACAGGGCATTGAAGTACGCCGCCGAGTTTTCCGTTAAGTGGGGGGCCGAGCTAAAGATCCTAGCGGTGGTCCCGAAGGTGATACTTCCAGCATTCCCAAATGAGGGGATTGGAACCGTGCCGGCAACCCTCTACTCCGAGATGGATAGATATCAGGATAGGGCGAGGGCCGCCTACGAGAAGGTGCTTGAGGATGCCATAAGGGCTGTTAAGGAGGCACACCCAGAGATTAGGGTGGATGGGATCCTCAAGGAGGGGAGGCCCTCCTCCACTATAGTGGAGATGGCGGATAGAGAGGGAGTGGACCTCATAGTGATGGGGAGCAGGGGCTTAGGGGGTATAATGGGCTGGGTGTTGGGGAGCACGAGCAGGAGGGTCGTGGACTCCTGTACTAAACCCATCCTCGTAGTAAAGTAGCCCACGCTGAGCACAGGGAGTTCGGGGGCGGGAGGGCTTTTGATGGATCCATTAGAGGCTATTAGGAGGGCTGGGCGCATAGCCTCCAACGTTAGGGAGAGGATTCGAAGCCGAATCGATGCTGGGGTGAGGATAATCCAGATCTGTGAGGATGTGGAACGTTGGATCAGGGAACTTGGAGGGCAGCCAGCCTTCCCCTGCAACGTCGACATCGATCATGTGGCCGCCCATTACACATCTCCGCCCCAGGACCCTATGACCGTGCCCGAAGGAAGCCTAGTGAAGGTCGACCTAGGAGTCCATGTCGAAGGATATATAGCCGATACGGCGACAACAGTCTGCCTAGATCCTAGATATGAAGTGCTGGTTGAGGCTGCTGAGGAGGCATTAGAGGAGGCGATAAGGAGCATAAGGGCGGGGGTTAGAGCCTCAGAGATCGGAGGCGTCATAGAGCGGGCAATGAAGAGGAGAGGAGCAGCTCCGATAAGGAACCTAACGGGGCATAGGATGGCTCGCTACATAATCCATGCGGGTGAGGCGATCCCCAATGTCTCCGCGCCCCATCTCCACAGGCTCAGGGCTGGAGACCTTTACGCCGTCGAACCCTTCGCAACCCTCCCAGAGGCCTCCGGCGAGGTTGTGGATGGACCCCCAGGAAACATATACATATTCAAGAAGAAGAAGTCCCTGAGCGGGGAGATGGCAAGAGAGATGCTCAGGATCATCCAGTCAGAGTATAGAACTCTCCCCTTCGCCTACAGGTGGGTTGCGAGGCGGTTCCCGGGCCCCGAGGGGGAGAGAGCCTTCGTGGAGCTTGTGAACTCTAGATGTCTATACTCATACCCTCAGCTTCTGGAGAGGAGCCGCAGGCCCGTGGCTCAAGCCGAGCACTCGCTCATCGTGAACGAGGATGGGTGTGAGGTCATAACTGCCTAGCCTCCTCAGGGAGCCTCTTCCTGTGGATCCGGGTTATAACCGCCTGCCCTCCACACTTCGTGCAGGGGATATCCCTCCTGAATATATAGTCACCCCTCTCGAAGCTCCTAACCCTCTTCAACCCACAGCTTGGACACTCTATGGTGGTCACGACCTCGACTCTGGGTATCAACGTCCTCCTCAAGGGTGGAGCCCTAGCCCTGAAGAACATATAGCCCATGGCGGCAAACCCCATAGATCCTATGAGTATGTAATAGCTACCCTGCTCGGCCCTTCCCGAGGCATAGGCCTGAAACCCTAGATATAGGTTGAGGAGGGAGAAGACCCCCAAGGCTAGGGCTCCAAGGATGACGACCCATGGGATTTGGGGGATAACCCCCCTCCCGCTGCTCCTATAACCCATAGTCCCACCTACTGAGCTATCCCCACGGTGTTCCCGATGCCTGCCACTATGACCACATCCCCCTCACTCGTCCTCTCAGAGATGATCCTCTTAACCGCCTCGACAGCCCTATCCGTGGCTTCGAAGAGCTCCTCCCTCATGGGGGCTACGACATCTGTGATGTCGACCTTTATGGCCACAGCATATAACGGAACATTATAGGCCTTGGCAGCCTCCTCTATCTTGAACTTCTCTACCCCTATGCCCCCGATGGCCGCCCCAACACCCTCAGCGACCTCCCCCGTCTGCTCCCCCTCGAGCTTGGCCGCTGCGTCGATCATTATTATGGCCTTGACCTCCCCCTTCCTCTCTCTGAGGATGTTCTCTATCGCCTCGGCGGGCTTCCCGACATTCCCCCCAGGCCCTGTCGCCTTCATGACTATGAGTTCCCTCCCATCCATAGGCACCTCAGCCGCCACGAAGTCCTCAGCCACCTCCTTATATGGATGGCCATACATCAACTTCGCAGCTGTCAGGGCCCCAACCCCATCCCCTATGGGCATCCCCTGCTGGAAGGCCTGGATGGCGGAGGAGAAGGCCTCGACCTCCCTCATGACTAGAGGGAGGATCATGTGGATCTGCATTATGATGTAGATGTTCATGGTCTTCTTTCCGAGGAGGTAGTAGTGGCGGATGACCTTGTAAAAGACATTTAGGGCCTGAGAGGCTTCCAAAAGGTTCTCGATGTTATGCGCCTCGCTCTCAGAGGCATTCGGCGCTATAGCCCTAACATCGGCCCTAAACTTCCTCTCCCTGACATTGAGCAGCTGCTCCAGCTTCCAGACAATCCCGGCGGGGTCTAGGTCCGTCGGCGAGATGAAGAAGCTCTCAAGGAGACGCTCAACCTGAGGAGTGGGGTCACTCGAAGGCTTTCCCAGCTCCTTTATCGTCTCGATGGATATCCTCCTCCCCTCATCCCTGATGGCCTTAACCCTCCTTAAAGTCCCCTCGATCTGCCTGAGCATGGTTAAGCTCTGGATCCTCTGGGCGTAGAAGATGTAGGTGATGAAGGCTATGCTGATTATCACCTGTATGATAGTTCCCAGCTCAGTCTGAGGCTGGAATAGCTGCCCGACCGAAGATATCACCCTAACCACTTCAGTTGAATCTAGCCACAAGGTTATAAACATTAATTTCCCTTCACTCGAAACAAGTAATCCCCAACCTTTAAACCGAAGGAGGCAAAGGAGGAGGATTATCCAAGATAGGGGGCTACCAGCTTCCACGGTTTCGCGTCGCCGAAGACAACACTACCGCCGTGGACGGAACGCGGTTTAACTTCTGAGTTCGGTATGGGTTCAGGTGGTTCCCACGCCCTTTGGCCGGTAGCCCATAAAAAGGGCATGAAAGGCTCGTTTAAATCTTTTGCTCCTCAAAAGACTCGAATACATTCGAGAAGAATCCTAAAAAAATATATATTGGATAGCAGGGTAGCCATTCTGGAGGGGCCGTGGTCTAGCCAGGTATGACGTCGGGCTCCAGAAGGCAAGGATCAGGGTTTGCTGACCGGCGACGGGATGAAGAGCTTTTGGAGAGGAAACCCGAATGTCGAGGGTTCAAATCCTTCCGGCCCCACCATTATTTGGATTCACAACTTTTTATATGATATTCTCTTTAATCTGGCGGGTTTGATAGAGGGGTGAGCTTTTATAGGAGAAGGTCTCCTATACCTATAAGTCTCCTTATAGGCATCTGTTGGAGGATGGGGATTTCAGGCGTTGGTTTGAGAATGTGAGGCGTGGGAGTGTTACTACGGCCCGTGAGTGGCTAGGCGTATGGGGTATATTGAGAGGAGGTTTGGGAGGGATCCTGGGGAGATTGCTTCGCTTGGGCCTAGAGGGCTGCTAACTTCATATTGGATGTTGTGGGTGCCTTGGAGGCTGAGGGTAGGAGTGGGAGCTATATAGTGAACTGTGTTAAGCCTTTAGAGAGTTGGCTCAGCTTTAATGGTGTTGAGGTCCAGCGGAGGATTAGGATTCCCCGTAGGGATGAGCTTGTCAAGTTTGGGATGAGAGGCCCCCCACTCCTGAGGAGTTGAGGAGGATCCTCAGCGTCGCGGATCTTAGGGCTAGGGTTGCCTGCAGCCTGATGGCCTTCTAGGGGCTTAGGATTGAGGTTCTGGGCAACTATCTCGGCACTGATGCGGCACTGATGGGTTGGAGGTCCGGGACTTCCTGGAGGTTGTCGTCGAGGGTGGGGGCGTCAGGTTTGAGAGAGTTCCAAGAAGTATGCCCAACTCATCTACTCTGCTACCTATAGGGACCTCATTCTCCTAGCCATAAGGACGAACGAGCCAGCAATGGGCCTCACACCCCTATCTTTAAATAAATCTTAGTCATAACTAAAAACCAGGAAGGGGAGGAGGATGACCATGGAAGTTATCACTATAGGGATTCCGCCAATAGCGGACACTGCTAGAAACCTCTCCAATGAGTTCATTATAGAGATCCCCATCATAATAAGTAATACACAGTCTGGAGAAAGTATCTTTAAAGAAGTGGAAGAATCTATATGAGTGAGAAGGTCACTGAACTCGACTTCGATGTTGTAAGAGAACCATGGAATAAATATGAATTATTTGACGGTCCAATCATATGGACAAAATAATTCTAATTAAAATCTTTAAAAGGGAATCCATTGAGGGGAAGATCGGTTATGAACTCGAAGGTCAATACATCTCTAGCCTACATCATGTTCCTGATCATTTAAAAGGGCTACGTTCTGAAACAAGATATACTGAAGAAGAGTTAAAATCCTCAATTATAGAAGAAGATGTGAAATACAATACATTAGCAGAAGAGTGGTGCGAATATATAGCAGAAGATGGAACCAGAATTAGAATTAAGTCAACTGTTACAAAGGTGTCAAGGACGAATAAAACAGACAAACGTGGCGACCCTATATACGAATAAAACAGACAAACGGTTGGCCAAAGCCTACTTTCTTTCCGAAGCAGCTGGTAAAGGCGATGATGCCTCATTCTTCGTTTCAGCCTTTTGTGCGACTATAATCATCGTTTATATTCTCATGTTTGTGATAGTGAAAGGAGACATTGCTGCTGTAATTAAAGAAGCAGAGCTCATCGCTCTATGGCTTCCAACTTTAGCATTCTTTACTGGTGGAATGTGGTTCCGCTTTCATGGACAGACACGCTTTAAAAGAGCAATTGATAAATTCTTTTCAAAGATTTCGTGGTATATTTTTGGTTTTCATTTAGTGTATGCTTACGAACTCCCTCTTTTAAAAATATTCTTGAGTAAAATAATATCGCCTGACCTTGAAACTTCTTTGCCTTTTGCAATAATGACATCTACACTTGTGGGTTATTTTATAATCGTGCATTTATATATTGAAACAAGAATACATAGAAACACAAATAAGCCTTTATAAGAGCTGCCGAAGCGATTCCCAAACTATGACAAACCCACAGACCTAGATTTAAATAAAAAAATATCCATATAAACATATTTTGAGCTAATCGCATTAATCTACCTTTAGTTCGTTAACTTTGTATTTGGGTGATGATTTTTATTATGGGGGCAGGTCAAAACAGAAAAGAGGGGAGATTTGCGGGGGATATCTCCGAGGTCTAGTGGGTTCAAGTCACTCCCGCGGCACCATTTACTTCTCCCGCGTGCTCTCTGCCAATCTCCTTGGTCTTAACCAAGTTTCGAGAAATAGATTAAGGTGTTGGAGAGAGACATCCAAGCGAGGGGCTGAAGGATATGACAATCCACTTCTCCAGCAGCTTGAAGAACCTCCTTTGATCTTTTTTGGCTAAAAGCTCAGGACTATACGTTTTGAGATTTTCCAGAGTTCAACCTATGGAACTTGGCCGGCTCCTTAAACTCAAACCTATTCCCATACCCAAGCTTAACAACCGTAGTAGTCTGCACAGGCTTTATAACACCCCTCACGCATATCATATTATAGACAATGTTTTAACTTACTTGTAGCCTGATAGCACGCTTTTGAACTTAAGTGGCATGGATGTCTTTCTTTTAAATACCTTTTCCAAGGAGCCTAGGGCCTCCCAGTCATGAACTCATAATTACCCGATGAATATTTAATTTGCAAATAATTATGTTGGAGTTGTTGTAAGTTTTAATACGAAAGATATGATGGCGATTAGTCCCATTAAAATACAAAAACTTGAAAAGTTTACTCTTTGTGAGACCCGCATCAGTAACCCTATCGTTATGAGGGCCGAGATGAACGAAGCTATGATAGCTATTCGCATATGTGGATCTAGCGGTATGCTCCCACCTAGTAGAATAACTCCAGATGAGGCGAATAGGCTTGCTGGGATGCTCAATATAAATGAGATTCGAAGGGCTTCCTTCCCCTCGAATCCGTAGAGTAGAAGGGCGAAGGTCGTTATCCCTGATCTGGAAAGGCCTGGCAAGGCTGATAGGCCTTGGAGGAGGCCCACGAGAAAACCGGTTCCCAAACTGGGAGCTTTCATTGAAGTACCTCTTTTAGGTCCATCTCTTCTCTGAGCTAGGCCTGTTATGATAAGGGCTCCCCCGAGCAGACCTAGGAGGACTTCACCTTGGCCTCCCACCCCTCTGAAGAGGAGGTAGATAGGGAGACCTGATATAACCGTGGCTGAGCTTGCCGCTACTAGAAAAAGCAGCAACATTTCATCCTCATCTGAGCTTCTTTTTAGGATCCTTACTAAATCCCTCCTGAAGTATATCGTCGCGGCTAGACAGGTGCCGAGATGTAAGAGGATGGAGATGTCTAAAGCCTCCGAGAGCTTGAAGCCTAGGAGGAGTACGAGGAAAAGTACGAGGCTTCCCTGGCTCGATATCGGAAGCCATTCGATGACCCCTTGTAGGAGGCCTAAGAGGAAGAATTCGAGATACTCGGCCATCAGCTTTATGAGGATATCTTAAAATAAAACCTTTAAATCACTAAACGCCTAATTTTTGATGGAATAGGTTTATAGGCTCCTTAAATACAAATGAAAAATAATAAAGTGTATGGGAGGGGGGAGCTGAAGGTAAGGGTTAACAGGTTTTTAGAGAGGGAGGGAGTGGTAGGCCGTGCAGTTCTCTGTATGCTCAAGACGAACATTCATGATCACGGGGTCTACCGCATCAGGTTGAAAGAACTCCGCAGCCTTGTAGAGAGCCTAGGAATAGAGGTTGTCGGGGAGTTCATTCAGACCGAGAGAAGCCCCTCAGCGAGATACTATATAGGGAGCGGTAAGGTGAAGGAACTCCGAAAGTTTGTTGAGGACAACGGGGTTGACATGGTTATATTCTATAACCTTCTCAGCAGCAGTCAGAAGCTCAACTTGATCAGGGCTTTGGGGAGGGAGGTTCTCGATAGGTATGAGATCACCCTAGAGATCTTCGAGAGGAGGGCGTCCGACAACCTCAGCAAGCTCCAGATAGAGGCGGCCCGCCTGAACAAGATCGTGCCCTACCTGAAGCTGCAGGCCTCCATGAAATACAGAAACGAACGACCCTTCTTCCTTAGCATGGGCGAGTACGCCTATCACAGTCAACTCAGGGAGATAACGAGACGCCAGGCCAGGATCAGGGAGAGGATCGAGGCTCTGAGGAAGGAGAAGATAGAGCAGATAGCTTACAGGAAGGGACTAGGATTTCCCATAGTCTGCATATCGGGCTATTATAACGCTGGGAAGACTAGCCTATTCAACGCCCTAACTGGCGAGAAAAAGGAGGTTAGCCCCCTACCCTTCACAACCCTAACCAGCAAGTATCAACGCCGGTATCTCGAGCCAGGTCTGGCCGTGCTCTTCATCGATACCATAGGATTTGTCCTGGACTTAGACCCAAGGCTCATTAAAAGCTTCGAGCTGAACCTGGAGGATATGAGGAACGCGGACTTGGTCCTACTCCTGTTAGAGATTACCGACCCCATCCTAGTTCTCAAGATGAAGATAAGGGAGGGGATAAAACTCCTCACGGAGATAGGGGTCCAGAGGGAGAGGATAATCATCGTACTGAACAAGATAGATCTGGCGGGCAGCTCTCCAGAGAGTATATGTGAAGCCCTCGACATAGAGCGTTATGGCCTTCCATGGACCATGATCTCAGCGGAGAAGAGGATCAACCTCGAAGGCCTCCTACAACTTATAACAGAAAGGCTAATTCAACTAGGTGAAAAGACCGGGGGATTCATGGAAAGTGCTTTCAGAAGCCCTCAAGAGGATCATGCAACAATATCACCCCAAGAGAAGCTCTAGGACAGGGGATCCTTTTAAAGGTCTCATCAGGGTAATATTGAGCCAGAACACGAGCTATTCTAATGAGGCTAGGGCATACGAGCAGCTTGAGAGAACCATTGGGATAGAGCCGGGAAGACTGGCGGAGGCCGGTATCGAGGAGATAGCCTCGGCCATCCGCCCAGCTGGGATGCATAATATTCGAGCAAAGGTGATCAAGAGGCTTTCGGAGATCGTCGTCTCCAAGTATAATGGAGACATATCGAGGATCCTTATAAAAGAGCTTCAAGAGGCCAGAGAAGAACTCATCAGATTGCCCGGCGTCGGTAGAAAATCAGCCGATGTGATCCTCCTATTCGAGGCTAATAAACCTATAATGCCTGTGGACCGCCACATATTCAGGATAACTGAGCGCCTAGGACTCGTATCTGGAAATCAAAGTTACGAGCGAGTCCGCTCGATTCTCGAATCCATCATACCAAGAGAGGAACTTGAGATGGGCCACCTTTCACTCATTGAGTTTGGGAGAAGGATCTGCAGGGCTAGAACCCCCCTCTGCGGCAGCTGCTTCATCGCTGAGTCGTGCCCATCAGCTAAGCTGGGAAAGGTAAAGGGAAACAGGAGAGCACGGGCAGACCGGGCTCGAGATACCGGCGTTGATGATTGAATACAGACGAGAGGATGAGTCAACTCTGGAAAATAATTCTGTAAAATGGTCTCATAAGACCCCTCTACATCTTTTCAATTGATTTTCGAATCATTTAAATTTCAGGTCTCTGGTAGTTATGGGTCGATCTGGAAGGAGAGGGGCCGGATGCCCAGGGTAAGATGGCCTAGGCGTGGCTCGAGAGCATACTACCCCAGGAAGAGGGCTAAGAGGATAGTCGGGAGAATAGATCACTGGCCTGAGGTCGAGGGATCCCCCCGTCTCCTCGGGTTCGCGGGTTACAAGGTTGGTATGACCCACATCTTCATGATCGAGGATCGTGAGAAAACGCCCGATTATGGTAAGGAGGTTATGATCCCAGTCACAATCATCGAGAGCCCTCCAATGCTTGTCTGCGCCTTAAGGGCATATACAAAAGGCCCAGACGGACTCAAGCCTCTAACCGAGGCCTGGATTGATAACCCCCCGGAGAACCTTAAGAGGAGGATTAAGCCCTTAACGGGGGTAGGTGGAGCCAAACAACTCGATGAGATTAGAGAAGAAATAGATAGGATAGCAGAGTTTAGGCTGGTGCTAGCAACCCAGCCCTGGCTGACGGGAATTGGGAAGAAGAAGCCGGAGGTTATGGAGGTGAAAATAGGAGGTGGAACGGTCGAGAAGCAACTTGAGTATGCTAAGAGCCTCTTGGGAAAAAGCATCAGGGCCTCGGATGTACTTAAGCCTGGCGAATCCGTAGATGTTATAGGTGTGACTAAGGGGAAGGGCTTCCAAGGACCAGTTAAGAGGTTTGGGGTTAGAATCCTTCAGGATAAGGCTAGGAAGACCAAGAGAGGGGTCGCCACGCTGGGCCCATGGCATCCAGCGAGGGTTATGCCAGGAGTCCCAAGAGCTGGGCAGATGGGATACCACAACAGGACAGAGTATAATAAGAGGATCCTCATGATAGGAGAGGGGGGGGATAAGATCAACCCCCCAGGCGGCTTCATCAGGTATGGTCTCATTAAAAACGATTATATAGTGGTGAAGGGGAGCGTGATGGGCCCCCCCAAAAGGCTGATAAGGCTCAGGAAGGCGGTGAGAAAGCCAAGGCTTCCAGAAGAGGCACCCACGATAACCTACATCAATACCACTTTCCACTTAGGGGGAAGCTCTGGTTGATGGTCCCAGTTCTAAACATGAACGGCGAACAGGTTGAGGAGATGGAACTCCCAAGGATTTTCCAGACACCTATAAGGCCTGACGTTATATGGAGGGCGGTCATCTCCCTTCAATCTCACCGCTTTCAACCTCAGGGTAGAGATCCCCTCGCTGGGAAGAGGACCACGGCGGAGTCTTGGGGTGTTAACAGAGGCCTCTCAAGGGTTCCAAGGCTTAGGGATTCCCGCAGAGCAGCCTTCGGCGTTGGGACTGTCGGCGGCCATCAGGCCTTCCCCCCAACATCCATCAAGAGAATTAGGAAGGAGATAAACAAAAAGGAGAGGAGGCTTGCGATAAGATCGGCGATAGCCGCCTCCGCAGTGAGAGACCTCGTAGCGAAGAGGGGCCATGACATACATGCAGTAGCTAGTCTCCCAATAGTGGTTGAGGATGAGGTGGAGTCTCTGAATAAGACTCGCGAAGCTAGGGAGTTCCTGACCAGGCTGGGGGTATGGCCGGATGTGGAGAGGTCGGATAGGAAGAAGATGAGGGCTGGGAGGGGAAAGATGAGGGGAAGAAAGAAGAAGCCCGGTAGGGGCCCCTTAATCGTCATATCAGAGGATCGGGGGATCTCCAAGGCCTTCTCTAATATTCCAGGAGTGGAGGTGGTGAAGGTCTCCGATCTCAACGTCGAGCTCCTAGCACCAGGGGCAAGACCTGGAAGGCTTGTGATGTGGACAAAGAGCGCATTCGCGACCCTAGATGAGATGTGGGGGGAAAAGAATTGAGACCTCAGGAGATAATTCTATATCCCCTGACAACGGAACGCTCCGTCAAGATGATACAGGAGGAGAACAAGCTCCTCTTCATAGTTCAGAGGAAGGCTGACAAAAAGGAGATAGCTAGGGCAGTGAAAGAACTATACGAGGTAGAGGTGGAGGAGATTAGAACCTCTATAGATAGAAGGGGGAGGAAGAGGGCTCTAGTCAAGCTGAGGGAGGGCTACAGCGCCTCAGATATAGCCGTAAGGCTCGGCATCCTGTAGGGGGTGAAGATGGATGGGTAAGAAGCTGAGGGTTCAGAGGAGGGGGAGAGGCACCCCGACATTCAGGGCAGCTAAGACGAGGAAGGTGGCCCCGGCCAGATACCCTCCCCAGATGGAAGAGGGCGCGGTCGGGATCGTAAAAGACCTAATCCATGAGAGGGGAAGGGGAGCCCCGTTGGCCTATGTCGAACTTGGCGAGGGCCTCAGATACTATCATGTCGCCCCTGAGGGGGTGCAGGTAGGCCAGAGCATAACCATCGGCTCCGAGGCCCCGATTCAGGTGGGAAACATTCTCCCCCTTGAGGTTATCCCAGAGGGAACTATGGTATGCAACGTAGAACTTAAACCAGGCGATGGAGGAAGGGTGGCGAGGAGCTCAGGCTCGTATGCTACGGTCGTAGCCCATATAGGCTCCGACACAATACTCCGACTGCCCTCGAAGAAGACGATCAGAGTCCCGAAGGGATGCAGGGCCACTATAGGCGTAGTCGCAGGAGGGGGCAGAAAGGATAAGCCCTTCTTAAAGGCCGGAGAGGTGCACCACCTGAGCAAGGCTAAGGGTAGGGTCTTCCCGAGATCGAAGGGGATCTCGATGACGGCAGCCTCCCACCCCCACGGAGGGGGGCGCCACAGGCATATAGGTAAGCCCAGCACGGTCGCACGTAGCACGCCACCAGGCAGGAAGGTCGGCCTCATCGCGGCGAGGAGAACCGGTAGAAAGAAGAGGATGAGGAGAGAGAAGGAACGCGCATAGCTTAAATAGCCCAATAGAACGCATGATCGTGATAAAAATGCCGAGGGAGTTCCTATATAGGGGCTACACCCTAGAAGAGTTGAAGGCCATGTCAATGGACGAGTTCATAAAGCTCCTTCCATCAAGGATGCGTAGAAGCCTAAGGAGAGGGCTAACTCATGAACAGAGAACTCTGCTAGAGAAGCTAAGGGCCTCAAAGAAGGGGGACAAGCCCCTAAAAACCCATGCCAGGGATCTCATAATCCTACCTGAGATGGTTGGCAAAACCATACTGGTTCATAATGGAAAGGAATTCGTCGAAGTAAAGATAACAGAGAAGATGGTGGGACACTACCTAGGGGAGTTCGCTATCACCAACAAGCCGGTAAGGCATGGGAGACCAGGAATAGGTGCGTCAAGAAGCTCCATGTACATACCCCTAAAGTAACTGGATCCGGAGAGGGCTCCTATTAGATTCAACAAAACCTTTGAGATCATCCCGTAGATTTTTAATTTCATTCTAAAAACATCATGATCCAGGACTTTCGAGTGTTTTTACACACCCTAATTAGGGCCTCGGAGATAAGGTTTTTATAATCATTTCGGGCCTTCTTAGGCGAATGGTGTGAATATGCCCTCGTGGAGGTACTCCATCAAGGGGTTAGACCCGGACAGAACAGCTATAGCCAGTGGTAGGGATCTCAGAATATCCCCAAAGGCTGCTAGGGAGATCTGCAGGTATCTCAGGGGTAGAAACCTCCAGAGGGCTAAGGAGATCCTCGAAGAGGTAATGAACCTGAAAAGGCCGATCCCGTACTACAGGCACGGGAAGAAGATCCCCCACAGGAGGAACACGGAAGGATTCGCCTCTGGCAGGTATCCGGTAAAGGCCGCTAAAGAGATCCTAAAGGTGTTAGAAGCGGTTGAGGCCAACGCGGAATTCAAGGGCCTCTATACGGAGAGGCTGAAGATAATTCACATGGCTGCTCACAGGGGTCGAATCATAAAGGATTACATCCCAAGGGCCTTTGGGAGGTCATCGCCGAGCTTCCAGCACCTGACCCATGTGGAGGTGGCCGTCGAGGAGATTTGATATGTCGGCCGTGAAACGTGTCATTAACGACTCCCTGGAGAGGTTGAAGGTCGAGGAGCTATTGTCAGACGAGTTCGAGGAGGCAGGTTTTGGAGGGGTCACCATCGCGAGAACCCCTCTTGGAACCCAGATCAACTTGTATACAATGAGGCCGGGGAGGGTCATAGGCAAGAGGGGGCATGCCATCAAGACAGCCTCTGAAAGGCTTGAGAAGGAGCTTGGGATCTCGAATCCCCAGATAACGGTCGTGGAGGTTGAGGTACCGGAGCTCAACCCACGCATAATGGCCTCTAGGATCGCTAACGCCCTCGAGAGGGGGGTCCACTTCAGAAGGGTGATATTCTGGGCCCTCCAGAGGATCATGAGCGCGGGGGCTATAGGATGCGAGATAATCCTAAGGGGAAAGCTGAGGAGCGACAGGAGCCGCTTCGAGAAGGTGACTGAGGGATACATCCCGAAATCCGGTGAGCCTTCCCAAAAAAATACTAGGGTCTGGACAACCCATGTTAAGATGAAGAGCGGAATATATGGCATCACGGTCAAGATCGTGCCTCCAGAAGTTCATTTTCCAGATAAGCTGAAGCTTGAAGAACAAAGTCTACCTGAAGGAGAAGAGCATGAAAAAGGAAAATTAGAGGAGATTGATATAAGTGAAGATGAAGGGTGAATTTAGATTGCCGATATTGAGGAAAAAAGAGATTAAGAATATGAAGCCTGAGGATCTGAATGAAAGGCTGATTGAGCTCGAAACAGAACTTATGAGATTGAGAGGCAAGATCCATGCTGGAGGGGCTTTAGAAAATCCAGGGAGGATCAGAGCTCTTAAGCGGACTTTAGCTAGAATTAAGACATCGTTAAGGGAGGGATCTAAATCTTGACTGGTTTAAATGAGAGAAACATTCTGACACATGAGTTAATAGGTCTTGAAGTGGAGGTTTCTAATGATACCAATCCATATAATATTAACATTCGTGGAACAGTTATAGATGAAACTAGGAATACTTTTTTGATAAATGTTAATGGAAAAACTAAAAGGATAATTAAAAAAGATGCAATTTTAAGGTTTAAAATTTCTGAAGATAAAATTGTAGAGGTTGATGGTAGAATTTTAGTTTCTAGACCTGAGGATAGAATAAAGAAAAGGATAAAAAGGGGATGGTAAATGGGTCTGAACATAAAACCTCCTCAAAAAGTATGTAATGATCGTAACTGTCCTTTTCACGGAAGTTTAAAAATTAGAGGAAGAATGTTTGAAGGAAGGGTTGTAAGAGACAAAATGGAAAGATCAGTTATAGTTAACATAGATTATTTGAAGTATTATCCAAAGTATGAGAGATATGCGAGGATGAGGAGTAGAATACCTGCTCATAACCCTCCGTGCATAGGAGCTAAGACAGGAGACAGGGTTAAGATAATGGAGTGTAGACCTATAAGTAAGACAAAGGCCTTCGTGGTAGTGGAGAAGGTGGAGGAAACAAATGTCTAAGAGGATAAAGCGTAGGATAACCCCGAGGAGAAAGGTCTCTCCCGGATTAACTATCCGCTCAGTTATAACCTGCGCAGATAACACGGGCGCCAGGAAGCTGAGGCTTATACAGGTTGTGGGATACAAGGGAAGGAGGAGGAGGCTCCCCTTCGCCGGAGTGGGCGACCTAGTGACCGTATCAGTGAGGGAGGGGACCCCTGAGATGAGGCATAAGGTGCTAAGCGCGGTGATCATAAGGCAGAAGAAACCCTATAGGCGCAGAGACGGGAGTTGGATAAGGTTTGATGATAACGCGGCCGTTATAATAACCCCAGATGGCATGTTGCAGGGATCAGACATAAAGGGACCGGTGGCGAGGGAGGCGGTGGATAGATGGCCGAGGATAGGAGGAGTTGCGAAGATGATCGTGTGAGGATGAGATGAAATGTCATCGAAGCTTTATAGCATGAAGAAGATCTCAAGGGCCCACCACCATATAAATAGAAAGAGGCTCTCCGCCCCACTGGCTCCACCTCTAAGAACACAACATGGCGTGAGGTCAATACCCGTGAGGGAGGGGGATACAGTCATGGTGGTTAAGGGGGATAGGAAGATGTCGGAGGGGCGGGTCACTAGGGTGGACATGAAAAGGGGAAAAATATACGTGGAAGGGATAACACGCCAAAGGCTTGACGGGAGGACCGTACAGATCCCAATAAGCCCCCAAAATGTGATGATAACGAGGCTGAAACTCGACGATGAATGGAGGAGAGGGATATTGGAGAGGCGTGGATATAAGGCAGATATGAAAAGGAGGACTGGCTAGATGGGCAAGAAGGGACCTACTAGACACATGAAGAGGGAGGCCTCCCCCAGGATCTGGCCAATACCGAGGAAGAGGTTCGTCTGGGCGCCTAGAACCAGCCCAGGGCCCCACCCAATCGCCGAGTCGATCCCCCTCCTCATAATAATTCGAGACATCCTAGGATATGCTGAGACCGGAAGGGAGGGAAGGATAATTATCAAGGAGGGGCAGATACTTGTGGATGGAAGGGCTAGAAGGGACATCGGCTTCCCGGTGGGCATAATGGATGTTATAGAGATCCCGAAGGCAGGGCAGGCCTTCAGGGTCTTACCGGCCTCAAGGGAGAGGCTCAGGCTTCATCCTATAGATGAGGAGGAGCTGGGGTTCAAGCTCTGCAGGATCATCGGAAAGACAAC
The DNA here is from genome assembly GCA_938048735.1 of uncultured archaeon. Lineage (GTDB taxonomy): Archaea > Thermoproteota > Bathyarchaeia > TCS64 > TCS64 > JAGTRB01. The sequence goes on from CALIUM010000006.1 coordinate 61,353, forward strand.
TGTAAAGGGAGGAAGGATTCAATTAAACCTCCACGATGGGAGGAATGTACTCTTAGAGGACGGAGGAAGGGAGTATAAGCTCAATGATGTAATAAAACTGAGCATACCTGATCAGGAGATTCTGGATCACGTTAGATTTGAGAAGGGAGTGAGGGCTTTGGTCGTGGGAGGGGGCTCTAGAGGTAGCTATGGGTCGATAGTGGAGATTAGAAACGAGCCTTGGAAAAGGAGAACTGCGGTTCTCAGAATGCAAGGAAGGGAGGAGATAACGACACTTGCGAGATACCTATTCGCAGTGGGCTCGGAGAAGCCTCTGATATCTATCCCAGGAGGGGAATGAATATGAGCATATCGGGGAACCAGAACCCGATGAGGAGGCCGAAGCTCGGAAAGGTGGTCGTAAACATATCCGTAGGGGAGTCCGGTCAACCCCTCGAAAGGGCGTCAACTATACTTGAGAACCTGACCGGACAGAAGCCCTCCCGGAGGAAGGCCAAACGCACGATAAGAGCCTTCGGTATAAGAAGAGGGGAACCCATAGCCTGTGTGGTTACACTCAGGGGGGAGAGGGCGAGATCCTTTCTGAAAAGGGCTCTGGAGGCCGTCGGGAATAGGATACCTCTCAGAAGCTTCGACCGGGAAGGCAACTTCGCCTTCGGGATAAAGGAGCATATTGATATTCCAGGTACCAGATACGACCCCTCCCTCGGGATAACGGGTATGGATATAATAGTTCAGGTTGAGAGGCCCGGATATAGGGTTGAAAGGAGGAGGAGGGGTCGTTCAAAGGTAGGGAGGCATCACAGGATGACCCGTGAGGAGGCCGCAGAGTTTATAAAGAGTAGCTTCGGAACAGAGGTGGTACCTTGAGCGAGAGGAAGGCGAAGAAGTATGGGAAAGGGAGCAGGCAGTGCAGGAGATGTGGAGCCCATGACGGCCTCATCAGGAGGTATGACCTCAACCTCTGCAGGAGGTGCTTTAGAGAGGTCGCGGAGACTCTAGGATTCAAGAAGTATATGTGACCCGAAATGACAACGGACCCGCTCACTAATGCCCTAGAAACCATAAAGGCAAACGAGGAGAGGCATAAAAAAGAATGTGTTATCTATCCGGCCTCAAACCTTGTCGGAAGGGTTCTCCGCCTGATCCAGTCTAAGGGATATGTAGGGGAGATAGAGTTCATAGATGATGGTCGCACTGGAAAGTTCAGGGTACAGCTATTCGGACGGATAAATGCTTGTAAGGCCGTCAAGCCGCGATTCTCGGTTAAGGCGAAGGAAATAGAGCGTTGGGAGGAGAGGTTTCTCCCTGGAAGAGGGATCGGATACCTAATAATATCAACATCTAAGGGAATAATCACTCATGATGTAGCTAAAGAAAATGGAATAGGGGGAAAAATTTTAGCATATATTTACTAGGTGATTTATTTGATGAAGATTGAAGAAGAAGAGGTTAAAATTATGGATGGAGTTGAAGTATCAATTGAAGGTAATATGTTGAGGGTTAAAGGACCTAAGGGAGAGTTGGCAAGGACTTTTGATATAAATATGGTGAAAGAAGAAGATAGAATAAAAATAAGTGCTTTAAATCCCAGGAGGAAAGAAGTGGCAAAGGTTAAAACTGTAGCTGCTCATATTAGAAATATGATGAAAGGAGTTAAAAAGGGCTTCACTTACAAGATGAAAATAGTTTATGTTCATTTTCCAATTAATGTTAAGGTCGAGGAGGGAAAAGTTATCATTCAGAACTTTCTAGGAGAAAGGAAGCCCAGAGAGGCTAAAATAGTGGGAGAAACAAAGGTGACAGTTAAAGGAGATGATGTTATTTTAGAAGGAATAAATATTGAAGATGTCGGACAAACAGCTGCAAATATTCAACAAGCAACAAAGACAAAAAGAAAGGATCCTAGAAAATTTATAGACGGAATTTATGTATATGAGAAATGTTGAGGTGGAGGAGTTGAGTTTTCCTATTAAAAAATTCATGAAGATAAAAAAATTTTTAGACAGTAAAAGACCCAGTTTCGTTAGATCAGAGTCATGGAGATATGTTAGGATTAAACCGAACTGGCGTAGACCGAGAGGTATAGATAATAAAATGAGGATGCGGGTAAAGGGGTGGCCCCCCTCGCCCAATGTTGGTTATGGCTCGCCTAGGATGGTGAGGCATCTCCACCCATCAGGTTTAAAGGAGGTTCGGATCTCAAACGTCAAGGATCTGCTATTGGTCGACCCGAAGACCCAAGTTGCTAGAATAAGCGGGGGGGTGGGGGAGAGGAAGAGAGCAGCCATAATGGAGGAGGCCAAGAGGAGAGGAATAAGGATCCTGAACCTCGGGGGGAAATGGGAGGTCGAGAAAGGACCGGAAGAGGCAGAAGGGGTGAAACATGAGCCTGAAGAGCCAGAGAAGGATAGCGGCATCAATCCTTAACGTGGGCATAAACAGGGTCTGGATAGACCCTGAGAGAAGGGAGGACGTAGAACTCGCAATAACCAGATCGGAGATAAGGAAGCTCATCCACGAGGGGGCTATAAAGGCCACCCCCATCAAAGGGGAGAGCAGGTGGAGAGCAAGGGCCCTGAAAGAGAAGAGGAGGAAGGGGCTTATGAGGGGCCCCGGAACACGCAAGGGAGGGAGATATGCGACGATATCACGAAAGTCGAGATGGATAGGTAGGATAAGGGCCATAAGGAAGAGACTGCGCCTCTTGAGGGCTAGAAGAATAATCACCCCATCAACCTACAGGGAGCTATACCTAAAGGCCAAGGGAGGGGAGTTTAAGAGCATCTCTGACATGGAGAGGTATATCTCCCAAAGAGGATTGAGGAGGAAGACATTTGGCTAAAGGTCCAGGATACCGTGTACCATATAGGAGAAGGAGAGAATTTAAGACAGATTATAGAAAGAGAAGGATCTTGGCAACATCAAAAGATCCAAGATTTGTTGTAAGAATAACTAACAAAAATATAATTATTCAGATAATAAAAGCTGAAGTGAAGGGGGATCATTCTCTAATTCAGACTCACTCCAAAGAGCTCGTGGAAAAATTCGATTGGAAGGGAGATCCCAATAACACCTCGGCGGCATACCTATTAGGTTTGATGGCCGGGTTGAAGGCCCTAAGGGCTGGGATCGATGCAACAATACCTGACATAGGCCTGAGGACCCCCTCAAAGGGCTCCAGGGTCTTCGCCGCCATAAAGGGGGCGAGGGACGCTGGATTGAAGATCCCCCTAGATGATGAGAAGGCCCCAAGTGAAGATAGGATTGCAGGCACGCACGTTGCAGCCTATGGAAGCCTCCTCAAGGAAAAACCAGAGGTTTATGAGCGGCTATTCTCAAACTACCTAAGGAGGGGTTTAAAGCCCGAGGACATTCCCGGACATTTCGAAGAGGTCAAAAATAGGATAGTGGAGGTTCTCGGAGTTGGGTGAGATGGAGGCAGGACGCAGATCAACCCTAGAGGGATGGAAGCCCAGGACGAGACTTGGGAGGATGGTCCTAGAGGGGAAGGTAACTACGCTTCAGGAGATCCTAGATGAAGGCTATAGGATAAGGGAGGTCGAGATCATAGATGTCCTGGTTCCAAACCTTAAGGAGGAGGTCATCGATCTAAGCCTCGTTCAGAAGCAGACCGATGCGGGAGAACGCTCAAGATTCAGAGCTGTAGTCGCAGTAGGAAATGGAGAAGGACTTTTAGGCCTCGGGATTGGAAAATCCTCGAGGGTTAGAAACGCGATAGAGAAGGGGATAACCCAGGCCAAGCTGAACATATACCCCATCCTCAGGGGATGTGGAAGCTGGGAGTGCAGATGTGGCGAGCCCCACTCACTCCCATTCAAAGTAACTGGAAGCAGGGGAGGGGTTGAGGTCACCCTCATACCAGGACCAAAAGGACTAGGCCTTGTTGCGGGAGAAACAGCTAAGATGATCCTCAGGCTTGCAGGGATAAAGGACTGCTGGTCTAGGGCTAGGGGGAACACGAAGACGAAGGTCTCATCGGCCATGGCCACCTTCGAGGCCCTCAAAAATACCACCAGGACAATGACCCAGAGGGACTGGGCGAGATGAGCGGCAAATGCCTCCTGGTCATACGTATAAGGGGCGGGGTAAATGCTCCAAGGAGGGTAGAGGATACTCTAAAGATGCTAAGGGTGAGTAAAAATAACGCCGCCACGATAATAGATGACAGGCCAGAGTACCTGGGGATGCTACAAAAGGTGAAGGACTGGGTGACCTGGGGCGAGGTGAGGCCCGAGACCATACAGATGCTCCTGGAGAAGAGGGGAAAAACGGAGGGGGGGCGTCCCCTAGAGGTCCAGACATTGAGTGAGCTGGGCTTCTCCAGCATAAAGGATCTTGCCGAGGCCATATCCGATGGAAGGATACAATTTTGGAAGCTGAAGGGAATAAAACCCTTCTTCAGGCTCCATCCACCGAAAAAGGGATTTAAAAGGAGCATCAAGCGTTCTTACACAGATAGAGGCGAACTCGGATATAGGGGAGAAGCAATAAACGAGCTTGCAGAGAGAATGTGTTAAGGAAATAATCATAAAAAGCTATTTCTTAACTTATCTGTAAAATATCCTGGGATTGAATTTTCCTAGGAATGTTAACATATAATCTTCCAAATAGTTTTATGGCGCTCTCAACATTTCAAAGACCCAAAGAGGGCCGTATAACTCCCAACCCCCTGGAAGGCCCTCTAAAACTTCTGCTGGGCAGATAAAAAACCAACAAGTTTTTATTAAAAGCATAAATCTTCAATACTCCGGTGCAAGTATTTGCCCCACTGGAAGAGGAAGACAAGGAAGCTGAGGGGGTCTAGGACACATGGCTACGGAAGGGTAGGTCAACATAGAAAATCTGGAGGGAGAGGTGGAAAAGGTAAGGCTGGAGGGAGAGACCACTTCTGGATAAGAACTGTCAAATATGAGCCCAATAGGTTCAGAAGGATAGGGTTTAAACCCCCCTCAAGGCTGGAGAGGAGAACGATCAACACAGGCGAGCTGGAAGGGCTGGCCAGAAGGGTGTTCGGGGCCGAGATGGGGGCGTCGTCGCTCCAAGAGCTGGATCTCACTAGCCTTGGATACGACAAGCTCCTGGGAAAGGGTGATCTCAAAATCCCCCTGAAGATCAAGGTCTCGTCATACACCCCAGTGGCTCGCGAGAAGGTCGCATCGGCAGGTGGGGAGATAGTAGAGCCTTAGTGATGTGAATGGGACGCTTCCTAGAATTATTCAAGCCCATCTCAAGATTCATACCCGAGGTCAACAAGCCCGAGAGGAGGGTCAGCTTCAACGCCAAGCTGGCATGGACTGGGCTGGCCCTCGTCATATACCTGGTGATGTCAGAGATACCCCTATACGGCGTATCCATGGGGCCTGAGAGCTCCGCCATGCTGACCTACAGGGTCATCTTCGCCTCAACGAGGGGAACTCTTATGGAGCTGGGTATAGGCCCTATCGTCACAGCCGGACTGATCATCCAACTCCTCGCAGGAGCTAGGATGATCGAGGTCGACTTCTCAAACCCCGAGGACAGGGCCCTATTCACAGCCGCAAGTAAGGTCTTCTCCCTCGCGATGATCATGCTACAATCGGCCATCTACATCATCAGCGGGGCCTTTGGAACAGTAACCTTCGGAATTTCCATCTTAATCTTCCTACAGCTCCTAGCCTCAGGGATCATCATCATGCTCCTAGATGAACTCCTACAAAAGGGTTGGGGTATTGGAAGTGGGATAAGCCTATTCATAGTGGCAGGGATAGCCCAGAGGATCTGGTGGGACTCCCTGAGCTTTATTCCCGTGGGGGACGGCAAAAGGCTGGGAGCGATATTTGCCTTCTTCGAGAGTATAATCCTAGGGGAGCCCATCTGGAACTGGTTCCACAGATCCGGGGGGTTCCCGGACATGATAGGCCTCCTCACCACCATAACCGTCTTTGCCGTTGTGATATATGTTGAGGGGATGAGGGTGGAGCTCCCTGTATCCCACTCGACATTCAGAGGATATAGGGGAAAGATGCCGATAAAGCTGCTTTATGTGTCCAATATCCCAGTCATATTCGCCTATGCCCTCTTTGCGAACATACAGCTAGGATCTCAATTAATCTGGCAGAGGTGGAACCGGGACAACTCGAACTTCTGGCTAGGCTTGTTGGGAACATACAACAGGTCTGAGAGAGGCCTCATCCCCACAGGAGGGCTAGTTTACTATGTTACATCTCCCGGAGGGATTGAGGCCATCTCAACAGATCCATTAAGGGTAATTGTATACATATTGATAGTGGTATCCGTCTGCTTACTCTTCTCCAAGCTATGGATAGAGGTGGGTGGGATGGGGCCTGAAAAGGTCGCGGAGCAGTTAATACAGTCGGGTATGCAGGTGCCGGGCTTCAGGAGGAGCAAGGGGCCTATCGAGAGCCTCCTCAGAAGGTATATACCCACGATAACGATCCTTGGAGGCCTCATTGTGGGCCTTATCTCCTCAGTCTCTGAGCTATTTGGGGTCTTCGGCTCTGGGATGGGGGCCCTGCTATGCGTTAGCATCCTATACCAGTTCTACCAGGTGATAATCCAGGAGCAGGTCGAGGATATATACCCGTTCCTCAGAGGAGCCCTTAGGTGAGGAGAGTCAATAGGTTAAGCGGGAGGACCATTTAAAAAAAGGGCTTTTCTAATTGAATATCGGAGGCATAAGACGTGTTTCAGCCGGTTAAGGGAACGAGGGACTATCTCCCGGATGAGATGAGAAGGAGGAACTGGGTCTTAGATAGGATAAGGAGGGTATTTGAGTGCTATGGATTTGAGCCCCTTGGAACCCCGGCGCTCGAGAGCTGGGAGATGCTGAAGATCAAGAGCGGAGAGGATATAATAGACCAGATCTATTATTTTAAGGATAAATCCGAGAGAGAACTAGGCCTCAGATTTGAATGGACGGCCTCCCTCTGCAGGGTAGTCGCATCTCACAGGGAACTTCCCATGCCCTTCAAGAGGTATGCCATAGGTCCCGTCTGGAGATATGAGCATCCCTCTGAGAAGAGGCTGAGGGAGTTCTGGCAGGCAGACGCGGACATAGTAGGGGTGGGGGAGGCAATAGCCGATGCTGAGGTTCTCGCCGTAGCAGTTGATGGACTAAAACAGATAGGCTTGAAGGACTTCAAGATAAGAGTCAACGATAGGAGAATCCTAGAGGCTCTCCTCAACATCGCTGATATGCCTTTGGGTCGATCCCTAGAGATATTCAGGGCGGTGGATAAGATCCAGAAGATAGGGGTGGAAGGCGTAAGGGAGGAGTTGAAGAGGCTTGGATCATCCGAAGCCTCGATAAACAGGCTTTTAGAGTTGATAAAGAGGGGGGGCAGGCCGGATGAGGTATTAGTGGACCTGGAAAGACTGGTCGCAGGCTCCCCTGTGGGGCTTATCGGGTTAAACTTCCTAAAGGAGATCTATAAATACTCCAAGTTATTCGGCATAGATGAATATATACAGCTAGATCTAAGCCTCGCCAGAGGCCTAGATTACTATACCGGACCTGTATTTGAGATCTACGCGGGTGGATTCGAGGATTACGGCAGTATAGCTGGAGGTGGGAGATATGATGATCTCATCAAGCTCTTCGGCGGAGATCAAACACCGGCGACTGGGGTCTCCCTCGGTATTGAGCGCATCCTCCTCCTCATGGAGGAGATGGGAATGCTCAGAAACCTAGAGTTTGGATCGAGGGTATATGTAGCCCCATCCTCCCCCAAGATGAAGCCCAAGGCGATAGAGGTTGCCCAGCTCCTGAGGAAGGAGGGGTTTGAGACTGATATGGACCTTATGAACAGGAGCTTGACAAAGCAGCTCGAGCACGCTGATAGGAAAGGATTCAGCTGGGTAGTGATAGTGGGTGAGAGGGAGATGGCCGAGGGTCGGGTAACAATCCGCTGTATGAGGACCGGAGAGCAGAGATCTGTTAAGCTGGTAGAGCTTCCGGATCACCTCAAGCCCCACTCCTCATCCTCCTTAAACTTCAATTCGGCGATCGTATAGTAGACGACCTCCCCCCTTCTGTCTATAACCGCCATCTTGAGGCTCTTATTATCCTCCTCTGCGGCCTTAAGCACCTCTAGGATGCGGGATATTGGCTCCGGTAACCCCTCACATATCACATGTATCATATATTTCGGAGGCCTCTTGGGATATGTCCCCCTCTCATATACAAAGAAGTCTACGGCTCCCCCTACTCCCCCCTTGACCACGAATCCCCTACTCCTCAGGTCCCTATAGACCAGATACCTCGTCCAGGAAAGTTGATCCTCCGAGGAGAACCTTCTCAAGAGTTCCCCGAAGGAGAGCCCTCTCCTATCCCTCTCATCTAAGACGATTATCCTCGATCTTTCGAGGAGGTATAAAGCCTCGAAGGGCTTTAATGTCAGAATGTGATCATCCTGGAAGGAGCCATAACCATCCTGATATAGACTACCGGCGTCGCTCAAGTCAGGTACCACGATGACCCCAGCCTCAGTGTAAACCGCGCATACCGGGCACATAACCTCAGACCATTTCCATATCAAGACTGCCCCAAGCTGGATATTAAACACTCGGCTCTACATCTGAGCTGGCCGGACGCCGATCAACCCTTCAAAATTTATTAGGAATCTTTAGAAAAAAATGGATGGGGCGGGCGATGATGAGTTTGCCCCTCTGACCGGTGATGAGGATCTTGAGTTTGGAGCCCGCCCTACCGAAAATGAGATGACCGGTGTTTTTAGAACAGATTTTCTTCACTTCTTATGTGCATGCAAGATTGAGAAATCTTCATAGACCAGTACATGAATTGAAAAGATCGCTGATTCATCAATGCCCTCTACAATAAAAATTTAAATCAGATTAGTTGATAGATCTAAATATGCCGTTAGTGGAGATCAAGTGGTTTAAGGGGAGGGATGACGCCACCAAGGCCAGAACCATCGAGCTTGTAACGAAGGCCATATGCGACGCAACGGGATGTAGACCGGAGGATGTGACCATTATAATACACGATGTGGATAGAGCCTCTTGGGGTAGGGCTGGAAAACCTTTCGGCTAAACAACCCGGTTTGAGAGTTTCACACGGGCTCTCCGGATGCAAGGAACTCCTCCAACCTTTTTATGACATTCTCCTTGCCTAAGGCTGAGACGTAGGGGCCAAACCTTGGGCCATGAGGGCTTCCTAGAAGGGCTTGATATAGGAGCTCGAAGAGGCGCTTTGGCGGTATCCCCTTTGACCTCGAGGCGCTGAAGACGGAGTTTTGATACTCATCCTCCGTCTCGGAGGCCTTCAAGATAGCTATGAACTCTTCAATGGCCTCCCTCTCCCTTTGGCTTATCCCAGCGCACTTAACGGGGGCCTTGAAGTCCTCTACCCAATTTAAAGCATATTCTATCCTCTTTTTAAGCTCCTCATCATCTCGGGGATGATATCCATAATCCTTAAGCTTCTCCCTAACATATTCAAACTCCCTTCCCCGAGGGGCAGCGGTGGCTAGGCTTACCAGGATGTTGTAGGGTATGTGGATCCTCCTCTCCTTTGGGGGTTTAAGCATCCAGCAATACTCATATAAACCCTTCAGCTTCGCCCTCTCCCTCTCATCAGCTACCTCAATCTTCCCAAAGTAGATGTCCTCTAAGTCGTCCAGCTCATCCATATATGAGGGAATATCCTCGGGTGATATACTCCTAGTTCCAACGAACCTCTTCAGGAGGAGGAGGTTGAGGGATTGGGGTGAGCCATATCTAAACCAGACCTGGGGGGTGAAGACATTCCCTGCGGACTTGGATATCTTCCTGCCTCCCTTATCGAGGAACATCTCATACTGGGCGTGCATCGGGGGTTCGAAGTTCAGTATCTCCCTAGATATCCGGTCATTAACCCTCACAGAGTCTGAGATGTCCTTGCCATACGACTCGAACCTGATATCCAGCGCCCTCCATCGACTGGCGAACTCAACCTTCCAGCTGAGCTTCCCTCTCCCGGCTAGGACGTCGGCCTCCCCCTCATATCCACACCCCTCCATCCAGGCTCCCTTGATCTCCATACCGGAACACCTGTACAGAACCTTATGCTCATCCTCCAGATACTTGTAGGATTTGGTGGTGTAGATACGGCCGCAGCCCTCACAGATAGGAAAGTAGGGCAGGGCCTCCTCATACTTCTCCTGGCCGAGCTCCTCCCTTATGATCCTCCCAGCCCTACCAGCGTTTTCCATGATGGTCAGTATCTCGTCGTTGAGGAGCCCATCCCTGTAAGCCCTATAGCCGGACATGAAGGTGTATTCAACCCCACAGGCCTCGAGGGCGTCGAGGAGGAGGGAGGTCATATGTTCTCCGAAGCTCTCATGACAACCTCCAAAGGGATCAGGTATATGTGAGACAGGGTGTCCAAGCCACCTCTCAAGTTCCCTAGGAAACCCGGCTGGGACCTTCCTTAGGCCGTCCATATCATCTGAGAAGGCTATCAGCTCGGAGTTGTAGCCTTGAACCTTAACTCCGAGGGCTACGGCATAGTTTCTCACCGCGTCTCCTAGGCTCCCTATATGGGGGAGGCCTGAGGCTCCCAGTCCACTCTCGGTCCTGATTAGGGCGAGGCTTCTTCCAAGCCTCTTCTCCCGCTCTATGAGCTCCCTCGCTGTCTTGTCATACCATGTGCCGCGTCCGATTATCTCCACCGGCATCTAACTCCATTTAATCTTCTTCCAATGAGGTTGGATTTAAGGCTAGGGCCCTCGATGGAAAGGCCTTTTTTTCTCAATTCCTTCAATCTTAATGGTCGGCTCTTCTTTTATCCTCTCCTTTTAACCATTTGAAGTACTCCATGAATCCTAGGAGGTTCGTCGCTATGGAGTTCTCTCTCCTTCTTGTAATCTCTCCAAACTTCCTGAGCATTGGATCCTCCTGAATTAGAAGTTCTCTAGCCTCATCTATGCTTAGGCCCTCATCAACGCTCCTCTCGGCGATTCTAGACCACAGGAGTATCTGGTCTTTATAGCTCCTAAGCCTCTCCACACCTCTATCCGCATACCCGAAATGGCCATAGCAAACTATCTCAGGCTCTAGGGCTATGAGCTTGTCCAGGCTCTCCACCGCCTTATCGGGATTGAATGGAGGGGGCGTGGTCGGGAGGATGGCTCCAGACTTAGCTGAGTAGAGGCCTCCTGCATCGCCAAGGATCAGGACTCTATCCATAGACAAATAGTAACATTGATGATGAGAGGCATGCCCCGGTGTCCACACCACCTTAACGGTCGTTCCATCCAAGTCTAATTCCTCTCCATCCGAGGAGGGCCTAATCCTCTTCTCGTCGACTCCCCGAATCTCCCCATACTCGTCCACGCTATCTCCGAAGAACTGCCTCGCGGCGGCCTCGAGTTTGGAGGGCTCCACCATGTGTGGAGCACCCCTAGGGTGAACGTGGAGCTGAGATTTCGGATAAAGTTCAAGGACTCTCCAGGAGCCACCTGAGTGGTCCAGATGGATGTGGGTCGCTCCCACCAGGATCAGCTGATCTCTTCCTACGCCGATCCGTCGTAGGTCTTGAAGCACTCCAGGGATAGATGCGGTGGGGCCTGTATCAATTACCATGCTCATCTCCCCCTTAACCAGGTAGGTTCCTAAGACTCCATGACGCCCATGATACTCAGCATCTATGAGATATACCCCACCCCTAACGAGCTCATACGTCAACTTAGATCGGTTTGATGTTGCAAGGGAACTTTATTAAGTGTGCCTTCCCAACCTACCCGAGACCAGCCTACACCATGAGGATGTATGAAACCGCGAACCTTATGATGATGAGGCCCGACCCATATGGTAGTGATGGGATAAGGGCTTTGATGAGAATTGAACGCTCAGCATACTCCTTGAGGAGAAAGGTAACAACAAGATTCCATTAATGGAGCCCATGACCTCCTTTAAGGATTAATTTTTAGTCCAAAGCCTTAAACCAGCCTTTAGAAGGTTCCAGATGCCGGTTTAAGGTAATAAGATATATTGATAATATTAAAGGCCGATGAGGGTTACAAGGACTATAGTTTGGACCAATTCTCCAACTGTTAAGCCAAACAGCATGGAGTTCCTGGATATAAAATTTGGTCGAGGTGAGTGTTTATAAGCACTCCAAATTCGAACTTCTCCACTAGACCCCTCTCAACTTGATTCATCTCCTCTACTAAAGGCGTGAATTTAACCATGCTGAAAAGAAACCTGAACATCCCCTTCATGGAAAACGCCAAATTGAGGCGTTTTCACTCTACAACAATCATGGTTAGGGTTGATCTAACCCCCTTAACCCCTCTCACCTTTGAACCTACAACCGACCTAACCATGGAAATGGAATCAACCTCTATCTTAACTATCAGGTCGTAGAGGCCATAGAGGCCATATACCTCTTTCACCTCGCTGATCTCCCTTAAGGCCCTGCTGACATCGGCCTCGGAGCCGCTCTCAACATTTATAAGGACATATGCAACGGTCATTCAAACCGCCTCTCAGGGGGTTAACGGAATTCCTTTTAAACCTTTCTGGATTTTATTATCGGAATACCATAAAATGGGGGAGAATTATGGGGCTGTTTAGGAATGTCGCGATTGTTGGGGCGGGGATGACCCGTTTCCATAACAGGATACATGTCGGTAAGACGGGGAGGGATCTCTTTGTGGAGGCGGTTCTTGAGGCCGCTGATTCTGTGGATAAAGGCTTCGAGCTGAGAGAGGCGGAGGCCATCTTCATAGGCAACTATTCAAGCGATTGCTTCGAGGGGCAGAGCCACACGGCAGCCCTGATATCGGACTGGCTGGGCCTTACCCCAAGGCCCTCCATCCGCGTTGAGGATGCCTGTGCGAGTTCAGGTGTGGCGATCAATATGGCGGCTCTAGCGGTTGCCTCAGGGGCTTATGACCTCGTGATCGTTGGAGGATTTGAGAAGATGACGGGGAGGGAGACGGAGGAGGCCACGGAGATCCTCGCCATGGCGGCAGACGCCCTATATGAGGTGCCAGTGGGCTTTACCTTCCCAGGGCTCTATGCCGCAATTGCGACAGCCCATTTCAAGAGGTACGGGTCTTCTTGGGAGGAGCTTGCCGCGATAACGATAAAGAATCACAGGAATGGCGCCCTCAACGAGAAGGCCCACTTCCAGTCGGATATCATGGACACGGCTAGGAGGCTAGGTGAGAGGCATAACATGACATTCAAAGATGAGCTGGAGTTTCTAAGATCTCCGCTAAACCCCTTTGTAGCTTATCCACTGAGGCTCTTCGACTGCTGTCCCATCTCCGATGGGGCCTCAGCCTTAATCGTAGCATCCAGTGATATAGCTAAGAGGTATACGGATACGCCGATATACATAAAGGGATTTGGACAGGCCTCCGATACCTTCTCCCTCCATGATAGGGAGGAGCTGACGGAGCTCAAAGCCACGAGGATTGCAGCCTCCCAAGCCTATAAGATGGCGGAGGTCTCACCTGAGGATATCGATGTGGCTGATGTCCACGACTGCTTCACCATCGCCGAGGTCCTGGCGGTGGAGGATCTTGGATTCTTCCCCAAGGGTCAGGGCGGTAAGGCTGCTCTCGAAGGGAGGACCTCCCTCGATGGCGAAAGGCCGATCAACCCGGATGGAGGCCTCAAGGCGAAGGGACACCCGGTCGGGGCGACCGGGGCGGCGATGGCCTATGAGATGTTTAAACAGTTGAGGGGGGAGGCCGGGAGGCGTCAGGTGGACGACGCCGAGATAGGGCTTGCCCAGAATGTAGGGGCATCCGGCGCAACCGTTGTGGTACAGGTTTATGGGAGGTAGATGGCTTGGAGGAGAAACCCTTCACCACAGGTTCCTATAGGGAGTTTCTGGAGTCTGGGAGGATAATGGCTAACAGGTGTAGAAATTGCGGGAGTGTTCACTTACCTCCGAGGCCGATATGCCCGAGGTGCGGTGGGAGAAGCCTCTCGTGGATGGAGATACAGGGGAGAGGAACCCTACAGGCCTTCACGGTGGTCCATGTACCCCCTAAAAGGTTGAGAGGCAGAGAACCCTATGCGACGGGGATAGTGAAGCTTGAAGGAGGGCCGAGCGTATCTGGGCTGATCCTAGACGTGAAGCGGGGAGAAGATATAAATATCGGGGCGGAGGTCGAGGCCGTTGTAGTTAGAGAGGAGGACGGAGTCAAGCTCTGCTTCAGGCTGGTCTAGGCCTCCTGAAAATCGGCCTCCGCCTCTCAAGGAAGGCTGAGACCCCCTCCCTGAAGTCCTCTGTGCAGAAGAGCTCCCCGAAGGCCTCTGCTTCAGCCTCCAGGGCCTCCTCGCACTTGAGTTGGGAGTTCAGAAGCCTCTTAGCCTCCGCTAGTGCAGTGGAGGGACCGTTGGCTAGTGTGGAGGCCAACTCCTTCGTCTCGGCAATGAGCTTCTCAGCCGAGACCACCCTATTTATCAGACCTATCCTGAAGGCCTCCTCCGCGTCTATGATCCTACCGGTCATTATCAATTCCATAGCTCTCGTGGGACCTACGATCCTTGGCAGGAGCAGGGTGGCCCCCCATCCTGGGATAAGGCCCAAGCCAATCTCGGGCTGCCCGAACCTCGCGTTCTGGGAGGCTATTCTGAGGTCGCAGGCTAGAGCGAGTTCGCATCCTCCTCCTAGGGCATATCCATTTACCGCAGCTATAGTTGGTTTTGGCAAACCCATGATGCTCAAGAAGGTCGAGTGGCCTCTCCTAGAGAGCTCCAAAGCTTCCTCTCTAGAGAACCCCTTAACCATGGATATGTCGAGGCCTGCACTGAAGGCCCGTTCACCTGCGCCGGTTATTATGACGCACCTGACATCATCATCCACCTCGACACTCTTAATCGCCTTCTGTATCTCTTCAAGCATGCTTGGTGTGATGGCATTCAGTTTTTCAGGTCTGTTCAGGGTTATCCAGCATATCCCTTCCTCTATATTCGATATGACTTCCTCTCCCATATTCAGGCCCTCCTTGCCATTTCGAATGGACCTGATGGTAGGTTTGCTCCAAGCTTCATCGCTTTATCCACAGTCTCGGGGTCCGCGATCCCCTCCTCGACAACCTTTCTAGCCTCGGATATCAAGATGTCTAAGAGAAGCTTGACGTTGAAGCCCCTTCCATCCTCTTCTGAGACCTTAGGGGCTTCCCTATAGTTGTAGAAACCCTCCGACGTCTTTCTTCCCAGCTTATTCTCCCTGAACAGCCTCTCGACGGCCGTTGCCGGTCGGTAGTTGGGCCCCAGCTTCTCCTCGAAGACCTTGAGTATGTTGTACACGATATCCAGCCCTATAAGGTCCATGAGCATGAATGGGCCTAGGGGCATCCCTGCCCCATACTGCATCCCAGCGTCTATCTGCTCCTTGGTGTATCCTCTCTCAAGGAGCCTCGCGGCCTCATTCAGGTATGTTATCAACACCCTATTGACGATGAAGCCGGGGGAGTCCTTCTTAACTATAACGGGGGTCTTGCCCATCCTCTCCGCTATGCCTTTCACGGCCTCAACGGTCTCGAGGCTGGTGTAGGCCCCGGGTATAACCTCCACCAGCCTCATCACGGTGGGGGGATTGAAGAAGTGCATTCCGATGAACCTCTCGGGTCTCGAGACGGCCTCTGAGATCGATGTTATACTCAGGCTTGAGGTGTTCGTGGCGAACACAGCGTCCGAGGATGCTGAGGCCGAAACCTCGCTCCAAACCCTGCGTTTTAGCTCTAGGGCCTCTGGGACTGCCTCTATAACTAGGCCGGCCCCCTCGACAGCCTCGGGCAGGCTAAGGCTCGTCGAGACCCTTCCCAGGATCGCCGTGGCCTCCTCCTCCCCTAGCCTGCCCCTCTCAACCATCCTCCTCAGACCCCTCCTGATCTCCTCAAAGGCCCCCTGGAGGATCCTCTGCTCGATATCGAACATCACCACATTGAACCCGGATGAGGCCGAGACCTGCGCGATCCCTCTACCCATCACGCCCGCTCCGATAATCGCTATCCTATCAAACTTCTCCATATCAGCCTATAGGCCCTATAGAGTCAAACCTTAAAGTTTTTTCCCTCAAGGTAAATTATGAGAACGGTGTGGAGGGAGCGTATTGAATAGGATAATAGTGCTCCTAAAGGACGCGGTAGATCTCTCAGAGCTTAAAGTTGATCCCAGTACCAGGAGGCCTCTCCTCGAGGGAGCTAAGAGGAGGATAGGGGAACTGGATAAGAGGGCCTTGGAGGAGGCCCTCAGGATAAAGGAGAGGGAGGGGGGTGAGGTATGCACCCTCACGGTCGGTGATGAGAGGTCGAAGACACCCCTTCTAGAGGCCCTTGCGATGGGGGCCGACAGGGCATATATTGTTAATATCGGAACAGGCGTTTGGGTTGACGCTCTAACCACCTCGATCCTGCTCGAGGCAGCTGTGAGAAGGCTGACCCCCTTTGACCTAATCCTGTGCGGGGAGATGTCCCTCGACAGCCTCTCATCCCAGATGGGCCCGAGGCTCGCGGAGCTCCTAGACCTCCCCCAGATAACCTATGTTAAACAGCTTGCGATTGAGGGGGGGAGGCTCAAAGCTGTCAGGGACCTCGAGGACGCGGATGAGGTTGTCCAAGCGGATCTCCCCGCCGTCGTCTCCGTCTCGAGAGAGATAAACGAGCCCAGAATCCCATCCCTAATGAGCATCATGAGGGCTAAGAGCAAGCCCATAATTACCTTAGATGTAGCCTCTTTAGATGTCTCCCCCGAGATAGTTTCAGGAGGCCAGTCGATAGAGATCATTAGTGTTGAGGCTCCACAAGTAGAGAGAAAAAGGATTATTGTGAAGGGAGAAACAATTGAGGAGTCTGTTGAGAAACTGGTTCATCACCTCGTAGCTGAAGGTGTCTTGGAGGTTCGTTAATGACTGGAAAGGGAGTTTTGGTTTACTCTGAGGATAAAGAGCTGGAGCTGCAGCTTTTGAGAAAGGGCAGGGAACTCGCAGATGAGATGAATGGCCCCCTCTCAACGGTGTCTCTAGCCCAGGAGCCAATCGACGCAGACGAACTTATCAGATATGGAGCTGACAAGGTCTTTTTATATAAGGATCCGGGATTTGATCTCAATATCGAGACCTATAGAGCAGCCCTTCTAGAGGCGGTTAAGAGGGCCTCGCCCGAGGTAATCTTGATAGGCTCAACCAGACGTGGGAGGGAGCTCGCACCGAGGATAGCCTCAGCTCTGAGGACGGGCTGCATGACCGAATGCATAGAACTCGAGATCGATGAGGGGGGAGATCTCCTAGCGCGTAGGCTTGTGTACGGTGGCTCTGCCGTAGCGCTGGAAAGAAGCCGGAATAGACCTCATGTGGCTACCGTTCCGCCAAGGATCTTCAGGAGGGCCGAGCCCTCTGAGAGAAACGGTGAGGTGATGGAGTTAAGGATTGAAAAACCCAAGCATAGGACTATTGTTGTTGAAAGGAGGGAGAAGTCAAGGGGTGATGAGGCCCTTGAGAACGCCCGGATCATCGTCGCGGCTGGGAGGGGTTTCAGGAGGAGGGAGGATTTAAAACTCTTGGAGGAGCTTGCCAAGGTTCTAGGAGCCGAGATAGGATGCACCAGGCCCCTGGCAGCCGACGATGGATGGCTTAATGAATGGATAGGGATCAGCGGGCATAAGGTGAGGCCACGGCTCTACATAGCCTGCGGGATCTCGGGAACTGTACAACACCTCGCTGGTATAAGGGATTCGCAGGTGATAGTCTCGATAAACAAGGATGAGAATGCAAACATCTTTCAGGCCTCAGACTATGGCCTTGTGGGAGATCTTTACGCCATCCTCCCAGTGCTGACGAGAACATTGAGAAGGATCAGAGGCGAATCAATCTAAGTTTGCCTCTTAAGCTGAGGGTCGAGGGTTCAAATCCCTCCGGACCCGCCATTTTCCTAGGCTCTCCTTGAAAATTGGTTGATTCTAAGGCCCCAATCATCCTCCGAAGGCAAAACTCAAAGGATTTCGACAAATTAAGGCCTATTTCACGAGCACGATGGATGAGATCCTCC
>CALIUM010000007.1 GCA_938048735.1 uncultured archaeon
GACAACCCCCACCCCCTGCTCTAAATATAGCCTCACACCCCGATGATGGAGCCTTCCCCACGCTAATAGCCTCTAAGATGATAGATATCGCAAACAGAGATCTAAGCCCAAACCTCTACACTCCTTCAAGACCACAGCAACAATCACTTTAAATTATTTATTTTTATAAAACATGTCTTATGAAACAATTTTATAAATAAAAACTCCAAATAACAAACTCAAACAAAACAAACACTCATCCAAAAAGATATCATTTCCTTGAATCCAAATTACCGATGAAAATTCAACCCAAAGCTCGATACGAACCAAAAAGCTGGGGATCAGGGGAAGTGCCGGGGATGGGATTTGAACCCATGATCTCTATCCGGCCTGGGCGCTGGTGCCACAGCCCTCTGGATCATGAGTCCAGCGCATTAGCCAGGCTATGCGACCCCGGCTACCTACGAATAACCCCGGCTACTTTTCGGCCTATAAGTTTTAGGCGCGCTTCCTGAAAAACATTAGCCCGTCCTTCTCGCAGACGTACTCGAATCCTGTCTCCAGGAGCCCCTTTATCTCCTCAGGCTTCTCCGCGATCCTAACTATGAACTCGTCGTTGTATTCCCCATATATCGTCTTTTCAAGGGTTATGTAGATCTCCGTGTTTGTCAATGATTTATGTCCGAGGAACTGCTTGACATAGTATGGATCCTTAGTCTGGTGGTATAGCATCGTCGCCTTCCAGTGCCTAATAGTGTGGAAGGTTATCCTCTCGAGTCTGGGATTCTGGAGCTTATGCGCCAGCCTCCTCCTCGTCTTCAGGAACGTCGCCTTCATCCCATAATAGGTCTCGAAGATCCTCCTACCCTCCCTTGGGAGGCCCCGAGCATCATCAACAACCTATCACTCACCCTCCAGACCCTAGGGCTGCTCCTCTTCTCAGGCCTATTCAGGGTTATTAGATGCCTATCGAAGTCTATATCAGCCCACTCCAGCCTAACAGCCTCCCCAGCCCTCATCGCCGTCTCCTTCAACAACTGCAGAAACACCGAGAGCCTCCTATTAGAACCTGCTATCAAGGCGTCTATCTCCTCCTCCGCCGGTATAAACGGGATCTTCCTCTCCACCTCACACCTAGGCTTCTCCCAGTGGCCTCCAACCATCTTGAGGAATAACGAGTATGCGTTTATCACATTCCTCCTCCGGTTCCCAGACCACCTCTGCCTCGCTATAACCTCCTTCACCGAGTCAGGGGAGTTGAGATCCGCACCCCTCGCAGCCAGGATCTTCAGGGCCAGCACATAACCCCTAATGGTCTCATCAGCGTACCCCTGCCTCCTCATCCACCAGAGGTACTCGAGGAGTCTGGCTTCGACATCCTTCTCCTTCCCCGTCTTGGCTGAGATATCCCCCACGGCTCTATTCCAGGGTTCGGGTTCAGCCGTGGCCATGCTTCTCCCCCACCTCACGGCCTCAGCCGTGGCCGAGTTTTTCGCCGGGCCCTCCCCGGCGCATACTCGGCGGTTAATAATAGGTGGGTCCAGGCACCTCAAGAACATCCAGGAATAGAAACATGAGGCTTAGGGTGGTCGCTCCCCAGCCCAGATTAGGAATGGGTGGGAAGGCCATCCCTATCTTGGAGCCTCTAAGAGGTTTGACTTTTCCCTTTATTAGGATTTTATCATTACAATCAAAATTACCTACACTACATAAACTCCCTACACTAAACCTCCCGACTTTCAATCCCTTTATTGGGATTTTCTCATGCAACAATAAGATCAAATGGGCCTTAAGTGTTCTCTAGAAGTAGGATCCCTTGAAGAAGCAATAAAACGATCTATTCATCCCTTTTAAACTTCTTTTGAAGTTATAAACTACAAAACATCATAATGAAATTGGTTGGTTTCCAATCACAAAGTGGATCTAAAAGTATAGAGGTTTAATTTAAAAACTTTCAATCGTTCTATCCACCATGTAAATAGATAATCTTATCCCTCCCCTTTCATGAGAAGGCCATCTTTTAAAGATGAGAACTGCTACTAATTCTACCCGTTGCGATGTGTCACAGAGATCACATAATTCAATTCAGTAAGGTTTATCAATGTTACAAAATTTTTGATTAATAATGAGGCTGCATCTAGGAGTTACGATAGACCCAGAACTGATGAGGGAGATCGAGTCCCTGAGGGGGATGGAGAAGAGGAGCACCTTCGTAGAGCACATTCTGAGGCTTGGTCTAAGGGAGTATAAGAGGTCGAGGAGCCGGAAGGGCTGAGGGCGGATAAACTCTAGGCTTGTCCCCCTCTAAGAAGGCTAAGCTTAGAGAGGGTTAGCGCAAGTTCCAGAAAGGGTCTCTTAAACCATTATGGAGATCTCAAATTATAAGGTTTCTAACTATTGATAAATCCTGATGATCATAATTAATGGGAGTTTAAGTGAGGAGGATCCTCCTTTCTATTAGGAATGTTGGTTTTTAGCTTGGGTTCGCTTAGGGCGACCGGCCTCCCCCGTTCGTAGTATACCCTAGGTGTAAGGGGGTTTAGGCCCACGCAGAGGGTGTAGGTCATTATCCCCGCCTGTTTGGCCAGGCTGCTTATGGTGTTCTCCCCCTCCCTACCTATGAGTTCGACTATGTCCCCCTCATCGGCCTCGACTCCCTCCAGGTTGATTATGTGGTGGTTCACCGAGACGGATCCGAGAACCCTGCACATGGTGGCTCCAACCCTCACTAACCCCTTATTGGAGAGGCCTCTGGGGTATCCATCCGAGTATCCGACGTGGATGGTTCCCACCCTCATCCTTTTAGGGGCTATGAACCTCCGGTTGTAGGTTAGGGGGTCTCCCTCCTCTATCCTCTTGACAAGCTCGATCCTAGCCTTGAAGGATAATGCCTGCCTCAGCTCTAGGCCCGCCTCCCTGTCCTCCTCCTCTGGGTAGACCCCGTAGATGGTCAGGCCAGGCCTCACGGCGTCGAGGTATGACTCGGGCATGTGGAGGATGGCGTTGCTGCTCGCTATGCTCCTAGTGCCGGGGTCTACCCCCCTCCTCCTCAGCTCCCCCTCGACGGCCAGCATCCTCTCAAGCTGGATCCTGTCATAGGCCCTGTCCTCCGTGAAGGTGGAGAAGATCCCCTCAAGCCTGAGGCCTGGAAGTTTGGAGACATACTCTATGAAGTCGGCGGCCTCCCCATACCTCACCCCAACCCTCCCTAGCCCCGTGTCCACCTTCACGAAGACCCCCGCCTCCAAGCCAAGGCGAGCCGCCCTCTGGCTCAGCCTCTCCGCCACCCTCCTAGTGAATACGGCTTGGGTAACTCTCTCCTGGACGACGTAGTCATACTGGGCCTCGGAGTAGATAGGGTCTATGTTGATGATCCCGCAGTTGAGGCCTGCCTCCCTCAGCTGCTCGGCCTCCCAGAGCTTTGCGACCAGAACCCTCCTAACCCCCCTCCTCATAAGGTGGGCCACAATCGGGACCAAGCCGTGGCCGTAGGCGTTGGCCTTAACACATGGGATGACCTCCACCCCTGCCCTCCCCCTGATCTCCTCAAGGTTATGGCTCACGCAGTCTAGGTCCACCTCGAGCCAGGAGGGGTATCCCTCTAGCCTTTCTTCTATCTCGCTGGTTGAGGGTTGAGACCTGAAGAACGACTCTGCCATAGGCGATCGAAAAGCGAAGTGCTTATAGATGGATAAAAGATCTTCTCCTCATGCTTGACTTTTGAGCGGATGCTTCAGCCCTCTTGGTTGGGATGTCGCATTATGAGCTTCACGCCTCGATTCCTACAGGTGGAATAGCAGGTCAGGCATCTTATGCATTCTTCGTGGGAGGTTACTCCTGTGAGGCCTAAGGGGCAGCTCCTAGTGCAAGGGTTGCAACCCACACATCTGCTCGCATCGATCCTTAAGGATAATAAGCTGAACCGGTTGAAGAGGCGAAGGGCGGCACCAAAGGGGCAGAGAAACCTGCACCAAGGCCTATAAATGAATACCGACATGGCAAGAAGGATCAGGAAGGCTGAGACCGAGAGCGCTGTCAACCCTCCCCTAAAGGTTATGAAGAGGGACCAGAGCCCTCTTATAGGCGAACCCAGCAGGATCCTAACAGCCTCATAGCTGATGTAGAGGAGGAGGATCAGGCTCATATAACTGAGGCCTCTCAGCCCTGGCCTGGCCTTCACAGCAAGCTTCTTCAGAGGGACTCTGTAGAGGACTCCGCTCAATGTGCCTAAGGGGCAGACAAGCCCGCAGAAGATGCTGCCCGCCGTGAATCCGGAGGCGATTATGCCTGTGAAGAGCCAGGGGAGGACGGAGAGAAACCTGCAGGGGTTAGGGCAGGCCTTGCATAGGATGAAGGGGATGAAGAATGGACAGCCGAGGAGGCCTCCCTCTATTCGGAGGCCTATATCTCCAGCCGCCATTATGGGTCCCAGAATAGATAGCGAAAAGGCCTTAACGGTGATCAGTAGTCCTCGAAGTGTGCGCAGCCGGGGCCACCTCACCAGTACAGCGCCATCCCCAGCATCTGGGAGGCCATAAGCCTCACCCCAAAGAGGATGAGGAGGAGGCCGCATCCCTTCTTAAAGACCTTGTAGATCTGGGGGGTTCTGAAGATCATGCGCGGGGCGAGGCCCGCGACAACCCCGATAGCGATTATGGGGGTGAATATAGAGGCGCCTAAGCCGAAACAGGCTCCGTAGAAGGCCCCTAATAGGGGGTCCTTCACCGAGAGGGATATGTATATGAGGATTCCGAGGAGAGGGGCGCAGGGCTTAACCCCAACCATGAAGCCCATCAAAGCCATACTCCTAAGGCCATCTTGGATGACGTGCCTGAACAGAATCCTGTAAGGGGCCGCCCTGGGCTCCCCACCCACAAGGATGAGGAGGCCTATAAGCGCAAGGAAGGCCCCTCCACCAACAACAATGTAGAAACCGAATCCAGTCCCGAGGAGAAAGGCTGTTAAGGCCTCTCCGAAGAGTCCAGCGGCTAGGCCCAAGAGTGTGTATGCGGACAGCCTTGAAACAGAGAAGGCCAGGGTGGTCTTCATACCCTCGACCAGCCCCTCCCTAGTGCTGGCTATATAGGGGATCAAGATGGGTAGGCAGAAGGCCGAACAGGGGCCGACCCCCAGGACGAGGCCGCTCAAGAAGAACTCCCAGGGGATGCTCAATATCCGAACACTTCTTATCCAGCCCCCCTTAAAAGGCATTTGATACGAGTCCTCATCAAGGGCCCGATGCCCCGTGTAAAGTTGAAATATTTGGGTGACCCTTAAATAATCGAGTTCCTTCGGAGACAGCCTTATGAAGGGGGGCTTTAAGGGGAACGGGCGAAGGCTCAGACTGGGCTTGGAGATCTCTGCCCTCATTATATTCCTCGCCCTCGGGGTATTCATCGCATCGCCGGATATCTTCATGTCTCGCTTCAGGCCTTCGACGGCTGAGCTCAGGGAGGCCATGTTCTACTTGAAACTTGATGGGAAGGCCGTCCAGTGCCAGCTCTGTTTCAGGGGCTGCACCATCCAGGATGGGCAGAGGGGATTCTGCACGAACAGGATGAACATAGGGGGAACGCTGTATACCTTGGTATATGGAAGAGCAACAGCCATCCAGATAGACCCCGTAGAGAAGGAGCCATTATACCATGTGTTCCCAGGAAGCCGGATCTTCTGTATAGGAACTCCCGGATGCAACTTCAGGTGCAGCTTCTGCCAGAACTGGCCACTGGCCCATGGAAAGGTGGAGGACTTCGAGGAGGTGGAATTCTCGCCGGAAGAGCTCGTCGAGGCGGCCCTCGGATACAACTGCTCAGGGATCCACTTCACCTATAACGAGCCCACGGTCTTCTACGAGTTCATGCTCGAAGTCGCCAAGAAGGCAAAGGAGAGGGGCCTCACCACAGCCTTCCATTCGAACGGCGCGATGAGTTCTGAGCCCCTCAGGCATCTTCTGAAATGGATGGATGCAGTGACCGTCGACCTCAAATCCTTCAGCCAATCCTTCTATGAGTACGTCACCGAGCAGTCGACATGGGGGCCCTATGCCCCCTCCTCACCACCGCTGGAGGTGGTGAAGAGGAACCTGAAGATTATAAAAGAGGAGGGCGTCTGGCTAGAGATCGTCAACCTCGTCATCCCCACCCTGAATGACGATATGGAGATGATCCGAGAGATGTGCATATGGATAAGGGATAGCCTCGGACCTGATATCCCCCTCCACTTTAACAGGTTCTTCCCAGCCTGCAAGCTCACTAAACTTCCGCCAACCCCCGTGGAGACCCTAGAAAGGGCTAGGAGGGTGGCGATGGATGTGGGGCTGAGATATGTATATATCGGTAATGTGCCCGGACATGAGGCCAACAGCACCTTCTGCCCGGGATGCGGAGAACCACTCATCCTCAGGTTCCACTTCACCGTCATCGAGAACAATCTCGATGATGGGAGGTGCAAGTTCTGCGGTTATAAGATACCGGGCATCTGGGGGATAGAGTCCATCAGGTCCCTCTCCCCCAAATGACCCCCAGGAGGGGTAGAAGGCTGGCGGCGTTAAGGGCTGCTACGACGTGGCAAGCGCCATGAATACCGTTGAGGGGGATCAGCCAGACGCTTGAGGCTAGGGATCCCGCACAGCCTCCGATCAGGTCAGAGGCGTTTAGGGCTCCTGCGACGCGGCCTATATGGCGGCCCCCCTCTAGGCATACCATACCAGCTAATGGGAACATCAACCCGATGAGCAGGCCGGAGGCCCAGTTTAGTATAGGGAGAATCGCCTTTAATATGATGATCGGCTGAGCCGCCTTGGAGATCAGGAGATCCATGATGAGCG
This sequence comes from uncultured archaeon, assembly GCA_938048735.1. Taxonomy (GTDB): domain Archaea; phylum Thermoproteota; class Bathyarchaeia; order TCS64; family TCS64; genus JAGTRB01. Next base: position 6,806 of record CALIUM010000007.1, read on the forward strand.
GCAAAATTAAGGAGAAGATAACTATCCCCACCTTGATCCGGATCATGGCAGAGATCATAGCAGACAGGCCTCTCCCCCCTCTTGATATATTGAGGCCTGTGCACCATCCCCCTATGGCTAGTCCGAGCATGAAGGAGGAAGTCATAACCCCGATCTCTTGGTATAGAGAACCGCATAGGGTCTGGAAGGAATATAAATTTATGATGCTGAAGGTCATCCCTGTGAATCCATTGGTGATAACTGCAAGGTATATTGGCCTATGAAGGGCTCTAACCTTGCCTCTACAAACCGCTAAGATTAGTATAGATATTATGAGGGGGAGTAGGAGCCATCGTGGATCGAAGCCCTTAATCGCGGTGAAGAGCCCTCTAAGGGTTGGGTGCATCATAGCATTCCAGAGGGCCAGGTCGTGGTAGACGGCTACGGGTCTAGCATCCCTATTGACCTCTTCTCGACCCTGGCTGAGGTATGCCAGGCCGATACTAGCCCTCTCGGGGCTGAACTTGTACTCTAAGTACATCTTATTTACCACCCTCGTCGCCAGACCCCGATCCATAAGCCTCTCGTATAGAACCTCGACATCGGAGGTGAGGAAGCCCTCCTCCCTGCTCGGAGAGGCGAGAATCATGTTATAATCCCCAGGGAGGGCCAGGATGGAGGGGAAGGCCATCTTTATGGCGTTGTAAATACACCTATTACGGTCGGCCATCTCCTCCGAAATATAGGCTTGAGAGGAGGGCAGGACGACCGAGAGGATCCCTCTCACACCGAGGAGCCTCCGGACCTCGTTGAAGAACTCAAGGGTGTAGAACCTATTCAACTGGAGGGTTGAGGGGGGAGGGAGATTCACTATTATCACGTCATAGAGGCTTGAGGCCTCCTTAGAGTAGAGCCTACCATCATAGTGTATCACCTCGACCCTAGGATCCATGAGGACTGAGGAGGCCTCCCTGGAGAACCCCCTTGAGAGTTCTACTATTCTAGGGTCCAGCTCGACGTAGACGAGCCTCCCAACCGGGTGTTTCAACGCCTCCCTAAGGGCTCCCCCCAACCCCTCGCCTATGATCAGAACCCTCTCAGGCGATGGATGCTGTAGGAGAGGTAGATGGACGATGTCCTCGATATAAGCCAGGTCTGGATTAGGCAGTGTGAAGAGGGGGAGACCGTTAATCCAGAAATCTGTCTGGTCTCCATATCGCGTCACGCATATATTTCCATACGGGGAGTTCTCGTAGTGGACTAGGTCGAGGCCTCTCCAAAGCCACCTATAAGAGGCCTCATCCATCCTCCTAGGAGCACCTTGGATGACCCCATAGGCCCCTATGATGATCGATGCAAGGATTATGAAACGCATAGATCTTGAACTGGGGGAAGACTGAATATCGAGTATCAGCCAGGCTGTCAATAGGTTAAGTAGGCCCAAGAGAGAGCAGACTTCCAGGATGTTGAGGTTGTTGACTAGGAGGTATGTGAATGTGAGGCCTCCAAAGACGGCCCCAAGCGCATCGAGCACATACACCACACCGATCGATGATCCCTTTCCCCCCATCTCTCCAGCAAGCACCCTACAACCCAGGGCGAACTGTAGGCCGTGCAAGGAGCAAAAAGGGATGAGTGTGAGGAATGAGAGGTAAAACGCTGAGAAAGGGCTCATAATCTCTCCCCTCACGGGAATAAGCCACCAGCTAAGAGACCTCGTGAATATGATCTGTAATGGTAGGATGATGGATATGAGCGAGAATGTGAAGGCCAGCCATCTAACTCCCCTCAGCTTATCCGAGAACCTTCCCAGCAGCCAACTGCCTAATGCGATGCCTAAGAGCCAGTTAGAGAATATAAGTCCAAGAATAAACTCGTTACCATAGAATATGGTCAGGAGCTCCCTCACTAGAATTATCTGGCTTATTGAGCAGCTAAGCCCCATGACTAGGAAGGCGAGAGCGAGCCTCCTCAAACCCAACTGCACCCGACGAGGACCGCCTCAAGCTCTAACTCCCACACGGCCAATTAAAGGTTGAGCCGAACCCAAATCCTATGAGGAGGATGGATCCAGAGACCCTCAGAGGCCGATCAATGGGCCTTTGGAGGGGCGATGCCCCCACAGGTTTAAATTCTGACTCTCTGCCTGGAGCAGCGTAATGGATACAATTAATTAACAACCTAAATCATCATAGATTGTTGGTGGATTAAACTTGCCGTTTGGATATGCAGGTAAGGTCCTGCGGGTGGATCTCGAATACGGTAGGATTAGGGTTGAGGAGCCTTCGGAGAACTGGTATAGGATGTACCTCGGTGGGATGGGGGCCGTGGCCTACCACCTCCTCAGGGAGCTGGAGGTGGGGGTGGATCCCCTAAGCCCCGAGAACATCCTAATAATGGCTACTGGTGTCATAACCGGAGCACCCTTCTCAGGGAGCGGACGCAACGCCGTGGGAGGGAAGTCCCCACTCACTGGGGGCTTCGGGGAATCGGATGTTGGGGGCTACTGGGGGGCTGAGCTTAAGCATGCGGGCTTCGACGCCATAATCTTCAAGGGGGCCTCGGAGGAGCCCGTCTGGCTCTGGGTCGAGGATGGCAAAGCCGAGCTCAGGGATGCCTCAAGCCTCTGGGGGCTCGAGGTTGGGGAATGCCAGGATAGGATGAGATTGGAGGTTGGGGAGCCCCAGGCCAAGACGGCCCTCATCGGGCCTGGGGGGGAGAGGCTGGTCAGGTTCGCCTCGGTGATCAACGATCTCAACCATGTGGCCGGCAGATGCGGTCTGGGGGCCGTGATGGGGTCTAAGAGGCTGAAGGGGGTGGCGGTGAGGGGGCATAACCCCCCGAAGGTTGCAGACCCAGAGAGGCTCAGGGAGCTCGCCAGGCTGGTAAACTCTAGGATACCGACGGAGGCCAGGAGCCTCCACGAGTATGGGACCGGGGCAGCTATGGACGCCTATATGGAGACAGGCAACCTCCCGACGAGGAACTTCAGGGATGGGGGCTTCAAGGAGGTCACCGAGATAGACGCCATCGCGGTTAAAAACAGGTTTAGGGTCGGGATGGAGACCTGCTACGCCTGCGGGGTCCGATGCAAGAAGGTAGTCGAGCTGAAGGAGCCCTACATCGTCGAGGCGAGGTACGGAGGCCCCGAGTATGAGACCCTAGCAGCCCTAGGGTCAGACTGCGGGGTCTCGGACCTCGCCGCCATATGCAAGGCCAACGAGCTCTGCCAGAGGTATGGGCTGGATACGATAAGCACCGGGGCGACGATAGCCTTCGCCATGGAGTGCTACGAGAACAACATAATCTCCAAAGAGGATACAGGCGGGATCGACCTGAGGTTCGGGAATGCCGAGGCCATGGTCAAGATGGTTGAGATGATAGGGAGGAGGGAGGGCATAGGAGACCTCCTGGCTGAGGGGGTGAAGAGGGCCTCTGAGAGGCTTGGGGGAGGGGCTGAGGCCTACGCCATCCATGTGAAGGGGTTGGAGGTCCCCATGCATGAGCCCAGATTGAAGAAGGGCCTCGGCCTAGGCTACGCCGTCTGCCCGATGGGTGCGGATCACTGCGCAAACTTCCACGACACCTTCATGACGCCCGAAAACTACATGAGAGTCAGGCCCCTAGGAATCCTGGAGGAGGTTCCTGTCGATAGCCTGGGGGGAGAGAAGGTGCGGCTTTATAAGAGGTGGACTGAGATGAGGGTGGTTGCCAACAGCCTATCCATCTGCCAGTTCCCCCCATGGAGGTTCTCGGAGTATGTCGACCTCGTCCAGGCTGTCACGGGTTGGGACATCTCGATGCTGGAGCTCGCGGAGGCGGCTGAGAGGATCCTAACCCTCGCCAGGCTTTTCAACATCAGGGAGGGCCTAACCTCGGCGGACGACTGGCTCCCGGAGAGGTTCTTCCAACCCCAGACCTCAGGCCCCCTATCCAAGAGGGCATTGGATCCAGGGGAGCTGAGGAGGGCCATAGACCTCTACTACGGGATGATGGGATGGGACAGGGATGGGATACCCCTACCCGGAACCCTCCAAAGGCTCGGGATCGGGTGGGCCGAGATGCACCTCCCACTAAAGGGGACTGAGAGGCTGATAGTCTGAAAGGCCTCAGCCCTAAACCAGCTTTTTCAGGATGTCCATTTCCAGCTACGACGCCCCTCAGCCCCCTCCCATCAAGATCCTTTACAACATATACATGATCGGCTCTATATTTGATCATCAGATCCATAACTTTTCCTATGCTTTCATTCTCCTTAACCATTATAGGGCTCCTTAAGGGCATAGAATTCAATGTAAGCCTCCTCTTATATTCAGGGATCTTTAGAATATCTTCTATTTCTATACATCCAATCAATGACCTAGATTCAGTTGCAACAGGATAAACTCTATAATTATGATGCTTCATTATGTTGATTGCCTCATCTAAGCTCATCCCCTCAAGTAGAAAGACGGGGTTGGTGGTCATCACCTGAGCAACCTTAAGCTCCCTTAGGGTGTTGACCCTCTCCTTCTCCTTCAGGTTGTGGTAGAGAACCTCCACAGTCTCTTCCTCCTCCACCACTCGGTGGACTGGTTGAACATCTGATAGGAAGGTGGATTTTCCAGATGCGAAGTAGGCGGTGGTGGCCGAGATGAGGGATATCAGGAGGCTCAGGGGGAGATCCCCTCCATGGAGAAGCTCCCCTATCGTGTCATAGCCGAGGGTCTGGGGATAGGACCATCCTATTAATCCTAAAAGGAGCCCTCCAGTGATCGGGTTAAGGATCCTTACAGGGCCCTCTGAGACCAGCCTCCTCATAGACCCGAACAGGGCTGTGAAGGCTACTCCACATCCGGCCGCCATGAGGCCGAGGAGGAGGGCGTGGGAGACCATCAAGTATAATGGCTGGTTTGGATATGGGACCATCGGGAAGATCGTCTCTGAGCCAAGAATACTTATCGAGATGAGGTAGGCCACCGAGGATGGGAAGGTGGCTGGTATGAAGGCCTCCCTAACAAGGTCCCTCTGGTATGGGATCTCGGATGGCGTGTAATATGCCCGTCAGGGGTGCCTTGAAGACCGCAGATATTCCTGCAGCCGCACCGGAGGGGAGGTATCTCCTCAACTCTTCATGTTAGACTCCAAGCCTTCTACAAATAGCCGATGCCACACCTCCACCCAGGAGGAGGCTGGGCCCCTCAAGGCCCGCACTTCCACCTAGGCCTATGGTAATGTCTGAGGCGATGGGCTTAACCAAGGTATCCCTCTCGGGTATGACCCCTTCACCATAGTGGTAGACCTCAAGCAGCTTGTGGGTTCCACATCCAGTTGTCTTCACCTCAGCCAGCCCCTTAATGAGAAGATATGCAATGGAAAGGCCTAAGACGGGCATGAAAGCCTGTAACGGCCTTCCTCATAGGCCGATGTGAAATTGGCCCAGATGTGGGTATATAGCCTCACAAACCCGACGGTGGAAAGCCCGACAGCTGAGCCTATGAGGCAGGAGCTCCCAATGATGGATCCATATCGGCCCAGCCTCAACCATTCAAAGGGCCTGTTCCCTTCGCGGCCCTCCTTGAGGTCGTCTCCTGAACCCCTCATCAACAGGTTTCTTGATGAGAAATAAACCAGCTTATAAGTTATGCGCTGTAACGAACTTAAACCAATATCCCTCATCTTTAGAGGGAGGCTTGAATCTATACCCGTATTTAAATATATTGCGCCCTTATTCCAAACTCTTTCGCTACCTTAACTTGTCTCTCATCTCTTGATATTAATTCGGCTTTATGCTTTCTCGCTAATGCTATGTAAAGCGCATCATATATTGATACTTCACCTTTCAAAGCTATATCAAACGATTCTCCTATTAGGGCTTCCTGATCCTCAATTTTAATGTTAATGTTTAGTAAAGAGTTCAGGGCCTCAAAAGCTTTTATAGCTTCTTCAATTTTTATTCTATCCCTCCTATAAGCTTGTAAAATTGCATTGGAAACTTCTTTTAAGATTAATCCTACACTAATGACACCCTCTATTATAAATTTTTTAATTTCTTCAAATTCTTCCTCTCTTAAGAGATATGCTGAAAGTGCTGAGGCATCAATGACTTTCACGATCCTCCCTCACCAAGCGTGAAATAGATCCCTTAGGCTGTATTGGCATATTTTTAAGAAGGTTCTCGACCACCTCGACATTTCTTACCCTTTCAAACTCTTCAATCTTCCTGACTATAAACTCCCTGATCTCCTTTGGCCAGTCAACCAAACCTTTGAGACCGTCCATCTTAACTTTAACCTCCCTTGGAACCTTAACGCTTACAACGCTCACGGAAGATCGGTATACGAATAGGTAAACCCAAAATATAATATTTATGTCTACCAGTCGAGCGGGCAACCCGCCCCTCTGCCATTCGGCCAACCGAGATGATCCTCAACTCCAATGGAGGCTCCCCAGGCAAAATTTGGGAGTGAAAACTGGAACACTTATATAACTAAAGTTAGGCGCCTTCGCCCTCGGCAAGATAATGGGTCGCTGGAAAAATGGGGTGGAGGGGTGCGGCTTGGGAGGCGATGTTCTCAGGATTTTCGGGGGAGATCGAACCTCTTCGCGGTCTCCCCTATGACCACCTCTAGGAGGTTTAGGCCCTCCTCCACCTGCTCTTCTGTTATTGTCAGGCAGGGCATCATCCTTATTATGCCTGTTCCAGGGCTTGTTCCGATGATCAGGCCCTTTTCCTTGGCCTTATCTGTGAGGTAGACCATGGGGTTGTGATTCGGGTCGAGACTCTGCTCGGGTGTTAAGCCCCTCGGGACAACATCATCCTTTGTCTCGGGGTTTGCCACGAGCTCCACCCCCATGAAGAGGCCTAGGCCTCTAATATCCCCGATTATCGGCTGCCTCTCCTGCATCCCCCTCAGCTCCTCCATCATGTGGGTTCCCATCTTGGCGGCCCTCTCGGCGAGCCTCTCCCTATAGTAGTATTCTATCACCGCTAGGGCTGTGGCGCATGCTAGGGCGTGGCCGCTGTATGTGTAGCCGTGGGGGAATCCCTTCTCGTCGAAGTGGTCCCCTATCTTCTTGTTCACGATGGTGGCCCCTAGGGGAACATAGCCCGAGGTTATCCCCTTCGCATAGGTCTCGATGTCTGGAATCACGTTCCAGTGCTCACATGCGAACATCCTACCAGTCCTCGCGAAGCCCGTCATCACCTCGTCGAAGATCAGGAGGATCCCCTTCTCGTCGCAGATCCTCCTCACCCTAGGCCAATAGTCTGGGGGTGGGACCACCTGACCAGCCCAGCTGCATATAGGCTCCGCCATGAAGGCAGCTATGAACCTCTCCCCCTCCTTCTCGATGGTGTATCTTATGAAATCAGCGCAAAGGAGGTCACAGTCCGGATAGGTCTTCTTGAAGGGGCACCTGTAACAGTATGGAGCGGGGACATGCTTGAACTCCTCAAAGATGCTTAGGCCTGGTAACTGCCTAGTACGGGCGCTTCCTCCTGCACTCATCGAGGCATAGGTGGAGCCATGATAGGCATCCCAGAAACTTATGATCTTGGGGGCTCCCCTATAGAGCTGAGCTAACTTTATCGCAGCCTCATTCGCCTCCGTCCCGCTGTTGCTGAAGAAAGATTTGCATAGGTCTCCTGGGGTTATCTGGGCCAGCCTCCTGGCCAGCTGTATCTGGGGGATGTTGAAGTAGCTGGGAGAAGAGTAGGCGAGTTCATCGAGCTGCCTCTTAGCGGCCTCGATGATCTCCCTGTTCCCGAGGCCTATATGGACATTATAAAGCTGAGAGATGAGATCTATGTACCTCTTACCTCTAGCATCATAGAAGTATGCCCCCTCACCCCACACGACTATAGGCTCCTCAACCCCTGGACGGGGCTCCCACCTCTGGATCAGGTAGGCCCTCGCGTCCTCGTAGAGGCGCTTCACCTCATCCTCGCTGAAATGCTTTTTACTCATAAATGATCCCGGATAATCATGAAGCCTAAGGACTCTTAAACGTTATCTCCATATCTAGTAATAATTAGGGGATATCCTCCGGAGCTCTTCTTTTAACCCAACTCACTGAGTCAAAATCGTCATCATATGAAACTATTGTTTCCATGGAAAGTTCTTTTAGAGCTTGAACCGCGAGGGCATCGTCAAAATCCAAGCCATAATCCCTCATCAAGGAGGCAGCCCTTATCCGGCCTTTTAACCCCATGGGATAGATCTGGAGCCCCCTATAGCGGAGGAGGGAGGCCAGGAGGAGGGCCAGCTCCTCCCAGGTTTTACCGTAATTCTCCATTACAACCAGGATCGAATCCATGTGAAAGTCTGTTATCGCCGACTTTATGGAGCCATCCCTCACCCTCTCAGGAATCGCTTACAAGCCTCTGCATGCTGCTCCGCCAAAGCCACTTCCAGGCTTACTTAAATTATTATATGGATTATCTGGAAGATTAAAACATAACTGGTTCTGAGGAGAATTTTAAGGGATAAAAAATATAAATGGTGTGGAAGATATATAAAGATATTATAATTATTAATCCATTTTTAAGGATTAATAATTATGAAAAGTGTATTTCATCAACTAGGCACTTGAGTTGATGCCAGTTTCTGGAAGACTCTGTAGAACATGCTTGCGTTCAAAGTTTGTAGGGCTGCAGATACAGCTATAGGGAGGGCCGCCATCTGGCCGAAGGATGCAAATGCTATGCCCATAGCAAGGGGGAGGTGCTTCATTCCTGAACTATAGACGATCGCATTTATCTCCTTAAGGGGTAAGCGCATAATCCTTGCGGATATCAGGTAGGCTCCTCCAAAGGCTAATGGAAAGAGGATTGCAGGCATAACTATCAGCGATAAAATCGAGGACGGGTTTGGTGGTATTAGAGCTACATTCATAGCCAGCATAGAGAACATGAGGAGCATGGCTGTAATGGCTGATATAGATGGGAAGATGTGGAGGTATCTTGTTATATCTTTTCCAAGTCTGAGGTCTAATACATGCCTTGTTAGTATTCCGAGGATGAGTGGTATAGCTAAGGCCATAGCTATGATTCTGAGCATTTCAAGAACGCTGACCTTTACATAGGCCCCTGCTAGAAGGGCTGTTAAGCCCGGTATGGTCACTATACCAAGAATCATCGTTATGGCAGCTAGGATTAAGGCAAGAGGGACATCCCCTTTGAGGAGGCCTGTCCAAACCACATTCATCCCTGCGCAGGGAACTGTGCCCATCAAAATGAAGCCAACAGCCCAAATAGGCTCATGGGAAAGAAAGGCGGCAGCCAACAGAAAACATAAGGCCGGTAGAAAGGCAAAGTTCAGAAGTAGCCCGCAAATTATCTGCTTCACCTTCCTTGTAACAAGCAGAAGCTCCTTAAACCTTATAGTCACACACATAGCCCAAACCATGACGCTGATCAAAGGGAGCATGTAAGGCTTCAACACCTGAACAGGCTTAGGAGCAATTAAACCCGTTATTAATCCTAGAACAACCATGGAGAAAACAAGATACGAGTAGTTTTTCTGTATAGAAGCTGTAATCTTTTCGCTAATCATCCCTTTCCATCGTCCTACAACCAGTTATATATTTTTTTATCTATATTTAAACCCGGCAGCATTCGGCTCTGATCCCCGCCTCATGAATCTCACTCAATCCTCTAGTCCATGGAAGAGCATACTATGAGACCTGAGATAGAAGCCCTTTTCGAAGACCGTGTTCAGCGAGCCCCTGCCATAGCCGTAGAGCCTCATAACGGCCTCCCTGAGCCTCAAGCTTGTAAGGCATGGAAACCTTAATTCCTCTCACCTACATTGTAAATTACTGAAGGGATGAAGACCTTTATCTTCGGTCACCCGGATGTGAAAAATAAGAAGGGATAAATCATATATTAAAATTGTTAGATTAATCCAGAGCAGCAGCCAAAAATGTCATCTAACGAATTCTTTTTTTCAGATATCGATAGATTTTCTAACTCTCTTTAAATTTTGAGGCCCTTATAATATCTTGTGCTCGGACAACCCAAACACTTATTTTCATTATATCTAAGACACTTTCCGCAATTTAAGCCGCAAGGTGTATCCTCATCAAATTTATTAGCGAAAAGTCTTACTGGTATATATTTAGGTAAATCTGGAGTTTCACCTATTATCACCTCGGAGCGTCTAATTCCCTTATAAACTCTTATCGAGCAAACCTCAACCATCGATCTTAGTGTATCAATATCTTCTGCGATCATAATCACCATCAAATTATATTCTCCAGTTGTTCTTGTTATAAAAATGACTCTCGGACATTCATAAAATATCTTAATAAGCTCTCTAAATATTTCATAAGTTTCAACTTCACAATTTATTATTAAAATTCTGAAACCGAGTTTTTCCAGATTAATCCCAGCAAACACATTAATGACATTTGATCTCTTCAGGTTTTCCAACCTGTTTCTTATGGAGACGTGGGAGAGGCCTAGCCTCCTTCCAATGGAGCTGAGAGAGGCCCTCCCATCCTCAAGCAGCATGAAATAGATCTTCCTATCGACCTCGTCCATCATTTCTTACATTTTGTAAGGAAAGATATATATAACCTTCTTCTTTCGATAAAAGAAGTCTGAGAAATGTTTGAGACTGAAGATAGAATAGTTGGCTCAACGAAAATTGAAGATGTTCTGCGGAGAGATGTTGTTTCTGTAACATCACGGGCTAAGGCGTTGGGCGTTGTTCCTGGAATGTCGGGGAGCGAGGGTCTCGAAAAAATGAACGTTAAAAAATCAATGAAAAAAGAAGGGGGTAAAATTAATGATAGAAATCAAAATCGCTGGTAAAACCCCTTGTCTCCTTGAGCCAAGAAAACTACAGATCACCGCCCAGGCGAATGAACCCTTAGATGAGGTTCTCCCCATCCTCTATCTGGCTATACCTCATTCCCAGTACTCGAAGGCCTTCGGCTCCGTAACCTTCCTTTTGGAGGGGAAGCTCGTAACCGTTTACTCTTCTGGAAAGATCAATCTCGGCTGCGTTTTTAGAGAGGAGATCGCAGTAAAACTTCTGGAAAAATTAAAAAATTTACTTTTAAAGGCTTTAGAGTATTATGAGAAGCATGGTGCCCCAGACCCAAAGCTTTTAGAGGTTAGAAAAAAGCTTAACCCAATTGAAATATACAGCTATCTACCAAAAACAAACTGCAAAGAATGTGGTGAACAGGGATGCTTCGCCTTTGCCGCAAAACTCGCAAATGGAGAGAAAACCCTGCAAGATTGTCCTAAAATACAATTACCCCAATATATCAACAACAAGACATATCTTGAGAAAATGTTGCAACCGATAAAATTATAGAATAATGCTTGACACAGATTCTTATTATGAAAAGAGAGAAAAAGGGTTAAAATTATAAGGATATCAAAAAATGAATTGTTGATGCAAAGCGATGCTTCATGAATAATCTAACAGGGTTGGCTGCGGTGGAAAAAGGTTTGAAGAGAGATAGTTAGAATATGCTCATTACCAGATTTGTAAACAACATTTCGAGAAAATAAATACTTATTAATAAAATCTAAAAAAGGATCTTTATTTTGTTTTCTATATAAATGTCAAGAAAAATGCTTGGAAATATCGGAATTAAATATGAGAGGAGAGGCCTACGATCTCGAAGGATAAAAGATTCACTCCCTCCTAGTCCAATCTAAGTTACAATTTGTAATAAAAATCATTCAAATTTTAACAAAAAGTTTATATAAATCAATTAAAAAATTTAATAATGTCATTGTCTGTGGAAGTTTTTCTCTCCTTCTTGGAGAACCCTCTCAAAAGGCTCATGATTCGCTCTTCTATATCTCCTAAAACTGGGAGAAACTCTTTAGAATCTGCGTTAAATTTGTTGATTGGAAACAAGGCTTCATATTCTTTGAATGAAATCATCTTATCAAAGATAATTAGTTTGGTTCTAAATTTTGGATTTTTTGCTTTCGATATCAATAAAAGGGATGCTATTAAAGCCCTTAAAATCCCATACTTTAGAAATGGTTTATTAAATGTTATAGATAGTATAAGTAAATATGGTGTAAATAAACCATTGGTGCTTTCATCACCCTTTCTTGTGGTTTGGAATTATACTAATGCCTGTAATCTTAGGTGTAAGCATTGTTATCAAAGCGCAGGTGGGCCTTCTCCAGATGAGCTGACAACAGAGGAGAGGTTTAGGATCGTTGATCAGTTAAGTGAGAACAAGGTCTCAGCCCTGGCATTCTCTGGAGGAGAGCCATTAATTAGGGAGGATCTATTTAGAGTTGCAAGATATGCCCATGAAAGGGGTCTCTATGTCTCAATAGCTACGAATGGAACTTTGCTCAATGATAATGTGTTAGAAAAACTTAAGGATAGTTGTGTTGACTACATAGAGATAAGTCTTGATTCTTCAAAGGAAGAGATTCATGATTCGTTCAGGGGTGTAAGGGGAGCATTTAAGAGAACTTTACGGGGAATAAAAAATGCTGTCGAAAAAAGATTTTATACATGTATTGCTATAACTGCTACAAAAAATAACCTTTATGAAATTCCTGATATAATTAACATTGCTAAGGAAATTGGTGTTAAGAGAGTTATAGTTTTCAATTTCATACCTACTGGAAGAGGTAAAGAAATCGAAGATCTTGACCTATCCCCAACACAAAGGGAAGATCTTCTTAAATACTTATATGAGGTGCTGACTGAGGGGCGAATAGAGGTCCTCTCCACCGCCCCCCAATACTCAAGGGTCTGTCTGCAGCAATCCATCGCAACCATGAGGGATCTCCTCGCCCCAACCCACTTCTCGGCCCTCTCCTTCCACGGGAGGACAAAGAGGTTGGCAGGCTTCTTAGGAGGGTGCGGTGCGGGAAGGCTTTACTGCGCAATCCAGCCCAATGGTTTGGTAACCCCCTGCGTCTTCATGCCGATAGTTGTCGGCGATCTCAGGAATCAAAGTCTGAAGGAGGTCTGGCTGAACTCGAGGGTTATGAACGACCTGAGAGACAGGAACCGGCTTAGAGGAAGGTGTAGAAACTGCAAATATAGAGATATCTGCGGTGGTTGTAGAGCCAGGGCATACGCATATTATGGGGACTATCTAGCACCCGATCCAGGATGTATAAGGGAACTGGAGGAACCAAGCATCCAGTACTTAAAATCTCAGCCGAGCCTAATATAATTATTTTTATCTCCCAGAAATTAAACTCGAAACCGAATGTCTTATCGAAATAAGAGAATGAATATTCATAGCTTCAAACACATTAAACATCTTATTTATGATGCTCCATTTCAGGAAACTATCTCTTTAAATAGTTTGGATGAGTTGCTGAATATTTTTCATCAATTCAGACCTTGAAATGGTGTAGAAGTTCCATTTGCCCCTTCTCCTTTCCTCAATCAATCCAGCATTTTCAAGTATATTTAAATGATGGGAGATATTTGGCTGCGCAACATTTAATATTATCACTAATTCGCAAACACACATATCATATTTATTTAAGATACTTAGAATTTTTATCCTTGTAGGATGTGATAATGCCTTAAAAATTCTACTAACTCTACCTATATTTTCTCTAATGCTAAAAACATCATCTTTAAGTTCCCTCAATCTTTCTTTATATTTATCGAAGTTATTAATGTCGAGTAGGCCAGATTCAAACAGTCTTTTTAATTGTTCATCTAAAGCAAAGTCTTCAACCAATTCCGATTCCCCATATTCATATCAATCAAAATTAGATTAAAAACAATGAATTTAAATATTTCGATTCAATGGGGGTAAAGTCTCGGATGATACAAAGTCCCTCAACTACTTATAGCCTAGAGCCATATGGCCTCCACCGAGCTGATGTAAAAACAGTACTGTCAAATTATCTTCTTAGGGGGACTTTGAACCGCTTTTTTGTAGGTGATGCCCATCGAATGGCTCCTTGAAGCCCTTAAGGATGGTGGTTTATTCAAGCGTGATAGGTTTTCGCCGGGGGTGAAGGTTAGGGGCTGTTCTGCTTCACATGGCTGGCTTGAGCTACAGGGACATAACCTACGTTCTACTGGTTGTTCCATGCAGCCTGAGGCTTTGGGTTAAGAAGCTGGAGCAGGTGACAGTCAACGTTGAGGCTAACCTAGGCGTATGATAGCCGTCGACGAGACTAAGATCAAGGCTGACGGCGAGTGGTGCTATGTTTGGGCTGCAATCGACGTGGCCACGCGTGGACTTCTCGCGGTATGGGTCTCCCGGCAGAGGAACATCCTCCACGCGGAAGCCTTCCTGAAGGAGTGCTGCAGACATGCACAGACAAGCAGTCATACTCGTAGATAAAGCCCTGGTACCCCGAGGCACTCAAAACCCTCGGACTTGAATGGGCTAACAAACCTTCGACGAGAGAAACCGCATGGAGCGCAGGTTCAGAACATGAAAGCACGGACTAAGCGGTTCTTCAACAACCTCCAAGTCAGATAAAAGCCCATCTTCAAGAACAAACTCACCATAAGGCTCTTCGCCCTATAGTACAACTTCATGACCCCACCAAACCCTAAAGAGACCACCAGCAACGCCAATAACTTGACAGTGTCGAAAACATATCAAAAGATTTAAATATCTTGATTCAGGTAAGAGAGAAAGCCGACCCAAGAGGCGTTGTCGATAGATGGGCATTTTACCAGGCGGTGGTCGAATGTCGTTGAGGGGAAGGGTGAAAGTTGAGATATATGAGGGCGATCCCTTCGTGGGTTGTTGCGGGCCGGGAATTGCCTCTAAGGAGGATGTGAATAATTTGAGAAAGATGCTTATAGAAAGAAATTATATAGTAAGAACTTTAAAAGAAGAATTTAAGGATAAGATCGAGATTGAAAGGGATATAATAAGCAGTCGGAGGCGGATTGAAACATATCCAAGGCACATCTATAAGCTTCTAGCAGCTGGTGTCAGGGTTCCATTCGTCGTTATAGAGGGCCGGCTAGTGCTGGAGGGGGAATTCCCATCCCTCGAGGGGTTCAGACGCCTCATAAATGAGCATGTTAAGAGTCTTCCTTCAGACCCTCCTGTTTAAAGGGCTGGTGGTCTTATGAAGAAGATTGTTGCTGAGGTGCTTGGCCCAAACCCGCCCTGTTATACCTGTATATTGCTCAAGAAAAACGTGGAGGCTGCCGCCAAGAGGCTTAAGGCTGATGGGATAGAGGTTGAGGTGAAGAGGCTGGACATAATCTCGAGGGAGGCCATTAGGAAATATGGCCTGCTCCTCTCCCCAGCTTTAACGGTTAATGGGGTCGTCGTGAGCATGGGCTGGGTGCCTGATGATGATGTCGTCGAGGATATCCTTAGGGAGGCTGCGAGTAAGCAATCCTGAGGTGAGAGTTTGAATGGTGTGAGAATCCTCAGAACGGGCTTCCTGCTGGGCTTTGTCTTAGCCGTTTTCGGAAGCCTGATCTACTCTAGGATCATGGCATACTCCCTAGCGCCGACCATGAAGCCCGCTCACTTCCAGGGGATGAGCCCTTGGGAGATACCCGTAGCATACATAGTAGACTATCTAAGCCATGGTTGGCTCTGCCTCCTCTTCGCCTTCGTGGCCGCAGGCCTCGTCTACGAGTTTATGCCGAAGGAGGTGATAACTAGGTACATGGGCAGCAGTAGAGCCATGGGCTATGCTTTAGGTGCGGGGATTGCCCCCTTCTTCACGGTCTGCTCATGCACCATGGTCCCCCTCTTCGCAGGCATACTCTACACCGGTGCGGGGATTGGCCCTGCCATAACCTTCCTCCTAATGGCTCCAGCATCTAACATATTAACCATCCTGCTTACAGGGGAGATCCTCTCATGGGAACTTGCAATCGTCCGAGTGATAGCATCCCTAACAACCGCGGTTGTGGCTGGTCTAATAATCTCGAGGACACCCTGGGGGAGGGCGATTGAGATGGAGCATCACCCCACGGGTCAAAACCCCCAGCATAATATTCAGATCATCAAGCTACCCCTTGATGAGAGGCTGTTGGCAGCCTTAAAGTTTAGCCTCTACCTTGCCAAGAGGATCCTACCATACTTCTTCCTGGGCCTCGTTGTGGTCAGCTATGTAGAGGCCTACATGGCTGAGGATATCGTGGCCAAATACCTGACGGGGTTCAGTGGAATCCTCCTCGCCTCCGTCATTGGGGGACCCCTATATACTCCCACCCTCGTCGAGATAGTCCTGGGAAGAGGCCTCATGGATCTTGGGATGTCAAAGGGGGCGATGCTCTCTTGGCTTATGGGCCAGCCATATGATATCCCCAACATGATCGCAACCTCCAGAATAGTGAGGTGGAAGGTAGTGGTTACCTATGCAGTGATAGCGTGGATCTTCAGCGTCTCATTCGGCTTAACCTACGGCCTTCTCTCAAAATCACTATAAAATATATAAATAAAAGGGGAAATAAACATCAATAGAAAATATTTGATAAAGGATGAATGAGATAGATATTTTCAAGAAGATGCTGGAGGCCGAGGAGAGGAGAAAGAGGATAGAGAGGTCTCTAGTCAAGAGGATAGAGATAAGGGAGGTTCTACCCTGCCTGACAACCCCTGGATATATCAGGTTCACAGCCATGGCTGATAGGGAGATTGGGGAGATCATCTCCCTCATCTTCCTCAAATTTCCGCCCGGGAGGTCACACTACAACCCCGCCGAGGGGACGCTGACCCTGAACATCTATAATAGGATGATAACCCTCCACCCAGATGGAATGATCGCCGTCACCAATACAAGGGATCTCCAGGAGGCGGGTGAGGTTCTCGAGAAGATAAAGGGTCTCATAAATGAGGCTTGCTCAACCTATCTCCGAAGTGGGCCGCCAAGCGAGGATGCGGTGGAGGCAGCCATGAGGGTCTCATGGACGGATATATACAGACACCTCCCGAAGACCAACTGCGGGGAATGCGGATACCCAACATGCCAGGCTCTAGCCCTCAAGGCCCTGCTGGGGGATGCCAGGCTCTCCCAGTGTCCAAAGCTGAGAGAGGCCGAATATCTCCCCTCTCGGAGAGAGCTGAAAAGGGGCCTCGGCCCATTTTTAACCAAGGCTTTAGGATTAGAACTATAACAATTTGGAATATAGAAGTATACTAGTAGCATTGGGATCTATCCTCCTCACCCTTCTTACATCATGGAATTAGTGATGAATTATACCCATCTCCCTCAACTTTCCAATACTACCCCTCCATGAATCTCTCAGCAGTTGTGAAGGCCTCTCAATCCTGCTCATGCATACTGGACATCAGCCTTCGTGAGCATCTCCCATAGAGGGGCCCTCCTTCTCAGCGTCTCCATAGGTTAAAGGCATGCTCTGGGGCGAGAGCCTCATACATGAAATTAGGCTGCTTTAACTCCCTAGATGAAATCGAGCCTCTCAAGGATGCATCCATTATTCACAATAAGGGCTTCTCTCATCTCCAGGCTGAGGTCATGGCTCCAGCTTGGGATCCTGAATACGGCTATACGGCCTTCGGCGTTCTCAGCGCTTAGTTGAGCCTCAGAGATTCAATCCACATAGTCTCAAATCTTCTCATCCATTCCACCACTCAGGGATCCAAGCGACAAGTGCTGACATGCCCAAGGGCTAGTCTCAGATTGGAGGAGAACAATCGTATGTGGATTGGATGGGGCATGTTTATGAAGGAGATCTTGAAAGTATCCCTTGAGATCATGAAGGCAGAGGCTCGCTCGTCAGTCCTTGCCCTCCTCCTCCTCCTCACAGCTCAAGCTAACAATCCACGTTTCGAAGCTCTTGCACAGGTTGAGGGAGGATTTGAAATAGATGTCAGTGCCCTCGTCTACAGGGTTGTTGACGGCGACACCTTCGACGCCTTTCCAGTAGGCCGTGTCAGGCTTGCGGATATAAATGCCCCTGAGCTCGGGGAGCCCCCCGGGAGGGAGGCGAGGGAGGCCCTATCTAGGCTGGTTCTCAACGCCGTGGTCTACCTAGATGTGGATGACCTGGAGGTTATGGATAGATACAACAGGCTTGTCTGCGTGGCCTATGTGAGGTATAACTCAACCCACCTATTGAACGTGAACAGATGGCTCCTCGACAATAACTACGCCGAGGCCGTCGATTACCCCAACGAGTTCAAGCCGGAGGCCTGGAGCCTCTACGTTTACTACCCATCTTCTAGCCTACCGGATAACTATAACCTCCTTCTACAAAACTATCTGAGACTCATGACGGATTATTTGGATATGAGTTCCACATTTCAAAGGCTTAAATCCGAAAACGAAAGATTGAATTTTGATTATAATTCAATTAAAGAAGAATTTATAAAACTAAACTCTACATATAAGGAGTTGATAGAAAAATATGAAAAAATTAAAGGTGATTATGATGCCCTTCAATCCTCCTACAACAATTTTAAGGCAGAATTCGGCTCACTAAAGAATATGTATGAAAAAACGAAATTAGAAAATGAAAGGATTACAGCTCAACTTAATACATATGCTTTATTGATTTACATATTTATTGCTACAACAGCGATCTTTGGAGTCTCGACGTTATATCTCATATGGAAAGGGCGCGATAAAAAAGGCTTCTCCATAGTTCAACCTTCGGCGGTGTAATGCATATCTAAGCGCTTCTTAGTTGCCCTGCATCAACTTACCTCTAATCTTCCATGGCGGGCCACATAGACGTTCATATTGGCCTCATCCATCGTTGCCCATATTCCTGCCAGCTTGATCTCCTCCATGGAGCGCCTCAGCCAGTCTCCGAAGGATCCCTTTACCCTGTTGTCCGGGTCCATAGAACTGGTGTCGCTGTACCCCTTAAATCTCGCTTGGGGCATGAGGATGTGCTTAGAGGCCCAATAGTCGAGGGCGATGGGGTCTTTGCTCGCAGCGATGATGTTAGCCCTCGTCGCGGTCTCGTAGGGGGTTCTAGGTCCTCCCAGGGGGTTCGCATTGACCCATATGGCGTCGAGGATGTTAAGGGTTGGGAACCTTGTCTCAACCATCTCGGTACCCATCCCACCTGAGCCCACCGTGCTATGGGCCCTAACCCCAAGCTGGGCTGTCAGCTTATCAGAGGTAACCCCCATGTAGCTCTTGACCGACGCTGTTACGCCGAATATCCTATGAGACTTCAAGACAGGCACGTTCAGCACCTTCAGCCTCTCCCCATCATAAACCCCCCTCCCCGGATCCCAGACTCCAAGCTTGAAGCTGACATAGGTTCCATACTTGGTCCTGAACTTTGGATAAGATACCCTTACCCCGGTTCTAGGGTTCTCCACATCCCCAACCACAAACCCATCCTCAAGGTCGCCCTCTGAATACTCCCTCACCCTCCTAGCCGTGATGTCGTCCCAGAGATACGCTGAGACCCTATGGGAGGCTGAGTAGGAGGCCACAACCCTCTCTATGGACTGGGATGGATCCTCGGCGTTATTCCTCTCCCAAGAGAAGCTCCCACCGCCCCCCTTAGCTCCGAACTGGGCCTGGCCGTTGTCGGCGACGACTACCTCGCCCACGAAGCCCTCAGGATGGTTTAATATCGCCCCGATCAAGGCCTTCAAGAGATCCGTATTTGTTCCACCTCTCTCATCCCACTGGCAGTTCACCTTCAAAATCACCAGGTCATCCCTGGAGATCAGGCCATCAGGACCCCAGCTCCTACCAGTCTCATCAGACCTGTAAAACCTAAGGCCATGATCCCCCATCAACCCTAACAGCTCGGAGACCCCCCCATCACCACCAGAGGTTCCTATCACCGCGAAGATATCGGAGGAGGGCTCAGCCTCGGCTAATAACCCCTCAACGATGGCGGGAACACTATGGTTTCCAAACTCCTCGGTGGCCTCCCTCGGCCTCCTCATAGTAACTGAAACCGAAGACATGACGAGCATTATTTAGAAAATCTATGATTAAAATATTCTTATGTGAGGGCTTGTATCTGGCAGTTTAATTCTATTTGAGTTTTACAATTCTCCCAGCAGGATATCTGGCTTGTAAGGAGAGGCTCTACCGAGGGAAACGAAGTCGCTTCATCCCTTTGAGTTTTCTTTATTACTCCTCAACCCGATGCAACCAAGACCGAGGTCATACTAGAAATCCATAAATAACCCTTTATGGCTCTTCCTCCTAAGCTGACGGGGAAGATCCTGTGTCTGGTGAGTTCAAGCACCTTGTGAGGCTCCATGGGACGACTCTTGATGGGTCTAGAACCATCCCCCACGCCCTTAGGGGGATCAAGGGGGTGGGTATGAGGTTAGCCTACGCCATAGTCCGGTTAGCAGGGCTTGATCCAACTAGACGGCTTGGAGATCTCTCTGAGGCTGAGGTTAAGATGCTGGAGGACATATTGAGGAACCCCTCAGGCCTGCCCTCATGGATGCTTAACAGGAGGAAGGACCCCCAGACTGGAAGGGATCTACACCTAACGGGCTCGGACTTGGAGCTTAGGGTGAGGGAGGACATAGAGCTTATGAAGGAGATAAGGAGCTGGAAGGGGGATCGCCATATGAGGGGCTTGAAGGCCAGAGGGCAGAGGACCAAGACCACGGGCAGGAAGGGGAGGGCCGTGGGGGTCTCGAAGAAGGCCAAGTAGCTGGAGGGATTCAACTTGGGAGACCCTAAGAAGAAGCATAAGAGGTATGTCACTCCTGAGCGCCCTTATGATCAGGCCGCCCTAATGGAGGAGCTTAGGCTCATAGGGGCCTATGGATTGAGGAATAAGAGAGAGCTGTGGCGCCACAGGACCCAGTTGAGCAAGATTAGGAGGATAGCCAGAGAGGCTCAGTCCCTCGACCCAGCTAGAAGGGCTGAGGTTGAGAGGAGGCTGATAAGGAGGCTTCAGCACCTAGGCCTCCTCAAGAGGGAGGCAACCATGGATGATGTACTCAGCCTCAGGATTGAGGATCTCCTAGAGAGGAGGCTTCAGACCCTCATCTACAGGAAGGGCCTAGCCAAGAGCCTATTCCAGGCTAGGCAGCTAATAGTCCATGGACACATATCTGTTAAGGGTAGGAGGGTGAGGGTTCCAAGCTACTGGGTTAAGGCCGATGAGGAGGCTGAGGTGGATTACTTCCCGCTGAGCCCCCTCTCCGTTAAGGATCACCCGTTGAGGGTTGAGGTCGCCTCGGCCAGGATGGTGGAGGGTAGGAGATGAGCGAGGGGGAGAAGTGGGGGGTTGTACACATCTATAGCAGCTTCAACAACACCCTAGTCCACATGACAGACCTTTCAGGGGCTGAGACGATAGCCTTCGCGTCCGGGGGGATGTTCGTGAAGGCCGATAGGCTCAAGCCATCTCCATACGCGGCTATGAAGGCTGCTCAACACGTCGTGGACACAGCCAGGGACAAAGGGATCACATCCATCCACATAAAGGTGAGAGCCCCAGGAGGCTCTAAGTCCAAGACCCCTGGCCAGGGAGCTCAGGCAGCGATAAGGATACTGGCCAGAAGCGGATTCAACATAGGCCGGATAGAGGAGGTCACGCCTCTCCCCCACGATGGAACTCGTAAACCGGGAGGAAGGAGGGGAAGGAGGCCTTAATCTTTGGGTGAGAAGCTGAGGGTTGAGGCCCTCACCCTCAAGGGAGATACATTAAGATTCATACTTATGGGATGCGACACAGCCTTCGCTAACGCCCTGAGGAGAACGATGATATCTGAGGTTCCATGCATGGCCATAGAGGATGTCTTCATCTTCGCGAACACCTCCGTTATGCACGACGAGATCCTAGCACACAGGTTAGGCCTGATTCCACTAAAAACCGACTTGGAAAGGTATGTACTTCCGGAGAGGTGTGACTGTGGAAGCGAGCTAGGCTGCAGCAGGTGTAGAGCGGTCCTCACTCTAGATGTGTCCGCGGAGGGCGAGGCGAGGACGGTCTACTCCGGAGACCTCATTCCAGAGGATCCTGTGATAAGGCCGGTGAACTCCGAGATTCCATTGGTGAAGCTGGCACCTGGACAGGCATTGAAGCTTGAGGCCTATGCAAGGCTTGGCCTGGGAAAGGTCCACGCCAAGTGGCAGCCTGTCTCCTGCTGCATATACCAGCAGGTTGATGAGAGGCAGCTCGAGGCCCTGGGGATTGATAGAACAGAGGGGGTTGGAAAGGCCTTCATCTTCACCGTAGAATCCACCGGTTGCCTCCCACCTGAACGCATAGTATCTGAAGCTGTAAAGGTCCTAATGGGGAAGCTCGAGGAGTTCTCGGAGAAGATGAGGAGAGGCGAATTGATGGAGGAGATAAAGGAGTTCGAGGTTGTGGAGGAGGTAGGGAGAGGCCTATACAGGGTGTCGGCTGAGGAATACGAAGAAGAGGAGGAAGAGGAGGAGTGAACAACCCGGAGCTAGTCTCGACCATAAGAGCCCTCGAGAAGGCCTCAAGAGGGGGAGCGGCCCTATGGAGGGCTCTGGCTGAGGAGCTGAAAAGGCCTAGGAGGGAGAGGGCTGAGGTGAACTTGAGCAGGATAGACCGCCACTCGAAGGAAGGAGACGTAATAGCTGTTCCAGGGAAGGTCCTGGGATCCGGAGCCCTCTCCCACTCCCTAACAATCGCCGCCTTCTCCTTCTCAAGGACAGCTAGGCAGAAGATCCACCAGTCGGATGGAAAGGCGATAACCCTTAGAGAACTGCTCTCCTCCAATGTAGAACCATCGAGAATAAAGATCTTGAAATAGAACTAAAAATGGAAATTTTAATAATAGTAATATTCTCTAGCATTAAGCCTTTCCTTTGGTTTGAAGGCCTTAGCGATAACCAGGCCGAATATGAAACCTCCTATATGAGCCCAATACGCCACACCTGTATTTATCGGTAACATGGCTAATAGGAGCTGATATAGGAACCACATGCCTATCCATACATAAGCTGAGACCCTAACAACCTGCCAGAAGAATCCAAACCTTATCAACGTCCTGATCCTCGCCTCTGGAAACAGGACGAAGTAGGCACCCAGGACACCTGAGATGGCACCTGAGGCTCCAACGGCCGGGTATCTGTCTCCAAGGGCGGTAAGCATCCAGAAGAGGGAGGCAGCCACTCCAGAGAATATGTAGAAGGCCAGATAGCCGAGGTGGCCATAGGCATCCTCGATATTGTCTCCGAAGATATATAGGAAGAGCATATTTCCTATCAGGTGCATCCATCCCCCATGGAGGAAGATGTTCGTGACAAGGGTGTGGTAGCCCCTCCCCGCCTCAATCCTAGCGGGGATCAGACCATAGTTGTAGAGGGTGTAGACGAAGTGCCTCTCCCCAAATGATGTCTGCCACAGGAAAACCAAGGTTGAGATGACTATGAGGGCCCAGTTCACATATGGGGTGATCCTCCTATGCGCCTCATCGCCGATGGGAAACATGTTAAAAGACCATAAAGCCTCCCGATCTAAATATCTTTCTGGAAGATCGAGCCCTTCGAACGGCGAATAACCCCAAGGGGGTTTAACTATAATAGAGCCCAGAAGCATGAGCTTCTCTATCATCATTCAACTTGAAACGACCTCTGCCCTATTCTCCTCTAGATTAATTGGCCATCACGCTGGCCCAACATCATATAATTAATTAGGAGGGTTAGGGAGATCAGCGATCAGGTCTATTCCGATGTCTGAGGGATCAGAAAGGGGTATAAGGGTGATCGTCCAATTCTCAACATCCCCAGTTGGTGTGGGTGTGGGAGTCTCAAGCTATGTGGCTGAGGCCCTGAGAGAGGTGAAGAGCTCAGGGCTCAGGTTTCAACTTACACCCATGTCGACGATCCTGGAGGCTGATAGCGTTGAAGAGGCCCTAGGGGTGGTTCTGAGGGCTCATGAAGCCCTCTTCAGAGCTGGGGCTAAAAGGGTTGTGACAGATATAAAAATAGATGACAGAAGAGATAAGCCACGCAGAATGGAGGATAAAGTGGAAGAGGTTATAAAGCAACTAGTTTCATGATATCAAAATGGAGAGGAAATTCTGGTCGTAATGAAAGTTGGGGGCAAATGATTGAGTAAGATTTCGGGAAAATCGATAACTCTCGATGCTTAAAATGGTTACGAAATAATGAGTAATAAAATCTCTTCATCTTAAAGGAAAACTGGAAAAGTCAGGGGCTTTAGGGCAAGAAAAACGTTGAAGTGAACCAGCGGATAGGGAGGTCGGGGAGGAGCTTAAGCCCCCTCGAAGGCCATAATCGAGCCGGAGGGGGCGAAGGGCTCCCTACATTGCAGATTTATAGCGTGATGCAGCGTTATCCCAAATCCATTTATGGCCTCCACCTCGGGGAGAACGATCGCTTATAATAAAAAAGTAAAATTTAAATATAATAAAGTATATCAAAGCGCATGTTCGACGAGTTCTCCTACAGGATCCTCAAATTCCTAAGGGATAGAAATGCCAGATTCAAGGACCTCAAGGCAGTGGTGAAAAACCCAAGAACCCTCTCGATCAAGTTAAAGATGCTTAATAGTCTTGGACTTGTGGAGGATTTTGAAGGCGAATATCGATCGACTCAGAGGGGTCGTGAGGTTGTTGGGATCTTAGAGGAGTTAGATAGGGCCTTATACTCACAGAGGTTTAAACCTGAAAATATTGAGAGGATCCCTCACGCGCACTTCGCGCCCTTGATTAGAAGATATTGTGAGATACTGAGTGAGCATCTAGGTGGAAGACTGGCCGGTTTGATGCTATTCGGCTCGATAGCCAGAGGAAACTGGGATAAGAATAGCGATATTGACATCCTTGTGGTAGCCGATGGATGGAGTGATAAGCCCATCTGGATCAGGCTCAAGGAGCTCAGCGAGGCGAAAAAGGAGCTTACGATGAGCCCAGAGTATCATAACACTTTAAACGCCGGTTTCTGGCCGATCATTCAAAACTATCCATTAAGCCTTGATGAGGCTAAGAGGTTTAACCGAATATATCTGGATGCATTGATCGACGGAATAATCCTTTACGATAGGGAAGGCCTCTTAAACCGAGCGCTCGAAAACCTGAGATTAAAGCTGGAAAAATTGGGATCCAGAAGGATAACGCTTCCAAAGGGAAAATCCTATTGGATCCTGAAGGATGTCAGTGCAGGTGAGGTGATAAATCTTGAGTGGGACGACGAACATAGACCTAGCTAGGTCCGCCTTAAAGAGGAGTGGAAGATGGCTGAGGGGCGCTCTCAGAGCCGTTGAGGACGAGAGATGGGACGATGTGGTATACTCATCCCAGATGGCCGTGGAGCAGGCTTCTAAGGCGGTTCTTATAGCGCTGGGGGTGGAGTACCCAAAGGAACACGACGTGAGCACACCCTTCAAAGAGATCTCAAGAATTAAGGGTGTTCCCGAGTGGTTCGTAAAGATCATCGATGACCTAGCCTGCAATATCTCCGAACTCGCGGAGCTTAGAGGATTGGCCGGATATGGTTATGAGAAAGGCCTGGACGCGGAATACTTCAAAGACTACGCTCCTATAGCTTACGAGAGAGCGAAAAAGCACTACGAGGCCTGCGCGAGGCTCCTCTCCGAACTCTACGATATAAATCTGACTTAGCAGGGCTTACGAACAACCCAAGCCGAGGAGAGACATGATGCGTGACAGAATCCCCCCCAGGAATATAGCTAGCCCTATCTCGGAGAGGCTTATTATGGCAGCCCTCCTATACCCGAACTCTTTGATCAAGACCGATATAGTGGCTATGCATGGGATGTAGACCATTATGACGAATGAGAAGACGAACATCTGGAGGGGTGTCAGGATCGCGGAGAAGTCCGTCGTTCCGAGCATGGAAGCGAGTAGGAGTAGTGCAAGCTCCTTCCTAAGTATTCCAAAGATCAGAGGCACGCCAGAGGCTGAAGGGAGGCCAAGCCACGAGACGGTTATAGGTGTTAGGAGGCTCTGAACGTTTTTTAGGAAACCCAGTCTATCCGCCAAGGTAATCATGAAGTTTCCAAGAACTATTATCGGAAAGGCGGTATAAACGAAGTCCTTAAGCTTGAACCAGGCCTTTTTAGCCGTCACAGCTAGGGTGGGCCACCTGTAAGGGGGCATCTCCATTATGAGGCCTAATGGTTCTCCTGGGACAACCTTGAAGGCTATCCTTCCGAGGGCAAATATGAGGGCAAAGTCTATTAGATATAATGCGGCAGCCCATCCGAATCCCAGATAACGGGCCACGAGCCCCAGTATAACGACGCTCCTCGCAGCGCATGGGATGAGGGTGGCTGTGAAGGCGCAGATTAGCCTCTCCCTCTCGGTCTCCATTATCCTGCATCCAAGGGTTGCTGGCACGTTGCAGCCAAAGCCCAACACTAGGGGTATAAACCCCTTCCCATGTAAGCCTATCCTGTGCATCGCAGAGTCTGCGAGGTAGGCTATCCTGGCCATATACCCTGAATCCTCGAGGATGGAGAGGACTATGTAGAAGGGAACTATGTAGGGGAGGGCTATGGTCACTCCTGCGGCTAGCCCCTCTACTACACCCACCCAGAATAGTGATGGGAGGACTCCTTGAAATAGGGAATCATAAACTATTTTGAGGATGCCAAAGGCCTCCTCGAGATAAACTGATATCCACTCCCCTACGGTGAAGATGCCGTAGAACACTGCGAGGATGACAGTGAGCATGACAGCATACCCCGAGATTGGGTGCAATGTGGCCATATCAAACCACTCAGCCAAGCCCCTCTTGGGGGTGGTCTGAGTTGATGCCTCTAAGGCTATCCTGCTCGCGAGCGAGTACCTCTCGGAGGCTATGACGCTCGGGGCATCATGGCCGTGGATCTCCTCTATCTCCCTCCTCACCCTCTCCAATAGATCCCTGAGTTGAGGCATCTCCCCATACACCATCCTCTGAACCTCTTCATCGCCCTCGAGGAGCTTCAGGGCGATCCACCTCTTAGGGTAGGGGGTCTCAACCCCCCCAACAGCCATCGATAAGGCTTCTATCCTCCTCTCAACCTCCTTTCCAAACCTGAGCGGGCTTGATGCCTTCCCACCCTCCGCGACCTCCAAGACCTTTGCCATAAGTTGATGGAGGCCTATGTTCTTGGTGGCTACCGTTGGTACCACTGGAACCCCGAGTAGCTTCATCAGCCTCTCCACATCTATATGGATCCCCTTCCTCTCAGCCACATCGATCTGGTTTAGGGCAACCACCATCTTAACCCCGAGCTCCATGAGCTGAATGGTGAAGAAGAGGTTCCTCTCGAGGCTTGAGGCATCCACCACATTCACAACAACATCCGGCCTCTCCACCGCTATGTACTCCCTGGAGATCAGCTCCTCGAGGGAGAAGGTGGATAGGCTATAGATCCCAGGCAGATCGATTACATCTATGAGATATCCCCCGAAGCTAAGGGTCCCCTCAGCCTTCTCCACCGTCTTGCCAGGCCAGTTGCCTACGTGTTGATGGAGCCCAGTGAGATGATTAAAAATGACACTTTTACCCACATTAGCGTTGCCAGCTAGGGCTATTCTAAGACGCTTGGGCTCCATTAAACCGACCTGTTCATCTACCCTCGTGATGGGGGCCGTGGGGGTGTGGGCGTTTAATGGATGGTAGATCCTCAACCTCTACGAAGATGTGCCCGGCTAGCCCTCTTCCCAGTGCTATTTTGGTTCCCCTCACCGATATCTCCATCGGGCCTCTGAAGGGGGCTGCATTGATCACCTGGATGCTCGCTCCCGGTGTCAGGCCCATGTCGAGGAGCCTCTGGGAGGCACGGCCTCCCCCCCTTATGAAGGCCACCCTTCCCTTCTCACCTGGCCTGAGGTTAGAGAGCTGGGTCACAAGCTTTGGGATCCCTTCCTCCCTCTCCCTCGCCTCCCCGCATTCGGAGCAGTCTGAAACCGCTAGGGGGCATGGTGGTATCGGCCTCTCGTCGTCGGGGCATTTTTCAGGTTGGTTAAGGGCCTTACACAGGGCTAAGGCCACATCGTCGGATAGTCCGTGCTCCATCCTACATGCCTCGCCGTGGATCCTATCCTTCCTCAGCCCTAGGATGTCGTGGAGGAAGCGCTCGAGAAGCCTATGCCTCCTCACCACCCTCTGGGCTAGAGCCATCCCCCTTCCTGTCAGCGTCACTCCCCTGTATGGCTCGTACTCTACAAGCCCATCTTCGGCCAGCTCCTTCACCATCTGGGTCACGCTGGGTGGGGAGACCCTCAGCCTCTCGGCCAGCTCCTTCGTCCTTGCCGGCTTTCCCCTCTCGTTGAAGGTATATATGGCCTCTAGGTACTCCTCTAGGCTCTCGCTTTGCATCTGGATTTGTATTGAAGGGTTAGGATATAAATATTAGGCTGGGCTAAATCTATTTCGACAGGGTGTATGTGTAGCGGGGGACCCCCTCCACTCCAGCCTCAAGTCTCCTTTCAACCCTGCATATAATCTTCTTCTCCTCGACGAGCATCTCAAGGGTCGCTATGTAAGGGTTGACTATGCTTATGCCCCTCCTTCTTAACTCCTCGAACTCGCTTGGGGCAATGCCCAGGCTCCTCGCCCACCCCTGAGGGTTTAGTTCATACCATAGGTTTCTAAAATCCACCTCCCCTCTCCTCTGCAGAACCTCTAGGATGGCCCTTCCAAGCTCATTCTTGTTCAGCCTCAGCCTAGGCACCCTGCGATTTGAGTCGAGGGGGGTTATCTCAACCCCTCCACGGGTCAATCTGATTAGGGAGTTCTTCGGCGGTTCGAATACCCTATCGAGTTCTTCTCGAACCTCGCTAAGGCCTGCTGGGCTGCTGCAGAACATGGCCTCCCCTTCTCCAAGGGCTATGACGCAGGGCTGATGCCAGTTAGCTATCCATACGGCCTCGGGTTCCTGAAGGCTGATGCAGGCTAGGAGGAATGATCCCTCTAAGTGGCGGGCGACCCTTCTCAACCCCTCCCCAATGTCGAGGCCCTTCTCAGCATACTCCTCTAGCATGTGGACTGCGACCTCACTGTCCGTTATAGAATCCACCTCGGCCTCGTAGGAGTTGAATCTGTGCCTAACTTCTAAGCTTTTCCATAGGCTCTTGTAGTTGGAGATGGTGCCATTGTGCATAAGGCATATTGTCCCGCTGCAGTCTAGGAATGGGTGGGCCATCCTCTTCGTGTTATATCTAGGGTCATAGAACCCATAGCCGAAGCGGCTGTGGGCTATGCCAACCACGCCCTCCAGCTCCTCCACCCTAGTCGTCCTCCTCACCCTCTCCACGGGGCCGATATCCTTCTCCACCTTCAGCTCCCCCTCCGCGGTTATGACTCCAAGCCCGGTGGCATGGCCTCCGAAGTAGGCCTCCTGGAGTTCAAGGCTCCTCAGGAGGAGGGGGGCTATGGGCCTATCTCCTATGTAGGCTGCGAGTTGACACATCAGCCCCTTCTCTGATTAGGGGCTGATAAACCTCTCGGTTTTAGGTGTGGCCTTGGATGCCCGACATCCTCCTAATCTCCCTGCCCACCCTCTCTATCTCCAGGGATTCGCACTCCTCCATGAGCCTCTTAAGCTCTTTTAATCCCCCCTCTGCCTCCTCCACCCACCTCCTGGCGAAGCTCCCGTCCTGGATGTCCCTCAATGCCCTCCTCATGTTCTCCTCGACGTGGTCGTCCACTATTAGGGGTCCAACCTTCATTCCGCCATACTTCGCTGTATCGGAGACGGCTTGGTACATGCCGCTTAACCCCGACTTGTAGATGAGGTCCACTATTAGCTTCAGCTCGTTGAGGACCTCGAAGTAGGCTAGTTCTGGTGTGTAGCCGTTCTCCACCAAGACCTTGAACCCCCTCCTAATGAGCTGGTCAACCCCTCCGCACAGGACGGACTGCTCCCCGAAGAGGTCGCTCTCAGTCTCCTCTCTGAATGAGGTCAATATGATTCCAGCCCTCCCGGAGCCTAATGCCTTGGCCATGGCTAGGGCCTTCCTCAACCCCTCACCAGAGTAATCCCTGTGTACAGCCACTAGGGCTGGGACGCCGAACCCCAGCTCATACTGCCTCCTGAGCTCGGGTCCAGGGGCCTTCGGGGCTACCATGGTGACATCGACCTCCTCAGGAGGATCGATCAACCCATAGTGGATGTTGAATCCGTGGGCGAATTGGAGGGTCTTTCCCGGCTTGAGGTGGGCCTCCAACTCCTCCCTGTAAACCTTCGGCTGAGCCATATCTGGGATCAGCATAACTATGATGTCCGCCTTCTCCGCTGCCCTCGATATCGGGAGAACCTCGAATCCATCTTTCTCCGCCCTCTCCCAGGATCCCCCTTGCCTCAATCCGACGAGGACCTCAACCCCCGAGTCGCGGAGGTTTAGGCTCTGGGCTCTTCCCTGGCTTCCATAGCCGATTACGGCGACGAGCTTATCTTCCAGAATACTCCCGTCGATATCCGAGTCGCGATACACCTTGACCAAGGCTCTGCCTCCTATAGCCTGAGCCTTCCCTTCTCGAGGGCTGTGACGCCCGTCCTCGAGAACTCCAAGATGCCTATGGGGCTCACCTTCTTCAGGAACTCGTCTATCATCTCCGTCTCACCCGTGACCTCTGCTATTATAGATTCGGCATCGATGTCTAGGATCAGGCCGTGATAGGAGTTTATATTTTTCAGGGCCTCCTCCCTGGCCATGGGGTCGGAGGTCTGGAGCTTCACCAGTATCATCTCCCTCGCCACGGTCCTAATGGGATCAAGCCTCTTAACCTTGATCACGTCAACCATCTTATCGAGCTGCTCAACTATCTGGTTAAGAACCCTGCTGTCCGCCCTCACGGTGATGGTCATCCTCGCCAGCTCTGGGTCATCCAGTGGGCCGACAGATATGCTCTCTATGTTGAACCCCCTCCTCCTGAAGAGGTTCGTCACATTGAAGAGGACTCCGGGCTTGTTCTCCACAAGGAACGACACAATGCTCAGGGAACGGTGCATGGCTAAGCCCCCATTATGAACTCCTTAAGCCCCTTACCCGGGGGGACCATCGGGAAGACGTTCTCCTCCGGGTCTATGGGGACGTCTATAACGGTTGTCTGATCTACCTCAATCGCCCTTCTAACCTCCCTCTCAAGCTCCTCCAAAGACTCCGGGCGGGCTCCCACAGCTCCATAGGCCTCGGCGAGCTTCACGAAGTCAGGGGCCTTCCCAAGCTCCACGCCGAAGTACCTCCTACCGTAGAAGAGTCTCTGCCACTGGGCGACCATGCCCAGCATCCTGTTGTTTAGGATCACCACTATGACCGGGAGTTCCTCCTCAACCGATGTGGCGAGGTTGTTCTCGGTCATGGCGAAGCTCCCATCCCCCGCGATGTCGACAACAGGGACATCCCTTCTCGCGGCCTTAGCCCCTATCGCGGCCGGGAATCCCCACCCCATTGTCCCCAATCCACCAGAGGTGAGGAAGGTCCTAGGGGCGTAGGAGTCGAAGTATAGGGAAGCCCACATCTGGCACTGCCCAACCTCTGTCGTTACTATTGCATCCCTCGGTAGGCTCCTCCTAAGCGCCTTAATAACCTCAGGGGCCCTCATATGAGGGTTACCCTTGGCCTCAGGCATGACGTAGAGTTCCCTCAGCTCATTAATCCTCCTAACCCACTCAGAGTCCCCGGAGGACTCGAGCCTGATCCTTCGTAGCCTATCTAGGATACCAACTAGGGCGAGCCTGGCATCCCCGACCACCCTCGTCACGGTCTCAACATTCTTGTCTATCTCACTCCGATCGATGTCCACATGGATCACCTTCGCGTTCGGTGAGAAATCCTTCACAAGCCCCGTCGTCCTATCGGACAGCCTAGCCCCCACGACGAGTAGTACATCCGCCTCTGCTAAGAGGGTGTTCGCCTCCCCCGTTCCATGCATTCCGCATCCACCGACGTATAGGGGGTGATCCTTTGGCACGGCTCCCTTACCCATCAGTGTGGTTGCCACAGGGGCCATGAGGGCCTCTGCTAGGGCTACCAGCTCCCTAGAGGCATTGGAGGATATTACCCCCCCACCCGCAAGTATCATGGGCCTCTTAGCCCGGGATAATAGAACAGAGGCCCAGTCAAGCTCCCTCGGATCAGGCTCCTCCTGGACCCTATAACCCCTGAAGCTGACCTTCTCGGGAAACTCCATATCTTCGACGGAGACCTGGACATCCTTCGGAATGTCCACTAGCACCGCGCCCTTTCTCCCTGTGGAGGCTAGATAGAAGGCCGCCTTCACAGCCCACGGTATATCCGCCGCTCTTCTCACCTGTATATTGTACTTCGTTACTGAGGCGGATACGCCTATTATGTCAACCTCTTGGAAGGCATCGGTCCCTATCATCGGGATCGGCACTTGGCCCGTGAAGGCCACGACTGGAGACGAATCTATATTGGCGGTGGCTATCCCTGTTACCAGATTTGTGGCCCCAGGCCCCGATGTAGCCAAGCAGACACCAACCCTGCCGCTCGCCCTGGCATAGCCGTCGGCCATATGGGCCGCTCCCTGCTCGTGGCGGGCTAGGATGAACCTTATATCAGAGTCGTATAGGGCATCGCAAATAGGTAGTATTGCTCCCCCTGGCAGGCCGAAGACGGTGTCGACCTCCTCTCTTTTTAAAGCCTTGACGAAGGCCTCAGCCCCGGATATCCTAAGCATACCTAGCCTCCTCCTCTACAGGGGCCTTCCTAAAGGCATAGGAGAACTCAGGGTTGGCTGGCAGGGGCCTTGAGGCTATGCTTCCCAGATGGGGCTTATGGGTGGAGAATAAAATAACACCCCATCTATGTTTCCCCCCTCTCAGGGGTTTGAAGAACTCTATACCCCATTTCTGACTCCCTCAGGATATGTGAAAAGACAGTCTTAGAAAGCTGGATAAAAGCTTTTCCCCTCCCACCCGCTTCATAGGGGATTTCTAGGGAGGCCGAGGTTTGAACCGTGGATCCTCCGAAAATCTCTGTTTAGCTTCAAACTCCGTTCATACCGTAAGATCACTTCAGTGTGTGCTTTCATTATTCCGATTTTCGTTCTCTTCCTGCATCTTCTATGAGTTGCTATTTTTGAATGGTCTTTCAGTAATATGTTATCTGATTTGTTTTGGATAGGCGAGTCTACTATGTTTGAGGCCCAATTTCACGGCTATCTCCGCCAATTTTATGGATGCCTCGGACCCGTCTACGACCGGGAGGTTGAACTCCTCCCTTAGCCTCCTCCCTAGGCCCCAGAGGGCTAGGCAACCTAAGTAGAAGGCGTCCCCCTCCCCCTTTCTCATCCTGTCCTCGATCATCCTCCTTATAATCTCGATCGTCTTATTGAGATCTCGCCTCATCTCAAGAACAGGGATCTCCGGGGTTATACAGCAGGGCTTTGTTCCAATCATCGAAGCTAGAATCCTCATCGCCTCCCCTGGCCCTATCACCGGAATGTCGACTAGTTCTCTAGCTGCTCTCAGGGCCGGATCCCCGGCGCACCAGATGATGGCCGCGTCACATCCATCTCTCTCAGCATCCCTCACCAATCTGAGTATCTCAGGCCCGGCTTCCACGGCGTCGACCTCCCCCTCTATGGCCTGCGGCCCCCTCTCGGCCTTGACGGCATCTATCTCCGTATCCCTCTCAGCCAAGGTTCTAAGGTACCTCAGCCTCTCCTCGATCTGCTCTTCCGAGAGGCCTAGGATCGGGATAACAATCCTTATCTTCAAACTCCCTCGAGCCCCTGTTAAAATCTCACAGAACTTTATAATAATCTTATAGGATAAATCAGAGCTCTATTCTAATCATCCTTCTTAGCCTCTCCTCGACCTCGTTTATTGGATGTCTTAGGGCTTCCTCCTTGAGTCTTCTGAACATGGGGTAACCCGCCTGTTGCTCCAGCTGCCACTCCCTGGCAAATCTCCCTGTCTTAATCTCCCTGATGACCTCCTTAATCATGCCTTTAGCCGAGTCAGGCATAACCCTGGAGCCGTAGGTTAGGGTTCCATACTGGCTCGTCGTTGAATGTAGAGACATCTGCTTATAGAGCCCCATCTTGGCGGCGGCCCTGAAAACCTCCGCAAGCTCTCCAGAGGCGTACATCTCTAACAGGACGGCCTCTGGCGTGTACCCCTCCTCGACTAGAGCCTCGAACCCGAGCTGTATTGCGCGGAATATAACTGGAACAGTGTAGTGCTCCGAAAAGTGATCAAGTTCAACCTCCTCAGCAAAGCTCAGCTCCATGACGCCCACCCTCGTCGCCCCGATGGCTTTGGCTAAAGCTAGAACCCTCCTCAACCCCTTACCCGAGGCGTCCTGTCCAACCGAGATGAAGGCCGGCGCCCCAGATCCCCTCTGGAAGAGCTCTCTCACATATGTGCCTATCATCCTAGGTGCCAGTAAGAGGATATCCACATTTCTGGGGGGTTTTATGAAGCCATAATGTATGGTATAGCCATGAGCGAAGACTAAGGCCTTTCCATCGGAGAGGTTCCCTCTCACTTCCCTATTATAAACCTCGGGCTGCACCTCATCGGGGAGAAGAAATAGGATGATCTCGGCGAGTTCAGATGCCTCAGATATGGGATAGACCTCAAAACCGTCCTCGAGGGCCCTATGCCAGCTTTCATCCCTTATGTTTCCAACTATCACATTGAGGCCGCTATCTCTCATGTTTAGGGCCTGAGCCCTACCCTGATTTCCATAACCTATAACGGCTATAGTTTTATCGGATAAAACCTCGAGGTCTGCATCTTCATCGTAATAAACCTTAACCATCTTATTCCTCCTTATCATTCACTGTAACCATTTAATTAGTGCTTCTCTTATATCAAAGGTTAAATCTGCCGGCTCTAGTGTTTTTAGCCTCCTATCTTGTAGACGATATCTCCCTCTCTCACTCTATCCAAGACCTTTAGACCTATAGAGGAGCCTGGGCCCGCCTCCTTCACAGGCTTATGTTCGATCTCCATAGACTCCACAACCTGCTCGAAGTTTGTGGTCATGCCTCTGATGGCGATGCGATCGCCCACCCTAAGGGGGGCTGTGAGTTCAACCACTGCAACCCCTATCCTCCCATAATAATGGGTTACACTACCCACCTTCTCAAGGGATCTAGACATGGTTAAAACTCTTCCATTAAAAATAAAAAGCCTTCCCCACGGGCTCGGCTGAAGGGCTCATCTTCTTATCTTGAAGGATCCCACCATCACAGCCTCTAGGAGGATTAGGCCACTATCAGCCTTTCCCATGAGGCTCGAGTTTGAAACTTATCCCCTCCCTTACTGTTCAAGGATAAATATGAAATCACCTAAAACTCATTGAGGCTGATTGGGTTGAGCTTCATAACTCACTTGGAATGCTCAAAATGTGGGAGGAAATTTGATGCCGAGAAGGTTCAAACAGTCTGCACTTCATGTGGAAAGCCATTACTAGCTCGATACGATATTGAGGCTGCTGGTGAGACCCTAGATAGAGGGGGCATCAGGGGAAGAGAGGCCACGATGTGGCGTTACTTTGAGCTCCTACCAGTCAAAGATAGGAGCAGCATCGTGAGCTTGGGGGAGGGATGGACCCCCCTAACCCAAGCCCCAAGGATTGGGAAAATGATCGGGGTCCCCAAGCTCTGGATCAAGGATGAGGGTGTAATACCAACCGGCTCCTTCAAAGCCCGGGGCCTATCAGCAGCTATCTCGAAGGCTAAGGAGCTGGGGGTCAGGCGTGTGGCCATGCCCTCGGCTGGAAACGCCGCTGGGGCTCTAGCAGCCTATGGAGCCAGAGCCGGAATGGAGGTCTACGTTCTGATGCCTGAAGACGCCCCAAGGGTCAATATTGTGGAGTCCCATATCGCGGGGGCGAGGGTCTTCCTGGTAAAGGGTCTGATAACAGATGCTGGAAGGCTAGTCTCAGAGAAAGAGGCTGAGGCAGGTTGGTTCAACCTCTCAACTCTGAGGGAGCCATACAGGGTTGAGGGTAAGAAGACTATGGGCTTCGAGATAGCTGAGCAGATGGGGTGGAGTCTCCCTGACATTATAGTCTACCCGACCGGGGGTGGAACCGGTTTAATAGGTATGTGGAAGGCCTTCCAAGAGCTTGAGGATCTGGGCTGGATTGGAGATGAGAGGCCTAGGATGGTATCCGTCCAGGCGGAGGGATGTGCACCTATATATAAGGCTTACATGGAGGGCAAACAAGAGTCTGAGTACTGGGAGAGCGCCAAGACCATAGCCGCGGGCATCAGGGTGCCTAAGGCCCTGGGGGATTTCCTCATTCTTAGGATCGTGAGGGAGAGCGGGGGGATGGTTGTAACAGTCAGCGACGAAGAGATAATGGAGTCCATAGGCCTAATTGCCAAGAAGGAGGGGATATTCC
The DNA here is from genome assembly GCA_938048735.1 of uncultured archaeon. GTDB lineage: Archaea > Thermoproteota > Bathyarchaeia > TCS64 > TCS64 > JAGTRB01. Next base: position 42,968 of record CALIUM010000007.1, read on the forward strand.
CCTGTCCTGAGGGGGCCGCAACCCTAGCGGCCCTAAGGAGATTAGTGGATGAGGGTCAAGTCGATGGTGATGAGAGGGTCGTCATCTTCAACACGGGTTCGGGCCTCAAATATGTGGATCTATTCCCCGTCGAGGCGCCAATCATCGATCCTAAGAGAGACGGGCTTCAGATTTTTAGCAATCCTCTGTAAGATGCGCGGATGATACCCCCTCCAGAAACTGGTTCACAACTCGAAGTTTTTGAGAATCTCATCTATAGCTCTTCCGACGTTTTCACCTACATAGCCGCCCTCGAGAACAAAGAAGGTCGGCTTTCCAAAAGAAGCCAAGATCTTCCCTATCTTCCCATATGATTTCTCACTTAACCCCAAAGACGCCAAGTCTCCAGAGTAAGCGTCAAAACCGGATGAAACGGCTATCACCTCGATCCTCCCCATATCCACTTTTTTCAGGGCTTCTTGGAGGGTTCCCAGGTAAACAAGTTCTCCGCAGTCCGCTGGCAGTGGGAAGTTCAGGCAGTTTAACTCTGAATAGTAGCCGGTTCCCGGATAGTGTGGATGTCTATGCAATGAAACATAGACGATCTTTGGGTCGCCCAGAAAAATTTCCTGCGTCCCATTACCATGGTGCCCATCGATATCTAATATCAGCGTGGGCCTGTCGAGATGCTTCACGGCTACGGCAATGTTGTTTATGTAGCAAAAACCCCTCGTATGGGCGCCTAAAGCCGCTCCAGACCTGCCTGCGTGATGCCCAGGAGGCCTCATTAGAGAGAAACCGTTTATCTCTGCGGCTAGAATCGCTCCTCCGGCTGAGAGCCTAGCATATTCATAGATGTTGTCATAGGCTGGGGTGTCAACATCCTCTACATCTCCACTTTTCAGCAGCTGGATGTATTTTGGATCATGAACATTAAGGAGATCCTCCTCCCTCGCAGGCTGCGGTTCAATAAACTCGTACCCCCTTCCCTTCAATATCTCATAAGCCCTCTTCACTCTTTCCGGGCTTTCGATGTGCCAGGATCCATACTCCAAGCACCTCTCAGAATATATGATCATCGGCTTCATCGAAACCCACCCATAAACTCCCCTCGCTTTTAATATATAAAACATCGATCAGATCTAATGGAATCAAACGATAAAGGGGCGATTAATTATTTCAGAGAAGCTCAGTATACCTATTCCGATTAAGCTGAGTATTACGATTATTACTATAAAAATTATTACTGCAATCAAAGCTATGAGGAAAGCTCTTAACCATCCACAATCGAAGAAATGTTTGATCAACGCTAACCAAACTATGATCATGATTATTGAGGCGATCAACCCACTGAAGAGGGAGTTTACCACCGCCTCTAAGAGCACGCCTATTATGACTATACTCATGGCGTCTGTGAATTTTGCTTTCTCCCCCCCTACCAATACCCTTCCAGAAAGCCACAGCACGGGTGCGACCACTATTACACCAGCTAAAATCTGTATAAGCAACGCCGTTAAATTCATATATCTACTTCCCGCTCCTATTTCTTGAACTATTCTGTTTCCTATATAAATTTATCCACCAGAATTCTCTTTTAGTATAATTAGTAAAGGTGAGACATAATCTTGAATAATCTCGATCAGGTTAATCAAAAATTTCATGAAGTCAAATCTCTCTTTATTCGACAATTTTCCCCTTTCTCTTTTTCAGGGATATTAAGAGGGGCTGTAAGTTAGAGGTGTAGCTAGATCGGCTATGTCTATGATATGCCTAGCTATTTCCTTCACAAGTTCCGCGAGCGCTGGGAGGCGGCTTCTGGCGTTCATGGTCATATGGTTGAGATTCCTGAAGAGTTCATCCCCCCGCCTCTGGAGCTCCTCTATGCTCTCCCTGCTCTTGGAGAGGAATGCCTCGACTGCTAGGGTCTGCATCTCCTCCAGGTTTTTGCCCGCCTCTCCGAGGATCCTCCTCTCCTCCCCCTCTATTTTGAGTCCATCCCCCCTCATCTCAACGATTCCGACGGATGCGTCCCCTATCCTCTCTAGGAGGTGGGATGCAACCCTATAGTCAAGGAGATCCACAAGGCTGAGTTTGAGCTTTGAGGGGAGAAGGGGGGTGATCATCGCGCTGCGGATAAGCCTCACGATCAGGAAGTATATCCTGTCGACCTCTTCATCCCTCTCCACAACCACCCTAGCAAGGTGTTCATCCCCCTCCACGATGGAGTTTAGGGCATCCCTGCACATCCCTTCAGTCAGGAGATGCATCCTCCTGAAGAGGCTCTCAAGGCTGAGGCTCTCAGTCTGGAGGAGGAACTGGAGGGTTACAGATCTCGCATCCTCCTCCACTATCTCAAGCCCTATCAGCTGTCTACAAGCCCTCTTCAGAGCCTCCCTATCCTCGAAGGAGATCCTAGCCTCTCCCGTTATCCTGATGGTGTCGAAGCCGAGGAGGTAGGCCGCCGTTATAGTGTTCTGGAGGTGAAGTTGGCTGGGTGTCGGATATGGCACCTTGAGCTCCTTGGGGCGCTCCTCCTCGCCCTTAAAGGGGCGTATCATGAGGGATCCGTCCCCCCTCAGCTCCAGGGCTAGGATGCTCCCCTTCCCTATCCTGGAGCCTTCAGCCCATTGCTTAGGTAGGGATATGAGGAGGGCTCCCCCTATCTCTTGGACCTTCCTAAGCTCCATCATGAAACTATAAGGATCTTTAAAGTTTTAATAGTTTACCTTAATATTTAACCACCTGAAACCAAATCTGATGTCCCCAGGGGATGATTTGGGGAGATCTCCATCTGAGGCCCAGAGGGTTGCCCTCATAGCCATATCCGCATCCCTGTACGCCGTGGGATCCTACCTAACCTCCTATATAGAGAGCCCATGGGGCGTAGGTCAGTTCAGACCCGCAGTCGTGATACCCCTCTTCTTCGCCATCGCATATGGCCCAGCTGTGGGAGGCCTAGGCGCGGCCCTGGGAACCTTCCTAGCCAGCCTTGTCAGGTATGGGCAGCCGTTCCTGACCTTGGTCTCCGGAACCCCTGGGAACCTAGTTGGGTTCTATATTGTGGGATTCCTTCATAAGAGGTTCACATGGTCGAGGTTCTTGGTTTTATCCTTCCTAGGTCTTCTGATAGGAAATCTAATAGCAGCCTTTGGGGTATTATCAGCAGCATACCTAGGGATATATCCTCCCATAGCTAGTATAGCCTCTCGTCCACTCTGGGTTCAGGCCTCCTTCGTTTTGGGGTTGACCCTCTTCTGGATGGTCACCATGTGGCCCTTCGCCCTCGTCCTAGTTCCCTTAATTCTAAGGTCCAGTAGTGGCCTCTTACCCGCCCAGATAAGGCATCATCTTCAAAGGCCCTACGAGGCGAGGTTCTCCTTCTCCCTCGCCTTCTCCGCAGTTGGCCTCCTTGCCCTATTGATAGGGGTGATCGCCCTTCAATTCCCAGGGGCCTTCGCCCCGGCTGGAGCCTATGCCGCCGGGGCCATATCAACCATCTTTACCTCGATGGGGGTTCTACTCCTGGGTGCAGGATTGGTCTACGCCCTAAGGAGACCCAAATAGCGAGAGTTTGAACCGGGATTAGGCCGACGATGTGAGCCTCCTAGGGATCGTTTTCATCGTAATCTTGATGGTTCAAATTCCCGGGTTTGGGCACCATTTTTATAAAAGGATCGTGATAGTTAAAGGCCATGGGCAAGTCGATGGGGAGATTGGGGTGGTTCAAAGGCGTCGTTGGGAGGTTTCTTGGTCTTCTAGCCAGATTTAGGCCGCGCCTCAATATGATCAGCCTTCTTGAGGTCTCATCTCTTGGTCTAATTCTTGCTCTAGCCATTATTTTCAGGATTTTGCCGATAAGGTATGGAGCCTATTTCTCAACAGAGGCGGATACAGTATTCCAGTATAGGGTTGCTGACTACGTCGTGAGGAATGGGTACTCAGCATGGTTCACCTGGAATGACACTCTTAGCTGGTACCCATACGGGAGGGATATCCCACACACGTCCTTCCCAGGCCTCCCCTTTTCAGCAGCCGTCATCTATTCTCTCCTGGTATCCCTGGGTTTCAACTTCTCCCTTTACGATGTCTGCATCTTCTTCCCCATCTTGATGGCTTTCCTTACCTGTATATGCATCTATCTCCTTGGAAGGGATCTTGGGGGCAGAAGCGTAGGCCTCTTGGCCTCCTTCATAATGGCCGTGGGCCCAGCATTCATCCTAAGAACCTACCTAGGCTTCTTCGATACCGAGAATATAGGAATCTTCAGCACTGTGGCCATGTCTCTCTTCTTCCTTAGATCCATCGAGAGGGAGAAACCCCTCCTCAACAGGCTGCTTTACTCCGTAGCGGCGGGCCTCTCCCTCTCCTACTTCCACGCATCCTGGGGCGCGTCTAAATACGCTGTCGGCCTCCTAGCCCTCTTCATTGCCTCCATGCTCTTCTTCAACCTCTACGAGAGGCGACACCTACTCTCATATGGCGTCGTCCTCGCCGTCAGCTCCATAATCGCAGTGAGGATACCTATCCATGGCATAGGCTTCCTCTATAGCGCCGAGAATGTAGCGGCCTTCGGCCTCTTCATTCTCCTATTCATATATGAGGCGATCAGGAGCAGGATGAGCGGGTGGAAGGCTATGCTCATCTCCGGAATTATGCTGGCATCCCTCGCCATAGGGGTACTCATCTTGGAATCCAGGGGCCTTATCCCTCCCCTCGCGCACAAGTTTCTGAGTGTTCTAGACCCCTCTCAGAGGGCTGCCAGTCCCCTTTTCGAGTCTGTTGCAGAGCATAAGAAGGCCACTTGGACGACCTTCTTCGAGAACTTCGGGATCACCCTCCCCCTCGCCCTATTCGGGACCTATCTAGCCCTAAGGAAGAGGGAGGAGAAGCTGATATACGGCGCCCTCCTCTTCCTCTCAGCCCTCTACTTCACTGGATCCCTCATAAGGTTGGTCCTCATCCTCTCCATCCCCGTGAGCCTCATGGGAGCCTACGGCATGAAGGAACTCCTCTCACCCTTCCTTGCAAGGGGTTCTAGGCAGGTCAAGAGGCGTTTAAGGAGGAGGCTGGGCGTTAGCAGGGAGATGGGTCTGATATTCGTCGCGGCTATATTTGCATCCATTCTTCCGATGGTCTGGGAGGCAGCCAGCCTTGCAAACAGCCCGATGAACATAGGCGTAACCGTGCCAGTCAAGATGGGGGGGAGATATCCCCAAGACTGGCTCCAAGCGCTTGTATGGATGAGGGACAACCTCCCAGAGGACTCAGTGGTTGTCTCTTGGTGGGACTACGGCTACTGGATTGAGACCTTCTCCAATAAGAGGACCCTCGCCGACGGCTCAACCCTAAACGGTGAGCAGATAGGAAGAATAGGGAGGATAATGATGCTGAACCAGTCGGAGGCCCTCAAGATCCTAAAGGACTACAACGCCACCCATATCTTGGTCTACTACACCTTCAATCCGAGTAATCCATCCCAGGAGTGGCCCCTAGGAGACAATGCTAAGTGGTACTGGATGGTTAGGATAGGGGGCCTAAACCTGACAGAGTACGTCGAGGAGGGCAGATACACCGTCAGGTTCTACGAATCCACGATATACAACCTGATGAGGATGAGCGCAGATCCAAAGCACTTCAAGCTGGTATACAAATCTGAGAACGGGTGGGTCCTGATATACGAGATAAAATATTAAACCAGAATATAATACTCGAACAAGTCTCTAAAACAACACTTATTTTAATATCTCGGTTGGCCTCACTGAAAACACATCATTAAAGACTATTCATAAAAATCTTAATTAAGAGGCGAATTATAGTTTTAGCCTTACTAGGGAAAAATTATCTTTCTGACGTACCACTTCAAATCCATTTTTTAAGTAGAAAGCTAATGGGCCAGATGGATTGTTTTCGGAGTCTAACCTAGCAAAAGTCTCCACAACCCTGTAGTTTCTTTCGCCAAGCTCTTTTAAGAGTTTTTGGAGCATAATTGTTCCATATCCTTTCCTTCTATTCTCTTTATTTATTATGTATAGGCAAGCGATAAACACAGCATCATCGCTTGGAGGCCCTGAAGCATAGTCATCAACCCCCGGAAAATGTTTTGCTAAAGCATACTGAATAAAACCTATCGGAGCATTGTCAAGATAGGCGATCTCAACACCCCCTCCAAAAGATCTCTTCAAGAAATCGAGCCCCTTCATCTTCCTCTTCTCAATGTCATATTTAGATATATCACGTTGTAATTCACCGCTCGTATGCCAGTAAAGGCAAAATCGACATGGCTCGGGGATCATATGCATGTTATGGATGCCAACCTTTTCAAAATTTAACAGATTTCCACCACCTTTATAACCTTCACATATAGAGATAATAGACAAGATGTAATATTAATAAGTATCCCTCTTTTTGGGAAAAGAAAATTTTATGATGGGATCATTGCAATCGAACTTACCCCACCGGTCTTTATGAGCTTCTCCTTTATTGGGGCCAATCCGTAGAGGGGTAAATGGGTTCACATGGGTGCTGGAAGAATATTCAAGTGGAATGATAACATTTATCTTCTCTATCTTCAATCTTTCGGGGAGAAGCGTGGTTGATGGGCTTGTCCTTCAGGATAGGGAGGGTTGGAGAACTGAAGGTGGGCTCCTACGCCGTAATCGATGGAGAGCCCTGCAGGATCGTGTCAATTGATAAGAGTAAACCGGGTAAGCATGGGAGCGCGAAGTTCCGATGTACGGGTATCAGCCTGCTCGACGATAGCAAGCGTAGCTTCGTCAGCCCCGTCGACGCCTCCATACAGATCCCGATAATAGACAAGAGAAACGCCCAGATAATCTCCGTAGGGGAGACCAGCGTCCAGCTCATGGATCTGGAATCCTACGAGGTCTTCGAGGTCGTCCTACCAAAGGAAGAGGAGATAAGGTCAAGGCTGGAAGCTGGAAAAGAAGTTGAATACTGGAACATTATGGGCAGGTACAGGATCCAGAGGGTGAAAGGCTGAGCCATAGAAGGCCTCATCGATGAAGCGAGTAGAGCATATACGGCTCAAGCCGGGGATGAGTGTCAGAGATCTCGCAGAGGAGATGAGGCGGGCTGGGGTTATAGGGGCTGGGAGGTTGGGGAGGGCCGCGGAGATCCTAGCGGAGATGTTCTCAGATGAGGAGTACACCACCTTCATCACCCTCTCAGGCCCCTTGGTTCCGAGCGGAATGCGCCTCATATTCACCGACCTCATAAGAGAAGGATATATCGATGCCATAGTCACCACGGGGGCGAACGTGGTTCACGACCTGATAGAGGCCATGGGGAGAGTGCATATCATAGGGGACTCGGAGGCCGACGATAAGAAACTACAAAGAAGGGGCCTCAATAGGATCTATGACATCTACATTGAGGCCAGGGCCTTCGCTGAGCTGGAGAGTTATATCTGGAGCATACTCGACGAGATACCTCAAGACGACAAAGTAGATATACCAATCCATAAGCTTCTGAGGGAAATTGGGTTAAGGGTCAAGGACGATGACTCAATACTCCATAACGCCGCTGAGCGTGGAGTCCCAGTATTCAGCCCCTGCCTATTAGACTCGATGCTCGGGATCCCCCTATGGATGTACTCGAAGCGGGGAACCCTCCTCCTCAACCCCCTCAAGGACTTCGATCTATTCGCTGAGATCGTATACGAAGCCAAGAAGGCGGGCGCGATAATCCTAGGGGGAGGCGTTCCGAAACACCACGTCCTCTACATGAACACCTTAAGGGGAGGGCTGGACGCCGCTGTACAGATAACCTCCGCAAGAGAGGATGACGGGAGCCTTAGCGGAGCGCCGCTTAGGGAGGCCATAAGCTGGGGGAAGGTGAGAGGGGATAAGATATCCAACATATTTGGAGACGCAACGATCCTCTTCCCCCTAATAGTCTCAGCCGCCCTGAAGATGCCATGAATCCCTAAAGATATGAAGGGTACTTATCGAGAAGCAGAACATCAAATATAAAAGATATCGTGTTAATACCTCTCATGCTCCGGAATCGTGCTGTCTAATGGTACTAGAGAGGCTCGGGTCATCCCTCTATGAGGCCCTCAGGAAGATCTTGAGGGCGCAGGTGGTTGATAAAGAGTTAGTCAGGGAACTAGTCAGGGATTTCCAGAGGGCCCTACTCCAGGCGGACGTGAACGTTCAGCTAGTCCTCGAGCTCTCGAAGAACATAGAGAAGAGGGCTCTCGAGGAGAGGCTCCCCCCCGGGATAAGCCGAAGGGAGCATATAGTGAAGGTCGTTTACGACGAGCTCACAAGATTCGTGGGGGAGAGGCAGGAGCCCTTAGAGATAAAGGCCGGTAGACAGAACGTCCTCATGCTCGTCGGGATCCAGGGCTCAGGGAAGACGACAACGGCGGCAAAGCTGGCCAGGTTCCTCCAGAAGAGGGGATTTAAAGTCGGCCTCATATGCGCCGACACATTCCGACCTGGAGCCTATGACCAGCTTCGACAGCTGGCTGAATCCGTGAACATCGATTTCTATGGTGAGTTCGATGAGAGGGATCCAATAGTCATAGCGAAGAGGGGGTTGGAGAGGTTTAAGAGCCACGATGTGATCATCGTCGACACCTCAGGCCGCCATAAGGAGGAGAAATCCCTCTTGGAGGAGATGAGAAGCCTTGCAGAAGCCATAAACCCCCAGGAGGTTATCTTGGTTGTCGATGGAACCATAGGGCAGCAGGCAGCCGCTCAGGCTGAGGCCTTCAACAAGGCCACAAACATAGGCTCCATAATAATAGCGAAGCTCGACGGCTCCGCGAGAGGTGGGGGGGCCCTCTCATCCGTGGCCGCGACGGGCGCCAAGATAAAGTTCATCGGAACAGGGGAGAAGATCGAAGACCTAGAGCCCTTCATCCCCGCCCGATTCATCTCGAGGCTTCTTGGGATGGGTGACATAGAGGGTCTAGTCAAAAAGGTTGAGGAGGCCGAGGTGAAGGTATCTGAGAGAGATGTCAAGGCTATTCTCTCCGGGAAATTCACACTCTCAGACATGTACCAGCAGTTCGAGGAGATGAGGAAGCTTGGCCCTCTAAGGAAGATACTAACGATGCTCCCTGGATTGGGGTATCAGCTCCAGGATGAGCAGTTCGATGTCGCCGAGGAGAAGTTGAAAAGGTGGAGGGCGATGATCCAGTCGATGACCAAGGAGGAGAGGGAGAACCCGAGAATTCTGGACGCCTCTAGGATTAGACGTGTAGCTAGGGGATCTGGAACAGAGGAGAGGGATGTGAGAGAGCTTATAAAACAGTATGAGTTAATGAAGAGGATGCTCAAACAGCTCAAGGGGAGGCGAGGGCTGATGAGGCTTCTCCCCACAAAGATGGGGTGAGGGTGAGGATTGGGAAAGTCATCGGGTCTTAGAAGAAAGAGCAGAAAGGCCCTAACGAAGCCCGTGAGGGAGAAGGGGAAGCTAGGCCTAAGTAGGCTCCTCACAAAATACGAGATAGGGGAGAAGGTTATAATAGACATAGACCCCGCGGTCCACAAGGGGATGCCCCACCGCCGGTACCAGGGGAGAACAGGAACCGTTGTCGAGAAGAGGGGGAGAGCATACATTATAGAGATCCCTCAAAGGAAGATCTCAAAGCTCATCATAGCCTCCCCGGAGCATCTTAGGAGATGTTAGATTAGGAGATGTTGATCTCTAAGAAGGAGATAACTGTAGCCGAGGCCAAGAGGCTTCTAGAGGGAGAGGAGGAGCCGGACCCCCTTCAACGCAGGGTTTTGGACTACGCCTCGAAGTTCTCCAAGCTCCCCGCCGAGAGAGCCGCCGAGCTCGTTGAAACTCTCATGAATGAGGCCCTACTCGAAAGGAGGACCGCTGTTCAGATAGCCAACTGCTTACCCGAAAGCGTAGAAGAGGTTAGAACTCTGCTTGGACGTCAAAGAATAGTCTCGGAGGAGGCCCTTACCAAGATCCTGGAGATAGTCAAGAGATACAGAGCAGGCTGAATCTTAGTATAATGGTCGGAGAGGTGGAAGCTTGGAGAGAGAGGGCAAGAAATATGAGGAGTATGCCTATGTGTTAGACTTCCTCCCGCATGGCAAGCCCGGCGTCCCCCGCCACCCCTATGGAAGGGGCCTCGTTCAGCTGATAGGTGAGGCCTTCTTCACCCTTTTGGAGGCCGTGCCCCATAGGAATGTGGATTTTACGGTTAGGGAGAGGATCTATATAGGGAAGTTTGGGAGGACAAAGATAGATCATGTCCTTGGAAGGATCTCCTATGACGATCTCACCTCTACGGCCAAGGCTGAGCTCCCAGGGGTCATAGAGACCATAGTTAGGTCGCAGGAGAAGAGGTTCATAGATTTTTTCAACACGTCTCAGCCGATAACTCCGAGGATGCACTCAATGGAGCTCATCCCTGGAATAGGGAAGAAGCTTATGTGGCAGATATTGGAGCAAAGGGAGAAAGAGCCTTTTAAGAGCTTTGAAGACCTCCAGAGGAGGGTGAACCTTCCAGATCCCGCTAGGCTCATCGCGAGGAGGATCCTAGAAGAACTCTCGAGGGAGGAGAAATATCTCATATTCACCAGGCCCATGTGAAGCGATCATCAGCTTAAAAGGGGCTCTTCCAAGGCGTATCCATCTGCGTCACCTTTTTAAGCCCCCTGATGTGAGGAAGAGTGGAAAGAGAATGAGGGCCAGAAACTTCAGAGAGATCAAGGGAATGCCCTATACTAGACGTGAATTTATGGGGGGCGTCCCAGGGTCAAAGATAACGAAGTTCACAATGGGCGACCCTAAGAAGAGGTTCGAATATACCGTTAAGCTGATAAACCTAGAGAAGGCCCAGATAAGGCATAACGCCCTAGAGGCTGCCAGGATAGCGGCAAACAAGTTCCTGGAGAGCCGGCTTGGTAGAGAAGGCTACATGATGAAGGTGATCCCATACCCACATAATGTCCTCAGGGAGCATAAGAGGATCAATGTGGCCCAGGCGGACAGGTTCCAGGAGGGGATGAAGAAGGCCTATGGGAAACCCGTGGGAACAGCCGCTAGGGTTATGACGGGAGATCCCATAATAATAGCTCAGGTCCCAGCGGGTGGAGTAGAAGTCGCAAAGGAGGCCTTGAGGAGGGCCTCCGCAAAGTTCCCAACCCCATGCAGAATAGTGGTGGAGGAGAACCTCGAACCCTCCAACTAAATAGGATCGGGATGGCTGGAAGGGTTTGGATGAGCCCCCCTGTTACGACCTGGAGGAAGAGCGCGTCATAGAGGAGATTAGGAGGCTTGATGCGAGGAGGGTTTTAGTACAACTTCCAGACGGCCTAAGGCCGCACGCCTTCAAGCTGACTGAGAGACTTGAGGGAGCTGGCGCCGAGATATTTCTCGCCGGGGACTCATGCTATGGGGCTTGCGACCTCGCTATCCGCCAGGCTGAAAGCTTGGGAGTCAACCTCCTAATCCATTATGGTCATAACAGGATGCTTCCCGATGTGGAGATCCCGGTGCTCTACATCGAGGCCGCCTCGAAGGTTGACCTAAAGCCGGCCGTGGAGAGGTCCTTACCCCTGATCGAGGGCTGGGAAAGGGTGGGGCTAACAACTACCGTCCAGCACATCCATAAGCTGGGAGAGGTTGCGGAGATGCTGAGAGGTAGAGGGATGGAGCCCTACATCGGAAAGGGAGGATTCGGCCTCCTAAGGCCGGGAGTGGTAACCGGCTGTAACTACAGCTCTGCCATATCCATAATGGAGATCGTTGATGGCTACCTATTCATAGGAGGAGGGCGTTTCCACCCTATCGGGCTGGCTCTAGCCACCGGGAAGAGGGTTGTAGCTGCAGACCCCTATCTCGGCTCGGCTTTCATCATCGAGGAGTCGGAGATCAGGAGAATTATCATGAGGAGGCTGGCAGCCATAGAGTCCGCCAGGTATGCCGATAGGTATTGCATAGTCGTTGGACTGAAGCCTGGACAACTCCATCTTCAGGAGGCATTAAACATGAAGAGGGCTTTGGAGGCGCGTGGTAAGAGGGCGGTCATCCTATGTCTAGATGAGGTTAGGGCAGAGGCTCTCAACAACTTCACAGAGGCCGAGGTCTTCATAGACACAGCATGCCCGAGGATAGCCCTAAATGGGCTAGAGGACCTCCGCAAGCCTTTCCTCACCCTCAGAGAGGCGGAGGCATTAATAGGTCTGAGAGGCGTAGAGGAGATCTGGAGATACGAGGGAGGGGTTTAGGGATTCCGAGGTTTCCATAAGTAAAGCGCATGCTCGATGAGAAACATTATTCATAGCCCTAGGAGTAGAGTTTAATAAAAAGCGCGTGGATCGCCCTACGCGGCTCTAGTTCGGGGTGTGACAAGATCATGCCAAGAGGGTTCGATGACAGCGGCCATACCCCACATAGGCTTAGGGAGAAATTTGTCTACCCTGGGGAACGCCTAGCCGTTGAGGAGGAGTTCTTCAGCGGGAGGGGAACCTACCTGGATAAGGGTGTAATTAGATCCGAGGAGCTAGGGATAGCCCTATACGACATCAGGGAGAGGGAGGTGAGGGTCTCAAAGGCTACAAGGGAACCCATAATTCCCAAGGAGGGTTTCGAGGTCATAGGAGAGGTGGGCTCGGTTCAGAAGAGGATGGCCAATGTGGATGTATTCATGGTCTCGGGCCGAGAGGTCTCCAGACCCTACACAGGGGTTATATATCCTCCCGCATCCAAGAGATCCTACAGAGGACTAGACATGGCGGTGAGGAGTGGTGATATAATAAAGGGCAGGATCATCAATACTAAGAATAGGGTGCTGCAGATCTCGATAGATGAAGAGGAACACGGCGTGATCCTCGCCTACTGCTCAAGATGTGGCTCCCCATTAGAATATAGGAGAATCCGCCTCCATTGTCCGAGGTGCGGGAGGGCTGATAGGAGGAAGGTCGCAAAACGATACGGCTTGGAGGCATTGAATTGAGGTTGAGGATCCTCTCCAGGGAAGATAACAGTCTTGAAATAGCCTTCGGAGGAGAGGGGCATACCCTCCTAAACCTCCTCCAGAACCTCCTACTCAAACAGAAGGGGGTTAAAATGGCGGGATACTCTAAGCCCCACCCCCTAATGGACCGCTCAATACTCTTCGTGAACACGGATGGGGATAAACCCCCGGAAGTGGCTCTAATAGAGGCAGCTGAGGAGGGAAAGAGGCTTCTCAAAGAGTTCTTAGAAGAGTTCGAAAAAGCAGCTCGCCAGGTTAGAAGGCAGGATGCCTGATGAGTGTTGAACCTAGGATAAGGCAGGTCAAGAGGGAGATCAGAACCCTTGGGGTTGCGGTGAAAGGGTTCAAGAACGGAGGAAGCCTGATCATCGGGGTTGTCTTCAGGGGGGGCCTATACCTTGACGGGATCCTCAAGGCTACAGCTCATGACCCCGATATAACCTGCACAATGGTAGAGATGATCAAGTCTTCACCCCACTATCCCCAGATAAGGGTCCTCATACTCCACGAGCAACTAATAGACGAGGCAGTGAGGATAGACACCCCTCACCTGTATAATGAGGTCAAGAGGCCTCTAATCCTCCTCTCCGATGGAGACTTCAAGGGTGAACATAGAGCCTCGACGGAGATATTGGAGGTGGAGCTTGGGGGTAAAACCGTGAAGGTATTACCCCTCGGCCTGAGGAGGAGGGAGGCTGAGAAGATACTAACAATAACGACCAGGGATGGGGGGCTCCCAGAGCCCATAAGAGTGGCCGATCTGATCTCCTCGGCGCTGATCCGCTTGGAGGAACAAAAGATTTAAATGCGATCTCCGAGATCGCAGTCGGAAGAGGTCTAGTTCTGATGAAGTTCTGCTCAAGATGCGGCACCTTAATGAATCTAGATAGGGAGAGACAGGCATACGTCTGCCCGAAATGCGGTGCCGTGGAGACCCCTGAGAGTAGCATCGTCTACTCCAAGCCCGGAACCTCTAGGGACAAGGTAGTCCTCATCGGGAAGGAGGAGCTGAACCTGAGGACGACGCCCCAGGTGAAGATAAACTGCCCAAAATGCGGTAATAACACGGCCTATTGGTGGATGGTACAGACTAGAGGTGTGGATGAGAGCTCAACTCAGTTTTATCGCTGCACTAAGTGTGGATATACTTGGAGGGAGTATGGCTGAAGAAGATCTTTTAAGTCATGAAAGGTATAAACACTACGTGATGTTTGAGGTGTCGAGTTGTTTGAGGCTGAGCTCTCGAATGTCGAGCCCCTCCGCAACCTGATCAAGGCCATCTCAGTGGTGGTTGAAGAGGGAAGCTTCAGGATAGACGAGGAGCATATAAGGCTCCTCGCGATGGATCCCAGCCATGTAGCTATGGTCGACTTCGAGCTACCAAAGGAGTTCTTCGACAGATACTCCGCCAATGGTGATGTGAGGCTATCGATAAACATGAGGGAACTACTCAAATTTCTTGACCGTGTTGATAGAGGAGAACAGCTGAGGATAAAGCTAGACGAGGAGCAATCGAGGGTCGTCTTAGAGTGCAGGCGTGGAGGGCACATCAGGACCTTCACCATGCCCCTCCTCGAGCCCATGGAGGAGGAAGCACCATCCCCAAAGATATTCTTCAAAGCTTCCGCACGGGCTCTCACCCAGAGCATTAGGAGGGCCATCAGGGACGCCGCACTGGTAAGCGAGCATGTCAGGATAGAGATATCTGCGAAGGAGCTGAGGATCCAGGCCTCTGGAGAGGCGGGGAGCGTATCGAGCGTCTGGGAGATGGGAGCCGACGACCTACTGGAGATAAAGGCCCAAGAGGACTCGAGGGCCACCTTCACCATCAGCTACCTTCAGGATATGGTCAACGCCGCGGCCATGTCTAGCGAGGTCACGAACATCGAGCTCTCAACGGATATGCCGATCAAGATGAGCTTCGAACTGCCCCAGGGGAAGCTGGTATACTATCTGGCCCCCTGCATCGGGGTCTAGTGGAGAAAGGGTAAATATTTCGATCTCCCTCCTAAATACGGCCTGGGATGATATCTGAGAGGGAGGCATCCAAGTACCCATTCCTCAAGGAGGCGGCCTCCCTACTCGAGCACCTAGAAATCGATATAGAGAATCTAACAGACCAGAGGTATAGACCGATCCTAGATAGGGGTGAGGAGAGGGTTATACAGGCGATAAGGTATGGTGTTGTTGGTGGGGGCCTCAAAGATGACCTAGCTGAGTTCCTCTCCTTCCCCATCGCCGTAATGCTCGTCTCGATGACAAGGGATCCATTCCTTGAGAGGAGGTATGCGTTAGCCGAGGCTGTGAGGGCTAGGAGGCTGCTGGAGAGCGAGGATGAGGGAAGAATAGCGGAGATCGCCAGAGGAGAGTTCCGCTGGAGGATAAAAGTACAGCGAAGAGAGATAGAGGATACCATCTACTCATTCGAGCTTCATTTTGTCGATTATCTCCGCAACTCCTCCTCCTTCAGGGAGGATAAATGGAGGCTCATAAACAGGATCCTAACGGAGGGTTATGTCCTCCTGACCAAGGCCGAGGCCGTACGGCTCCTCCAGGTAGAGGTGGAGGAGCTCATACGTCGCCTCTCATCGAGGCGAGTCGAGTCGAACATGCCCGAGCAGATAATGGAGAGGCTTGGAAGGATAAAGAGGACACTAGACGAGAGCAGATCAAGTATAGGGGACTCAGCCCTTCCATCTGAAGTTATTCACGGGGCCTTTCCCCCCTGCATAACGCACTCATATAGAACGCTCACAGCCGGCGGGAGGCTCTCACACATTGAGAGGTTCACCCTATCCTCATTCCTACTCAACATAGGCATGGAGCCCGAGCGGATAGTTCAGCTCTTCGTCTCAGCCTCAGACTTCGATGAGGGCCTCACGAGGTATCAGATTGAGCATATATCCGGGCTTAGGGGCTCGAGGACAAGGTATACCCCACCGAACTGTATGACGATGCGCACTCATGGGATCTGCCACAATCCAGACAGCCTCTGTGGAAAGGTGAAACATCCTCTCAGTTATTATAGAAGGAGGGCATCTGAGTTGAGAATGTCTCCAAAGGCGAGGAAGGATAGATGAACCAACCGGCAAACATGGCCGTTAGCCCTCTCTGAGGCGTATCCCCTCACCCACTAGGATAGACCACCTCTTAGAAGAGATCCCTTAAAGGTGTATTCGTTGGAATATAGTTAGGGTTAGATGGCGGAGGATTGGGGCAGCACATCGTTTTTGGAGGAACAGTTCAGGCGTTACTATAGGGCAGGCGTGGCCAAGGTGGATCCCCCCCTCGAGATGGAGAGGAGAGAGTTCGGCTTCTTGCCCTTCGATGGAGGGGTGATGATACGCCATACCTCCTTCAGCGACCCCTCTCAGCTCCACGCATTCATAATGGAGAAGGCCCCAGCCCATATCTACTACTCATCTGCATATTACCGCGAGCCGAGGGCGGATATGGAGTCGAAGGGCTGGATCGGGGCTGATATGGTATTCGATATAGACGCTGATCATATGGAGACGCCCTGCAGGATGAACCATGATGCCTGGAGGTGTAACCTATGCGGAGCTGAGGGTATGGGAAGAGCCCCTGAGAGGTGCCCCAAATGCGGTGGTACAACCCTAGAGGAGGAGACATGGGTATGCGACATATGCCTAGATAAGGCCAAGGGAGAGGCCCAGAAGCTCCTGGACATCCTAATCCAAGATTTCGGGATCCCCCTAGAGTATCTCAAGGTGAACTTCACCGGGAACAGGGGATACCACATCCACATAACAGCTCCTTGGATAAGGGGCTTGGACCAGAGGGCTAGGAGAGAGATAGTAGACTATGTCACGGGCTCTGGGATGAGGATCGAGCTGCTTGGGTTCAGGCCCGGTGTAAAGGGATCATCCCCCCTCCACGGACTTGGATGGAGGGGAAGAGCATCCAAAGCCCTATACGACTACCTTGCTAAACCTCCACCAAGGCTTTTAGAAGAGGTGAGGAGGGGTAGGGGGAAGAAGATGAGGAGCATCACAGATTCTAGAGATGAGATCCTCAAGGTTTTAGGGGAGGGGCCACCCAGCGGCATACTAAAATATCTTGGCCGGGAATCCCTGAACAGGCTAATGGAGGAGGCGGTTAGGGAGCAGGCGGCTGCAGTGGATACCGTGGTGACGATGGATATTCACCGCCTTATAAGATTGCCCAACACCTTGAACGGGAAGACGGGGTTGATCGCCCAGCCGGTCTCCGTTGAGGGGCTGGAGGATTACGACCCCCTGAGCAGCTCCATAGCCTTCAAGGGTGGAGAGGTCCCCATATATGTGAGGAGGGCCCCAATGTTCAGGTTAGGAGGAGAGAAATACGGCCCCTTCAAGGAGGAGCCGGCCAGCCTACCCCTCGCCGCGGCGATATTCCTCCTATGCAGGAAGGCTGCGAGGATAGGGAGATGACCGGATATTACGGGAAGCTTCTTGAGGCCTGGGCGAAGGAGCTGGAGGCAGAGGGGCTTCAACAGCTGCCTGAGGGCTTTTATAGGGATATGTCCGAGTATGTCTCCAGGCTCAGGGAGCAGACGAGGATGCTGGAGCATGGAACCATGAGGAGCAGAATAGCCCTGAAGGAGAGGGAGTACGCTGAGAGGATGCTCAGGGAGCTTTTCAACACTAGGCTGAGGAAGATAGTGTCTATGGAGATAGAGGGAGTGCAGGTAGAGGCCTCAGAATTGCAGCCGGAGGAGAAGCTCTTCCACTCCGAGCTTAGGAGGATCCTCAGCGAGCATGGGGAAAGGCTTAAAAGCATCCTATTGGGTCGTCCACCCCGTATCGAGGCCAAGCAGACGGCGAAGGGCGATTACAAGGTGGTGAGGTTCCTCCAGGCTATCCCGGCCATAATAGGGGTCGACATGAAGACCTATGGCCCCTTCAAGCCCGAGGACGTGGCCTCGATACCTCTCGAGAACGCTGAAAGCCTAATAAGGAGAGGAGTAGCTAAGGAGGTGGAGGTCTCGGGATGAAGGTACCGAAGTCCATAACCACCTACTGCCCTAGGTGCAATGCTCACATGGAGTTCTCAGTGTCGATCTACAAGGCGGGAAAGAGGAGAGGAGCCAAGTGGGGTGAGAGGAGGCAGGCCGAGAGGAAGAAGGGCTATGGTGGGCAGAAGTATCCGATACAGCATAATCAAGCAAAGGTGACAAAAAAGCAGACCCTGAAGCTTGAGTGTAGAAAATGCGGATACACCACACATAGGGAAGGGGTTAGGCTGAAGAAGGTGGAGGTCGAATAGGATGTCCGACTGGGAGAGCCTCATACCCCGGCCCTCTTCAAGGTTCCTCAGGGTTAGGTGCGAGAAGTGCGAAGGGGAACAGGTGGTTTTCAGCCATTCAACCCACACGGTCAGATGCAGGACCTGCGGGGAGGTCATAGCTGAACCGACCGGTGGGAAGGCCAAGATAAGGGGCTCGATAGTGGCGGTTCTAGGATGAGGGGGAGGATCATGAGAAAGCCTGAGTTTCCCACCCTAGAGGATCTTGTCGTGGCCACAGTCAAGAGGATAGAGCCTTTCGGGGCCTATGTCTCCCTCGACGAGTACGGGGGGAAGGAGGGCTTCCTACACATCTCGGAGATCTCCTCAACATGGGTTAAGAATATCAGGAGCCATGTAAGGGAGGGGCAGAAGGTCGTCCTACAGGTGTTGAGGGTTGATCCTGCGAAGGGCCATATAGATCTCTCCTTGAGGAGAGTCACCAAGGATGAGCGGAGGAAGAAGATGGAGGAGTGGAAGAAGGCTAGGAAGGCCGAGATGCTGATTAAGAGCGCGGAGGGGATCCTTAAAATCGGGGAGGAGGAGCTAGAAAAGGCCATCTCCAAGATTATTGAGATGTACGGAAGCCTCTACAAAGGGCTGGAGGAGGCCTCGAAGAGGGGGATCCAAGCCCTCCTTGACGCTGGGGTATCACCGGACATCTCTGAGGTCCTGGCAAAGATAGCCTCGGAGAAGATCCCAGCCAGATACGTCACGATCTCAGGTACATTCGAGGTAGTCTCCATGGGTCCTAGGGGGGTGGAGGAGATAAAGTCACTATTGCTCGAGGCTAAGAAGATGGCTGGTGAGGATGCAGAGGTTCTGATATATGTCCAAGGGGCGCCGAGGTATAAGGCCGAGGTCAGAGCCGAGGATTATAAGAAGGCCGAGGCAATCCTTGAGAAGATAGTCGATTACGCAACCTCCAACTGGGTCGGAAACGAGAAAAGGATATCCTTCACCAGGGGATAGGCGGGAGGGGGTTTCCTGGTCTGGCTCCTCAGAAAATGCACACTCTGCAACAGGTATACCCTAAATCAAGAAAGATGTCCGGTATGCGGAGGACCATTGAAGATTCCACATCCAGCAAAGTTCTCGATGGATGATCGATATCAACACTATAGGATGAAGATGCGCAGGCTGGCTGAATATGAGGCTGGACCTGGGAAAGCCGGAGAGGAGGATAAAAAGTCTCTGAATGATGGGTCAGATGGGGCATCAATGAATTCGACAAAAAGCTTTATTTCATGATAAGCAGCAGTCTAATTAAGATGTCAAGGAGCTATATCAAGATTTATGGCCCTCCGGTGCTGAGGGCGATAAAGGCCCTGGAGTCCGTGGCTGTGGATATGTCGAAATCCGTAGAGCTCAGATTCAGCAATCGATGCATCCCATACCCCGGGCCCAAGCAAGAGACCTTCGAGTGGCAAAGGTACATTGAAGGGCTGAAGCAGACCTATGTCGAGTGCTACGAGCCGGTGAGGCTTATCAGCGACGCCCATGAATTGCTGGGCGATTACGACTTCTTCTTCGAGTGGAGCGGCAAGCCGAAGATGGATCAGTTAATGGAACTTATAGGGAAGATCGATAACGCTTTAAGAGGTCTAGGATGTCTTTACACCATTACAACAAAATGAATTTAGTAAAAACCTGCCATCTTTCTTTGAATATATCTTAATTCTAAACAACTAAGAAAAACTTTCATTTGATTATACCATAATTTTGTCAATTTTCGATGCACAAAGACTTAACTAGTTGAGCTATTCTAATCACTTATTTTGTCTTGTTTTCATTAATGAACCATTCCGAATCTGTGCAGCTCCTCCTTGAATACGGATAGAGCTCTCTTCAGAGCCATTTGTCTCTCTACATATTGTTCTCCTGTTAATTCTCCCCTCCTTAATTCATCTTCTAATTCGACGAGCTGCCTCTCGACCTCATCTATCCTCATCCTCAGTATGTCCGCATATGTGGTGGTCGCCAACTCTGGCCATAGGGGTTCTAGATCTGCCCTTATGACGCCATCTTGGATCCTTAGGATCCTACCAGCCGCCCTGGCCACGGCCGGGTCGTGGGTAACCATTATCACGGTCTTCCCGAGTTCTCTATTCGCCCTAGACAGGTAATCCACCACCAATCTGGCCGTTGCTGTGTCGAGCTCCCCGGTGGGTTCGTCGGCTAGGATGAGGGGTGGATCGTTTGCTAGGGCTGCCGCGATGGCTACCCTCTGCTGTTCACCTCCGCTCAGCTCTCCTGGCTTGTGGTTCCTCCTCTCCCTTAATCCAACTATATCCATGAGCTCCTCGACCCTCCTCATCCTCTTTGACTTCGGAACCCCAAGGGCGATCATGGGCAGCTCTATGTTCTCCGCGGCGGTCAAGGTCGGGATCAGATTCATCGTCTGGAAGATATGGCCTACCATTCTCCTCCGGTACTCCACGAGCTCATCCGGTGCGAGGCTTGTGACCTCGGTGTCGAAGACCTTCACGTATCCCGCGGTGGCCCTGTCCAGCCCGCCTAGTATGTTGAGGAGGGTGGTCTTGCCTGAGCCCGAGGGGCCTATTATGGCGACCATCTCCCCCTCCTCCACCTTCATACTCAACCCCCTGAGGGCTTGTATCTCCAGAGCCCCGATCCTGTATACCTTCACGAGGTCTTTCACTAATATGGTCATCTGGTCTACCTCCAGCCTCCATCATTCCTCCAGGGTCCAAATGGGATGGAGGGATGCACGCCTCGCCGCGAATATTATGGGTATAACCACCGAGATCAGGATCAACCCTAAGACTGCTGAGAGGCTGAGCTGAGCTCCCGCCGGAAACACCATACGCCTCCAGATAGAAGCCTGTGATAGGGAGTTGAACATCTCAATCTCTCCTCTGAGTAGTATAATGCCCACAGCCGATCCGAGGAGGATAGCTAAAAGGGTGGAGGAGAGATACTCTAAGGCTAGGATGGATGTGAGCTGCCTCATGGAGAATCCTCGAATAGCCATGACAACTATCTCCTTCCATCTGCTCCTCAAACCCGTGGAGACCACTAGGGCGACCCCCACCGATGATATGACCGATGCTATGTAAACCCCTATCTCCTCTATCCTACGGGAGCCTGTGAGGAAGATGTTCGAGGAGGCCTCCCTGAGCTTAAGATCGGCGATGTCAATGCCCTCGATGTTGGGATCCATGGCCATAATAGAGGAGCTGAACTCCTCCAAGTTGACCCCATCTTTAAGCCTAACTAGGATCCTGACCCGTTTTATATCGGACTCCTCGATTCTGTTTAGGAAGGATAAAGGGAGGTAGATGGTCGGGTTTTGAACGGTCCATCCCATCGGGGGCCTTTTCCCGAATATGCCTACAATGGTGAGGGAGTGCACCTTTGTCCCAAGCTTTATGAGCATCGTGCCATTCTGTCTAACCCGAAGGAGTTCGGCGGCCCCCCTCTCCAGCATCGCGGAGGTCTCAGAGGAGTTTATCCTATCCAGGGCGTCAGCACCCTCAATCCATCCCTCCTCGATGTAAGCCACATCTCTCCAATTAGGGTCCACAGCCCTTATGGGTATTATACCTATGGCGCTATCCGCCTCGAACCAGGCCTCGACGGCTGTGCCGAGGGCCCCATCGAGCTTCGCGATCCTCTGTGCAAGTTCCTCAGCCCCCCTCCATGAGAAGAGCCATATGGAGGCATCGGCCCCTACAGCCATCCTAATCATTCGGGCTATGAAGTCTTCCGAGCTCGCGACGCTCCCCAACATGGATAGATTATAGCTCATTACGATCGCGACTAAGAGGGTTGCGGAGGCGACCCGCCTTAGATCTCTATGAGCCCTTAGGGTTGATATGGAGGAGATATCACCGAGTATAAGACCCGCTGCCCTTCCGATAAGGTCGTGGAACGTCTTGGAGAGCTGGATGAGCAGCTTGATTGAGCCGTAGAGGAATAGTATCGGGCCGATGTATGTGAGTATCAGGTCGACCCCCCACCAGGTGGAGTATAGGAGGAAGATCACAACATTATCCGTTAGAGGGGCGAACATGTCCACATTGAGGCCAAGGATCAGCATGGCTAACTTATATCCCCCCAGAAACAGGGCCGCAAGGGGCCCCTCCCAAGATATCCTCTCCGAATTCGAGAGGTATGGCCCTCTTAGAGATTCAACGAGGTTCATCTTCATCGCCTTCTGGGCTGGACCGTAGATGGATAGGGTGGAGAGGGAGACGCTGAGGAGGAGGGATATGGATACAGTAGCTGGGTATGGTGGGGGAGGTAGACTCAAACCGGGGTTTGGCAACACCGTGAGGGTTAGGGCCCAGCCCATGAATAGCCCGGATAACCCAGCCATGATGCCCGTCAGGATGGCCTCGAAGACCAGTATCTTGAAGACCTGCCTCCTCCTCATCCCCCTTGTGAGGAGGAGGGCCACCTCCCTCCTCCTCATATCCAGGGCTAAATCCGACACGGTCATGCCGAGATACCACGATGCGAAGAAGACCGGCATGGCTACGAGGATGGTGCTTATCCTCAGCCCAGAGGAGTTCGCCCTGACGATCTCTAGGAGCTGACCGAGGTAGTTCACCGGTACATACATGTATTGAGCACCCGCGCTGTTTACCCCCTCGAATACCCGTTTGACGGAGATCTCAGATGCCTCCATGCTCCATGGATTGATGAGACCCCTTCTGTCAAGGCTTATGATCAAATCAGCTCTCATCACCCTCGTTGGGAGCCTCCCCTCCGAATAGATGGAGTCTAGGAAAGCTAGCAGGGTCTCCTCGCTTATTATAAGAAGCCTATAGGGGGGCCTCCTCTCGGGACCCGCCCCCAGCAATACGGAGCGGAGGAGGAGGGGGAATCTCCCCGTGGCCACTGAGAAGAGATCCTCATCTATCCGTACGGCCCCACCGACGGGCAGGGTGCAGAATCTGGGCTCAAATCCGGCGACTATGCTGTAAGGAAGCCAGGTAGATATCTTGAGGGTGATGTTTTCCCCGATCCTGAAGTCCGAGGCCTTGACCGAGCCGGCCTCCACATAAGCCTTCCCGGCCTCCAGCCCCTCAACTCCCTTAACCCTCCCCAACAGGCTGGAGTTACTTCTAACGGCTATGACGGTGAGAGAAGCCTCAGCATCAGAACCATTGAGCTCTGCCTCAACCCTGATGATGTGATCCACGCTCCTAACCCCCTCTACTCCTCGGATCCTCATCATGGCCTCGTCGATGGCCAGTTGAGTGAAGTTCCTACCCTCCGCTGTGGAGACTATGTCAAACTCGGAGGCCATGAGAGCCCTATCTAACATCGCGGCCCCAATCGCATCGGCACCCTGGAGAACCCCTGAGAAAAAAGTGATGGCTAGAACTACGCTCAAGAAGAGGGGGATGAACACGGCCCCGCCCCTAACTATCCTCCTCGCGGCGTAGCTGAGCATACAGGGTATTGATGGAAAAACTCAATAAAAACATTTAGATGATTAAAGGTTTTCCCTAAAGATAAAAGAATAAAATTTACGATTTTAGATAATGTTTTTAGGTTATGCTTTTCATCGATATATTCAAATTTTCCTGTAATTAAATAATAAACGGAGTGCGACACAAAATATGTTAAATAAAGGATAACGGTATAGTTCAATATTAAATATCCCATTTTATTTAACTTCAACTTCATTAAAAACCAAAAATGGAGTTATTCGATAAAAAATTTGGGTCATCGATTAAACCCGTTCCTAGAGTCGGCTAATAGCCCCCTTTTAAGATTAAAGGGGAGGGGTGCAACCGTTAACTGACCAGCAGTATCGCCACTATCAACCCATAGATGGCCAGCCCCTCACCGAGGGCCACGAAGAGCAGGGACCAGATCGACAGCTCAGGCCTCTGGAGGAGCATCTCCGAGCCTGCCTTCACAGCCGCCACTATACACAGAGCGGCCGCGAAGGCTGCGCCGATCATGGTCAGGGCCCCCATGAGAGGGCGAAGGGCCTCAACCTCCAACAAACCAATCTCACCTCCGAAGATTGTTATGAATAGTATACTTAAAGCAAATACGATGAGAGACACCACTCCTACTGACCTTACGTCGTCGAATGCTCCTTTTATGCTCTTTTCATCACCTCCACTTGTAGAGAGCGATGTTGAGAGTAGAAAACCGAGGAAGAGGAGAATTCCCAGGAATAGTGTCATCAGGGAGGATAGTTGTCCCATCATCATCATTAGGCCCAGTATAAATCCATAAACAAGTATTAATGAGCCGATGATGTTTAGAGACACACCCCATACAGAGGGTCTACCCCTCTCAACAGCTGCCGAGGCGTTTATTGTAGCAGCGTGGGTTATACACCAGGCGGCCGCTATGATGCTTGTTGCGAGGGTTATTGCAGCTGATATGAGGTTATCTACGGTCGTCACCTCCTTGGGATTGAAGCGTCTCGAAAACATCTTTAGGCTTCATTTAATGCCTCTCACCTGTTTCCCCTAGAATCGATCTTTAGACCTATATATGTTTTTCAGATGATTGAACTATCTGGGTCTCGGTCTCCCTCTCGGAGCTTATCTCGAAGGGTCTGAATGGCACCCCCTTCCCTTGGAAGAACTTCCCCATGAACTCGTAGTAAAGCAGCCTGAGGGATTGAACCGTGCTTGAGACGAACTCGAAGGTCATGGCTATACCATTGGTCATAACCAGACCCCCGGGGCCCATAAAGTGGCCGAGGGCCTCTGCTGCGATGGCCAGGCTGGCGTGGGCTAGGGCGAAGGCGGCTATTCGTAGGAAGGAGAAGAAGTTGGCGAGGTTCTCCACGAAGGTCATGAGGAGGGCGCCGATGCCCTCCCCGACCGCCTCCATACCGAAGTGCTTATGGGTTATCGAGAGGAGTATAGGCTCTATCGCAGAGAGGAGGAGGCCCCCTACCATCATGAAGAAGGTCCAGTGAGACAGTAGGGCCATAACATCGCCGATGCGCAGGAACTCTAGCCCTCCCAGGTATAGGCCCACAGTGAAGAGGATTCCTCCAAGCCCTCTTTCTCCTATGGCTCCCAGGGGCTCACCTTCTTTGATGTGGTTTATGGCTCCTATGGCGAGTCCAAGGCACATCTCCGCTACGGCTATTCCAAGAACCATCTTCATCAGCTTGCCTATCTCGTGTATCGGGCTTAGGAGTATAGGCTCTATCTTAATTGGGCCTATCTCAAGATGCTCCATGAGGAATACTGATCCATAGAGGAATCCGAATATCATGGCGGATATCCCCATGGGTATGAATAGGGTTCCTAGCTTCGAGATCATGCCCCTCTTATACTTTCTGGTGAGGTATAGGCCCATGATCAGGAAGATAGCTCCCTGGCCGATATCTCCGAACATGAGTCCGAACTGGAGGCTGAAGATGAGGATGGTTATGTAGGCTGGATTGACCTCATGGGGCGATGGCCACCCTCTCAGCGTTGTGAGTGTCCAGGCTGGCTGGAGGAATGATGGCTTTATCTCAGGTGGAGGTGTCGGCACGTTCACGTCCTCCTCTGGATCTGGGTCTGAGAACTGGACGAATAGTTTCTCCCCTATCTCGGCCTCCACACCGCTTATAACCTTCTCGAACTCCGGTACCTTCTTCTCCGGAACCCATCCCTGGAGGATAGATATGATCCTCGTCCTGAGCATGGGAACCTTAAACTCTGAAAGTATTTTTAGGAAGTTGTCTAGGGCTGCTATCCTGCTTAGGGCATGAGCCTGCTCCTCCTTTAGAGCCTCAATCTCTTTAAGGTGTTTGGCCTCGAGCTCCCTCATCCTCTCCTCATACTGCCTCATCAGGCTTCCGAGCCTCTGTTTGTGTTCGATCTCCAGATTTAGAATCCTCTCGAGATCGGTCTTCGGCTTCTCAGGGGTCTCCTCCTCGGTCTTCCTCTGGCTCTCCTCTAACTGCCGGAGGGCTTCCCTATATCTCTCTATAACCTCTCTCCTCCTTTCAGGATCCAGGACGAGGAGGACATCACCGGGGCTCATTACCTCGAAGACCTCTCTCACATTGAAGACCAAGAAAAGTGCCTCAACCCAGTTTCTGACCTCCTCTGGTCCGAAGATGAAGATTATGCTCTCCTCGGGGGAGATGCTCTCAGCCCTGTAGTAGACCTCTGGATATCTGCCGATGTACTCCCGAAGCTTTTCGATATCCTCGTTCTTGGCTATTCCGGCTGCGAAGGAGCTCTTGAACTCCTCGGGCTTCAAAGCCTCTATCAGGCTAAGCCTGCCTCTCAACTCTTGGGATGAGGCGATCATCGATAGCTGGGAGGTCGATAACCTCCTCTCCTCCGCTTCATATGTCGACCTTTCCCTCTCCTTCTCAGCCTCGTATCTGGCGTTCTCCTCGCTTATGGCCCTCTGCAGCTCGTTGGCGAGATATTTAACCTCTTCACTCTGGGAGTCTTTCAACTCCTTGAACTGGGCTATTAGCCTTTCTAGCTCCTTTACAGCATTCTCAACCACCGCACTTGGGGATGTTGCAAACTCCTTTAACTCCTCTAAAGTGAGCGCGTAGGGTTTTGGGCTGATGCCCACCATCCCTGTGAACTCCTGGTACCGCGAGTGGACCCTCTCATATAGGGTTTTGTAATCATGTTCGATCTTGACCATCCCTTGAAGGCGATCCATCTCAGCTCCAGCCACCTCCTTGAGCTGTGTAATCCCCGATCTACCGAGCCGCTCCAGAACCAGTATATCGTACTCCGGGGGCGTGATTATCGTGACCTTTTTAATCAACTCGCCTCAACAACACAGAGGATTGTCCCATTAAAAGCTTTCGGAGCCCCACCAACGACCGTTAATTTTCAGGGGGAGGAGCAAACATAATGTCTCTATTATAGGATGATGTAAACAATCCTGATCCAGTAGTCTGGAAACTAAACGGTGTCCTCTAACTTTATAAGAGTTCAGGAATATATGTTTCCCAGGCGGAGTTCTTAGCTAAGATTTCCCTCTCCCGGTAACTCCTCTCTTCTAAGGAGGGTTTTGAAAGATGTTAAGGAGGCTATGGTGACGCCTCTTATGATGTCTCTCTCCGTCACTATGCCCCGCAGGGTATGGTTCTCCATGACCACTAGGCGGCGGATGTTATGCCTCCTCATCATCCTCATGGCTTCTAGGATCTCCATTTTCCTATGTACAGTTAGCAAAGGGGTAGACATCACCTCCCTCATCTTTGTTATGTTGACATCCCTATTTTGAGCCACAACCCTCTCGAGGATATCCCTCTCCGTTACTATACCCACAGGCTTCCCTTGGATGGTTACTATCAGACATCCTATCCTCCTATCCCTCATTAGCTGGGCCCCCTCCCTGATGCTGGACTCCCCATCTATGGTTATCACTGGGCTGCTCATTATATCTTCGACCAGTGATGGAAGCCTCTCCAAGGCCTTAACCATCCCCCACTATCCACTTGGGCTTTGCCTCTATTAGGGTGGTTGTTGCCAGGATACCACTCGTGGTTCTAAGCTTGTTGAATATGAAATTGTCAAGATCCTCAAGGGAGTTCACCTCTACCCTCAGGAGGAGGTCGTACTCTCCATAGGTCAAAACAATATCCTTAACCTCAGGATAGGTCTTCACCTTTCTGTAAACCTCCTCCTCCTTAGCGGGAAGGACCCGGGCAAGGGTATAACCGATGATCATCATGGCTAAAGACTCCCTTTCCAATTAAAATCTTGTCATGGCGTAGGCCTTGAGGATTAAAAAATGGAGGCTTAAGGGGCCTTTCTTAAGGCTATCTCCACCTTTTTAAGCCCCAGTTCTGATAGAACCCTAGATGTCTCCTCTGGGCTTACTATCTCGGCTGCCTTTAGGAGGGCCTCTACTCCCGCCTTCGATTGGAGTTGGTCCTGGCGCCAGAGGAATATGATGGTCTTAACAAGGTCTACAGGAAGGGCATCTTTATCCTTTGCACTCAAGACTATCGACGAGAGCCTAGAGGAGAGTTCCCCGTAAAGGGAGACCGGCACCTCTTTCATGACTTCCTCCATTCCACTATGGAATAGCAGAACGGAAATTAATAAATTTCTCGCTACGAAGCTCAAAAAAAATAAGTTTTTCTAAATTTTTTAGAATTTCTGTTGCAAAAAAATTAACATACCCTTTGAAACAAATCCATTTCCTATAATAAAAAAGTTAAATTAACATAATATTTATCTTAATTTTTTAAATGGATGTTTAAATAATTTGGCTCTTATTAAATTTTATTTCAATAAAAATATTGATTTTTTCTTAAGTAAAATGGAAAAGTCTTTAAAAAGTGAAAAAGTTTTTATGGGGCTCCTAAAAATTCAATAGGGATGTCGATAGACACGCTTGATATGAAGATAATAGGCTGCCTTCTGGAGGATGGACGTCGCTCCTATCGCTCTATAGCCGAGGTTGTCGGGGTGAGTGAAGCGACGGTGAAGAACCGTATCGACAGCCTTGTGGAGAAGGGTGTCATCCAGAAGTTCACAGTGGTCCTAGATTATCACAAGATTGGTAGGGCTATAAAATCCTTCATAGGCCTAAAGGTTCAGCCCGCGAAGCTTCAGTCGATAGTTGAGCACATTAAGAAGCATCCCGATGTGCACGTCCTTTACAGGACGAGCGGGGATGTTGATCTTATGTTTGAGGTGATCTTCGAGAAGATGGAGGACCTGAACTCCTTCCTCGAGAGGGAGCTCGTCTTGGACGGCATACTTGGAACTGTAGTTACTGTAGTAATAGGGCCCTATAAAAGGTGTCCATTGACTGGGCTTTAGCTCAGCGCCAATCCTCAGTGATAGGTCTCTTCGCGATTAGGACTATTAGCCCCTCCATCTCTGTTCTATGCTCCTCCATCTCCCATTTGAACATGGACTCAAGATAGCCTCTCAGGAACGCAAAGGGGACGGCGCAGCTCTCAACCTTTATCTCATTCTCGATCCTCGTGAAGGTTCCCCAGCCGAAGTTCTCCAACTCCTTGAGGATGATCATCCAGTTTGAAGGCTTGGTCAGGTCGATCTCCCTGAACTCTGGCCTCATAATCCTCCTCTTCAATGCCGTCAGGCTTCCTGCCTTGTACATCTCGAACTCGGTGAGGGATTCGAGGAGGTCTAGGAGCATCCCCCTTTCCATTAGGATCATCCGGGCTTCCCCCATCCTATACTGACCGGGGGTCCAATCATGCATCGAAAGCCTCTTGAAAAATGTGAGCGCCCTGACCACTGCCTCCCCCTTATGATATATCATACCCATCCTCTCCAGGAATTCGAGGTATTCGTAAAGGTCATCGTCGATCTCCACGGTGAGCTTCCTCAAATGGCTTCAGCCCCGTTGAATTGGAGCCCGCCCTCCTAAAATCCTTACTGAGGTCGAATCCTCCGAATCACATCCTCAGGATGATAGAAAACTGTCTATTCTCCGTTTGATGTAGAGGAAGAAGACGACATATTGAACCAGCAATATGGAGATGAGGGAGAGGGAGACGGCGAGGTTCCTTGGAGCCCTCATTATTATCAGAGGTATGGAGATGGCCATCCCGAAGACGGGTAATAGGAGGACAGCTAGGAAGGCTTGGCGGTTCCTCCTTAGGGCCTCCTTAAAGGTGAGCTTCTCCTCCATGCAGATTTACACTCAATCTGAGAACTGGAAGCCTCAAAATTTAATACTTCCCCCCTCAGCCCCGGTGGTTCACGCCTATGGGGTTCCACCTCCAAATCACGAGGCTTACCGGCGTTCCCTCACAGTAGAGGCCTTTTTGACAGGCAGATCCGGTTGCTCAATTTTAGTTTTCAGGATCCGACATGGAATTCATAAGGGCCGAGATTTGAGTTTTCTATAGCGCTCTTCATATCTCAAACATGTGTCATC
This sequence comes from uncultured archaeon, assembly GCA_938048735.1. Lineage (GTDB taxonomy): Archaea > Thermoproteota > Bathyarchaeia > TCS64 > TCS64 > JAGTRB01. The sequence goes on from CALIUM010000007.1 coordinate 73,047, forward strand.
CTTTTGAAAACATTAGAAGCTGTATGTCCGAAAAAATTATCAGCCTCAATTGCTAATTAAGATGAGTTGTCGGAGAAGGTCTGCGCGGTCTGCGGGAAGCCCCTCACCCCAGAGGAGCTTAGGATAATCCAGTTGAGTAGGAGGTCTCCGTTGAGGAGGTCGAAATATCTCTGCGCCGATTGTAGGAAGAAGGAGTATGAGAGATACCTGAAAGAGGTCAAGGAGCTGGTTGAGAAGGAAGAGAGATCCTAGACTCCTCCTCACCAATGATTGGGGATACTGGAGGCTCCTCGCGGCCAGAGGTTGAACCCCTTAGAACCATCTCCAACCCCCTAAGCCTGTTTCTGAGGGTGACCTCAGTGGTCCCCGCCGCTGCGGCAACCTCCTTCTGAACCCTTTTCTCCTTCATCTCCACACATGCCAGATATAGAGCAGCCGCTGCCAGCCCCCTTGGATCCTTGCCTGCGAGCCCCTGCTTCTTCCTAGCCTCCCTTAGGATCTCGACAGCCCTGATCTCGGTCTCTGGCTTAAGGTTTAGCTTTGAGGCTATGTTTGGGACGAACTTTATCGGGTCGTCGATGGGCATCTTAAGATTCAGCTCCCTGATGAGCAGCCGATAAGACCTGGCGATCTCCGAGTGATCCCTGGTGCTGGCCTGCACGATCCTCCTCAGGGTTCTAGGAACCTGGTTGAGGCGGCATGCGGCGTAGAGGCTGGCAGCGACGAAGGCATCTATCGACCTACCCCTTATGAGATCCTTTTGGAGGGCTCTCCTGTAGATCAATGCAGCGTGCTCCTTGACGCTTTGGGGGATGTGGAGGATCGCTGAAAGCCTATCAAGCTCTGACATAGCTATGCTCAGGTTTCTTGTCCACGACTCGTCCATCTTCGACCGGGTGTCATGCCTCTTGAGCTGGCTCATCCTCTCCAGGGTCTGTAGGTCTAGGCGCCTTCCATGGGCATCCCTGACGCCGCCGAAGCTTGTTGTAAGCCCCTTATCGTACAGGGTGTAGGACTCAGCAAGGCCTGTTCTGGGTCTCTCATCCCTCTCCGAGGCCGTGAAGGCTCTCCACTCTGGTCCTCTGTCCACTAGGACCTCGGATATAACTAGGCCGCACCTCCCGCAGATCTCCTCTCCAAGATCTGGATCAGTAACTATCTCCGTGCTCCCGCATCTGGGACACCTGTTGCCAGAGTTCTCCAAGCCTCTCCCTCCTCTGAGGGGAGTGGATATTTTACCCCCTGGTAAAATATAAATATTGCCGTGCTTATAAGCATTTCGAGATCTGTGATGCCTAAGCCTAAGGGCACCGCTGGAGCCACCAAGATGAAGATCATGGCGATAGTATGCTACAACTGGGAGTGCGGAATTGAATCTTACGGCTACAATATATGGCAAGCCCTGAAGTCGAACTTTCACATATACATTAACGATGGTGAGTGTCGCAACGTCTACCACCACCTGAAGGACCTATGTGAAATGGGGATGCTGGAAAGGGAGAGCCTCTCAGTTGAGGGTTCCAACAGATTCATCTACCGGCCAACCCCTAAGGGGCTGAGCCTTAGGGAGAGATTTGCCCCCTACCTGGAAGTTGTGAGGCAAAATAACTATACTCACTAGCATTTTTCTAAACAAGCGAATATAGAACATCTTCATTCGAAATTCAAAATAATCATTTTTGTAATCATTGTCTTAGTTTAGATATGAAAAATGGCTTTTCAATGCATAAATTTTGAGTTTATATTTTATCTCTTATAAAATAGTGTTGGTTTAAGCCTATTTACGGCTATTTTGAGTCATGCCAATTTGGATCTCGGCCTCAAGCTCTTGGGGCTTCTGGTAGATGAACTGCGTCTCGTATAGGGCCCTGTAGAGCCCACCCCTCTTGAGGAGTTCATCATGGGTTCCCATCTCGACTATTCTGCCTTCATCTATGACCACTATCAGGTCGGCGTTTCTAACCGTTGAGAGGCGATGGGCGATGACTATGGAGGTCCTGTCTCTCAGTACCTTCTCCAACGCCCTTTTGATAACGAGCTCCGTGTAAGGGTCGATGCTCGAGGTTGCCTCATCCATGATCAGGATCCTCGGATCCGCGAGGAGGGCTCTGGCCAGACAGATGAGCTGCCTCTGCCCCACACTCAGTCTTCCACCCCTCTCCCTAACATCGGTCTCATAGCCCTCCGGCAGAGCCTCGATGAACTCGTGGGCTCCCACGGCTTTAGCTGCCGCTATAATCTCCTCGTCTGAGGCCCGAGGCCTTCCATACCTTATGTTCTCCTTGACCGTACCTGTGAAGAGGAAGGGGTCTTGGAGGACGATGGCCATCTGACTCCTTAGGGATCTGAGTTCTAAATCCCTAAGGTCATATCCGTCTATGGTTATCCTTCCCCCCTGGGGATTGTAGAACCTGTAGATGAGGTTTGCCATGGTGGTCTTGCCCGCACCAGTCGGCCCCACTAGGGCGACGGTCTTCTTGGGCTCTATGGTGAGGGTTATATTTTTAAGCACAGGCCTATCCGGGTCGTAGCCGAATGTGACATCCTCGAAGGAGATCCTCCCCTCGATCCTATCTAGTCGGATTGCCCCAGGTTTCTCCTCCACCTCCTCCTCCACGTCGAGGAGGTTGAAGACGCGTTCAGCCGCAGCCATAGCGGACTGGACGTTGTTCCAGAACATGCTCAGATCCTGGATGGGCATGAAGAACCTTTCGATGTAGGACATGAGCCCGAAGAGGGTTCCTATGGTCACTTCCCCCCTCATGATGGCCATCCCTCCAAATAGCAGGACTAGGCTCTGCCCTAGGGCGCTGAATATCCCAACGGCTGGCCAGAAGGCCGACATGACCCTGCTGGCCTCAACATTCGCCTCCATGTTTGATATATTGGCCCTTAAGAACTCGCTCTGGGTGGCCTTCTCCCTCGAGTAGGCCTGGATCTCCTTCATCCCGCTAACGCTCTCCTCAATCTTGGCCGAGACGCTGGCTATCGTCCTCCTGGTCCTCCTGTAAACCGAGCGCACCTTCCTGCCCCAGAAGTAGAGGAAGGCGACGATCATCGGGATGACGGTGAAGGAGATCAGGGAGAGCCTCACGTTCATCCTGAGCATTATGGTTATGATCCCCACCAAGGTGACGAGGTCGACGATGCTCCCCACAACTCCAGAGGTGACGAGCTCAGCTATCTTCTCTACATCGTTGGTAACCCTCGAGACTATGCTTCCAATCTCCCTCTCGGCGTAGTATCCCAGGGGGATCCTCTGGAGGTGGCGGAACATGTCGACCCTTATCTCGTACTCGAGCCTGTTGCCCATCCATTCGATCAAGTAGTTTTGAGCGTATTGAGCGGTGAAAGATAATACGCTTAGTAGGACATAGGCAGCCCCGATTAGGGCTAGGCCCACGGCATCTAGGTAGGTTATATATCGATCCACAGCCATCGCGAATAGAATTGGGGGAACCAACCCCAGAATGGTTCCTATGAGGGCTGCAGAGAATAGGAGGATCATCCTACGCTTAAACCTGAGAATGTATCTCAGCAACCTTCCAGCGAGAACAATATCTGAGGACTCCCTCTTGTAGGTCTCCTCTTCCTCCATCATCATATGCCAGGGTCCACCATGCATACCCAAATTTAATCCTCCTCCATATCCCCATGGGAAACCTGGGTTTTATAGAGCCTGTAGTATATCCCCTTCTTGGACATCAGCTGTTCATGGGTTCCTGCCTCCACTATCTTTCCCTTCTCCAGAACAACTATGTAATCTGCATCTCTAATTGTGGATATTCTCTGTGTTATAATGAATGTGGTCCTGTTTTCCATCAAGTCTTTAAGGGCTCTCTGTATCTCATACTCAGTCCACATGTCGATACTCGAGGTCGAGTCGTCCAATATGAGTATCTTAGGGTTTTTGAGTAGGGCCCTTGCTATAGCTATTCTCTGCTTCTGCCCTCCCGAGAGGGTGACTCCTCTCTCCCCCACCCTAGTATCATAGCCCTCTGGTAGGGAGGAGATGAAGTCATGGATCTGAGCCCTCCTCGCAGCCTCCACTATATCCTCAAACCTCGGGTTCTCCACCCCCAGGGCTATGTTCTCCCTAATGGTTGTGGAGAATATGAATGGATCCTGCCTCACTATTCCTATATGCTTCCTCAGAGACCTTATAGTCACATCCCTGACATCATATCCATCTATGGTTATCCTCCCCTCCGTGACGTCGTAGAATCTTGGTATCAGGTTTATTATGGAGCTCTTACCCGAGCCCGTCGCTCCCAGGATGGCCACCTTCATCCCGGGTTTAACGTCCAGGTTTATTCCTTTCAGGACCATGTTCCCCCCGTCATAGCTAAAGCCGACATCTTCGAAGACTATGTGTCCCTTAACATCCGTCAGCTCTATGGCCCCCTCCCTCTCAGCAACCGCTGAGGGTTTATCAATTATCTCGAATATCCTCTCAGCGGCTGCCATTCCTCGCTGGAATGTGGCCACCATGAAGCCGAACATCCTCACAGGCCCGGCTAGGCGGATTAGGTAGAAGTAGAAGGCTATGAGGGTCCCTAGGCTTAGGGCCCCGCTTATTACCTGGAGCCCCCCATACCAGATTATAAGGGCCACGCCCATGGAGGTGAGCATTGATGCTAAAGGCATATAGAGCGATCTCAGCCTTGCCCCCTCCATGTTCGTCTCGAAGTACTCGTCACATAGCCTCACGAACTTCTCCTCCTCGTAACCCTCCATGGCGAATCCCCTGACAACTCTCACACCCATCAGGTTCTCCTGAACTGCTGAGGAGATATCCCCGAATTGGTTCCTTATCCTAAGCCATATAGGGCCTATCTTCTTGGCGAACCTAATGGTTGTGAACATTATCAGGGGTAGGACGATCATTGATACTAGGGTGAGCTGGGGGCTCATGTTGATGATCATGTAGAGAACTAGGGAGAATAGGAGGATGGTTGAGGCTAGCTGGGTAAGCCCGAAGCTGAAGAACCTCTCGAGCTGGTCCACGTCGCTTGTAGCCCTAGCCATCAACTGCCCAGTCCTCTGCTCATCGTAGAAGCTGAAGGACTGCTCTAGGAGGGAGCTGTAAAGGTCGCTCCGGATCTCAAAAGCAGCCCTTTGTGATACGTAGGCCAGGATATACCTTTGGAGGTACCTCACAGCTCCGACGAGAGCCGAGATCAGTATGAGGGTTAGGGACAGGACGACGAGCGTTGATATGTTCAGGCTCAGCCCGAGCTTCTCGGAGATCCATTCAAATGCTGGTGTTAAGGCCCTATTTATCATTCCGCCGAATCCGGTGATCCCCTCTGGGTTCTCTCCAGCCACCACGGCCTTAACGGTGTCGATGATCCCCCCTATTAGAGCTGGTGTGAAGACTTCAAGCCATGTAGCGGAGATGACGAGGAGAAGGGCCACCTTGAACTGCCAGTATCTGACCAAGTATCCTAGAACTCGAGGGAGGTTCTTCAAGCCTCCCTTCCGTCCTCCCGTTTCATGACCCATTTTCACCCTCCCCGATGGGGCCCCTTAAGAGTTCTCTTAGTTCCCTTATCATCCTCATGTACTCCTCGTCGCCCGATAGCTTCAGCATGGTAAGGAGCCTGGTCATCGCAAAGTAGATGTGTCTATCCGCCTTTATTGTGGTGGTCTGCCTCTCTATGATCTCCTCGAGGGCCTTCTGCTCCTTCATGTAGCAGCCCCCTATTAGTTCTAGGACCCTCTCTCTCCCCCCCTCTGGATAGACATAACCCATATCCCTCAATCCATCTAGTATCCTCCTGAGCACCTCCTTGCTCCATGGGAAGCCCTCCATATCCCCTAGGGTCTCTGTTAGGGTGTATGAGATGATGAACATCTTCGCGGTGCTCCTGTAATAGCTCTGGACGAGGTTCCTCTTCCTCTCAACCCTTGTCTCCTCGACCAATCCAGCATCCTGGAGGAGCTTCAGGTGATGTAATATGCTTGAATGGCTCTTACCCAGTGCTTCGGCTAGATCTGATGCGGATAGCTCCCTATGCCTAAGGCGGTGGAGGATCTGGCGCCTCGTGTCGTCCGCGAATAGCTTTGCAACCTCTGGGTCCTTTATTATGAGTATGTCTCTCAAGGTTCTACAGAACTCTGCAGCGTTGCATAAAAATGTTGCGATTCTACTCTTTGTGATGAGAGAATGTTAAATTTTCTCCGTAAAGCTCGATAGAGTTGATGAGCCTCCCGCAGAGCCCTCAGGCCGGAGATAAGTCGGAGATCATGAGACAGCTGCTCTTGGAGGTTCAAAGCTGTAGAAGATGTGGCCTCTGGGAGGGAAGGAGGAACCCGGTTCTAGGAGAGGGGAGCCTTGATGCGAAGCTCCTCCTCCTGGGAGAGGCGCCTGGGAGGAGGGAGGATGAGACCGGGAGGCCCTTCGCCGGGGCAGCCGGCCAACTGTTGAATGATCTCCTACGGGGCATAGGGCTGAGTAGGGGCGATGTCTATATTGGAAACGTGGTGAAATGCCGCCCCCCTGGGAATAGGCCCCCTAGAGCAGAGGAGGTGGAGGCCTGTTCCCCACACTTGGAGCGGCAGCTAAGTATCCTGGAGCCCAGGATCATCGCCTCCATGGGCAATACTGCGACCCAGTACCTGATGACCCGCTTCGGGTTGAGTCCAAGGTATATTGGGGAGGTCCATGGAAAATCCTTCAGAGTTGAGGCTCCTTGGGGAGAGGTTATCCTCTTCCCTTCCTATCATCCAGCCTCAGCCCTCTATATGAGGGGATTGGAGTATGTGTTAAGGAGGGATTTCGAGTCTCTCAGGAGGATTCTAGACGGCCTTACGGCATCTTATGACTGAAGGGCCCTAATCCTCTTCACTATATTCGGATGGGTGGAGAAAAGCTCAAGGAGGTTGTCGAGCCATGTGACCCTCCTACTCAGGATGCTCCTCACCAGCTCGCTGTCCGAACCAGCCATTCTAGCCCCTTGTAGATCCAAGGCGTCCTTGGCTACCCTATCGGGATCCGAGATGAAGAGGGTCTTGAAGCCGCTTATGCCAAGTGAACCTCCTGTAAAAGAACGAACCCTGAGGGTTGAGGAGACTATCTTGGCCAGCCCCTCCGATAGCTTCCTTGCCCCATCATCAACGACTGACACGCTGTGCTGATCCGCGTAATACTCCCTGAGCCTGCTCAGGCTTAGGGTGAGGAGGAGGAGCACGAAGTATATGAGCATCGAGATCCCGCCTATTAAGGCTAGTCCACTAGTGTCCCTTCTATCCCTCCGGTCATAATAGTAGCTGGAGAATAGCATCGATCTGGCTAATAGGTAGAAGAGGGATGGGAGGAAGGAGGCGAACATCATCACCTGGACGTCGCGGTGCTTGAGGTGGCCAAGCTCGTGGCCTATGACCGCTTCAACCTCCTCCTCATCAAGGGAGCTGAGGAGACCCCTAGTAACGGCCACCCTGCTCCCTGTGATGGGTGAGCCGTATGCAAAGGCGTTGGGGACGGGTAGGTCGGCTATCATCAGCTTAGGAGGTCTGAGTCCAGATCTATGGGAGAGCTCTTGGAGGATCCTGTGCAGCCTAGGGCTCTCAGCAACCCCTAGGGGCCGAACCCTGTAGAGCACATCAACCATATAAGGGGCTATAAGCCATTGTATTATGTTGAAGGCTGCGACTAGGACTACGAGAGATATGAGACTCAGAGAGTTCATAAGCGATAGAACCAATGCAAATCCCAGGGTCGTGATGCCAATTATTACGGCCAGGGTTCCAGCCATGGATAGCCTCAACTTCCAGAGGTTCATCTTCCAGACCTCGTTAGATGACCCTTGAAATCGAATATTTAAACCCTTCTCGAGCCCCCGTCACATCCGCTCTGGCGCCTCTATGCCTAGTACCGAGAGGGCGTTTCTGAGGACTATCCTCACGGAGTCGACGAGCATGAGTCTGGCTCCAGCTAGCCCCGGGGGCTCGGCCTTTATGACCGGAAGGGCTGCATAGAAGGCGTTGAACCTGTCAGCTAGGATATTAGCATATGAGGAGATCTCACTCGGCCTGAGGCTCTCGCAGGCCTCCAAGAATACTTCGGGGAACTGGGCTATTAGGAGCACTAGCTCTCTCTCCCTAGCATCTTTGAGAAGGGAGTAATCTGGCTCCGGGCGGCTTGGAGCCCTTTTTAGTATATTGCAGGCCCTAGCGTGGGAGTACTGGATGAATGGGGCGCTGTTCATCTCGAAGTTCAGAGCCTTATTCCAGTCGAAGACCACCACCTTCATCGGGTCTAGGCTCAATAAGGTGTACTTCACGGCTCCATGCCCCACCCTCCTAGCAATGTTGCGCATCTCATCCTCGGTGAGGTTTGGGGATCTCTTTGAGACCTCCTCGTATGCGAGGGATACAGCCCTCTCCAGAAGCTCACGCAGGGTCACATATCTACCTAGGCGGCCGCTCATCTTAACCTCCGGAAGCCTGACGAACTCGTAGGCGTAGTGGATCTGCCTGTCAGCCAGCTCCAGCCTTCCCATTGCTGCCAAGGCTATCCTGAGCTGGAGCTGGGCCAGGCTCTGGTCGCATCCGATGACGTTTATGACCCTGTCGACCCTATTGAACTTCTGGATCGAGTATGCTATATCCCTGGGCGTGTAAAGGGTTGTTCCATCCGCCCTCATCAGTACAAGCCTAGGTATCTCATATGATGGGTTTATCCCCCACCTCTCCTTCAGCCCTAGAGCCCTTGCAACGGCCTCACAGTCAAGTATCAGGGCCCCATCCTCGTAGGAGGTGTATGGTGTCCTCCTGAGGGCCTCTATGGCCTCCTCCACGGCCCCGCTCCAAACCAGGTCTCCCTCATAGTCCCAAAAGTCAAATCTTATGTCCAGCTCTCCCAGGACTTCCTCGAAACCCCTCACGCAGTACTCCACCAGCCTCCTCACATCCCTCTTGGCCTCGGGAACCCCCCTCTCATACTCCGTGTTTAGCTTCATGATGCCCACCTCGGGGTCTGGCTCTGACTTCATCCTCTCGTTAAGCTCGTCGAATAGGGGGCTTCTCTCCCTGAGTTCGTTGGCGGCAGAGGCGTACTTGTCCAGCTCCCTATTTATCCTCCAAACCCTCTCGTCATCCCCCCTCTCCTTCGCCTCCTCGAGTTCCCTCTTCAGCCTCTTAACCTCCTTCAGGACGTTCACTATGGCGTATATCTCACCAAACCATTCGTCTGCCCTTCCTGAGGGCTCAGGCTTCCCCAACAGCCTCCAGCCATAGGTCGCCGTAGCGACCTGCCTCCCCATGTCATCTACGTAGAAGTGAACCTCGACGCTGTGACCCCTCTTCCTCTGGATCCTAGCTAGGGCATCTCCAAGGACGGAGTTTCGAGCTGTTCCGATGTGGAGGGGGCGTATGGGGTTAGCACTGGTATGCTCCACCATAACCCTCTCGGGCGAGTCTGTCTTCAAGAAGCCATACTCCTCATCTCCCGTGGCAGCCTCGAGGACGAGCTTGGAGAAGTTTCTAATGTCCGCCTGGAAGTTGATATATCCATTCTTCTCCTCCGCCGAGGCCACCAGCCTCTTTGAGGCGGCGTTTATCTCCTTTGCCACTCTTTTTGCGAGGTCTATGGGATTCAGGCCGATCCTTGGGCCGAGTTGTAGGCATAACGAGGATGAGAGTTCCCCCATCTCTATGGTTGGTGGCCTCGATAACCTATCTTCAGGAAGCTCAATGTCTGGGTAGAGCCCCTTTAAAGCCTCCTCTAGTAGCCTTCTGCACTCGGCCCTGAGCTGGGAGAGGGGGTTAGACATCCACTTCACACATCCTTAAAATCCAGTTTATCGACTGGGATGGACGGGGAGATCATACTACCCTCACTGAAAAATTTTTTCTTTTGAAGGGGTTCCAACATTCGAAGTTAGGCTTTTATCTTCAAACAAATATATGAAGATTATGGAAAACTTCACGTTGAAGATAAATTTTTATCAAAAGATAATCTTTCTTTTTCATGGATTTCATCACAACGAGATAGATTAATTTGATTTACAGATATTATCAAGAGATAGGTTAATAAACTCTCTTATAAACCGACACACCTTTTAGGAGGCACGGATATCATGAAATGGGATTATGGAGATAAGCTTAGGGAGTCTCAAAGGGTATTTATCAAACCTCTACAGAGGTGAAGTTAACATCATAAGCCTCACCCCCTTAGGGGTGACGGGTATAAAGCCCGAAGAGGCCCTTAAGGGCTATGGCTATGGAACGGCCCTCTCCATAGAATTCTCGGTTGATGGGGTCCATAGGAGGGTTGTCTTCAACACGGTGAGGCCCGGGGGGTTTGGCCACGAGAGGATGGCGGACAGGGCGGCGATCCTTATCTGGCAGGGTGAGGCCTTCAACACCCTCCCAAGGCACGTGAAGGCCATAGATGTCGGGGTCATAACGAGGAAGGGCTCATTGAGATCCCTCGAGAACCCCCTTGAGTTCTTCATCCTCACAGAGATGGCAGAGGGTCTCGAATACTACCGGGATCTTGACAGGATAAAGGAGGCCGGGGATTTATTGGACCTAGACCTAAGGCGTTGCAAGGCCTTGGCGGGCTATCTTGCCGAGATCCACTCGGTTAAGGGTTGTGAGCCTGGGCTCTATGAGAGGAGGATCAGGGAACTCGTAGGTCATAGCGAGTGCATCTTCGGCCTCACCGACAGCTACCCAACTGGCCTAGAATACATTGGGCCCAGAGAGCTGTCCGCCATCGAGAAGAGATGTATAGACTGGAGGTGGAGGTTGAAGCCCCTCACCCACCGCCTCTCAATGGTTCACGGCGACTATCACCCCTGGAACATCATCTTCACGGGTGATACAGAGTTCAAGCTCTTGGACAGGAGCAGGGGGGAGTGGGGAGAGCCAGCGGATGATGTAACAGCCCTGGCCGTTAACTACCTCTTCTACGCCCTTCAACAGGCCGGCGAGCTGGATGGGCCCTTCAAGGTTCTCTGGGAGACCTTCTTCGAGGATTATCTCAAGGCCACTGGGGATCGTGAACTCCTCCATGTGGTTCAGCCCTTCTTCTGCTGGAGGGCCCTGGTCATAGCATCCCCGATCTGGTATCCCAACCTCCCATTAGATGTAAGGAGGAAGCTCCTAAACTTCGCAAGAAATATCTTGGAGGTCTCTAGGTTCGACTATCACGAGGTCAACGGCTTACTGGAGGATTAGGATTGAGGAAAGAGGGTTGGGCCATTTGGATTACTGGGCTCCCAGCATCCGGTAAGTCAACCCTAGCGAGGGCGGTTAAGGAGAGGCTCGAGGGGCTGGGGATCCATGCACAGATCCTGGAATCCGATATTGTTAGAAAGGTCCTAACACCGAACCCCACATACTCCCCTGAGGAGAGGGAGACCTTCTACAACTCCCTGGTCTATATTGGCGTCCTGCTGACCCAGAATGGGGTGAACGTGATCTTCGATGCTACCGCAAACAGGAGGAGGTGGAGGAGGGCAGCCAGGGGCCTAATAGAGAGGTTCCTACAGGTCTATATAAGATGCCCCTTGGAGGTCTGCAGGGAGAGGGATAGAAAGGGGATATATAAGAAGGCGGAGGCTGGAGAGGCACAATATGTTCCAGGTCTCCAGGAGGAGTATGAGGAGCCCTGGGATGCGGATCTGGAGATCGACTGCGTAAGAGAATCTCCCGAGAAGGCAGCTGAGAAGATCATAGAGATCATGAAGGAGAATGGCTTCATATAAAGAATGAAAAAGTTCAAATGGAACTTCTATTGCATGCTCCAATTCGAGATGGCTATGGGAAGTTGAAAAGATAATTAAACTGAGATCTAAGGAATTGGATCAAAGCAAAAACCTCAGGAAACCAATCGGTCATATTTTTGGCTAAGCAATCTCACGGGAAACCCATTAATTTCTACCCGGATGATATAATACTACCGAGATGTTCCAATCCGATGTGAAAGGTGAGCAGGCCTCGATCCTCTTCGAGGCGGCTGAGAACGTTAGAAGAAGTGTCATTGATGTTTTGAGGGAGAGGCGAGACTTGGAGGTAAAGGAGCTCAAGAGGGTCTTGGACCTATCAGCGCACAACGCCATCCGGGAGGCCCTCAGCAACCTAGGAGCATCAGTGAATGTGGCGAGCGAGGAGGGGGAATACACCCTCGGCGGAGGGGAGGCCCACCTCATCGTAGACCCCATAGACGGCACGACCAACCTAGCTAGGGGGGTAGGCTATGCAACCACGAGCATCGCCATTTCAGAGACACCATATCTCTCAGGAACCTTAGCCGCCATCGTCATGGAGCTGAACTCGGGATTAGCATACTGGGCGGAAAGAGGGAAGGGGGCGTGGCTGGGGGGTTCTAGGATCAGACCCTCGAGGCCTACTGAAGTTAAAGATGCCCTGATCTCCATTGATATAAGCAAAGGATTCTATCTCCGTTCGTTGGAGAGGCTCATATATAAGGCTGGGCATCTCCGCCAACTCGGATGCGCCTCCATCTCCCTCTGCCATGTGGCATCGGGAAGAATTGACGCCCACATCGACTACAGGGGAGCTTTGAGGGCGACGGACGCAGCGGCCGGCCTCTTCATCCTAAAGGAGGCGGGGGGAGTATACATCATAGATGGTGCGATGGACAACGACCTAATGCTCTCGAGGGGGTCGAGGCTTAGGCTCGTAGCGGCCTCAAGCCAGGTGCTGCTTGATGAGATAATGAGCCTTATAGGGGAGCGCCAAGGCTTTGCATTTCGAGAAGCCACTAAAACCCGCGAGCTTTAGGGCTAGACTCAATCGATTCCTAGGCCTCGTAGAGGTGGAAGGCGAACCTAGAGGTTGCTTCATACCGAACCCCGGAAGGCTTGGCCTGCTGAGGGCCGGGGTTAAAGTACACCTTTCTGAGAGAGACCGGAGGAGTAGGAAGACTGCATACGATCTGATCCTAGTGGAATTAGGGGGGGTTTTGGTCTCGATCGACTCAAGGATGCCCAACAAGATCATAGGAGAAGCCGTAGAGTCAAGCCTAATACCCGAGTTTAAGGGCCTGCGCATAAAGGAGAAAGAGCCCCATCTCCAGGGTTCAAGGCTAGACTTCCTCCTCTACGGGGGAGGGAAGAATCTCTTCTTGGAGGTTAAGTCCTGCACTCTAGTGGAAAATGGGGTCGCCCTATTCCCAGATGCGCCCACATCGAGGGGTGAGAGGCATATGAAGACCCTCATAAAAGCTTTAGAATTCGGGAGGGCTGCAGTCCTCTTCCTCGTCCAAAGGGGTGATGCCGAGGTCTTCAGGCCAAACTGGGAGGTTGACCCAAGATTCTCTGAGGCCCTGAAAACAGCCATCGAGAGGGGCGTGGAGGCATATGCATACACCTGCGAGGTTTCGCTCTCCTCGATCGAGCTTGATAGAAGATTGCCCATGGAGCTAGAAGCCCTGTAATAGTTCCCTTATTTCCCATGCTTAAGTGGTGGAGGACTTAACACATTTCCGTTAACCTCCCCCTGAGTCAAACCATTTTGAATGGGATGATTTTTAAGGTTCTAAATAATTTTTATCGAGGGAGGGTCGTCGGATGGGAAAGAAGAAGGTACTGAGCGAGCGAGAGCTGAAGGAGATGGTCTATCCCTCCGAGAACGACGTCCTCTGCATAGCCGTGAAGATGCTTGGATACGATAGGGTGCTCGTTAAATGCCAGGATGGCCATACAAGGGTATGTAGGATCAGGGGGAAGATGAAGAGGAAGACATGGATAAGGGAGGGGGATGTCGTCCTAGTCTCCCCATGGGACTTCCAAGGGGAGGAGAGGGGAGAGATATTCTGGAGGTACACAGCCAACCAGGTTGAGCAGCTGAGGAGAGAGGGGATCCTGAAGATAGAGTAGAAGATCCGGATGGAGGGCTGGATAGACCTTGGCCGGCCGAAGGAGCCCAGAGAGGGAGGCGGAGAGGAGGCTCAGGAGGTTTGAGGAAGAGAGCCTCATGCTCGAGAAACGGGAAGAGGAGTTCGAGGTCTTCGAGGAGGTATTCGACAGGCCCACCCTAGAAGGCCTATACAAGCTGATGAGAAAGGGTGTCATAGACAAGATCTACGGGGTGGTGAAGGCCGGTAAGGAGGGGAGGATATACTGGGGTAAGGATCCAAGGGGATACGAGCTTGCGGTCAAGATCTATTACACCGTCACAGGCGAGTTCAGGCATGGCATGATGAAGTACATAGAAGGGGATCCGAGGTTTAAGAGGGTGAGGAGAGATCCGAGAGGTCTGGTCTATACCTGGACCCAGAAGGAGTTCAAGAACCTTAAGTTGGCGGAAGAGGCTGGGGTCAACGTCCCAAGGCCCATAGAGTGCTTTAGAAACATCCTCGTGATGAGCTTCATTGGAGTGGATGGGGTTCCAGCCCCGCTTCTGAGGGAGGTTGAGCTTCCTAACCCAGAGGATTTCTACAAGAGGTTGATAGAGGATGTTAGACGCCTCTACCTGAAGGCCGGCCTCATCCACGGGGATCTCAGCGAGTATAACATAATGGTCTGGGAGGAGGCTCCAGTCATCTTCGACGTCTCCCAGGCGGTTCTAACGGCCCACCCGAACGCGGGGGCTCTGCTGAGGAGAGATATAGAGAGGATTAATGAGTACTTCAGCCGCCTAGGAGTTGACATCCTAAACGCTGACTCTTTGGAGGTGTATGTGAGGGGTGGAGAGGAAGAGCTATATCAAGATTCCCCTGGATAGGGTTGGGGTTCTAATAGGGCCGAAGGGAAGGGTAAAGGCGAGGATAGAGAGGATCTTCGGGGTCTCCCTTGATATAGACAGCGACTCGGGCTCCGTGGAGATAGCCCTAGGCCCGGAGGCGAAGGACATATCCCTACTATTCACGGTTCAGAACATCGTTAAGGCAATTGGGAGGGGCTTCAACCCGAGGAAGGCTGAGAGGCTGGCGGAGGAGGACCATGACCTCCTCATCATCGACCTCTCAGAGTACTGCAGAACCAGGAACTCCATCGCGAGGGTAAAAGGCAGGATCATAGGTAGGAAAGGCCAGGCTAGGGCGTTACTGGAGGAGCTTACGGAGACTATGATAAGCGTCTACGGAGACACCGTCTCTATAATCGGTAGGGCGGACAGGCTTAACGTGGCGAGGGAGGCCATCCTAATGCTCGTGAAGGGGGCCTTCCATAAGACCGTCTGGAACTACCTCTACGAGCAGAGGAGGAGGATGAAGAGGGAGGCAACCGAACTCTGGGAGGAGGGTGGCGCCGAATACGGGTGAAGCGGCTTGGCAGAGGCATCATACCAATCCATAAGCCCCTCCGACTTCTTCTACAGGAACAGGGAGATAGCTGGTTTCAGCAATCCGAGCAGGGCCCTCTACTCCGCTGTTAGGGAGCTTCTGGAGAACTCCCTAGATGCCTGCGAGGCTCGAAGGGTTCCCCCAGATATATACCTGAGGATCAGGGAGGTGCTTCCATCGAAGGGCGAAGAGGGGCCTGAGGTTTATTCCCTGAGGATCGAGGATAACGGGACAGGCATCCCTGATGAGTATATCCCCCTCTGCTTCGGAAAGGTCTTCTACGGCTCGAAGTACATTCTCAGGCAGTCTAGGGGGACCTTCGGGCTTGGAGGGACCATCACCATACTTTACGGTCAGATCACCACCCATAAACCCGTGAGGGTGGCCTCAAGTATAGGAAAGGAGATACACGAGTACGAGATGATGATCGACATTGAGCACAACGAGCCAATAGTGCTTAGGCATGAGGTCCATGAGAACAAGAAGGGGTGGCGGGGAACCATAGTGGAGCTTCAGCTCGAGGGAGACTACTCGAGGAGCATGAACAAGATATACGAGTATCTGAAGCAGACGGCGATGGTCTGCCCCTACGCGGATATAACCTTCGTTGATCCCAAGGGGCGCCTATACAGGTTTGAGAGGGCTACCGACCAGATGCCCCCGCCACCGAGGGCGGTTAAACCCCATCCCAAAGGGGTGGATGTGGAGACCCTGAGGAGGATGGTGGCCTCGACGAGGGCGAGGAACATGAAGGCCTTCATGATGGAACACTTTCAAGGAGTTGGGGAGGTCACGGCTGAGAGGTTCCTTAACACCGCCTCAATCGACCCTAGGACTCCCCCAGGTGAGTTGGGCCCTGAGGATATCGTCAAACTGGTCCGCGCAGCGAACGATTTCGAGGAGTTCAACAGGCCTGATCCAAGCTGTCTATCACCCATAGGTGAGGAGCTTCTTGGAATGGGGATAAAGAAGGAGCTGAACCTGACAGACGCGGACTTCCTGATGGCCGTCCAGAGGAGGCCTTCCACCTACCTGGGCTTCCCCTTCATCGTGGAGGCAGCTATGGCCCATGGAAGGTCCCTCGCGAGGCAGGGCTTCAGCGGCATTACCCTCTACAGGTTCGCGAACAAGATACCCCTCCTCTTCGACGAGTCTAGCTGCGTCATCTGGAAAGCGGTCAACAGGAACATAAACTGGAGCACCTACCTCGTCTCACCTGACACCCCGCTTGTGGTGGCCGTCCATGTCTGCTCAACAAAGATACCCTATAAGAGCGTTGGGAAGGAGTTCCTAGCCGATCAGCCTGAGGTTGAGAGGGAGATAACCAATGCGATCCGCCAGCTTGCTAGACACCTTAGGCTCTATATCTCTAGGAGCATAAGGATGGCGAGGGAGAGGAGGAGGCTCAGCGTGTTCGAGAGGTTCCTCCCCAAGATCGCGGAGTTCTCCGCGAAGCTCGCGGATAAAGAGGAGATTCCAGATATAACTCCCCTCCTCAGGGCTGTAGGGGCAGACCTCGAGGAGGTTGAGAGGAGGATTAAAGAGGTGCCTCAGGTTGTCGGGGAAGGCTGTTAGAGAGGCTGATAGGCAGAGGGAGATGACCGAGCTTGCCCTGAAGCAGCTGGGCAGCCTCGTCTACGAGCAGATAAGGGCTAGGGAGTTCCCTTGGATCATGATACAGAGCAGGTCAACCGACAATATAATCTATGATCAAGAACTCAAGCAGTATATACTGGGAGACCGCCTTATCAGGAGGCATTCCAGAAACATAGCCCACATCCGACCCTTCGCCCAGCTCATATGGACCGCCTGGTTTAGCAGGGAGCTCCTGAGGCATAGGAAGACAAGCACACTGAGGGAGGTCTACTACTCGGCGAGGGGGCAGAGGGATATAGAGTTCAAGGATCAGGACGAGTCGGACAACATCATAACAGACCTCGAGACGGCCCTGAGCAGGCCCAGGGAGGATTTCAACATCTACCCCGAGGAGAGGAGCGCGATCTTCGGAGACCTCACCATTGAGTACACCGTCCCTGGGTACGAGGGTAAGAGGATGAACCTGACCGAGCATCCTGATGGGGTTATGATAGGCCCTGCCCTGACAAGCGCGGAGTTCATAGAGACATCGGCAGACAAGGTTCTAGTGATAGAGAAGGGGGCGATGTTCACTAGGCTAGTCGAGGAGAGGGCTCACGAGAAGTTCAACGCAATCCTGATCCATACAGCTGGTCAGGCGCCTCGATCCACGAGGAGCATAATCCAGAGGCTAAATCAGCTGGGGAAGATGCCTGTCTACATCTTCACGGATGGTGACCCATGGGGCGTCCACATAGCCATGGTGATCATCTCAGGCTCGGCGAACGCAGCCCACCTTAGGGGGCTCGCAACCCCGGATGCGAAGTGGATAGGGGTTTGGGCCACCGATATAGTAAAGTACCGTTTGCCCACGGAGAAGCTCACCGACATGGATATCAAGAGGCTCAAGGAGCTTAAGAAGGATCCGAGATATGGGGGGGAACTCTGGCAGAGGGAGATAGATCTATTCATTAAACTCGGGGTGAAGGCCGAGCTCGAGGCCTTCAGCCGCTATGGCCTGACATATATAGTGGACAAGTATCTTCCGGACAAACTGGAAGGGGCCTGACCACTGGTTTTATAGGGAGAAATGGGCGTTGATGGTGGGATGTCAGAGGCTGAAGGCATAAACCCCGGATCCATCGCCATAAACCTACTCGGTCTGGTCATCCTGAGCATAGGCCTGTTCCTTGTCTATTCCTCCATGCAGGTAAGGGAGATAGGGGTCTCAGGCCCAAGGATCATAACCCTAATAGGCCTAGTCATCGCTCTCATCGGGGGTACAATGATAATAGCTAGGAAATCCTAGCATGGTAAAGACTGGCACACCTCTAGCTGGATCATTAATGGTTTAACTTGGCAAAAACTTCTTAAAAAGAGTGGATGTTGAGTATTCGAGGTGAATGGGTTGAAGGCCCTCATACTGGCTGGGGGCTTCGGCACCCGTCTGAGGCCCCTCAGCTGCACGAGGCCAAAGCTCCTATTCCCAGTCGCCGGAAAACCCGTAATAGACTGGATCCTCCAGGGCCTCTCTAAGGTCGGGGTTGAGACGGTGATCCTAGCAGTCAACTACATGGCCGAGTCATTTGTAAGATATCTAGGCCCCACAAAGTTCAACGTCGGGATCCTCTACTCGAGGGAGGCTAGGCCTATGGGGACTGGAGGGCCCATCAAGATGGCGGAGAGCCTCCTCAGGGACAGCGACATGTTTCTGGTTCTAAACGGTGACGTCCTATCAGACCTGGACTACAGACGCCTAATCCAATTCCACGTGGAGAAGGGTGGTCTAGCGACGATCGCACTTTACAGGGTGGAGGATCCCAGCCGCTACGGCTCGGTGGAGGTTGACGGGGAGGGGAGGATAATGAGATTCGTGGAGAAGCCTGAGCCAGGTAAGGCCCCAAGCAACCTTGTAAACGCGGGGATATATGTCTTCAACAGGGAGGTCTTAGAGTACATCCCCCCTGGGAGAAGGGTCTCCACCGAGAGGGAGGTCTTCCCCAACCTGGCGAAGGATGGAACCTTATATGGATATGAGGTGAAGGGCCTATGGATCGACATAGGCATACCGGAGGACTATCTGGCCGCGAATCGCCTCCTCCTCTCAAAACCTGAGGTTGGCCAGATCGCTGAGGGGGCAGATATCGATGAGGGGGCGAAGATCCTCCCCCCGGTCCATGTAGGAAGGGGCGTCGAGATAGGGGAAGACTCCGTCATCGGCCCTTACACCTCGATAGGGGAGGATGTATATGTGGGGAAGGGGTGCAGGATCGAGGGCTCGATAATCTTCCCAGGGGCGATAATAGGGGATCACACATCCATTAGGAATGCTATAGTTGGAGAGAACGCCACAATTGAGAGGTGGGTTAAGATCGAGAGTGGAAGCCTGATAGGAGACTATGCAGAGATAGCAGACGGCGTGACCATAACCCACGACGTCACCATCTGCCCCTCAAAGAGGGTGGAGGAGAGCATACTAGAGGTTCATCAAGTGATGTAGATAACTCAAATATAATTCAGCGCCACCAAATTTATCGAATATATCGAAAAGAAACTAAAAGAAGTCAAATAATTTTAAAATTAGCTTAATGGATCATAAGACATCAAAATATTTGGATCTATTTTATTGACTCAGTTTTAATCCATTTGAGATAGATTTTTTAAGATAGATATGATTTAGATCAGTGATTGAGCTATGGGAAGGCTCTTCGGCACTAATGGGGTAAGAGGGGTTGTGAACAGGGAATTGACCGCAGAGATGATCCTGAGACTGGCCTCCGCAGCCAGTTTCCTCCTCGGAAAGAATATAGCCCTGGGGAGGGATGGAAGGACAAGCAGCCTGATGTTCAGGGAGGCTGCCATTTCAGGCCTACTCTCAGCGGGATGCACGGTATACGATATGGGAATCCTACCAACCCCAGCCCTGCAGTTCTCCGTGAAACAATACGGCCTAGATGGGGGGCTTATGCTGACAGCCTCCCACAACCCCCCCGAGTTCAACGGATTGAAGGTGATAGCCCGAGACGGGGTTGAGGTTCCAAGGGAGGTTGAGGAGGAGATAGAAGCCCTATATTTTGGGGGCGGCCCAACCCTATGCTCCTGGGATGAGGTGGGAAGGGTTCAAAGCGTTAATCCCCTAGAGGCCTATGAAACAGCAGTTCTAAGCCATGTCGACATCGAGCTGATAAGGAGGTCTAGGTTTAGGGTCGCGATAGATCCAGGAAACGGCGTCTCAGCATTCACAGCCCCTTCGGTGGCGAGGAGGCTCGGCTGCTTCGTCCTTTCAATAAACGCAGAGCTGGATGGAAGGTTCCCCGGGAGGGGATCTGAGCCAAGGCCTGATAACCTTGAAGGCCTGAAGGCGCTCGTTGAGGCTTCGGGTGCAGATGTAGGGGTTGCCTTTGATGGAGATGGTGACAGGGCCATATTCGTTGACGAGATGGGGGAGGTGCACTGGGGGGATAGATCCTTCGCCTTGATCGCGAAGAGCTTCATAGCCAGAAACCCGGGAGAGGCCGTGGCCACGCCCGTAAGCTCATCCAGGGTTGTGGAGGATGTGGTTAAGGGTGGAGGTGGGAAGATCATCTACACAAGGGTTGGCAGCGTGACCGTCTCAAGGACAATGGTTGAGTCGGGCATAAAGCTTGGGGGGGAAGAGAACGGGGGGATATTCTACGCACCCCACCTCCCCGTGAGGGATGGAACCATGGCGATGGCCCTCATCCTCG
Source organism: uncultured archaeon (assembly GCA_938048735.1). Classification (GTDB taxonomy): domain Archaea; phylum Thermoproteota; class Bathyarchaeia; order TCS64; family TCS64; genus JAGTRB01. Next base: position 93,609 of record CALIUM010000007.1, read on the forward strand.
ATATAATGGCCAGGGAGGGAAAACCCCTCTCCCAGCTCTTCGGGGAGCTACCGAGATACCACCAGATGAAGGAGAGGATCCCCTGCCCAAACCACCTAAAGGAAAGGGTGATGGAATCCATTAAGGGGATGGTGGAAGCCTCAAAGGTGGAGACGATAGATGGATTAAAGCTCTGGTACGACGACGGGAGCTGGATCCTCATAAGGCCCAGCGGGACAGAACCCATACTTAGACTCTACGCGGAGGCTGAAGAACCGAGCAAGGTATCCTACCTGATCGAAAGGCATAAAAGGCTTGTGGGGGAGGCGATAGAATCCCTAAGATGACATGACCCTAGCTCCATCAGCAAGCTCCATGAGAACCCCCAGGGGATCCGCAGCCCTGACCACACCGCTCGCCAGGAGAACCCCCTCAGCCCCCAGCCTCAACGCCGCGGAGACATCCTCGCCCCTGGAGATCCCAGCCCCACATAGAACCCTTATACCCGTTTCCAGACCCTTTATGGCTTGAACCGCACCAGAGACAACCTCGGGCCTAGCCCTTGAGACGGGTATACCAGTTCCAATAAGCTCAGGAGGCTCGATCGCTATAACATCGGGTTTGAAGGAGGCTACGGCCTCCGCCTTTCTCACCGAGTCTGCGCAAACAACTGGCATCAGGCCCACCTCCCTAACCCTTCTAACAGTCGCCTCTATAGCCTCAAGCCCTAAGGGCCTCTCAGAGTGGCTGATAAGGGTGCCGACGCAGCCAGCATCAACCACGGCCTCAGGGGGAATATGCCCAGTGAACTGGCCTTGACCTACTGGATCCACATGTTGAGAGAATACTGGTATCTCCACGGACATAGCCACAAACCTGAGATCCGTTGCCTGGGGCGCGACCGCGAAGCAGACCCCGGTCCTTCTGGAGGCCTCCTCGGCCAGTAAAGCGATTCTAAGAGCTCCCCTTCCAGTCGCCTCCCTAAAGGTCTTATAATTTATCAATATCAGCGGGAATCTTATTTTTGATTGAGCCAAATCCTACACCTCTTGTTTATTTACTTCCACTTCCTCATAAGCTCTGTTATTTTTGCATTACTGGGAAGCCTGATCTGGCAGAGGTGTTTCCGATGTTTAAACCCCATTCACGGGTCGCGATGAACATCTTCCAATCCTTCTAATGGCCTCAAGCTGCACATTATGGTTTTGACTGCTTCCTCTATGCTGAAGGTGCCTGTATCTATGCGAATGTCAGGGGTTTCAGGTCTCTCAAACTCTCTCCACGATTCTCACCGCCCTCTCCGGTATGGCCCTCTCCCTCCTCCGGTTCCTCTCGAGGCAGATCTCGAGGGGGCATTCCAGTAAGACTGTTAGGATCCTCTCCCCCTTCAATTCCAGCTCCATTATCCTCTTCCTGTAGGCTCCTTGTAGAAGGTGGCATCGAGGACGAGATACCTTTGCTTTCCTAGCCTCCTCTCGACCTCTCTGAGCATCCCCTCATAAACCCTCCTCTTGAACCGTTCAGATGAGATTATCAAGGCATCTTCGAGCCTTTCCGCCAATCTCTCCGCTATCGATGTCTTCTCAGCTCCAACGGGACCGCATAGGAGGATGATCAAATCCACTCGACCCTCATCGGGAATTCTTATTTCGAGCAATATGGCTCAAAGGGTCTTCGGCTTCTTTAGCCTAGGATCTCTTCCACCATATTTTCGACCATCTCAGCTATGGCCGGGGATGCAGTTAGGCCTGGGGACTCTATCCCGATGAGGTTGATGAAGCCTGGGAAGCCCTTATCCTCCTCATGCCTTATGACAAAGTCCCTGAAGGGCTGACCTGGCCCCTGGAGCTTCGCCCTTATCCCAGCCATATCTGGGTGTAGGTCCTCCCTCCTTATGGATGGTAGGTATTTTATTATATCCCTCCAGAACTCCTCGACCCCTGACTCCACCCTGTAGTTTATCTCCTTTACGTAGTATGCGTTGGGGCCGAACTTTATGCGGCCTGTGAGGTCCGGTGTCGCATGGATCCCAAGCCCAGCTCCGCCCTTCGGGGGTTCGGGATATATGAGCATCTTGACCGGAGGCCTTCCAGATAGGCTGAAGTAATCCCCCTTACATGGGTGGATCCTATAACCCTCCCTATCGGCGTCTATCCCCACCATCTCCGCCACCCTATCTGCGTGGAGCCCAGCGGAGTTTATCACCACCCTAGCCTCTACTGAGGCTCGCCCTTCAACCCCAACTATCTCCACCCTATATCCGTCCCCTTTGGGTTCGATGCCGACTACCTCTGTCCCGAGGATGAGGGGGTCCACACCGCTGTTTCTCCTGGCTTTCCTGTAGAAGTGGTCCATGAGGGCGTGGGCGTCGAGGATCCCTGTGGATGGGGAGTAGATGGCTCCAATAGCTCTAACCTCGGGCTCAAATCTACGGATCATCTCTTCGTCGATCATCTCCAGTCCCTCAGCCCCGTTCTCCCTCCCCTGGCGGTAGAGGCCCTCTATAGTCTTCATCTCCTCCTCGTTCGTGGCTACGATCAGCTTCCCAAGCCTCTTGTGGGGTATCCTGTTCTCCCTGCATATGCTGTAGAGCATCCTGTTCCCCTTGACGCATAGCTCAGCCTTCAGAGACCCCTTGGGATAGTAGATGCCTGCATGGATGACCTCGCTGTTCCTGCTGCTGGCCCCCATCCCATATCTCTCCTCCCTCTCGACTATGAAGAGGTCCCTATCCCTTCTAGCCAGCTCGGAGGCTATGGCCAGCCCAACAACCCCAGCGCCTACCACCAATATGTCGACCTTCTCCATCAGGCCTTCAGATAGAAACACGCGAGGGATAAGTGTTTCCCGCTGACTAAATCGGGCTTTCAAGTAGAGACATAAAAAACCAGATATTCAAATGACTTTTCTCATTTTTCGTTTGAGAAATAAAAATTAGTCATTAGATCCCTTAGATTACCCTTTCACTCCTAAGCTCCTCTATCTTTTCCTTCGTGTAGCCTAAGAGGTTTGTCAGGATCTCCTCAGTATGTTGTCCGAGGGTTGGGGATGGCGTGATGGGGAACTCGCTGATCTCGGAGAATTTCACGGGGAAGCTTGGAACCTTTATCCTTCCAAGCTTGGGGTGCTCCACCTCTGTGAAGACGCCTCGGGCTAATAGGTGGGGCTCCTTCACCACCTCGTCAATGTTCAGGACCGGTGCCACGGGTACATCGGCCTTTACAAGTATATCCACCACCTCCCTGACCGTCCTGTCTTTAACCCACTCCCTGAACATCTCCACATTCACCTCTTCGACCCCCAGGGCTTTAGCCAGCCTTTCCATTATGGATCCCCTCGTCGCCAGCACCGCGACATACCCATCCATGGCCCTGAAGAAGCCCCCAACACTCACCTGTCCCAGCCCCCTCCTCTTCCTCCTAGCCTCCAAGGGGGTTAGACCTCCAGCCGTGTATGTGACTATGGCTTGAGACGCGAGGGAGACCATGCAGTCTGCCTGCGCCACATCTATCCACTGCCCCTTCCCCGTCTTGTCCCTGTATCTAAGGGCTGAGACTATGCTGAGGGCTGCGAAGAGGGCTGGGCCCAGGTCACCATAGGCCTGAGGCGAACCCCTAGGCTCACCCTCCTCATCCTCCTCTAGGCCTGCCATGTACGCATGGCCCGTGATCGCCTCCGCTATGGAGAAGTATGAGGGCCTTCTGGCGTATGGACCTGTCTGGCCGAAGCCGCTCAGGCTGGCGTATATTATGTCCGGCCTCACACCCCTCAACACATCGTATCCTAGGCCTAGCCTCTCCATGGTGCCAGGGGTGAAGTTCTCCACCACCACATCCGAGAGCTTGACTAGCTCCAGGAATATCTCCTTCCCCTTGGGATGCTTCAGGTCTAGGGTAAGATCCTTCTTGTTCAGGTTCATCGATATGAAGGTGGGGCTCTCATTCTCTATTAGGGGAGGGAAGAACCTGGTCATCTCCCCCCAAGGTGGCTCGACCTTGATAACCTCAGCCCCTAGATGGGCTAGGAGCATGGTGCAATAAGGTCCGAACCAGACATGGCTCAAATCCAGGATCCTAGTGTCTTCCAAAGGCCTCCTCATGGATGTATCTCCATTTACCTTTAAAGGCAATATAAAAAGATTAGCTGAAAGAAAAAGTACAGATCATCACATAATATACATAATATATGATTCGAACTCGGCATCTTATATAACTCTTTAAATGAGGTTGAAAACGTAAATTTATAGATAGAATGAAAGGGCACATTCATACTTATAAGTCTTCAGAACTTTAATTCTGCCTATTAGCCTTCCTTCCATGCGATAAATTTATGGATAAGGGGTTATCCATATAGATTCTATCTAGGTTTGATGAGGGAATCCTCGATGCTAGGGGACAGGGAAATATAGGGCTTCATCGTCTCTAGCTATCGATGGTTGAGACAGGCCGCCAGAGATTTGTGGTTCATGAGCATCATGCCACTCACCTCCACTGGGACTTCAGGTTAGAGTTGGACGGGGTCCTTAAGAGCTGGGCGGTTCCCAAGGAGCCTCCTACCCAGCCGGGGGTTAGGAGGCTGGCCGTGGAGGTTGAGGATCACCCCTTGAGCTACATAGACTTCCAAGGGGTTATCCCTGAGGGGATGTATGGAGCGGGGACCGTGAAGATCTGGGATAAAGGAGTATACATCTTAGAGAGCAGGAAGCCTGACAAGCTCGTATTCGAGCTCCAGGGGGAGAGGATGAGGGGGCGCTACACCCTACTAAGATTCACGGATAAGCCTCAGAACTGGCTCCTATTCAAGGCGAAAGGCTGAGGGTTTGGAGGCTCAAGGATAGCGTAAGTGCCTATGAAAGCCGATTAATGTTAAATATACTTCTGAAGAGATCTTAGTAACGGTTCTTATGCTGAGGGAGACGGCTAGGATTCTGGCTGAGGCTGGTCTCCCCCTAGGAGATGCCTACGATCTGCCGACCTCCCCCCTCACCTTCCCCGATGGGGCCAACTATAGGATAGAGATATCGGGAATCGAGCGCCTATCGGTTCTCCATGCCCTTGTGGAAGAGATGGATAGGAGGGATGTCCCAGTTCATAGGGTCATATCCACAGTAATGGGGGCCACCATCCTGAGCGACGGGGAGCTGGAGGAGTTCGCTGAGGTTGCAAGAGAGGCGGGGCTTGAGGTGATCCTCACACCTGGGCCGAGGGCCCTCTGGGACATCGGGAGGCAGGCCGCGACCCCTGAGGGCTCCCTCAGTGGTGTCAGATACAGGGGGATGAAGGGGCTGATAGAGGTTGTTGAGGAGATCCTCCACCTCATCGATCTAGGCTTCAGGGGCTTCCTAATCACCTGCGAGGGAGGCCTATGGGCCCTGAACGAGCTTAGAAGGTCAGGATACATCCCAAGAGATGTCGTCTTCAAGGCCTCAATATTCATGGGCCACGCGAATCCAGCTGGGGCCAAGGTCCTAGAGATGCTTGGAGCCGACACATTCAACCCGGTCGCCGACCTGACCCTACCCCAGCTTGCGGCCTTAAGGAAGGCTGTTAGGATACCCATAGACATCCATGTATCCATATTCGATTCTTGGGGTGGTTTTAACAGGATTTATGAGACTCCTGAGATGGCTAGGGTGTGCTCCCCCTGCTACTTCAAGATAGAGCCCGGCCCAAGCGTCTCAGCTCTATACAAGCCATGGGGAAGCGGTCTAGAGAGGCTGGCGAAGGAGAAGGTAACATACGCAGAACGAATTATCCGACTGGTGGAGGAGAACTGGCCGGAAGGGAAGATCTCAAAGGTTGGAGCAACCGACCTAGCTATACCAAAGATAGGAAGTAGAAAAACAAAAGCCAATAATTTTACTACATAAAAGTAACATAAAAATTTTACTAGATATAGCTAGATCTAGAGCTTTCAAAAAGTAAAATAAAACTCTTTCTATTAAATCTCGTAAAATTCTATGGAAGTTTATTAGATAAATTTATATAAACTCAGTTCGAGAAAATGGTTCATTATAATTGGAAGAACTCCTCTATTTCACTTCCCAAAATTAGTTTTATGCCATATTCTACAGTCATTCTTGTTAGGATTTCAGATGCTTCTGGAGTGGCTCTGGCTACAGATAGAACGATGAGAATGGGTTTTCTTCCATATTTCTTCTCAACTATCTCAGCACGTTTGATAAGTTTTTCAACATCTTTTTTAGCCTCTTCTGCTGTTCTAATACTTACTGTGGCTTCACCAACTACAAGAGGGTCCTCACAGAACATATTTATCTCAACAACCTCCCCATCATGAACCAGATATTTCTTCTCAACAACAGCTCCTGAGTAACCTGTCTCCTCAAGCATTAACTCCAAGAAGGATGCAGAGTGTTCCTCAAATGTAACTCCAAGTGCCAATCTTAGATCCCTAAATCCAGAAACCATATATTTCTTCATCTTCTCTTGTTCAATCCTGAGAGATTTGACTTCTTCCCAGAGTTTTTCCTGTCCCTCTCTTAGGCTTTTGACTTCTTCCCAGAGTTTTTCCTGTCTCTTCTCATGCCCATCCATCCTTTGAAGGATCTCTGAAAGTCCTAGGTAACCTGCCACGGTATATCGAAACTCTGGGTCCTTCTCTAGGAGCTCTATAAAATCGCGTTTGAGCTTTTCAGTCATATTTCCGTCCTTAAATCGAATCACTAATATTTAAAGATTTAGAATAATTTTTATTAGAATCCTTTATTCTTTATATTAAGAACATGATAGAGAATAATCATTAATTAAATATTTTCATTCAGCTAACATAAAAAGAGACTTTTCCTTTCTTCTTTATTTATTATCTGGGTCAGATTTGTTATTATTTCTATCCTTATTCCTCTCAATAACTTCTTTTAAGAGTTCCTTGGGGAGGCCTCTCACCTCTATTCTGAGGAACCTATTCAGCCTCGAGGGGTCGAAGCCTTCTCTCTGGTACTCTAAAGCCTGCATGAACATCTCAAGCTTATCCGCCTGTGCCACCATCTCGGCCTCAGGTGAGACTACGCATCGGAACTCCCTCCATAATGAGCTGTACCTCACTGAGAGGGGCTCAGGAAGGGGGGATAGGAGCCTATTCATAGCTTCATCCTCTTCTAGGATATGGGTTTGGCCCTTCCCCCCTTTCTCCTCTGGGGTGAGGTCTCCCACCTCTGCTTCTGCCAGATCGTGGAGGAGGGCCATCCTGACGGCCTTCTCGGCGTCGAGGCCTTGGAGGTCGGCGAGTATCATCGCTAAAAGGGCTGTTCTGTAGCTGTGTTCCGCCACAGACTCGGGCTCTTGGATCCCCGCCTCAACCCATCCTGCTCTCCTGATCCTCTTCAGTTTTCCCGCGGCTTTGAGGAGATCCAGAACACCTTTCCACATGGGTCTATTCCCAGTTTTAGATGTTGCATAGCTCCCTTATGGCCTCTATCATCTTGTCATTGTTCGGCGGGCATCCCACCACATAACGCCCCTTTTCCTTAAGCCCCTTGAGGCATGTGCCCATTATCAGAGGGGTCTGCCTCAGCCCTTCAGGGAGTTCGGCCTTTGGCCCCACAACTATCAACAGGTCTTGAACCTTGTTCAGGAGGCCCATCCTCCCTAGGTCGTGGAAGACGCTTCTTATCGACCCCCTGCAGGCGCTGCATGCCCCTCCCTCGATGACCGTGACCCCCTCCTGGGGCGCGAGGTCCATCGGTGGCCTCTTGAAGCTCCTTGCAACGGAGTTGATGCTCTCACCTAGAGTCGTGATCCCCTCTCCTTTGAGGTCTAGGAGCCCCTGCCCCGAGGCCAGCTTGAGATACTCAACCTCCTCTGGGGAGAATCCCATGATCCTCGCCCCTACCCAGTCTAGGGCGTAGACGTCGTCTCCGGCCATTATCAGGTCCATCTCGAAGATGTCGCCCAGGGATGGGCCTAACCCCTCCATGGCGTGGATGGCGTCGACGACCGTCAAGTCCACTGGGACCGCCTTATTGAGGTCCACGATGGCTCTGGCCAGCCCAACCCTGTGGAATAGGCGTTTCCAGGGTTTTGGGATCACCCCCTTCATGTTCTTCATCCCCAGGGTCATGAGCATCTGATCATGGGTCTTCATAACTGGGACATTCACCTTAACATCGGCGTTGTAGAAACTCTTAGAGACCTTTATTCTATCAAGCACGAGGGGGTTTGGAACCTCCACCTCGACCAGCTGGTCCTCATCCACATCCACTATTCCAGCTCCGACCCTCTCGGCCATCTCTTCAACTCCGCTCAGCTTGAATGCCTCTGGCGTGGGCGAGCCGTACCCGGCCCCCTCGACTATGAGGACCTCCCCGGCGCCGGCCTCATATGCCATCTTGACCAAGGCCTCAAGGACCCTTGGATCTGTGGTCACACCCATGCCCGAATGCCTCCCCGTGACTATATTGGGCTTAAGAGCGACCCTCTCCCCAGAGCCCACGAAGCGGCTCATCCCACCCAATAACCCTACGGCCTTCTTAACCATCCCTTGGATCTCTTCAAAACTCGGCCCCTTCGGCCCCTTGACTATCGACACCTTCGCCATCGCATCTCCGTATTCACCATGGGAATCTAAGGTTTTCTCACGGGGAAGGGTTAAATTCAGAGGTTTACTAGGACTCAGGGGATTATGGGGGGCAAGGGAGAGGTCATCTTCATCGGAACAGTTAAGTCGGCCGGGGAGGTCTCAACAATCCAGATATTCGAGGAGTTCTGTAAGGGCCTCCTCGGCATAGAGGAGTACTCGCACCTGATCGTGCTCTACTGGCTCCATCTGAGGGACGACGAGCTGAACAGGAGAACCCTGAGGGTGGTGCCCCGGAGGCATAAGGGGGCCCCCCTGACCGGCGTATTCGCCTGCCGCAGCCCCTCGAGGCCCAACCCAATAGGTTTGACGGTTGTTAGGTTAGAATCGGTGGAGGGATGCCTTTTGAGGGTCGTAGGCCTAGACGCAGTGGAGGGAACCCCCATCATAGATATCAAGCCATACTCCCCGAGGGCCGACTCCGTGCCGGATGCGAAGACCCCTGAGTGGACCTTGAGGGGCCCTCCAACCTAGAGGTTAAACTGGCGGTAATGTGTATTGGAAACTGGAATCTGTCATGGATCCCTTGGGATATCCCGATAAGTTTAAAATTCTACATAGGATATCATAATTTTAAATGGCGGTGTTGAGAAGTGAAATTGGATGCTAGGAAGGTTGCCCTGATAAGCATCTTCGCGGCCCTCCAGGTTATTCTCTCCCGGCTGCCTGGGATACCCGTCATAGGATTATCATCGGGTAGGATTGAGCCTACGATTCTCCTTATGCCTGTTATTGGGATGCTCCTAGGTCCCTGGATCGGGGGCCTAGCCGTCTTTTTAGGGAACTTTATAGCCTGGCTCATTCCAAGCACAACCTTCTTCGGATTGCTCATGCTCCCCACCGGTCCGATAGGGGCAGTGGCCTCAGGGGCCCTTGTGAGCAGGGGTAGAAGATCGGGCTGGAAGATAACCGCCTCCATCCTCCTACTGCTTACCCTCCTCTGGTACATCTCCATACCAGGTTTCATAGTCCCATATTACCCAGCCCTACACCTTACTGCATTGATCCTGGTCTTGGTCCTTAGGGGAAGAGTGGCTGAGCTGGTGGAGAGTGATGATAAGAGGAAGATGGCTTCGGGAGCCTTCGTGACAAGCCTCTGCGGGATTATGGCGAACCACATGGTCGGAAACTTGATATTCATATCCTCAGTCGGCTGGTTCGTCCAGCTGAAGGGTATAAGGGATGCGATCGTGGCCATGGGCTTCTCCTGGCTGAAGTCGGGTCTACCGAAAGAGGATCCAACAGGTCTTGGAGCCCTATTCGCCCTGACCTTCCCCATCTACATAGTTGAGAGAATCCTGATGACCCTCATAGCCGTCCCCATCACCGTCGGAATAATCTACACACTTAGGCGAGGGGGCCTCACTAAGATCTAACTCTAACAATATACCTGAACTCCAGCAAGGCAAACATAGATGAATTTCAAAACCCTTTTAAAGGTAAAGATACTCAATATAACTTAAGCTTTACTGGCGTTGTGAAGCGAGCATATAGATCCATGCTTGAAATCAGCTCACTTTGCAACTTGGTAGAGTTCTGCTCCTAAGCCGGAGCTCGAAAAAAGAATAGGTGGTGAAAGGGAGTGAAATTCATAGGGTTTTGGGAGTACGACGCCGAAGACGTTATGAAGGTTATCGAGAAGTTCAGACAGATGAACGCCGAGAGGGATGAGGGGGCTGAGAGGTTTGCTAAGACGATCTTCGGGCCATTCCACATCTCAGGAGAGCATAGGGGCTTCACAGTTTTTGAGACCGATGATCCAGACAAACTTGCAAGCATTTCAATATTCTATACGCCTGAAATGAGGTGGAACTTCCTTCTAATAAATGACTCTTCCAAACTCACAGAGCTCTACTTAAAGATGAAGAAATAGCTTAAAACTCTCTCTCAAACAATACTTCCCTTTATTTTTTAAAAATAATATTTGATAACTTATTTTATTTTAGAGATATTTGCTGAAGATTTTTTCAACCGTCTCAATTAAATTACTTACTATAAAATCAGGCTTAGAAATTCCTTCTAGGGAACATAATCCTTTTCTATCTAGGAGTATCGCTTTCATTCCGAGTTTTTTAGGCAACTCTATATCCATTTAATTTCATCTCCAACTATTACGGCTTGTTGAGGCATAATATTTGTGTCTCAAGGGTTTTCAAGTAGATTTTTTGATTTGATTTTTCACAATGAAATGTATATGAATCAACTATAAGATCTATTTTTCTTCTAACTGGCTTTAGGGCATATATATATTTAAATTTGGCTATGCTTGTTACCACAGCCGTTTTGAGATTTCTCTTTTTGACTCTTGATAATGCTTCTTTCACATCTGTATAAATTTTCCAACGGGCCTTTTTATAAAGATCCGCGAGCTCCAATAATGTTTTGGTATCTACCTTAACCTCCAATCTTTCTAAAACCCTCCTCAGGAAGGTTTCCATACTCTATACCCATACCTAGGGTAATCTATGAGGCTAACAAACCTCAATGAGGCCTCTAATGGCTGGATATAAACCTCATAGCCACGCCTCAACAAGAACTCGGAGGCCACCCCATGGGGAGTCTCCTCCATGTAAGCTAGGGTCCCATTAAGGTCGAATAGGATGGCCTTAACAGTCAATTAACCCCCACCTGGGGCGATCACCTATACTCTGAAGAGCTTAACGCTTATAGAAAAAAAATGGTTCGATGTCTAAGTTTAATGGAATGGTGGGTTTATGAGTTGGGGATCAAAATTTAACTTTCATGTTGATATAATAGGTATGAATTAGAGCTTAATGGCGGGGCAGGCTCTATGGTTGAACGTCTCTATCCATATGTGATCTTTCTTCCCAGGGAGAGAAAGAGGAGGGTTCTTAAGGCTGTTTTCGGCTCAGAGGTCCCGGTGGAGATCCTCAGATTCGCGATGAGAAAGGGGATCTTCGAGAAGATATACCAGAAAGATTTGATATCTACCCTCAACTACTCGAATAAGACGATCATCGATCATCTAAAGGCATTAACTGAACTCACCATCTTGGATGAGCATATCGAGAAGTCCGAGAGCTCAGGTAGGATCGTCTGGGTCAAGTATTATACCTTAACGGATCTCGGCAGATGGTTCGCCCTCCTCCTCGTCGAGGAGGAGTCCCTCTCGGATATGGAGAAGAGGGAGATAATCATGAACGCTTTTCGATCCTACACTAGGTGGGTTCTGGAGCTCTCCAAAAGGCTGGGTGTGGGGAGAGAGGAGCTCTTCAGAATCCTCGACGAGGAGGTTGGAATGGTTTAGGGGCCTTTCTGAAGGTTCAATCTCTGCACTATTTCGTCGATTAAGCCTTATGGAAAGTAGGCTGGAGGCTGCAGCTTTATAGAGATTTTAAAAATGCTTTTATTTTCGGTTCTAGCTAAGTTCTAGGTCTAATGTGTCCTCCCTATCCCTATCCGAGAGTCTGGTGGAGCCTAGGCGTGTGAGGATCTTGGCCCTCTTCTCAGGGGGGCTTGACAGCACCCTAGCGGTTATGATAGCCCAGAGGCTTGGGTTTGACGTGGAGGCTGTCCATTTCACGACGCCATTCTGTGTCTGCGACAAGTGCAGGGTGGAGGAGATGGGGAGGAGGCTTGGGTTGAGGATTCACCATGTATTCCTGGGGGAGGAGTTCCTGGATCTCCTGATGGATCCCCCTCACGGATATGGGAGCCAGATGAACATCTGCATAGACTGCAGGATCCTCATGTTCAAGAAGGCTAAGGAGCTCGCGGAGAGGATCGGTGCAGAGTACCTCGTGACCGGCGAGGTTCTCGATGAGCGTCCATTCTCCCAGCGATCCTCAGTGATGGGCCTCATAGAGAGGGAGGCCGGCCTAGAGGGGAAGGTGCTTAGGCCCCTCTCAGGCAGGCTTCTATGGGAGACAGAGCTTGAGAGGAGAGGCTTGGTGAGGAGGGAGGATCTATACGCGATCCGGGGGAGGAGTAGAGCCCTCCAGATCAAGCTCGCGGAGGAGTTCGGCCTTGAGGATTATCCCTCCCCCTCGGGGGGATGCCTCCTCACCGATCCCCAGTTCTCAAAGAGGCTGAGGGACTATTTATCTCATGAGGGGAGGCTGAAGTTGGAGGACGCTGTGCTTCTTAGGTTTGGTAGGCACTTCAGGGTTGGGTCGGCGAGGGTCATAGTGGGGAGGAATGAGGAGGAGAATAGGGTTCTTGAGGCTATCGCTGAGGGGAGGGGTATAACTAGGATGAGGGCCTTGGGTTATATGGGGCCCATAACCCTGGTCATCGGAGAGGCCGGGGAGGATACATTATCTATGGCTGCGGGCATAACCGCGAGGTACTCTGATGCTCCCAAGGATGTTCAGGTTGAGGTCCTGATCCTAGAGGGCGTTGAGAGGAGGATGACCGTAAAGGCGGTTGGGGATGAGGAGCTGTCCTCGTTCAGAATTTAGGAAGCCACCCTTAGGATCCTTCCCCCCAAGCCCCTTAGCCTTTCGTCAAGCTCTCTTAGGAGCTCTTCCATCAAGGCCTCTCCAGCCTCCTTGGAGGCCGCCTCGACCGCTATGTCCATCTTTATCTCCCTTTCCTTCCCCCTCTCATCCATTCCCAGAGGTGGTGTCGCCGCGGGCTTGAAGTAGGCCTCAGGGTGATGCTCTCTTAGGAGTTCTAGTAGGGGGAAGAAATCCTTCCAGACCATTCTTAGATGGATGCTCCTCGCCACCAGGCTCTTATGGGTTCTGGCACTTATGATTGGGGCTACGTGGTCCTCGAAGGAGGTCTTCATCTCCTCAGGGACCCCTGGGAGGGCTATTATGGTCGTCTCCCTCTCCTCGACCTTGATGATGGGGGCCATTCCAATCCTGTTGGGTAGGGGTATACCGCCCTCCACAATGCGGGCCATCCTCTCCCTCCTGGGGGTGAGTTCCAACCCAAGCTCCTCACACTTCCTTAGGAGCATCGCCCTGGCCTCCTCGCTTGTCTCTACGCTTCTCCCTAAGGCTCTGGCTAGCCCCTCAACGGTGAGGTCGTCCTCCGAGGGGCCTAGCCCCCCTGTCAGGAGAAGGAGGTTGTTCCCCCTAGCTAGGGATTCCCTCACAGCCCTAGAGATCTCCTCAACGTCGTCTCCGATGCATGTTATCCTCCTGAGCTGGGCTCCAAGCTCTGCTATCCTCCTAGCCATCCAGGAGGAGTTGGTGTCCACTATCCTTCCCAGCATGATCTCGTCTCCTGTCGCTATTATCTCCACCCAGTAACGGCCTCCTCCTCCCTCCATCCCCACCGGGCTTTCCCCCCTACGGTTTGGTAGCTCAGCAGTATCCCAGGAGCCTCTCCGCAAGCCTATCCCTGGAGAAGACTGCGAAGTCCCTGTATCCTAGGGCCTCGGCCTTGGTCTTTCTCCCCGAGGCCACCTCGACGATGAACTTGAAGATCCTCTCCCCCATGGAGTTTATCGACTCCCTGCCTTCCAGGATGGGGCTCGCATCTATGTCTATGTTATCCTTCATCTTGGCGTAGGTCTCAGGGTTTCCGGTTATCTTTATAACCGGGGCTATGGCGTGGCCGACTGTGGAGCCCCTCCCGGTTGTGAATGCGACGACTTGGGCTCCAGCTGCAACCATATGGGTGACCGAGGCGACATCCCACCCGGTTCCATCCTGGAGCCAGAGGCCTCCCCTGGTGGGCCTCTCAAGCCTCTCCTCGCTGTTCTCCAGGACCCCCTGGATGGGCCGGGTTCCCCCCTTCCTCACGGCCCCGAGGCTCTTCTCCTCTATGGTTGTGAGGCCCCCCTCTATGTTCCCCCTAGACATGAAGCGGCTCTCTATCCCCATCATCCTCATCCTCCTCTCCTGACGGTCGATCATCACCCTGATCCTCTCGGCCGTTCCCTCGTCGACAGCCCTCCTGGCTAGGAGGTCCTGGGTTCCCGTCATCTCCTGGGTCTCGCTGATTATAACGGTTCCCCCCTCGTCTATCAGCATGTCAGCGGCGGATCCTAGGGCTGGGTTTGCAGCGATCCCGGAGGTGGCATCAGAGCCCCCGCACTCTGCGGCTAGGATGAGCTGGGAGAGTGGAAAGGCCTCCCTTTCCAGCTCGGAGGCTTCCTGGGCCATCCTTTGAAGGATACGGACCCCCTTCTCAATAGTCCTTATCGTTCCCCCCTCCCCTTGGATGGATAGGGTCTCGATGGGTTTTCCGGAGGGCTCTATCTTCTCAGCCAGGGCCTCTGGGGTTAGAGACTCGCATCCTAGGCCTACTATGAGGACGCCGGCGACATTCGGGTTAAGGGCTGTGCCCAGGAGGTTGTTGAAGACCATCCCGTTGAATCCGCATCCATGGTACTGGGTGACGGCTACGGCCCCATCAACTTGGGATGCAATCCTCTTGGCCGGCTCGAAGCTGCAGTCTATGGGGGCCAGGACTAGGAGGTGGTTGCGAACCCCGACGGAGCCGTCTGGCCTCTCGAACCCATAGAACTCTGTCATGGGGCTCTCCCCTCGATGGGGGCTGGTTGGATCAGGCTCTCTAGGTTGTGGGTGTGGACCCAGGCTCCAGCTGTGATGGGCCTTGAGGCTACCCCTATCCTCTCCCCATACTTCATAACCTCCTCCCCGGAGCCTATGTCCTTTAGGGCAACCTTATGCCCGAAGGGTATGGGCTCCAAAGCCCTTAGCCTCATGGCTATGGCTCCGGATGGGGAGATGATCTCCACCTCATCCCCGGCCTCGATCTCTGAGGTCGCCGTGGCCACGTTATCCCCCTCATCAATCATTATCGCCCTCTTCAACCTCTACACCCCAATGGCCGTCTCGGGTATCCCCATAGTGGCGTCGGGGAGGACTGCGACCCTGGCCCTCCCTCCATGGTACGTCCTCAGGAGTTCCACCACCTCTCTCCACTCCCTTATCCAGACTGTCTGCTCCGAAAGCCCGAGCCTCATGTCGTAGCTCCTCTCCTTATATGGCGAATATATGATCAATCTTTTACCTTTGAGGAGGGGCTTCCTCTCGGGGTTCCAGAGGCGGGCTCCTCTCCTCTTACCATGCTGCCCGAAGATCCAGTGGGGGATCTCCCCATCAGGGGCGTTAGCTATGAGAACTATGGAGCCCTCCTCCTTAACCGATTGGTAGGCAGGCCAGAGGGCGAGCTGGGCCTCATTAGCCCTCATATAGGTGTTGGCGACCACTATGTCCATCTCCCCGGGGGCCTCGGTCCTATGCCACCTCAAGGCATCCCTAGAGGCCATTCTATGGGCCTCTACAAGGTCCCCTGAGTAGACGCTCATGGGCTCTAGGTCTAGGTTTAGAACCGTGTCGACTTTGAAGTCGAGCCCCGCCATCCTAGCAGCCTCCTCCGCGTCTAGGCGCATGATGTTCCCCTCGTTCTTCAGGTAGCCTGTCGATGGATGCGGCGTCAAACCTGGGCCGAATCCCCCCACGTCGCCATGGTTGTGGGCGATCGTATCGATCCCCGAGACTCCGGGGAGGATTATCTTCCCTCCCCCAGTGAACCCCATGAGCCTGTGGAAGAGCACAGTCCCTATCCCTATCTTGAGATCGCAGCTCATCACCTCGGCGTTCACGTATACGGGCGTGCCCCTGCTGGTCTCCCCGAGGTACTCCAGATACTCGTATGGGTTGTGGTTGTAGCACTGATACTCTGCTACTATGTCTTCCCCAAGCTTCTTAGCGAAGTCCAGCCTACCGAAGGTTCCGTGGCTCCCCCCGGCCATTATGAACCTTATATTGTCCTTGGGAACCCCGGCCCTGTGGAGGATCTCAAGGATCGGCTTCACGTACTGGGAGCTTCTCGTAGGTCGGGTCATGTCGTCGATGATTATCGCCACCTCTGGGCGTCCCTCGACCATTCTGCTTAGGGGCTTGGAGCCGACGGGGTTCTCTATCGCAGCCCTGATCTCCTGTTCCTCCATCGCTCGGTGCCCTTCGCACCCCACCTTACACCTCCTCACCTCCCAGCCTTCTGGAAACTCGAGCTTTAGGGGAACATTCCCGAACCATGCGAGGCTGGGAACCGAGACCTCCCTCCCCCTCAAATCGAATACCTCAGGTTCTCCCAATTTTGGATATGGAGCTACTTTAATTTTATGTACCATCATCTAGATCCATATATACCGTTTTCCAGGACCGTGAGATCAGAGTTATAAGTTTTTCATCAACAGGCAAAAATCTTTAATCATGTTAAGTTAAACCTACTATATGATGTTGAATGGACTTCGAGCGTGAGTTGCTGATGATCCCGGGGCCCACGATGGTCTCGCCCCGGGTGCTTAGGGCCCTCTCAAGGCCGGTGCTCAGCCACTGGTCCAACGAGTTCATCCAGGCTTTCACAGAGGCCTTACAGCTCCAGAGGAAGGTCTTCTGCACGGAGGGGTACCCCTTCCTGATAGCTGGGAGCGGGACTCTGGGGATGGAGGTTGCTATGGCGAATATTGTGGAGAAGGGTGACAAGATCCTATGTGCTGAGAATGGCTTCTTCAGCGAGAGGTGGGCTGAGATAGTGGAGGCCCATGGGGGTGTCGTGGACCACCTCAAGTTTGAGTGGGGTCAGCCAGTGGACCCGAAGAGGCTCAGGGAGAGGCTTGAGGAAGGGGACTATAAGGCCTTCACAGTTGTCCACGTTGAGACCTCCACGGGTGTGGCGAGCCCCTTGGACAGGATTGGAGAGGCTGTTAGGGGGCTTGACAGCCTCTATGTGGTCGACTCGATAAGCGGTCTCGGAGGCATGCCTGTGAAGATGGATGAGTGGAACATAGATGTCTGTGTAACAGGAAGCCAGAAGGCCCTAGGCGCCCCACCCGGGTTGACGCTTCTATGCCTCAATGATAGGGCTTGGAGGCTTGTGGAGTCCAGGAAGACGGGGGTCTCAGACTACTATGCAGACCTGAGGAGGTGGAAGCCTGTAATGGAGAGGCCCAGCGGGTACTTCGCCACCCCGGCCACAGGGATGGTCCTGGGGATGCTTGAGGCCATGAGGATAGTCCTCGAGGAGGGTCTAGAGGCGAGGTGGATGAGGCATAAGGCCTATTCTGAGGCTTTCAGGGCTGGGTTGGAGGCGATAGGGCTTAGGATCTTCCCTGAGAAGGGGTATGAGGCCCACACCCTCTCGGTTCCAGAGGTCCCCCAGGGGATTAACGACGGGGAGTTGAGAAGGTTGATGAGGCAGAAGCATAACGTCGTCATAGCGGGGGGTCTTGGCAAGCTGGCGGGTAAGATATTGAGGATAGGCCACATGGGGAGCGCGACGACCAATGATCTCGTGGCCACCATGGGAGCCCTCGAGATGTCCCTGAAGGAGTCGGGCTACAGCCTCAAGCTGGGGGAGGGAGTAGGAGCCCTAGAGGAGACCCTCCTATCAAAGGGGTAGGTGCCGGCCACCCCCTCGAGTGAGCCCGGTTAGGTGGATCCTAGGAGCAGAATAGCCCAGCAAATTTCCTCAATTACCTTTTTATGAATCCTCAACTCACTATCTATCCATTATTTTAGTGATTTTAATAAGTTTATTTTTAAGGAGTTTATCTAAAATAGCATCAAACACTTAAATCTATTCAGGGGTAATTGTACTTCCCGTAGCGGCTCTCGATGGTCAACGTGTTCTCTGCTCCCCCATCCTCACAGCGGCCTATCATCTGGGCCTCCACACCGAATTTCTCGGAGATGCTTATCACATCATCCGCGACTTCGGGATGGACTATCAGCTCGAACCCAACCCCCATGTTGAAGTCCACATACATCTCCCTCCAGTCTATTCTCCCCTCCCTCTGGATTAGGGTGAATATGGGATCTGGGTCTGGGAGCGAGTCCTTTATGTAGCGGATCCCCCTCCCCAGCCTGAGGCACTTGGTGAGGCCTCCACCCGTGTTGTGGACCATTCCGTGTATCATGCCCTTGAAGCTTTCCAGCGCCTCCTTGGCAATGGGGGCGAATAGCCTTGTGGGGGAGAGGAGGGCCTCACCTAGGGTCATCCCAAGCTCGTCTAGGTATTCGCTTACACCGTATCTACCCTTATACCTCCCCTTGGAGTGCGATATCTCAGGATATCTCTCTTCGTACTCCGAGGCTAGGAGGATGCATCTCGCCAGGGTTAGCCCATTGCACATTATCCCGCTGTTAACCCTCTCCTCATATCTTGCCCGGCCCCCGCTCCTCAGCCCCACTATGAGGTCTCCATCCTGGATTCCCACTCCTGTTATGGCCTCCTCGAGCCTCACCCGGCCCAGTATGAAGCCCGAGACATCAAGGGTTCTAACCTGATCTGGGAGGTCAGCCGTCTCGCCCCCAGCGAAGCCCATGGGAATGCCCAGGCCTGAGAGCCTCTCGAAGCAGTACTTGAACCCCTCAGAGAGGGCTTGGAGGAGCATGACTCTATCTATCCTCATCGGGTTAAGAGATATGTTGTCGAGGAAGAGGATGGGCCTCGCACCCACGCATATTATATCGTCTAGGTTCATTGCGATCACGTCTTGGGCTAACCCCTTGAACCAACTCGGCTCTCCAGTCTCCCTCCAGTATATATAGCTCAGAATGGGCTTGCTCCCCGCGCCATCCACATGCCCAACGAGGCCCCAGCCGGGGTTATCGGGGTCAACCTGAATAGTACAGAAGGCATCTGGGTATAAGGTCTCGAGGGAGGATTTGAAGGCCTCCACTCCACTCTTTTTGACATCTACTCCGAGTTCCCCATACCTCGACATCAGTCCGATGCCCTTAATGAACATGGGGATTCGGAGTAAAAAAGCGCGATGATCCACCCTGGTTATCTCAGTCCAATATTACTCGGCAGATTTAAAATCTCGGTCTTCCATGTTTAGTTGGGATGCTGAGGTTCTGGGTTCTCGATGTTGCCACGGAGATGGAGGATGGGCCCGTTGCATGGATATGGTCCATAGGGGAGGATGGCTCTAGGCTCATAGTTAAGGAACCCTTCAGGCCGGTCTTCTACTTAACAGGCGGGGAGCTTGAAAGGATCTGCACATGCTTGGAGGCCTCAAAGGAACTCTCTATCTCCAGCTTCAGCCTGGTCGAGAGGAGGCTCTCCGGGAGGTCATTGAGGGCTGTGATGGTCTCCGTATTGACCGACGAGCTTGAGGGGCTGGCTGAGAAGGTGAGGAAGAGGTGTGGGGCTGAGGGGGTCTTCGAGGCCGACATAAGGGCCTCCAGCCAGTTCCTCCTAAGGAGGGGGCTTAGGCCTTCATCTTGGCACGCCGTGGAGGCCTCCGAGTCCGGGGCTGTGAAGGGCTACAGGGTCTACAGGGCATCAGGTGACTACCAAAGGCTTGAGAGGGTTGAGACACCAAGGCTTAGGGTCTTGGCCTTCGACTCCTTCTTCCTGGCCGGGAGGGGAACCCCCAAGCCAGAGTTTGACCCTGTCATGGTCATCACGGCCGTAACTGAGAGAGGGGAGGTGAGGCAGTTCTCTGGAGATGAGAAGGACCTTCTAAGGGGCTTCATAGACCTTGTCGAGGGCTATGACCCAGATGTGATAGTCGGCTTCAACACGAACAGGAGGATCCTCCCGTACCTTACCGAGAGGTGTAGGAGGCTTGGGTTCAGCCTCTCCATAGGCAGGCTTGGAGCCGAGCCAAGGACAAGTGTATACGGCCACCAATCCCTTCAGGGGAGGCTGAACATAGACCTCTATGACCTAGCTGAGGAGACCCCTGAGATCAAGCTTGAAACCCTCGAGGAGTACTCCTCATATCTAGGCCTGAAGGTCGAATACGACACGATCGATGAATATGACCTAGCGGAGGCCTGGGATAAGGAGAGATCAAGGGTTCTGGAATACTCTACGCAGAGGGCTAGAGGGATAATGGAGGTCTATAGGGCGGTCTCCGACTACATATTCTCGCTCTCAGAGATCACGGGCCTCCCGGCGGACCATGTCCTCACGGCTGCAACCGGTTTCAGGGTTGAGAACTACCTAATGGGCCTGGCCATGGAGGCAGGTGAACTTGTTCCACCGAGGGGGGAGGCGACCTACATGACCTATGCAGGCGGGGTCGTGATGGAGCCTAGGGCGGGCCTACACGAGGATGTGGCGGTCATAGACTTCAAGAGCATGTATCCGAACATCATGATGAAGTATAATATCTCCTTCGACACCCTTAGCGTCGAAGGCGTCCACAGAGCCCCGAACCTACCCCACGCCTTCAAGGAGGAGGCTGGATTCATCCCTAGAGCCCTGAAGAGGCTCTTAGAGGAGAGGGAGAGGGCGAGGGGGCTCGCGGAGATGCATCCTGAGGGCTCTGTTGAGAGGAGGGTTCTGGAGGCCAGGCAGAGGGCCCTTAAGGTCATAGCCAACGCCACATACGGGTATATGGGTTGGACCGGTGCTAGGTGGTACTGCAGGGAGGCTGCTGAGGCGACCTCAGCCTGGGGAAGGGAAACGATAAGGTCGGCCATGGAGAGGGCTAAGGAGCTGGGCCTGGAGATAATCTACGGAGACACGGACAGCCTCTTCGTGAGGGACGACCCTGAGAAGATAAGGGGCCTCCTTGGATGGATAAACGAGGCCCTAGGCCTAGAGGCCAGGGTGGATAGGAGGTATAGGAAGATCCTCTTCACAGAGGCCAAGAAGAGGTATGGAGGCCTCACGGATGATGGGAAGATAGAGACCGTGGGCCTCGAGATCGTCAGGGGAGACTGGAGCGCCATAGCCAAGGAGGCCCAGCTCGCAGCCCTAGAGGCCATCCTGAAGGAGGGAAAGGAGGAGGCGGTGAGGAGGATCAGGGAAACCATAAAGGCCTTGAGGGAGGGAAGGGTTCCCATAAAAAAGCTGATAATATGGAAGAAGCTGACTAAGGGTCTGGAAGAGTACGAGGTGGCGTCTCCCCATGTAAAGGTGGCCAAGAGGATGATAGAGGCTGGGTGGAGCGTCAAGCCCGGAGACCTTGTGGGCTTCATCATAATGAAGGGGAAGGGGAGGCTATATGAGAAGGCGATTCCATACTTTGAGGCCGACCCATCAAGGGTTGATGTAGACTACTATATCGAGAAGCAGGTGATACCACCGGTGGCTAGGCTCCTCTCAGCTATCGGGATACCCGAGAGGACACTTATGGGCTTAATATCAAACTGAACGAGTTTTAATAAAACATTATAGGAGGACCTTAAGGGAGAAGGAGCTTGAAGCCCTCATTATGCTTCCCAAAATCCTATGAGCTTCGGAAAGCCCCTAACTAAATATATAATGTTCAAGCATTAATCCTTGTATCAGGAAGGGTACGAGAACTCGTTGAATGAGATGGACAGGCAGCTTCTCGATGCCTTGAAGGCCGTCGATCCAAGGGTCTTCGCCGTAGCCCTCATCGACCTAGAGGAGGGTTATCCTGAGGTCTTAGCGGTCGCTGAGGATTTTAAGGAGGCCTTTCAGAGGCGCACGTTGAACCTCGAAGGGAGGGAGTTCGAGCTCCTTATCATAGATAAGGAGCTTTTCGAGTTGGATGTCCTGGGCTCGGCCCTATTAGAGGCTGTGGCATGGAGGCTCCTCCTCCCATACAGGGGGATAGTCGGAGGGGAGTACCTAGACGAGCTGGTTAGGAGGTACAGGTGCAAGAAGATCAGGGAGAGCCTCCAGGGCCTGGTTTTGGAGTATCCGGTTCTCTCAACGGAGTTATTGATAGACCCCAGATACTTTGTCGCCGATATCCTTCAAAGGATCTCTCATGAGGATCTCCCCCCCTCGACACTTCTCCAGAGGCTTGAGGAGGAGGGGCTCAGCTCCATCACGGGCTATGAGGAGGCCATCCAGGACCTTGAGAGGGATGGTGTGATCTTCAGGGTGGACGGCTACTTCAAGGTCGACCCGGGTTTCGCTGGCTCTGTGAAGAGGAGGCTAGCCCTCCCCGACCATATCACCAGGGCGCATGGGCTATTGAGGAAGGCTTTGAAACGCGGCCCTAGTTGGGCTAGGGGGCTCCTCCGCCTCCTAATCCAGAGCCCCATAGAACCTCGTATCTTCACGGCTTTGAAGGGTGTGGAGGGCCAGAGGGCCAGTAGGTATGTCTATTATACCACGGCTAGGGGTTTAACACCCCTATCAAGGGCACTGGATCTCCCCTCAATGCTATCCACCCTTGAGGGATCTGAGGTGGAGGAGCTGAGGATCCGGAGGTATGGCAGCTTCCTCAACGAGGTTTACCTGCTCACCTACATGGCGGGCGGTGTGGATCGAAGGGTGATAATGAAGCGTTACACCTCCTGGACGGGTATGAAGTGGGCTCCGATAGTCCTCTGGACAATCGGGACGAGGAACTTCTCCGTCCTGGGCAGGACGAGGATGGAGAGGGAGTGCGCCATGTCAAGCCTCCTGAGGAGGGAGGGAATCCCAGCCCCAATGATCCTACAGGCGAGCTTCGAAGACCAGCTGATACTCCGAGAGTATATAGAGGGGGAGAACCTGGCGGAGATCGTGAGGATGGTGGTCAAAGGGGTAGGGGGGGAGAGAGAGCTTGAACTGATACGCAGAGCTGGCGGTCTTGTCGCGGCGGTCCACGGGATAGGCGCCACCCTAGGGGACTGCAAGCCCGAGAACATCATCTCAGCGGAGGATGGCCCGACCATAGTAGACCTCGAGCAGGGGGAGAGAAGTAATGAGAGGGCCTGGGACCTCGCAGAGTTCATATACTTCTCAGGCCACTACGCCGACCCTCTGGACCCGGCTGCGAGAGTGGTCAAGGTCTCCGAATCCTTCATAGATGGATACTTAGAGGGCGGAGGTGAGGCCAGCTATGTGGCAGAGGCCTCGAGGCTGAGGTATGCGAAGGTCTTCACGCCCATAGTGCTCCCACACATCCTAATAGCAATTTCAAGGGCCTGCCGATCCAAGGCGGGGTAGACCAATCCAAGCTGAACTGGAAGCTAAGACAGCCTCATATCCCATTCAACTGAAGGGTATGCCCTGTTTCTTGATCTCTGATCTCGATGTTCATATCATGCTCCGGTGGCTGAGCCTCCAAGCCTCTATGACCTTCCCCATCTCCTCCACCAGCTTCACAAGCTCCCTATCAGGAGTTCCTTCTCCAGTATCTCATGCTCTAGGCCTGCCTCACCTGAGAGAGTGGCGAGCCACCCCTCAACCACCACCATGGGGTTGAATCCGCTGCAGCCAGATCCACAACCCCGCTCTGAGGCCGCCTCTGCCACATTCATGCCTATTGACCTCAGGCCCTAGAAGGTTAGGTCCAGCCTGGCCAGTCCATCCCTAGTGGTATAATATCGCTGGGCTGATCAATTAATGGGTTTTTCTTCCCCCCTCTTTATAAGCTTCTGCGATCTGGATGTTTGGGGTCTCCTTCAATGTGTCGAAGACCATGCATGTCAGGGTCTTCTCTATCCCCTCTATCATCCTAAGCTTGTCTATCACGAACCTTCCTATGGAGGCGACGTCCCGATCCTTCACCTTTATCAGGATGTCCCAGTCCCCGGTTATGATGTGGACCTCCTGTACCTCCGGGAACCGGGCAACCTCCCTGGCTATCTGGCGCTGGTCTAGGGGTCTCTCTATCCCCGGGGTCCTGTAGGTGAAGGATGCTAGGATGAAGGCTGTCGTCCCCCTCCCCAGCTTGGAGGCGTCGAGGAGGGCCGTGTAGCCCTTTATGACCCCCAGCTCCTCAAGCCTCTTGATCCTCGAGTATACTGTTGTCACGGGGCTCTCCAGCCTCTCCCCGATCTCCTTCACGCTCATCTTCGCATCTCTCTGGAGGAGCCTCAGTATCTCCAGGTCCTTCTCATTGAGCTCCATGGCCATCGAAAAAATTACTAAAATTCTCAGATATTTATGTTTTTATTCGTATTTTTTATGAAGATTTATGGAAAAAATTTATATCCAAGGGGGGCGTGGTCAACCTCTTGTGGTACTAGAGGAGAGGGAGATCAGGGAACTAGCGTGCGGGGTGGTGGACCGCTACAGGTATATTAGAAGGCCTGAGATGAGGCTTATCCTTAGGGTTCAGGATGAGGTCCTCTCGGCCCTGAGGGACTTCCTTAGGGGTGAGGGGTTCCTGGAGATCCTGGCCCCCATCATCGGACCCGCCACCGACCCGGGGATCAGGGGGGCAAAGCAGGCCTCCATAGACTACTACGGCCACAGGTTCAAGGTGATGAGCAGCATGATACTATACAAGCAGATGGCCCTGCTCAGCGTTGATAGGGTCTTCGCCCTCTCCCCGAATATACGCCTCGAGCCCGAGGAGTCGGTGAGGACTGGGAGGCACCTAGCGGAGTTCCGCCAGGTGGATGTGGAGATGGCCCATGCGACCTATCATGACGCCATGAATCTCTGCGAGAGGATGGTCGTCTATGTCTTGGAGAGGGTCTCCAGGGCCTGCTCCTGGGAGCTGGAGGCCCTGGGAAGGAAGCTTAGGGTTCCAAGTACCCCCTTCGAGAGGATCAGCTATGGGGAGGTCTTGGAGATCTTACGGTCAGAGGGTTTCGGTGTAGAGTATGGGGGGGAGATACCCTGGGATGCGGAGGAGGCTATCTCAAGCATGTTCGACTCCCCCTTCTGGATATATGATTATCCCATGACGGCCAGGGGGTTCTACGACAGGGAGGACCCTGAGAGGCCTGGGATCCTGAGGGACTTCGACCTCATATACCCAGAGGGGTTTGGGGAGGGGGTCTCTGGAGGGGAGAGGGAGTATCAGGCCGACAGGGTCCTGGAGAGGATGAAGATGAGGGGCGAAGACCCGAGGGATTATGGATGGTATATAGAGATGCTTAGGGAGGGGGTTCCCCCATCGGCTGGCTTCGGGATAGGGGTTGAGAGACTGACACGCTACATGTGCGGCCTGAGATGCATCTGGGACGCAGTCCCATTCCCGAAGGTTCCAGGGATCCCCTCCCCATAAAACCTCTGAGAGGCTCATTGACCTAAGATGATGGTCCCCTCCCCATCGGATTTAACATAAAGAGCCCAACAACCCAGGCCACTTAATACGACTGGGCGGATGGAGATATCCTCCAGTTTTCTATATGATTCTATCTGAATAGAGGTTGAAGATATCTTGTAATTCTTTTGGCTCTCATCTGGTTTCTATGATTATCTTCACGGGGAAATCCTTCACGAAAATGGATGCGGCTATGAAGAGGGCCACTATTATCACGGCTGTTAGGAGGGCCGGGCTCAGGAGGAATGGTGAGGGGTTGACGGGGATTATCTCCCCACCGACGGCGTACTCATCCCTAGGTGAGGGTTGTGCATAGGCCGTGAGGAATATACCAGTGGTGACAAGAATTGATAGAGTTGAAAACAGTATTAAATACTCTAACCTCTTCATCTCAACAGATTGTTAATTCAATAGATATATAAGTTTTACGATATTTCAGGTTCATGGGCTGGCCCCAACCTCCATGATTCAGATGCACTGGCATGGGGGAATCTGGGTTATCAGCTCATGGTTTCTGGAGAGTGGGATCTCATCTATGCAAGCTTCTATGTCATTGCAGTAGAAATTAAACAGGATATTGGGGAGACTATGTGGATGGAAGACAGGTGAAGACGATCTTAACCCTTGAGCAGAAAATGATTTGAGTTCGAGTGGAGGAGGATCTTGAAATGGGATAGATTATTTGAGTACCTATGACAATTCTTTTGTTGGTGGATGGATCTGGCTTCTTCTAGGGTTCTCGTTACCGGAGGGGCTGGCTTCATAGGGAGCCACCTCGTCGATGGGCTTCTGAGGGGTGGGTGGGAGGTAACCATCTTGGATGACTTCTCGACGGGCAGGTTGGAGAATTTGAAGGGCCAACTTGACGGTGGAGATCTCCGCATTGTAAGGGGCGACATCAGGGAGGCTTCCGCTGTGAGGGAGGCCCTCGACGGGGTTGGGGTTGTCCTCCACCTAGCAGCGGTGACCAGCGTCCCCTATTCAGTTGAGCATCCAGGTGAGACATATCGCGTGAATGTGGAGGGCACTAGAAGCCTTCTTGAGGGGTGCCTGAGGGGGACGGCTGAGAGGGTTATCTACATCTCTACATGCGCCGTATATGGGGAGCCCGAATACCTGCCCATAGATGAGGATCACCCAAAGAGGCCAGCATCCCCATATGCGGAGAGCAAGCTCGAGGCTGAGAGGCTCTGCAGGGAGTTCCAGGAATCCTATGGTCTGAGGACAACAGTTCTGAGGCTCTTCAATGTCTACGGGCCTAGGATGAGGGCTGACAGGTATGGGGGAGTTATATCAACCTTCCTACGGCGACTAAGGATGGGGGAGCCCCTAATCATATATGGGGATGGGGAGCAGACGAGGGACTTCATCCATGTGAGCGACGCCGTATGGGCGATGATGCTCACATTGAACAGAGATGACACCTCAGGAGAGACATTTAACATAGCCACGGGGATCCCGACATCCATAAACAGGCTCACAAACATCATGTGCGAGCTGTTCGGGATACAGGAGCCCAGGCTCGTATACCTTG
Organism: uncultured archaeon; assembly: GCA_938048735.1. GTDB lineage: Archaea > Thermoproteota > Bathyarchaeia > TCS64 > TCS64 > JAGTRB01. Next base: position 120,590 of record CALIUM010000007.1, read on the forward strand.
AGGCCAGGGCTGGAGAGCCCAGACACAGCTACGGCGACATCAGAAGGGCTAGGGAGCGGCTCGGATTCACGCCCAGGGTTAGCCTTAAGGAGGGGCTGCAACTCCTCCTTAGAGGCGGCGAAGGATCGAGTTAGATTCCGATGGGGCGAGGCGATATAGGTTGTTATATGGCTGAGGGATGGGCTGGAGATGAGCTAGTAGGAGCTTGCCATTCCTTACATAGAGTTAATCATTTAATAAAGGGTGAAGATTAATAAAAAGTTTCAATTTAGATTGAATCTTTGCACAATCCATTCTTCATCGCTTTGATTATCAAACATGATGGAGCTTAAACCTAAAAACTTATAAGGACATAATTTAAAAATCATTTTTAAATGACTATGCTTACATCTGGTTTCCTTGTCCGTTGGAGGCGTAGGGCTATGAGGGCTGGGGTCTGGTTCAAGGCCTTAACCGCGGAGGAGAGGGGGATAATGATGCTCACCCCGATGGTCGTGAAGCGCGTGAAGAGCCCAGACCTTGCCAAGATTATCGTGGAGATCGTTAAGAAGATTAGGGATGCCCTTGATGGTGGGCTGGCTATGAGCCTAGCCTATGCAATCTCGAGGTCCGTTAGAATAGCCTATTTCGCCGTGAGTTGGGGTTATAAGGAGGCTATCTCCTGGGCTTTGGATGATGGCTTTATCCGATACCTCACCATCCTAAAACTTAACGCTCCTTCGGGGTGGGGGCTCTGATGGACGACAGAGTTATCGGCGCAGGTATACTTGTTGGGAGCATCCTGGGGATCTGCATATACTTCTGGCTAGTATTCCTCTCCCCCTGGACTGTACTGGTCATACAGGTGTCAGCCTTCGCCGCTGTGGCTGCCCTCCTGGCCATAGTGGCTTGGATAGGATACACCCTAGCTACAACTCCTCCCCCAAAGCCCATAGAGGAGCTGGAGAAGGAGCTCGAGGGGCTTCAGGAGGAGACTGAGGGAGCAGAGGAGGCTAAAGAGGCCGAGGCTGAGAAAGGGGGAGAGGGCTGAAATCTTTGGAGCTCTCAGCCCTCAAGTTGACCGTCAAGGGAAGGGTTCAGAGGGTTGGCTACAGAAGGTATGCCTTAGACCTGGCCCAGGAACTCGGGTTGAAGGGTTATGTTAAAAATCTGCCTGAGGGATCCGTGGAGGTTCTAGTGCAGGGTGTGGAGGAATCCATCAAGGGGTTCATAGAGGCCTTGAAGAACCCCCCTCCCCCCGCTGTTATTCGAGAAATTTATGAGGAGAGGGTTGAGCCCAGCCCGGAGATAAAAGAGTTCAGAGTCTTATACGGCGAACCTGCCGAGGAGCTGCAGGAAGGCTTTGGAGCCATGCAGTCAATATTTCTAGACTACTGGAAGGAGTTCAAGAACTATAGAGAGGAGTTCAAGGATTTTAGGCAGGAATTCAGGGATTTTAGGCAAGAGTTTAGGGATTATAGGCAAGAATTCAGGGATTTTAGGCAGGAGTTCAGAGATTATAGAGAGGAGTTTAAGGATTTTTCTGGAAGGACTGATGAGAGCTTTAAACTCCTATTTGAGAAGTATGGTGAGATCTCAGAGAAGCTTACGGTTATATTGGAGACCCTTGTGAAGGAGTCCAAGGAGACACGGGAGCAGCTGGCTAAGGCTGTGGATAGGCTGGCTACGGCCGTTGAGGCCCTTAAGGGGTCCTTAACCGCTGGGAAGTAGAATTTTTGGAATATGTTGTATCAAGCTGGAGCCGGCTCCGAATAGTGTTTATAATAATTGGAACTGGGTGATCATCGGAAGAATCGCCCCTTCGATATCCTGATGGCTTTCTCAGCATCTGTGCTCGCTGTGAAAAGGGTGAAGGAGTCGAGATGAGTTGGAGCCTGTCATCCACTTCGCGGTTCCATTATTCGCCTTGACGCTGGCCGGGGTTGAGCTTAAGAGGGCTCTACCCATCTCTCTTCTAGCCCTTATGCCTGACCTTGATGCCTTATTCCTGGTCCACAGGTCCATCTCCCACTCCCTAATAGTGGTGTTCACCTCTGCGACCCCGTTCCTCCTGCTCGCCCACAGGCTTGGGCGTGGGCATCTCAGCACGGCCCTTCTGGGGCTGCTCTCAGTCTCCTCCCACCCGATCCTAGACCTCTTCAATGGCTATACACCTATCCTCTGGCCCCTATACGGCTACTCCCTATGGGTTAAGATTGGGTTGACAGCCTATATAGGAGGCTCCCTAAACCTCCAATCGAGCATCCAGATACTGACCAAGCCCACCGAGTTCCAGCTCCTCCAAAGCCTGGATGCACCCATCTTCACAGGGGAGAGCCTAATCGTCTCCGCTATACTGGTTGCATCCCTCCTGACAAGGGGCTTCATGAAGTTTCTGAGGCGCCTGCACAGGGCTTGAACCATCCCCGTTAAACACGGGAGATAGACTTGACCTCTTCAGGAGCATTACGATGATGATTCCCTGCACCCTAATTAGAGTCTCAGAGGTGAGACAGCCCTGCTTGAGATAGAGGTTGTGGAGGTGAGGGGGTTCTGCCCTGTGCATAGGTTTGGGGATAGGGTGGTTATTGAGGGGCCTAGAATATTGTTGGAGAGGACGGATGCGTTGTGTATTCACGCGTTGTCGGTGATATTGCATTATGCTGTCGCGTTGGATGAAGGCGCTGACCCAGTGAAGCTTGGATTGACAAAGCCGGAGGATAGAGATCATGCTTACCTGCAATGTGTGGATCCATGGAAACCCTATACTGAGGGTGGCACAGTGATATTCAGGGTGAAGAGGATAAAATAAAGTGAAGGTTGCAATAGTTTTAGGAACTAGACCAGAGATAATAAAGATGGCTCCAATAATAAGAGAGATGGAGAAAAAGAACATGGATTTCTTCATACTGCACACGGGGCAACACTACACAAGCAACATGAACAGGGTGTTCTTCGAGCAGCTGAAGCTCCCGGAGCCGAGGTATAATCTAAATGTAGGCTCTGGGACGCACGCCGAGGAGACGGGGAGGATGCTGATGGGGGTGGAGGAGGTGCTCTTGGAGGAGAGGCCGGATGTCGTTCTTGTTGAGGGTGACACAAACTCCGTATTGGCAGGGGTGCTCGCAGCTGTTAAACTCATGATACCCGTTGGGCATGTCGAGGCGGGATTGAGGAGCCATGATAGGAGGATGCCGGAGGAGATAAACAGGATAATAGCAGACCACACCTCAGACTACCTCTTCGCCCCCACGGAGAAGGCCAAAGAGAACCTTCTCGGGGAGGGAATAGGTTATGAGAGGATCTTTGTGACTGGGAATACGATAGTCGACGCTGTTTACCAGAACCTCCTACTCGCGGAGGATTGCGACGATATATTGGATGATCTGGGGTTGAAGGGGGGTGAATACCTCCTCGCCACGATTCATAGGCAGGAGAATGTGGACAGCAGGGCGAGGTTCAAGGGAATAATAGAGGGTTTGAGGCTAGTCCAAAATCACTTCAATATCCCATTAGTCTATCCGATACATCCCAGGGCGGAGAAGAGGCTGAAGGAATACGGCTTTGATGCGGAGGGCATAACCCTCATAGAGCCTACGGATTACCTAAGCTTCCTGAGGCTGGAGAGCAGGGCCAGGCTCATATTCACGGACTCCGGTGGGGTCCAGGAGGAGGCCTGCATACTGAGGGTTCCATGTGTCACCCTGAGATATAACACCGAGAGGCCTGAGACTCTAGAGGTTGGGGCCAACATCCTTGCGGGGGCAGAGCCGGAGAGCATACTGGAGAAGGCTAGGTTGATGTTTGATGCTGACAGGTTCTGGCCAAACCCCTTCGGAGACGGGAGGGCTGCCGAGAGGATAATAGGGGTCATAGAAGAAAGGATGGGTTCAAGGAGGTGAGGCGGCTTATCTAGGATCCTGGTTACGGGTGGGCTTGGATTTATTGGATCGAACCTAGTCAGGGAGCTCAGGGGGAGGGGCCACGATGTCTGGCTCTGCGACCTGAGGCATTCAGAGGACCCCAAATCCTTGAGGTGTGATGTCAGCGTCTATAGGCAGGTTGAGAGGCTCTTCGAATCCAAAGACTTCGAGTATGTTTATCACGCCGCTGCGGAGTATGGCAGGTGGAACGGCGAAGACTACTACGAGAACCTATGGTTGACGAATGCTGTGGGGACGAAGAACATCATCCGCATGCAGGAGAGGAGGCGTTTCAGGATGATCTTCTTCAGCAGCGCCGAGGTTTACGGAGACTACGATGGCGTGATGAGCGAGGATGTGATGGACCGAGTTCCCATCAGGCAGATGAACGACTACGCCATCTCCAAGTGGGTTAACGAGCTGCAGATAATGAACTCCTCTAAGATGTTCGGAACCGAGACAGTTAGGGTGAGGCTCTTCAACGTATATGGACCCGGGGAGCATTACACTCCATACCGTGGATTCGTGCCAAGGTTCATCTACAAGGCATTGAGGGATGAGCCCTATACCGTATATCTTGGGCATAAGAGATCGCTTGAGTATATAGACGACATATGCAGGGCCTTAGCCAACATAATCGGGAACTTCAAGCCTGGGGAGGTATACAACCTGGGAGGAGATGAGCAGTACGAGATAAAGTACATCTCAGACCTCATCCTCAGGGCCCTCGGGAAGGGAGATTCCGAAGTAACCTATGAGGAGGCTGAGCCCTTCACAACCAGGGTTAAGACGCCTGACTCGGCTAAAGCTAAGAGGGACTTAGGCTTCAGGATAACTGTCAAGCCTGAGGATGGAATCCCAAAAACGGTGGATTGGTTCAAGAAGGTCTACGGATTTGAATGAAACAGATTCAAGGGATGTTCTGAAACATTACAGCGACAAGAGACTACTGATCACTGGCGGGGCTGGATGCATAGGCAGCAACCTAGCTAAGGCACTGTTGAGCGATGAGCCAGAAATCATTGTCATTATAGATTATTTGTCAGCTTCTCAGGAGTGGAAAGAAGGTTTATTTTGAAATGCTTTAAATAATTCTGAGTTTATATGTCTCGTTGGGGTTGGTTTGATTGAGAGATGTTAATTATGAGTGGTTTCTAAGGGCGGATTTGGAGAAGTTTAGAGGACTTTACATCGCTATTGTTGATGGTCGAGTTGTTGAATCTGGAGAGGAACCGGAGAAAATCTACGTAAAAGCTAAGGAGAAGTATCCTAAGAAAGAGGTTGTTTTATGGAAGGTTCCTAGAGAAGAGACACTCATACTATAACGTTTAAGTATAGAGCTGAAAAGTCGAAGATATTCGGTGTTATAAAAAGACCTGTCGCGAAAGTTTATCTTAAAACTGAGATGGGTGAGTGGCTTCCATGTTTTATGTACATTGATTCAGGAGCAGATTTCACGTTGATTCCATATAAATTTGGGTTGATGTTAGGACTTAAAATCGAAGAGAAGATGCATGAAGTATATGGTGTCGGCGGAGGAATTCCAGTTATTCTGAAGTCGACCTCTGTGAGGATAAATGATGTAATTCTTGATGTGAGAATTGGATGGTCTCTACGGGAAGATGTGCCGTTCATTCTCGGAAGGTTGGATGTTTTCAATAAGTTTCATATAGAATTCAGAGAAAATGAGGATGCAGTGGTTTTCCAGCGTGTGCAAAACTGAAAATGGTTGCTGGCGGACGAGGCTTTATCAGAAAGTTATTTAATGAAAATACAGTAAAAGAGAAAACTTAGGGATTGGTATGGGATCTTTATTAGGTTATTATGAAGGGAAGCGGATATTGGTTACTGGTGGTTGTGGCTGTATTGGAAGTAATCTGATCAGTGTTCTTCTTAGGGCGGAGCCTGAGCGGATTGTTGTTTTGGATGATCTTTCAGCTTCTTTTGAGTGGAATTTGCATAATGATCCCAGGGTGCAGTTTATTCATGGAAGTGTTCTGGATGATGAGAAGATGAAGAGGGCTTTTAGTTTTAAGCCTCATTATGTTTTTCATCTGGCCGTCCACTTCGCGAACCAGAACAGTGTGGATCACCCCGAGACCGACCTATTGGTCAATGGTCTAGGGACCTTGAAGACCCTGGAATACGCGAATCTAGTCGGTGTGGAGAGGTTTGTCTTCGCCTCCTCCGGATGCTCCGTCTACGGAAGCCAGGCACCCCTACCCCTGAGGGAGGACCTCATCTCCCTCCACCTGGACACCCCATACCAGATCCATAAGCTTCTAGGCGAGCTCTACTGCAACTACTTCCACAGCCATTACGGGCTGCCTGTGGCTGTTGCGAGGTACTTCAACGTCTACGGCCCAGGCGAGGTCCCAGGCAGATACAGGAACGTCATCCCGAACTTCATCTGGTGGGCCATGCATCGCCAGCCCCTACCCATAACCGGGACTGGTGAGGAGACCAGGGACTTCACCTATGTAGAGGATATCGTCGATGGAACCCTCAGGATGGGGATCGTCGAGGAGGCTGTCGGTGAAGCGATCAACCTGGCCTCAGAGACCGAGACCAGGATCATTGATCTGGCCAACTGGATCAACGAACTCACCGGAAACGAGGCTGGAATAATCTTCAAACCCAGAAGAGGCTGGGATAGGGCTGTGAGGCGGAGGGCCTCAATAGAGAAGGCCAAGAGGCTTTTGGGGTACGAGCCTAGAACCGACATGAAGACGGGATTGAGGAAGACCTACGAATGGATCAGGGAGAACAGGGAGAAGATAGAAGCATGCATAAGGTTTTAGCAGAAATGATGATATGGAGCGGTTCTTAAGTGTTAATGATATACTTGTTGAGATTATGATTGCATGTATGTTTGTGGATGTAAGTTATATTCGAATAAAAGTTTGAAAATGAGGAGTGATTCTTAAATACGGCAAACGATGTGATAATAAAATATGAAGATAATATGTGAAGTCGCCTTCGCAAAGCTTAGTTGGGCCCACTTCTAGTTTTTGGTGGATTAGGGGAACCTGCTAGTTTTGAGGATCTTTTCAACCGCCTCCTCGACCATCCGGCCCTCCGCGAGCCTCTTCAGCTCCCCAATGGTGAGAGTTGTATCCAGGACTCCGTTGAGCCCCTCTAGAGGATCCGGTGCAGGCCTCACGATAATGGCGCCCCCCTCAGCCCTTATCTCGATGGGATCTCCGGGCTTCAAGCCGACCCTTTCTCGAAGCCTCTTGGATGGCAGGACCTCGCCCTTAGATCCAACATTCTTCCTCTCAACGAGTATGTCTGACAATGCGGTTCATCCGAAAAAATTAATTTCGGAAAATTATAAGTATTTCGGAAGTTGGCTGGGTGGGGCTAAGCTTGACCTATCTCGTTGAAACCGACATCATATATGCGGTTATGAAGCGTGAGGATCCTTTGAAGGACCTGGCTAGGCTTGTCCTGGCAAAGTCGAGGAAGCTCTATTGCTCCTCAGCCTCCCTCATAGAGGTTCTCTCAGTCTTGAAGGCCTTGGGCGTGTTTGAATCCCTAGCTTCGAAGGTTGGTCTGCTGGGGTGCCTCCAAAACATGACATTTGTGCCTGTAACCCCTCAGATCGCAGCCAAAGCTGCTGACATCCACATCAAGGGGAGGCTCACCTTTTTCGATAGCTTTCACGCCGCCACAGCCCTATTCTTGAATGCCACCTTGGTGAGTTCCGACAAAGCCTTTGAGGAGGTTCCAGGCCTCATATACATGTCGGTGAAGGAATATGTCTCCGAGGTCCTAGGTGAGAGCATAAGCATGGTCGGGGGCAGGGAGAAGGGTTAGAGATTGAGGTTTGCGAGGTAAGGGGGAAATGTCCAGTTCACATCTTCACTTCTTGTGGATATAGATGAGTGAATATCTCATTCTCTTTGATCTTCATGAGAGGAATCGGAAGAGGTTCGAAGAGAATTACAGCGCCTTGGTTGAAGAGTTTAATAATAGATTTATAGCAATCTCTGATCAGAGGGTTATCGATTCGGATTATGAACTGGAGAGGTTTACCAAGAGGATTGAAGCTCTCCTTCCTCTGGAAAGGGTCTCCGCAAGGTATGTATCTAGGGATAAGATCCAACTCATACTATGATGATTAAAGGCTTCCTAAAGAGAAGGTTTGATCCGCCAGCCCCTTCATTAAGGCGGTGGTGCTCTCTAAGGGTCTCAACATAAGCAGACTTGTAGATTTTCACATCGATACGGGGGCCTCAGCCTCCATCATTCTTGACAAAGACTTGAGATACCTTAGACTTGATGTTGGTAGGCTCAAGAGGGCTGAGAGGGATGTTGGTGGGATCGGTGGTCTGATCAACACCTATGTAGTCGAGGATGCGGCCCTGGTGTTTAGAACCACGGATGGCTCCGTACTTGAGGAGAGGCTGGGGCTCCTTGTAGGCAGCCATGATCTTGTAAAGCTCGATGCGGAGTCGAGAAGGCTGATCATGGTCATGCCTTCTCTCTTAGGTAGGGATGTACTGCGAAGATTCAGGCTTGTATATGATGAACGGTTGGACGAATTCTACTTGGAGCGCTGATGCTCTATAAACTCATGAGCTAGCTGTATGGACGAAAAACCCTTCATAGTTGCCTGCATCCCAGCCTATAACGAGGAGAGGACTATTGCCAAGGTTGTCCTGCAGGCTATGAAATATGTGGACAGGGTTGTTGTCTGCGATGATGGCTCCAACGACCTGACTGGAGAGATTGCGGGAAGGCTTGGGGCTGAGGTGATCAAGCATGGTAGGAACCTGGGCTATGGGGCGGCCCTCAGGAGCCTCTTCAGGCTGGCGAGGGAGCTTAACGCCGATATCCTGGTTACTTTGGATGCTGATGGGCAGCATGATGCTGATGAGATCCCCATTGTTGTTAGGCCTATCCTGGATGGGGAGGCTGATGTCGCTATTGGCTCAAGGTTTCTAAGCGATGGGAACAGTGTTCCCAGCTACCGTAGGCTAGGGATTGGGGTGATAACCAGCCTCACAAGGAGGGGGTCCTATCCAGGCCTGACCGATGCCCAGTCCGGCTTTAGGGCCTATGGTAAAAGGGCCATTGGGCTCCTCAGCCCCGTCGAGCAGGGGATGGGCGCCAGCACCGAGATACTGGTCAAGGCCAGGGAGGCTGGTCTGAGGGTCATAGAGATCCCGGTCAGGGTTGATTATAGGGGGAGGGGCTCTAAGATCAACCCCATCTATCACGGCTTGGATGTCCTCCTGAGCACACTAAAGTTCATCTCCATCAGACACCCATTACTCTTCTATGGAGCCCCCGGATCTATAGCTTTGATAATAGCCCTGGCCTTCTGGCTCTGGACCCTGAGGATCTTCTCCGAGACCAGAACAATAAGCACGAACATAGCCCTGATAGCCTTGGGCGGAACCATAGTCGGATTAACACTGCTGACCACAGCAGTCATCCTATGGGTCCTAATGAGCGTGATAAGAGAGAGCAAGTAAATGTTTATGCTTTAAACTATGCTTTAGGGGATAGAGAATGTTGGGTCTTTTTGGAAAGAGGGTATGGCTATGGCAGGACAAGAACTACAAAGAGCAATACATGATACAAAGTTGGAATGAAACCGCTAGATGTCTTAGCAGAGTTAAGAGAACCTCTAGATGTGATTAAGATAGATGTGGAAGGGTGTGAAATGCAAGTTTTAGAGGGTGCAAGATCTACCATAACTCGCTTTAAGCCAAAACTGATAATTGCAGCTTATCACTATCCCCACAAGTCAGAAAAGATTGTAAAATACTTGTTAGGTCTGGGTTTCAGGTGTTTCATTTATCAAGTACCGCTGGCACTCCAAAAATCAAAAGAAACATATGTTTATGCTATCCCTAGAGATAACAAATATGAGAGGTTCTCCAAGTAAGAGGTTCACATAATATCATGATGCTTGATATTGGTTGTGGCGAAGACAAGAAGGGTGATGTTGGGGTTGACTTGAGAATAACTGGCTCAGTTGATATTGTTTCGGATGCTCGTATGCTGCCCTTTAAGGATGGGTCTTTCGACCATGTTTACTCCAGCCATCTAATTGAACACTTCAGCCATCGGGAGGTTAGAGATGTCCTGGTTGAGTGGGTAAGGGTCTTGAAGAGAGGGGGGGTGATCGAGATTCGCTGCCCCGACCTCCGCGCCAGAGCCCTCCTATTCTTCCTAAACCCCTCATGGCAGAATGTGAGGAACATATACGGAACACAAGATTATGTCTTTAATCAACACAGATGCGGCTTCTCCTACGGCCTACTAAAGCAGCTCTTAAAATCCTGTGGAATTAAGAATGTTAAAAGAGTGATCAAGGGATATAAAGGCATACCATTCATCCCAGACTGCTTACATGTCAAGGGCATCAAAACCTAATGATGAAACATGAGAATTCTCCAAGTGATACCTGTTTTCTCAGCTCCATTTGGTGGACCAGTGAGTGTTGTGCGTTTAATCTCCAAAGAGCTCGCTAAAAGACATGAGGTCACCGTGTACACTACAAGCGCATTAGATAAGAGAAGAGATCTTAAAGATTTCCCATTCGAGGTTGAATCAGACGGATACCATGTTGTCTACTTCCCTAGAATCCTAAAGATTAGCGGATTTAACATCTCACCCACCATGCAAGGGCCTTTGAAGGAAAGCATTAAAGAATACAATATCATTTAACTCCACTCATTACCACCATATCCTTCACCCTTATAGGATTATTTCTTCTATTCTCAAGGCATCACTCTTTACGCAATTTCAAGGCTGGGTCGGAAAATTAATAGGCAGAAAATTACATATTTTTCTGAGTGATAATGTTCTCATGAGAGTTGCTATAATTTTTTTGCATCCTTTTTCTGAATCTATGGGTTCTGTTGTGAGAGTGAGGGAGCTCTCTTTGAGCTTGGAGAAGTTTGGAATTGAAGTATTTATTTTGGCACCTTTTGAAAGATCATTTGATATTTCGAAAAAAATTCATGTTATTCCTCTCAACAATATTTTAAGCAATTTTAATGCCCCATATAAGATGTTGAGATATTTTTATTATAATAAAATTTTTTCAGTATTGTTTTCAGGGGGAACTCTTGGAAATGGTTATCTTATGAAGAGTTTTCTGCGTAAGATTATGGATTTCTTGCTTAAGAAGAAAATTGATTTGATCCAAACTGAGCAGGATGTGGCAGCTTCAGCTGGCATATTATTGAAAAAAGCCACAGGACTCCCCCTTCTCGTTGACCTACATAACATATCTGCAGAGGAATTAGTAGCAGCGAGGGTTATTGAGAGGAAGAGCAAAGTTTTCTCAAAACTACAATCAAGAACACAAGAACTCCTAAAAGATTCGGATCATATTATTGTTGTTAGTGAGTTAATGAGGGATTATGTTATAGATAATTATAATTTACCAATAGACCTTGTTACGGTTATCCCCCCTGGAGGTAGAATTTTAACCGATGAATCTAGGATTAAGAGGCGAGCTAAGCCATTTAAAGTTGCTTACGCAGGTTTAGTAACATATAGAGAACATGTTGATTTATTCGTGAAGAGTATGACCTTTGTTAAAGGGTTAAGCAATGTTCATTTTTATATAACAAATAAAGGTGAAGCACTTAAGGAGATTAAGAAGATTGCAAAAAAGCATAGAGTTAATCCAAACTTCTTTTGGTTTAGAGATTATGAGACCCTCAACAGTTTTCTTTCCAGCTGCCATATAGGGGTTTTACCATCTTCATATGATGTTGCTAGGAGAATGGGGATCCCCGTGAAGTTATTCAACTATATGTCCCTAGGTCTACCAGTTATTGCTAATGACATTGGCGGTTGGTCAAGGATAATTGAAGAAGAAGAGATAGGTCTTCTGACAGATGACGACCCAGTAGATTTCGCCTCAGCCATAAGCAAGTTAATTGACGATGAGGATTTAAGGATCAAAATGTCTTACAATGCCTTAGAAGCTGTTAAAAATAAATATAACTGGGATATCTCAGCGGAACGGCTTGTTAAAGTTTATGAAGCTTTCTCCTAGAATACTATTTCATCGTCTTCTAACTTACCCTCCATTATTACCAATCATGTCTCTCTACCGTTTGTTTAGAAATAAAAAGCCAGTTTTAGATGCTTTTTACTTTTTGAGAGGTCTTCCCCATGGATTTTTAAGAGGCAATCTTAGAATTGCCTTATTTGAAGGTTATAAAATTGTCTTTCCATTTAATGAAGATCCATTCTTTGATGATATTTGGCTTAGAGATGTTTATTATCCTTATAATCCTTCCAAAAATGACTTAGTTTTTGATATAGGCGCACACATGGGTTTCTTTACCATAAAAATTGCTAGAAGAGTGAAAAAAAAGTCATTGCAATAGAACCTCATCCTATAAATTTTAAGTTTTTACGCATGAACATTTTACAAAACTATCTGCAGGATAAAGTCATCATGCTGCAGATGGCTATAGGGGAGAAAGATGGGAAAACTTACTTAGATCAAACCAGATATGGCTTTGGTAGAACTAGAACAACTGATATGGCGACCGTATATCCAATCGAAATGAGATCGATTGACAGTGTTGTAGAGGAAATTAAGCCTGAAAGTATAGATTTAATCAAAATCGACATAGAAGGTGATGAACTAAAATGTTTAAAGGGTAGCTTAAAAACACTTAAAAAATATAACCCTGACCTAATTATAGCAGCTTATCATTTAGAAGATGAGAATGTGATGATTGAGAGCTTTCTTCAAAGGCATGGATACAAAGTTTATCGTTATTTTGTTCCACCTTTCCTTTCTTTTAGTTCAGAGCTATATCTTTATGCCAAAGCCAAATGCTAAAAGATGCCCTTTTCATAGCGGTATTTTATAGTGACCTTTGAAAGTCCTTTTTATATTTCCATACATTAGCATCGTAGAACTTATTTCCAACACATTGCCCGCACAACTAGCTAAAAGAGGTTATAACATTAAAATAGCATGTTATAATAAAGATAAGATACTTTCTTCCGATGTCAACATGGATTTTTATTCCATATATTCCATAAATATTTCGATTCCAAGATTAATTGAAGAGTTTCCTTATTTTATCCGTTTAAAAGATGTGATAAGGCAAATTCAGCCGGATTTGATTCACATAAACAATCTCCCATTTTTGACCAGCCTCCAGTCGACGGTTATAGCCCATGGAATGCGGATTCCAAGCATTCTTCATGTGCATGGTGTTATTGGGATGCGCAACAAAATTCTAGAACTCGCCCAATACGCATTTATAAGAACCCTCATGCGAAGGGCTTTCCGTGACGCAACTAGGGTGATATGCCTAACCAAGAGCGATGCGCTTGAGGTGCAGAGATTGGGCTGCCCATATGAAAAGATCAGGATCGTCCCAAACGGCGTCGACACGGAGAAGTTCAAACCACGCAGGGAAACACGGGATAACTATATTTTTTGGGGCGGGCGCTTCGTCCCAGAAAAGGGCCTAGAGTACCTGATTAAGTCTCTTAACCTCGTTGTAAAGGAGAGGCCCGAGGTAAAACTTGTAATGGCGGGCGGCGGGCCACTATTCTCAAAAATACACCGAATAGCAATCCATTATGGCCTTGAGAAGAACATCGTTTTTAAAGGGATCGTAGCCCATAACAAGATGCCAGCTTTGTTCGGCTCGGCCTCCATGTATGTTTTGCCCTCACTGAAAGAAGGCATGCCCTATGCATTGCTTGAGGCCATGGCCTGCGGCAAGGCCGTAATAGGGTCGGATGTTCCCGGGATCAACGATATCATCACCCATGGAGTGAATGGCCTCCTTGTGCCCCCTAAGAACCCGAAAGCCCTAGCGGACGCGATCACCCAACTGCTAGAGGATAAAAACCTCAGATGGAAACTAGAACAGAACGCAAGACAATTAATAGTAGAAAAATATAGCTGGAAAACGATCACTGAGAGAATAGAAAGAGTATATTTTGAGGTAATAAATGAATTACAGGCCTTTAGAAAAATAAATGAAAAGAATATGTAAGATTAATTATTTAAGAAATAGCTGTAGTAGTAGCTTTGTCTTGTAAAGAAGCGTTAGGAATAAGAATATTACAGAAAAATATTCAAATCACAAACATATGTGCTGACTTAAGAGGATAATATGTTTAATTTATTTACATCACTAATTATACTAGGACTGCATAAATAAATATTATTGAGATCATCTAAGCAGTATCTGAGCATGTTCCTTTCTATAGACTGTGAATACCTACTTATTTAATTTTTAGACTTTCTATATCTATAGAATTATAAATTATGAAGATAGGAATTTTCACGGATTATTTTATAACGTTAGGTGCCTCGGCAGGTGGGGTTGGAGAAGTAACTTATCGCCTTGCGTATGAGTTTGCTAAAAAAGGAAACAATGTATTCGTATTTACAAATTCAACTTCGAATAGGAACATAATTAAACAATATAATAATCTCACTATTATTAGTCTTGGTAAGATTTTAAAAATCGGAAATACCAATATATCTATAAAACTTTTATATTTCCCTTTGAAATATGAATTAGATGTTGTTAATGCCCATTCAATTTTCTCATCTGTTGCTGCTACTTTATATTGTTTATTAAAAAAGAAGCCTCTTGTTTATACACACCATGGTGATTTTCAAATTAGCCATGAAAATGTGAGGGCATTTTTGTCTAGCGTTTTTTTGCCTCATATCTTACGTTTTTCAAGCATTATTATAATATTATCGGATAAATTAAGAGATACACTAAATATTATATCACGTTATAGACATAAGATCCAAGTAATTCCTAATGCCACATTCTATGAAATAAAATTTTCACGCATATCAAAAGAGCAGGCAAGACTTGTTCTAGGATTGAATTCTTACGATAAAGTTATT